>DCFX01000008.1 GCA_002314445.1 Treponema sp. UBA1793
GCATTCAGACTGCGCTTGATATTGCAGAAGCCGGATTTCCAGTCGACATCGTTGAAACAAAACCGACAATCGGCGGAAAGATGGCCCAGCTTGACAAAACGTTCCCGACACTCGACTGCGCTGCCTGTATTCTTACGCCGCGTATGGTTGAATGCGGGCAGAACGACAATATCCGCATTCTTTCCTACAGCGATGTAACTGACATCAAAGGGTTCGTCGGAAACTTTACTGTTACAATAAAACGGAAAGCACGCTATGTCGATGAAACAAAATGCACCGGCTGCGGTGAATGTACGGAAAAGTGTCCGCAGAAAGCGGTACCGAACGAATTCAATCTGGGATTGAACAACCGCCGTGCAATTTACATTCCGTTTGCCCAGGCAGTACCGAAAATAGCCACAATCGACCCGAACTACTGTATGAAACTGAAGTCGGGAAAATGCGGTGTATGCTCGATGGTCTGTCAGGCAAAGGCAATTGATTACAATGCAAAAGACATTTATATAGAAGAAAAATACGGTGCCATCATTGCCGCAACGGGATACAATCCGATTGACCTTTCAAAATTCGACGAATTCGCCTATTCTCAGAGCAAGGATGTCGTATCATCCCTTGAGTTTGAACGGCTGATGAATGCAGCTGGCCCGACCGGCGGTGCCCTTCTCCGCCCGTCTGACGGCAAACCGCCGAAGACAATCGTGTTCGTCCAGTGCGTCGGAAGCCGCTGTTCTGCAGATGCGGTGAAAGGCCACGAATACTGCTCGAAGATATGCTGCATGTATACAGCAAAACATGCAATTCTTACTCGCGACCATTATCCCGATACTGACTGTTATGTCTTCTACATTGACGTACGTACTCCGGGAAAGAACTTCGACGAGTTCTACCGCCGCGCAGTAGAACAGTACGGCGTGCATTACATCAAAGGTATGGTCGGCAAAGTAACTCCGCAGGGAGACGGCACGCTTGACGTTCAGGGATCCGACCTCATTATGGACAAGCAGGTTCATATAAAAGCTGATATGGTGGTTCTTGCAGCTTCCATTGAAGCCGACAAAACGGCCCGTCCGCTTGCGACGATGCTCACTGCAAGTATGGATACAAACGACTTCTTTACCGAAGCGCATCCGAAACTCCGCCCTGTCGAAAGTCCGACTGCCGGCGTCTATCTTTCAGGATGCTGTCAGGGACCGAAAGACATTCCGGATACTGTTGCCCAGGCAAGTGCTGCAGCAGCAAAAGTCATCGGACTGCTTGTGAAGGACAAACTCAGGAACAATCCGTGCGTCGCAGAATCGAATGAGGAAATGTGCAACGGCTGTTCTCAGTGCGAGAATGTCTGTCCGTACGGCGCAATCACCTATATAGAAAAAGACTTCCGCGGGCCGAACCGCACGACGATTACACGCCGTGTTGCCCAGGTAAACCCCGCTGTCTGTCAGGGATGCGGTGCATGTACCGTAACATGCCCGTCTGGTGCTATGGATCTCAAGGGATTCACAAATAAAGAAATTATGGCGGAGGTTGACGCAATATGCCGGTAACAGAAAACAGCTCTGAAGTCAATAACACATTTAAACCTAAGATTGTAGCGTTCTGCTGCAACTGGTGTTCATATGCAGGCGCCGACCTTGCCGGAAATAACCGTCTTGAGTACCCTGCTGACGTAAAAATCATACGCATTCCGTGCTCGTGCAGACTGAATCCGCTTTTCATTCTGCGCGCATTCCAGCGCGGAGCTGACGGCGTCATTCTCTGCGGCTGCCATCCCGGCGACTGTCACTATACGAGCGGCAACTATTTCGCACGCCGCCGCATGACGCTGCTCTTTTCAATGCTCAATTTCATGGGTATTGAAAAAGGACGTACGCGTGTCGAATGGGTTTCCGCTGCAGAAGGTGCAAAGTTTGCAAAAACGATGCATGATTTCGTCGGGACTGTTACAAAACTCGGAGAAAATAAACGGCTGGAGGATCTCAGATGCAAGACGACAAAATAAGTTCACTGCTTGTCTCCCGCGCGAAAGAGCTTCTTTCCGGCGGCAAAGTTCAGCTCGTAATCGGATGGCGCAAAGGACTTTTTGATTACGACGTTACCCCTTCTCTTTTTACAACTGCGGAAGACATAGAGCATAATTTCGTATACAACGAATGGTGCAGCGCAAATCTTTCAAAATATCTTGTAAAAGAGACGCGGAAAATTGAGACTGCAAAAGATACGGTACGAATGAACAATAAGATGGCAAAAATGAAAGATCCGGATGCAAAAGATGCACCGGAACCACAGGCAAAAATACTTGTCTTCTTAAAACCATGCGACACGTACAGTTTTACTGAATTGTTAAAGGAACACCGCATAAACCGCGACGACGTGTACGCAGCCGGCATTCCGTGCGACGGTATGAAAGACCCCGAGAAAAAAGAACTTTCGGAACGATGCACCGTATGCAAAAGCAAAAAACATATCACCTATGACGAACTTATCGGCGAAGACGGCGATGTGCAGGATTCAAACAGATTCGATATGGTGGAAAAGATTGAAGCCATGTCCCCCGATGAACGCTTTGCATTCTGGCAGGGAGAGCTTTCGCGCTGCATCAGGTGCAACGCATGCCGCAATGTCTGCCCTGCATGTACCTGCGAACACTGCATTTTCGATAACCCGGACAGCGGAGCTGCACAGAAAGTCGCCGCAGACAGTTTTGAAGAAAATATGTTCCACATCATCCGTGCATGGCACGTTGCCGGCAGGTGTACCGACTGCGGCGAATGTTCACGTGTCTGCCCTCAGAATATACCGCTTCATCTGCTTAACCGTAAATTCATTAAAGACATCAACGAACTGTACGGACCATACATGGCCGGCAGCGATATGGAAACAAAACCGCCGATGCTGACATGGACAAAAGATGATGCAAATCCGGGCGTTGTGAGTACCCGCGAAACAGCAAGTGCATCGCAATGCAATTGCAATGGAGGCAAGTAATGTTTTCACTTCCGTTAAATGAACTTGATACATTATTCGAAACGATCGGTTCCAAAGGGCCGCTCTATATTCCGGTAGATAACAATTCCGGCAAAGCTGATTTCAAACGCTGGGAAAAAGGCGTACAGATGAGTAAAGCGCTCAAAACTGTGCGTTCTGCAAAAGACTTCTTCTTTCCCAAAACGGAAAACCTTGTTAATTTCAAAATGAACGGCAAGAAGATTGAAGTCGAAGATATACGGAAAGAACTTGAAGACTTTGTCGTATTCGGCGTACGCGCATGCGATGCTGCAAGCTTTGCAATCGTCGACGATGTGTATATCAACATGAAGCCTGTTGATACGTATTACAAAAACAGGCGCGAACACGGAACGGTTGTTACGCTTGCATGTACCGATCCGGCTCAGACGTGTTTCTGCAAACTGTATGACATAGATGCAGCCGACCCGAAAGGCGACGTAAGCGCATGGATTGCAGACGGAAACGTTTACCTGCAGCCGAATACGGATAAAGGTTGTAAGCTGATTGACAGTGTAAAATTCATGCTTAAGGACAGCGAAACAAAAGCTGTCGAATCGCAGCAGACTGCCACGCGCGAAAAGATTTCGAATCTTCCTTTCGTAAAGCTTGATCTTTCAAAATATTCCGGCGAAAACATGCTTGCAATTTTCAATTCAAAAGTCTGGGACAATCTATCTGAAGCCTGTCTTGGCTGCGGAACGTGTACGTACGTATGTCCTACCTGCATGTGTTTCGATGTGCGCAACTTCGATACAGGAGACGGAATTAAACAGTTCCGCTGCTGGGACAGCTGCATGTTCTCGGATTTTACAAAAATGGCAGCTGCAAATCCCCGCCTTACTCAGAAAGAGCGGTTCCGCCAGCGTTTTATGCACAAACTCGTTTATTACCCCATGGATCACAAGGGTGTAAAAAGCTGCGTAGGATGCGGGCGCTGCCTTGAAAGCTGTCCGATTCACATGAACATTGTAAAAGTCATAAAGACAATAGACGAAACGCCCGTCCAATCCGAAGGAGCAAAATAATATGGAAAAAGATGCATTAATTCCGTACATCGGCGTCATCACGGACATCCGTCAGGAAACAGGCGATGTAAAGACATTCCGCGTCGTCGGACGTGACGGAAAGAAACTGTTTGAACATATTCCGGGACAGTGCGCAATTCTTGAAGTTCCGGGCGTCGGCGAATCCATGATTTCGATTACGTCATCTCCGACTATTCCCGATTATCAGGAATTCTCAATAAAAAAGTGCGGATGCGTTACGACATGGCTTCATTCCGTAGAGGTTGGACAGGAAATTGCAGTCCGGGGCCCCCTCGGAAACGGATTCCCCGTAGAAACAGAATTCAAAGGTAAAGACCTGCTGTTTGTAGCCGGCGGTATCGGACTTGCTCCGCTCCACAGCGTGATCAACTATGTGCGTGCCCACCGTGAAAACTACGGCAAAGTGATGATTGTATACGGTTCGCGTTCGAAAGAAGATCTTGTGACATACAAAGAAATCAGCGAAGAGTGGATGAAGGAAAAAGATTTCAACGTCTGCCTCACAATCGATAAAGCGCAGCCCGACTGGGACGGGCACGTAGGATTTGTTCCGACATATGTAAAGGAACTCAATCCCGATCCGGGCTACACCGTCATCATGTGCGGGCCACCGATCCTTATTCACCTGACACTTGCAGGTCTCAAGGAACTCGGCTTTAAAGATACACAGGTTTTTACAACGATGGAAATGCGCATGAAATGCGGTATCGGCAAATGCGGAAGATGCAATATCGGCGACAAATATGTCTGTAAGGACGGACCGGTATTCAGTTTCGACCAGCTGGGAGAGCTGCCTCCGGAATATTAAACTCAAAAATACATCCGTGTATTTTTGAGTTTTGCACCTTTTCCTCCGGAAAACGTGCAACGCTTTTGCGGACATCCTGTCCTGTATTGGGAGGGATGTGAAACTCGTTCAGCTATACTCGTCATCCGTGACGAGACCGTATGAAGTGCATTGACAGGACATCCTGTCCGGCATTGAAAGAATATAGAATCTGATGCACCGGTTTCGGCGCGCAGTATGCAACATCTATTACGAGGTTAATAAATGTCAGACGAAAATAAAGAAATGGTACACATTTACCTTTTTGGAAAAAAATATGAAGTTCCGTCGCAGCTTACTATCATGAACGCGATGGAATATGCCGGATACCAGCTTGTACGCGGGTGCGGATGCCGTAACGGTTTCTGCGGTGCATGTGCTACGATTTACCGCATCAAGGGACAGAACCAGCTCAAGACATGTCTTGCATGTCAGACGAAAGTCGAAGACGACATGTACATCGCGACGCTTCCTTTCTTCCCGCTTGTGAAGCAGGTATATGATATCGATAAAATTAAACCAGAGCAGCAGATTATGATGCAGCTGTATCCTGAAATCTATGCATGTGTCGGCTGTAACGCCTGTACGCGTGCATGCCCTCAGGGACTTAAGACAATGCAGTACATTGCCTATGCACAGCGCGGCGAATTCCAGAAATGTGCTGACGAGTCGTTCGACTGCGTTATGTGCGGAATCTGCTCTTCACGATGCCCTGCAGGTATCAGTCATCCGCAGGTTGCGGAACTTGCCCGCCGGCTCAACGGTAAATACATTCAGCCGGAATCGAAGCACCTTACGGAACGCGTTCAGGAAATAAAGGACGGAAAGTTCGAATCGTTGATTGAGTCTGTTATGAACAAACCGCTGGACGAACTCAAGGAACTGTACAACAACAGGGAAATTGAATCGTGAGGTTGTCACAAAAATGACATCCATGTCATTTTTGTTTCGTGAGTTTCTGCGGAGCAGAAACTCACCGTTACTTTACTAAATTATTGACGCGCCTTCCATGGCGCTCAGGCTACATGAATAACAGGGATTGTCATTCATGTTCTGCTGGTTTTTGCTCTGCATAAACCAGCAGATATTTTAATAAACTGCCGACGCGCCATCCATGGCGCTCAAGGAGTATATATGTATACAGGAATTATGCAGGAATCGGCGGCAAAAGTTGCCGCTAAACGGGAAGCAAATGCCGCGCTTGAACCGCGCCGCATGACTGCCGACGAAAAGGATGCCGTACTCAATGAGTATCATCCTGACCATATAAAATCACAGTTTACCGAGATAAAAATAGGACCGAACAAGGGAGAGAAAGCTCCGCTTGAGCTGGTCGACATACTTCAGGGAAGACCGCGTGTGGAACCGGCTCAAATCGATCTGTCCCATCCGGACTATGAAACAGACGTTCTCATTATCGGCGGCGGCGGCGCAGGTACCTCTGCCGCAATCGAAGCTGATAATGCAGGTCAGAAAGTTCTTGTCGTTACAAAGCTCCGCGTGGGAGATGCAAACACGATGATGGCAGAAGGCGGCATTCAGGCTGCAGATAAAGCAAACGATTCTCCGCAGCAGCATTTTCTTGACGCGTTCGGCGGCGGCCATTTCATGGCAAAGAAAGAACTCGTCTATGAGCTTGTCACAAAAGCACCGGAAACAATACAGTGGTTGAACTCACTCGGAGTCGAATTCGATAAAACGGCAGACGGCACAATGGTTACCACTCACGGCGGCGGAACGAGCCGCAAGCGCATGCACGCATGCAAGGATTATTCCGGTGCGGAAATTATGCGTACGCTCCGTGACGAAGTGTTCAACCGCGCGAACAATATCACAGTAGTCGATTTTACCGCAGCAATAGAACTTATTAAGGATGAAAAAGGAAACTGCGCGGGTGCCGTTCTCATGAATATGGAAACAAAGCAGCTGCTCGTCGCAAAGGCAAAGACTGTCATCATTGCAACAGGCGGTGCAGGACGAATGCATTATCAGGGATTTCCGACATCGAACCACTACGGTGCAACCGCAGACGGTCTTGTCCTTGCATACCGTGCCGGTGCAAAGCTTCTGTACGAATATTCTCTACAGTATCATCCGACAGGAGCGGCATTCCCCCAGCAGGTGCTCGGTGCGCTCGTGACGGAAAAAGTCCGTTCCCTTGGCGCAAAAGTCGTGAATATGGACGGTGATGTATTCATCCATCCGCTTGAAACACGCGACGTAGAAGCAGCAGGCATTATCCGTGAAGTAAAGAAGGGAAAGGGCATTCCGACGGGAATGGGCAGCGGAGTCTGGCTCGACACCCCCATGATTGAACTCAAGAACGGCGAAGGAACAATTGAAAAACGTATCCCCGCCATGATGCGCATGTTTGCAAAATACGACATCGACATCAGAAAGGAGCCGATTCTCGTCTACCCGACCCTCCACTATCAGAACGGCGGCGTCGACATAAATCAGGACTGCAGCACGAACATTCCGAACCTGTTCGTCGCCGGTGAAGCAAGCGGCGGTATACATGGAACGAACCGACTTATGGGTAATTCGCTTCTTGATGTCGTTGTATTCGGACGTGTTGCAGGTACCGCAGCGGCATCACAGGCTGCAAAGATTGCAATGCCTGAAAAACTGACACTGCAGCATGTTAAAGATTTTGAAAAAGAACGTGCTGATGCCGGGATCAATACAGAAACACAGTCTCCGCGTCTTCTTCCGCATTACACGCACAAAAACGGTGAACTGTAAATAAAATACCGGAGAAAGCCGGTACAAATATTTGCTTTTATTAAAGGAGTATATAAAATGACAGCAGCATCAATAGCCAGTCTGTTTGAAGGCGTTATGATCATTTGCTTCGGTCTTTCATGGCCGCTTTCGATTGCACGCTCAATCAAGTCAAAATCGACAAAAGGCAAGAGCCTTATGTTTATGTGCTTTATAGCATTCGGGTATGTCTGCGGACTTATCTCAAAATTCATAACGCACACATATAACCTTGCTTTCTGGTTTTATTTCCCGAACATCATTATGGTTACGACAGATATCTGTCTTTATTTCCGCAACAAAAAAATAGAGGGAACTGAAAAGTGACCGCTGGAGAAGCGTAAGAATAGAAAAAACTCCTCCTGATAATTTATTTAATAAACAACCAGCCCGATAATCATAAGCTTTTCGTTTTCCAGCTTTAAGTCTTATGGTTACCGGGCCTTTCTTTTCTATTTTAGTCTTTTTCCGTTTTTTTTCAAGATAACAGAACCCGTTTTTTCTTAAAATTAATGGTACGATTATATTGCATGGTACTTCCGGGAAAAAGTATTGTCTTGCATTTGTAAAAGGGAATACTCCCGCAGAAAATAATCCGCTTAAGCTCCAACTTCGCTTCGCTCAGGGTCGCACGCGGGCTTATTTTCTGCTCCGCATTCCCTTTTACGAACGGTATGCAATTTTTTTCCCGTAATGTCATGACTAACAGGCAGCATTTAGAAGATTCAAAAGAAGGGGTCCAGGGGTGTCCCCTGGTCATGCTGGGGAAAGTAAGTGGTTTGGAGAGAGACACGGACAAAGCAGGTGCGTCTGTCCGTGCGCTTTGAAAGTAGAGGGGTTCTCTCTCTCCATGAAAACGTACCTTATTTGGTCGTCATGTTCATAACTCCGTCCCAGTCGGTTGATATTCCCTGTTCAATATAATTCTTACACCGTTCGGCAAAAACAAGTGCCGCCTCGTCGTCCGGATTCATATGATTTGCTTCAATAAACATCTTTCCTGCATTTTTGAAGTCTTTTTCCAGATATTTATCGAGAGCTTCGTGAAATGCATCTATTTCAGCAAGCTGTTCTGCTGTCATTTCGTTTTTAAAGCCAAGTATGTTGTACAATTGTACCGGCTTGTTAATCCCAATGACGCGCACCATATCGAGCCGCCGCGAAACGAGCTCACCGGAAGAGGACACACCTGCTGCTTCTTTCCACGTCTGTTCAGAGACAAGAATCCATGATTTGTATATTTTGTTCACACCTTCAAGACGGCTTGCAAGATTTACGTCGCTGCCCATGATTGTGTAATTCATCTTCATACTTGTACCCATGTTTCCGACAACCATATTCCCCGTATTGATTCCGACCCTTGTCTCAAGCTCCCTCGGAATGTCTTTATCCGCAAGATGCTTTATATTATACTGCTTTTCGGCCTGTTTCATGCGCACAGCTGCACAACAGGCACGGTATGCATGATCGGGAAGGTTCAGAGGTGCACCGAAAAAAGATACAATTTCATCACCTATGTATTTATCGATAGTCCCGCCGTACTGCAGAATCGTGTTACTCAATAATCCAAGATAATCATTCAGGATGGAAACAAGCTGAGTGGGCGTAACCATTTCGCTGAACGAAGAAAAACTTCTTATATCAGTAAACAATGCGGTAATATGCTTGTCTTCACCTCCGAGCGTCAGTTTTCCCGGATCGTTTACTATTTCGTTTACAACTTCCTTAGACAGATACGTCGAGAATGCCTGCCGGAGAAAGCCCTTCTCCTTCTCACTCGACGTAAACCGTATGATAATCTCGACTACATATTCAGTAATAATAAAAAGTGATGAAGCAACAAGCGGTATATACCAGCCCTTTATCACCATAAGCAGAATCAGGACAATAATGACGCCGGCAGCGCATAACCCGCCCGCAAGATTCTGAACCGCATCCGATTTTCTGCTGGTAAACAGCATGACAAGTAAAGCCGAAATGCATGCAAGAAGCATTCCCCATAACCATGATAACGGCGTAATAAAATCACGCTGCAGAATTGTATTCATGACATTTGCATGTGTCCCGACGTTTGAATAAAGTTTGTTAAAGGGATTTGTTCCGTTATCAGTCGTACTTGTTGCCGTATTTCCAATTATGCAGAAAGAACCCTTATATGATTTTTTCATCTCCGCCATATACTGTTCATAGACAGTATATTCGTCTTTTAGCCCGTCAAAACTCTGCTGCATTCCATCCATAAATGCAGCAGTCTGTTCATTTCCTATTCCCTGCTTCAGTCCCTGCTCTACAGACTTAAGTGACTGCATATAATCAGCATCAATAAATAATCTGATATTTTCGTATAACGTCTTCCTCATTGAAAAATAAGTATCGTAATCCTCTGCTGTTATGCCGTCATTCGCAGCTCCTGTATCGTCATATCCCGTGCATTTATCAAGCAGTTCCTGTTTCTTCTGAGAAACCCCGGCATAGTCGGCAATAAGTTTTCCTGCAGCAGTTACATATTTAAATTCAGCACCTGTTGAATCGGTAAGTCTGTTTGCTTCTATATATTTCAGATCAGCAATGATATTTTCTTCCATATTATCAAGCTGTTTCAGGAACATAACCGATTCGTTGCGGAATGATTTAACCTGAGTTCCGTGCAGCCAGTTAATAAGCATCCGCCCGTGGTTATCAAGCGGAATCTTTATGTCGATTCGTTTCTTACTCCCCGGAACAAGTGCGCCGTAAACAATAAGCGACTTTTTCGTCCGGACGAGACGACCGGCATCCATTATTCTGAGCAAAGGTGAAAATGCAAGCTGAGCCGCATATTTTCCGTCATAGTCGTACAGCAGTTCTATTCTCCGTCTGACGCCGTCACTGTCAATAACAACATTTGTAAAACCTGCACCCGCCGCATGTGAAATGATGGAATGCATGGCTGGAGAAAAACCGGCAGGCTGTCCGTTGTACTGTTCAGCAGAAGTAAAATTATTATTAAGGAGTATATACTTTCCGCTGTCGGTAACGTTTGAAAGCAGAAATCTCTTTTCAACGTAGGATTTATCTTCATCAGAGAGAGGAATAGCAACGTCCCGCGTGTTTATCGTAAGCCAGGTGTTGTCGAAAAACTGCGCCGCCCTGCTGAAATAGTCATCGTTATCACGGTACATTTTTGATGAAATTGTATTTTGAAGATTTGTAATTGCCGGTTCAACGTAGTCGGAAATCATCGTGTCTGTGAGATTCCTGACTTCACTTCTCTTTATCTGCCCGTTTGCAAGCGCATTCGAAAGTTCGTTTATTGTTTCCGAAATTTCCTGCCTGCTGCCGGCAAACGCATCGGCAAGATTCTGCTCTGCCTGAGGCGCAACACCTTTCGGAGACGGTGAAAGATATTCTATATCAAATACAGCTGCCTCTGCTCCCAGTTCCTTCATACGTATAAGACAGTCAGCCAGAATATCGCGGCTCCACGGCCATTCGCCCAGTTCCTGAATTGATTCGTCATCGATATTAACAAAAAGTATTTTATCGGATTGTTCGGGTTCTCTGCGCAGGCTTAGAAGAAAATCGTACATGCGGTAGTCAAGTTTCTGGAATATACCAGCAAAGCCCATCAGTATATATACCGCGGCTATTACAGCCAGTACTACTATGTTTATTGGTTTTAAAAAAGATACAACTTTTTTTCTGTCCCTGATACTGGTCATACCAAAAAGTATATCATAACTTTATTGCCCTGTCAGGATTAGATATGCGGCTTTTGCGGCATTCTGTTCAGCTTCCTTTTTACTTTTTCCGCTTTCCGGACCATACGTAACGCTTCCGAGATGCACTGCAACATTGAACGTCTGATCGTGATCAGGCCCGGAAATATTTACCGTCTCGTAGTGCGGACATTCTTTTGCTTTTTTCTGGTATAATTCCTGGAGCAGCGTTTTATAATCTTTAGATCCTCTGTTATTCTGTACATTTTCAATTTCCGCCACAAGAAAAGAAAGGATATATTTCTCAGCCTTTTCATATCCGGAATCGATGTAATATGCACCTATAACAGCTTCCATGCAGTCGGCCAGAATGGCGGGCTTTTCACGTCCTCCGCTTAATTCCTCTCCGTGCCCCAATATAAGCATTTTGTCTATACCGAACCGCAGTGCAATCGGTGCAAGCGTTTTTTCCGAAACAACGACAGATTTTATTTTTGCAAGATCGCCTTCAGGATTTTTCATTGTTTCAAAAAGATATGCTGCAGCAGCCAGTCCGAGTACGGAATCACCCAGAAATTCAAGACGCTCGTTGTTCAAATGACGGTGAGATTCATTTTCATTTGAATATGAGCGATGGTGGAATGCCAGCTCAAGAAGGTTGAGATTATGAAATGTAAGTCCGAGCGTTTTACAAAAAGAGAGAAGTTCTTTTTTGCGCTCCGATGGAATTTTTTTTTCGATCAGATTCATTGTAAAAAAAAACACAAGCTGGAAAAGCTTGTGTTTGACTCAATGTACGAGTTGAAAATAAACAGACTGAAAAGCCGGTTTATTTCTTTTCCTGCTCTGCTTTTATAAAGTCATAAGCATCGCGGACTGTTTCGAACTCATTTGCCTTATCATCAGGAATACTGACTCCCAGTTCTTCCTCAATAGCATATACAAGTTCGTATGTATCAAGACTGTCTGCTCCAAGATCACCCCTGAATGATGAATCCATAGTAATCTTGCTTTCATCGATTTCCAGTTTCTCTGCGATGAGCTTCTGGATTTTGTTGAACAATTCGTCCATTTTCGTTCTCCCTAAATCAGCCGTTTGATTCCGGCGTAATTACCTGACGACCGCGGTAAAATCCGCATTTCGGACAAACATGATGTGACTGCACTAAATTTCCACAGTTGCTGCATTCAACAAGCTGCGGAGCATCAAGATGCATATTCACTCCCTGTCGTCTTTTCGTCACGGCTTTAGATGTTTTCGATCTGGGTACTGCCATATATAAACCTCGCTATTTTTTCTGATATAACTGCGTTCAATAATACAACAGTTTCCGTCAGAGTGTCAATCCATTATAACAGTTTTACCTTTTTAGTCAACACTTTTTGAAAAAATGTCATACTGATTATTCTGAATAATGGGCACCCCGGTTTATTGCGCCGTATGGTACTTCACGTACAGCGCCTCTGCTACAATATCAGGAACCATTCCCGATATATCCCCTCCGAGCTGAGCCAGTTCCTTTATGGAACTGGATTTTACAATGACATATCTCTGCTCTGTCGGAATGAAAAGAGTTTCCACATCGGGATTGAGCGTGTGATTCATGAGAGACAAGTCGAATTCATATGCAAAATCGTTTGTATTGCGTATGCCGCGGAGCAGCACTTTTGCGCCCGTTTTTTTTGCATAGTTTACAATCAGCTCGTCGCATATATGCAGAGATACATTCTGAAACGGTTTAATAAGTTCTGTCATCATGGCAAAACGTTCTTCCCGGGTAAACAGGTATTTTTTATCAGCATTCACTGCAATAACAACATCTATACTGTCGAAAAGCTGACTTGCCCGTTCAATAATACTCAGGTGGCCGTTTGTCGGAGGATCAAATGAACCTGGAAACACTGCTGTTGTCATATCTGCTGATTGTAATAAGTTTGACGAAAAGCTTCAACGGTTGTATACTTTATTATATGAAAAAAATATTTTCACCAATATATATAATATGTTTATTCTTTCTCTTTTCCTGTGGTACGACGAAGCCTGTCGTTACGCAGGAACCTGTATATGAACCCGAAGAACCTGAAAAAAACGAAGAAATACCTGCAGCTGCAAATGATGATGAATATCTCCGCTCTGTAAACGATATAGAAGTAACAAAAGAAACTTTTACTGAAGATAAAACTGAAATCATGCATATTATCAGCAACCTTGCAGATATCATGGCGGACCACGATTACGATTCATGGGTAAAGTATATGGATGATGAATCCGTAAAATACTGGTCAAATCCTCAGAATCTGAAAAAAGCATCTAAAATGCTGCCTGTTCAGGGACTGAGGATGAACAACCTGCATGATTATTTCACGTATGTGTTCATTCCTTCCCGTCAGGGCCGGGAAGTTGACGAAATACGCTATATATCAAAAGACAACGTAAAAGCTGTCCAGGTAAGCTCTGATACAGATATCATTTATTATTATTTTACGAAAATTAATGATAAATGGCTTGTTCATATTCCACCGCTTGCAAGTTGATTTTTTCAATTATAGTGTATAAAATATAATGAACTGTTTCCTCAGGAGGATCCCAGTATATGAGTTTTTCAAAAAAAATCTTTTTTGCAGCAGCAGCTGCTGCTGTAGTATGTACAGGCCTGTTTGCACAGGAACAAAAAGTAGAAAAGAAAAGCGACAGCAGCAGTAATAAAAAATCAGAGACGTCTGTAGAAAATGAATATCTTAACGATATGGACGGAACTGTCATTATTACGCTTGCCCAGTCCGATGAGTACGACAACAAACTTGTCGCGCTGCAGTATCTTGAGACTGCGGTGGAAAATGGGAACAAGTCGGAAGATGTCATTGCTGCGCTTGATCAGCTGGCAGGAGAAGGTATCAATACCCAGACGCGTAAAAACGGCCGTCTTATGAACAATTTCCCCGATATCCGCAGGCAGGCATGCCTTCTGCTGGGAAAAGTCGGTGGAGAACACTCAAAGAACACACTGAAAAATATTGCAGTCGCAGACAATGAGCCTATGGTTCAGGCTGCCGCAATTAAATCACTAGGAGACCTCGGAATCAACGAAAACGACGAGGTTACAGAAGCAATCGCATATGCCAATCTCCGCAACAGAGTTCTCAATCCGACGAGCAGCATGGCTTTTGAAGTGCTGAACGCTTTTGAAAAGCTTGCGGGAAATACGCAGAATAAAAAAGCAATGATTGACGAGATTTCGTATATTGCAGCTGACAACCATTATAATCAGGCTGTTCGCAAGCATGCCCTTGATATCCTGAAGAATATGAAGTCAGATAATTCTGATTCTTCAAACACAAAAAAAGCAGCTTCAGCTCCGGCTCAGTAAGCTGTCCTGATTAAGGGTAGAAGAAAAGGCACCATCCGTGGTGCCTTTAGTTTTAAGTTGAAGGTAATAAAAATCTTACGATTTTTATTTATAATAGAAGACGTAAAACAAAGCAAACCGCAGTTGCTCTGTTTTGGGAGTCTTGTGTAGAAAATCATACGATTTTCTACACAAGACAAAAAAAGACACCGTCGGTGGTGTCATAGATTTTAAGTCGAAGGTAATAAAAATCTTACGATTTTTATTTATAATAGGAGACGTAAAAAAAAGACACCGTCGGTGGTGTCTTTTTTTTACTCTTGAGAGATATGGGATTCGAACCCACCGCCTTCAGCTCCGGAGGCTGACGCTCTATCCAGATGAGCTAATCTCTCATACGTGACCATTACTTTATAAGTAATCAACCTAATTGTCAAGCAAGGATGTTTCAATGGAACCAGTTATTTTAGCTTCCTCATCACCAAGACGACAGGAAATACTTAAGCTGCTGAATATACCTTATCAGGTAATTATGCCGAACATCGACGAAACTGTTTCGTCGGGCCTGGATCCGAAAGATGTACCGGAATTATTTGCCCGTGAAAAGGTTGCAGCCATAGTTCGTTCCCTTCCTGCCGACCGTGAAATACAATGGGTTCTCGGAGCTGACACTGTTATTATTTTTGAAGGAAAAGTATACGGCAAACCTGTTGATCAGAAACAGGCCGAAAAATTTATGCATATATTCAGCGGAAAGACACATGTCGTCAGAACCGTCATAGCTCTTTATAACGGCAGAAACCATACTACTTCCGTACGGTCCTGTTCAACTGAAGTGACTTTCAAAGAAATGTCCAATGAGGAAATTTCATGGTATATGGAAACCGGTGAATGGCATGGCGCTGCGGGCGGCTATCGCATTCAGAGCCTTGCCTCGTGTTTTATAAAAAAAATAAACGGTTCCATGAGCGGAGTCGTGGGCTTGCCTATCTTTGAGCTTTATGATATCCTCAAAGAACAGGGTTATTCAATTATCAATTAATTTTATTAAGAGAAACTGATAAATTCTGCCGGTTATCTGGGGCCGTAGGCTTAACAGGTAACCGATCTTCCGTACGTTTCATTCGTTACATTTTGTAATGGATAACAACGCATCGAGAAACAGAGTAAGGGGCAGTTTCAAAGCAACTGCCGGTGAAGGAGTCAATCATGGCAGTTGTAACCATGAAAAACCTGCTTGAATCCGGAGTACATTTCGGTCATCAGGTAAAACGCTGGGATCCGCGCATGAAGAAGTATATCTTCGCAGAGCGCAACGGGATTCATATTATCGATCTGCAGAAGACAATCGCAGCTATAAAAGAAAGCTATGATGTCGTCCGCAAAATCACATCATCCGGAAAAACAATTCTGTTTGTTGGAACAAAGAAACAGGCTCAGCAGGCTGTTCAGAAAGAAGCTGAACGCTGCGGACAGTTCTACGTAAACAACCGCTGGCTTGGTGGTATGCTTACAAACTTCTCTACAATCAAAAAATCACTTCAGAGACTTAAGAAAATCGAAAAGATGGAAGTCGACGGAACATTCGACAACCTGACAAAGAAAGAAGTTTCTGCTCTTCAGAAAGAAAAGACAAAGCTTGAAAAAAATCTCGGCGGTATAAAAGAAATGAAAGATCTTCCGGGAGCTGTCTTTATTATTGATACACACAAAGAACAGATCGCCGTTGCAGAAGCACGCCGTATGCACATCCCTATCATTGCTGTTGTAGATACAAACTGCAATCCTGAAGGGATCGACTACCCTATTCCGGGCAACGACGATGCTATCCGCGCTATTTCCCTGTTTACTTCGATTATTGCAAACGCAGTAATCGAAACGGACAACGAGCAGGGACTTAAGATTCTTGAAAATCTTAACGAAGATGAAGACGGCATTATTACCGATGCAGCTGTAAAAGACGACGATGTAGAAATTGAAGATTACAGCAACTATCAGCCGACTGAACAGAAGGAAGAAGACATAGAAGCTGATCAGAAGGATCAGGAGCTGGTTGACGAAGATAAAGTCTACAAAGACTAATTATGTGGAGTAAATGAATGGATATTAAAGCATCAGATATTAAGGCTCTCCGTGAAACGACGGGTGCCGGTATGATGGACTGTAAGAAAGCGCTGCAGGATACAGACGGAGATATTGAAAAGGCGACAAAACTGCTCAAAGAAAAAGGGCTTGCCGCTGTCGCAAAACGTGCCGATCGTGCAACTGCAGAGGGACGCGTTTATATCCGCCGCCAGGGCAGCAAAATTGCTATGATAGAGCTTGTCTGTGAAACAGACTTTGTCTCTAAAAATGATGAATTTATTGCTCTCGGTGAAAAACTGGTCGAAGTCACGCTTGAAAAGGGTTATACAAAAGTTGAAAAAGAACATGCAGATATGCTTACACTTCTTGCAACTAAAGTGCGCGAGAATATGTCTGTCCGTCGCGTATGTCTTATCGACATCCCTGAAAATGCTGTCGTCGGTACATACGTCCACAGCGATTTTAAGACGGGAGCTGTCTGTATCGTAAAAGGTTCGACAGATCCTAAGGTTCAGGAATTTGCAAACGACTGCTGCCTCCATATGGCTGCATTCACACCTTCTTACATTACACAGAAAGACGTCCCTCAGTCATATATTGACGAGCAGATGGAAATCTTTACAAAACAGCTTGAGCAGGACCCGAAAATGGCTTCAAAGCCACAGAATGTCAAAGACGGCGTTCTCAAGGGAAAGCTTACAAAGCATCTCGAAGAAGTCTGTTTTGTGGATCAGATGTTCGTAAAAGACGACAAGATGTCCGTAAATGCAAAGCTTGCACAGATTGGTAAAGAAGTTAGTGCACCTGTTGAGTTCGGACAGATTGTTCTGTACGTTCTTGGAAAATAGGTTTATACTATATGTATAAAAGAAGCGGTTCGGTGAACAGCATTCCCGGCCGCTTTTTATTTAATGAGAGGTAAGCTATGGTCAGTAATGAAGAAAGAATGCAGAAAGCACTTGACTCGTTAAAAGAAACATTCAGTATGATTCGTACAGGACGTGCATCTGCAGCTATTTTTGATAAAGTCCGTGTGGACTACTACGGGCAGAAATCTCCTCTTAATCAGGTAGCTACTATTTCTATTCCGGAAGCACGTTCAATCGTGATCCAGCCTTTTGACAAATCCCTTATAAGTGAAATCGAAAAAGCCATTCAGTCAGCAGATCTCGGGCTGAATCCCTCAAACGACGGAAAGGTCATCCGTATTTCAATTCCGCCGCTCACGGCCGACAGGCGCAAAGAGCTTGTAAAACAGGCTAAAGCTGATGCGGAAAATTACCGCACACAGGTACGCAACATCCGGCGTGACGGAAACGAAGAACTCAAAAAAGAACAGAAAGCCGGAGATATTACCGAAGACGGATTGAAAGGCGAAACTGACAAGCTCCAGAAACTTACGGACAAGTACATTATCGAAATACAAAAAGTGTACGATGCAAAAGAAAAGGAAATTCTTGAAGGCTGATGTCTGTTGATATAAATCATTTACCATCGCATGTTGCCATCATTATGGACGGCAACGGGCGATGGGCAAAAAAACAAAACAAACCACGCAGTGTCGGGCATTATGCAGGTCTTACTAATGCAAAGGAAATTGCCAGTGCAGCTGCAGAGCTCGGTATAAAATATATTACGCTTTATATTTTCTCTACAGAAAACTGGAAGCGGACGACAGATGAAGTCGGTTATCTTATGAATCTTATCAGGGGTCATCTGCGCGCGGAATTCGATTTTTACAAAAAAAACAGGATACGCCTCCTTCATACAGGCGACATTTCAGGTCTTCCTGAAGATATTCAGGAAGACCTGCGCAACGCAATAAAGGAAACGGCAGCTTTTACGGGTACTACACTCGTTATGGCAATTAATTACGGCGGACGCGATGAAATCATCCGCGGTATAAAAAAAATTATTGCTGAAGGAATCCCTGCTGATACTATCGACGAGAGAACAATTTCCAGCTCGTTCGATATCCCCGAGCTGCCTGATGTTGATCTTCTTATACGGACAGGCGGTGAACTTCGTGTAAGCAATTTTCTGCTCTGGCATGCTTCATATGCGGAATTGCTGTTTACAGACACACTCTGGCCTGATTATAATAAAACAGAATTTTATAACGATATAGAAAAATTTCAAAAAAGGAACAGACGATTCGGAGCTGTTCCGGACGTACAGGACGGAAAGTAAAGATGAGTAAACTTTTGCAACGCCTTCTCATATTTTTCATCGGATTGCCGGTAGTAATTGGCTTGGTTTTCCTGAGAACGTATCATCAGCTTCCGCTGCATATCGTTATTTGTATATTTTCCGTCATCGGTTCAATGGAACTGTATGATATTTTTTCAAAAAACAGTCCGATGCCGCCGAAACTGCTTGTTATTGTACTCAATGCCCTTCTTCCGATTTCTACGTATGTGTTCATTTTGCTGGGACTGCCGTTCAACTACACAAGCTGGATTTTTATGTTCGGTGCTCTCATATTAATGGGTTACAGCGTGCTTTCATCGAAAACGTTTGAACATTCAAATACGTCCATTGCACTTTCTGTCCTCATTCTCTTTTACTGTGGTTTTCTCGTTACGTTTATTTCGCGCATGACAATATACGATTATGCAGTATATTATATAGCGGTATTCCTTTTCATGGTATTTATCTGTGATTCTGTCGCGTGGCTGTTCGGGATGCTTCTTGGCAAAAACAACCGCGGTGTTATAGCTGCAAGTCCCAATAAGAGTATTGCGGGATTTGTCGGCGGATATATCGGATGTATAGCGGCAGCAGTACTTACACACATGCTCTGGCCGTCAGTCTTTCCCGGCAGATTGTGGAAATCATTTGTATTTGGTGCACTCATAGCGACTTCGGCAATAGTCGGCGATTTAGTCGAATCTGTGTTCAAAAGAAGTGCGAATCTTAAGGACAGCGGATTTATTATGCCCGGGCGCGGCGGCGTTCTTGATTCGATTGATTCCGTTCTCTTTTCGGCTCCTGTGTTCTATGTTGCACTTCATATTTTTTATGGAGTAGTACTTTTCTAGAAAATGAAAAAAATTCTTATTCTCGGATGCACTGGTTCAATCGGAACTAATACGCTTAGTATCATCAGGAATATGCCGGAATCTTTCCGTGCATGCGGCCTTGTTGCACATACAAGCCGTGACAGGCTTACCGGGCTTGCCGCAGAATTCAACTGTAGAAGCGGACTTACAGCGGAAGATCCGGACTGCATAAAAAGACTGATTGATGAAACAAAACCTGATATTGTCGTAAACGGCATAGCAGGAAGCGATGGCCTTCTTCCTTCCAAAACTGTCCTTGACGCAGGAGTCGATCTGGCACTTGCAAATAAGGAAACTGTTGTTATGGCATGGCCGCTTATCAGGCAGCTTGCAGAAAGAAATAAAGCACGTATTCTTCCTGTTGATTCGGAACATTCCGCCCTGTTTAATCTGACGGAGAAAATCGGAAAAAACAACATAGCTGAACTCGTCATTACGGCAAGCGGAGGTCCTTTCCGCGAATACTCAAAAGAACAGCTTTCTCAGGTCACTGTTTCGCAGGCGCTTAATCATCCTACATGGAAAATGGGCAGAAAAATTACAATCGATTCAGCGACGCTTGCAAACAAGGGACTTGAAGTAATTGAGGCATGCCGCCTTTTTGATTTTTCTGCAGACAAAGTGAAGGTGGTAGTTCATCCGCAGAGCATAGTCCACTCACTAGTCAGGACAAACGACGGTATGCTTTACGGACAGATTTCGGATCCTGACATGAAACATCCGATTCTTTCCGCACTTACATGGCCTGATGTCAGTACGAATTTTCTAAAACCGTTCAATCTGTTTGATCATACGCTTACTTTTTTCCATCCGCGCATTGATGCTTTCCCTATGCTTGCATATGCATATGAAGCTGCGCAGAAAGGCGGCTCATACACAATCGCATATAATGCAGCAAACGAATGCGCCGTTCAGGCATTTCTTGGCGAAAGAATCAGTTTTCCGGCAATAGCACATATTGTACGTACTGTACTGGATAAGGACTGGACTATGTTACCAGACAGCTTCAAAGGCGTTTTTGATATAGACCAAAAAGCACGTACGATTACGGAGCAATTAATATGAAATGGGTATATGGTATTCTCTGTTTAGGATTTATAGTTTTCTTTCACGAACTAGGACATTTTCTTGCTGCAAAATTGTTCGGCGTGACTGTAGAAAGTTTTTCAATAGGTTTCGGACCTGTCATTCTCCACAAAAAGCACGGCGATACCGATTACAGACTTTCGCTGCTTCCCCTCGGCGGATACTGCGGAATGAAAGGTGAACATGATTTCCGTACAGCAATTGAAAACGGCATGAATCATATTGAAGGGTCTGACGGTTCAATGTACGGTATTCATCCGGCAAAGCGGGCACTGATCGGTTTTGCTGGTCCTTTTTTCAATTTACTATTTGCATTCATAGCATTTACAATTATTTCCATGACCGGGTACACCTACTATTCGTATCCGCCGAAAATTACACTCGTCGACGAAGTGTATCCTGACGTACATTCCGCTGCAAGAGATGCGGGACTTAAAACCGGCGACATCATTACAGCAATTGATAAAAAAAAGGTGAAAGATTTTTCGGATATCATCGAAATTGTCAGCTCGAGTCCTGACGAAAATCTGACAATTTCAGTCGACAGAGACGGTGTGCCCCTTACGCTTACAGTCCATAGTGATTTTGACAAATCCCAGGGAACGGGTAAAATAGGAGTAACGACTGCGGGTTCCACGCCTGTAAAATATGAAGCAGAGCGGTACTGGTTCTTTCCCGCTCTCTGGCAGGGCATAAAACAGACCGGACAATACACCGCGCTAGTAGTAAAAAGTATCGGTGTACTGTTCAAGGGTGTCCAGCTGCAGAACGTGCTTTCAGGCCCTGTACGCATAACAGATATGCTCGGTGATACAGTGCAGCAGGGCTTCTCGGCAGGAGCCAGACAGGGATTTGCGGGAATCCTCGACTTTATGGCATTCATAAGCATTTCTTTTTTTATCATGAATCTGCTGCCTGTTCCGATTCTTGACGGAGGACTCATTCTGTTTGCCCTTATCGAGTGGCTTATCCGCAGGCAGATTCACCCGAAAATACAATATTATGTACAATATGCCGGGCTTACTTTCATTGCCGTACTTTTTGTCATAGGCATGACAAGCGATATACATTATTTCAGTACACTTTTGAGGGCTAAATAACATGACAAAAAACATTCAAAAAAAGATCATTTCATCCATTCTCGCTTTACTGCTTTTTCCTTCTTTTTTTTCTGCCCAGTCGCATATTTCAACCCAGTCGCATCAAGCCGCGGTCACTGCCATTGTGCCTGCAAACTACGGCGGTTCGCAGAAGACTTTCTTCAGCACCGGCAACGACGGTTTTATTATTAAATGGACTGATGATGATCAGGGAGAACATTACCAGATTACCGACCTTCAGATAAAACTGGCCGCTGTATATGCAGAAAAGAATATTATCGCCGTGTACGAAACGGACAGCGGACTTATAAACCGCGTCAGCGTCTGGGATTTCAATACGCTCACACGGAAATATGCAAAACGTTTTTCCGATTCTGTAACCTCGCTTTCATTTTCCGCAAACGGTACATACCTGATTGCCGGAACTGCAACTGTAGATGGCGCAGTATTCATGCGGACTTCAGACGGGACCATTGTCGATAAAATAAAAGATCCTACGGGCATAATTTCATATGCTTCGACAAGCAGTTCGGAAAAAACTTTCCTCACTTATTCGCCAACGGGTACTATCTGTTACTATAATATGCAGACCGGAAAGCTTAAAGGAAAATTTTCTGCCGAACAAAGATTGAGCCAGGTTACGACATTCGGAAATGACATGTTTCTTGCAGGCGTAAAGGACAACGCCGTATACGTCATTTCGGCACTAAACGGAAAAACGATTTCAACAGCTTCCGCTGCCCTTCCCCTTATTCTTGCTGATAAAGCAGATCAGAATCTTTATTATCTTGAGAACAACGGTATAAGCGGCTATACGCTGCAAAAACTGACAAATACAGACGGTAAGAATTTTTCTGCTCCCCGGATTACAAGGAAGTTTAAAATGCTGCCGGGTGATACCATCTGCTCCGGTACGAAACAGGGCGCGAACATCATGCTCGGTTCGCAATCGGGGGCATTGTTCAGGACAGACAGTACATCAGATACTTCAATTCTTTCATTCTATCCTCTTACGGAAAATATCTACGACAGGATATACGATTTGGCTGTTGCAGGGAACGATTTTTACTTTTTGACCGATAAAGCGGTTTATCAGTCATCTTATGACGATGGAACTGTGAATAAGGTTGCAGAAAACGCAGGACAAACACAGATTACCACATATGGAAAAAGCATTATACTCTGGTCGAAGGGAACCAGAAAACCGGTACAGCTTCTTGATTTAGTGACGAAACAGTTTACAACACTTTTCACACCCCAGACAAATATACAGTCCCTGCGCATATCCGGTACGGTTCTTCTTGAGATGGAAAGTAACAGCTTTGTGAATGCATATCACCTTGATACACAGCAGTTTGAACAGCTCTATTCGGGAGCCGCACTGCAGGATGCTGTTATTATTGACAATACGCTGTATATTTCAAAATCATCAGCGACAATGCCCAATTCTCCATTGTTGTCGGTAAATCTTACAACGCAGGAAACTGTCCCGCTGAAGATAGACGGCAATGTTATTTATTCGCTTAACTGTACGGAAGACAGTATGTACGGCATTGCCGTGAAGTCGGATGAGACAGAAAAGAAAACAATACTGTTCTCCTTTAATCCTGCAACGAAAGAGACTACAACATTATTAAGCCTGTCCGACGAAGACACTGCTGCGTTCACCTGTCTGTACGGCAATGAAATCTATACAAATATCGGAAAAGACAAAGTATTCTCGTATAATATTTCCAACCGCAGGGCTATTAATTATAACAGATCCGCTTCTCTGCCCGTCAAAACAGCCCGGAATGATTCGCGTCTTGTAGTCCTGAACAGGGACGGAAGTGTGTCGTGGTATAATGCAGATATACAGCAGGTTCTTGCCGACTGGTACCTGACACGAGACGGGAATTGGTATGAATTTTAACGATTGGTAGCAGTTGACGTCTTTATTATTGCAAAAAATTTCATGGCATAACTTACGACCCGGAAAACGGCACAGCAGGATAATGCTTCCGCATTCCCTTTTCCGCTGTGGGTATGACTTTTAATTATAGCGGCAGTAAGTTTATTAAAAATTGAGGATGCCAAGGTGCTGCAGAAGAATTTTTATGCCCATCAAAATCAGTACAATGCCGCCTGCAAGTTCTGCTTTTGATTTGTATTTTGCAGCAAAAGTCCGGCCTATAAGAACGCCGACTGCAGACAATACGAATGTAACAATACCTATAAAACAGACGGCCGGAATAATCCGGACTTTCAAAAATGCAAACGTAACTCCTACGGCAAGCGCATCAATACTGGTGGCAACAGCAAGAGGAAACATTGTCTTGAAGGAAAAAGAACTACACACAGTTTCTGTTTTTTCCATTGATTCTCGTATCATATTTGCGCCGATAAGAACTAACAGTGCAAATGCTATCCAATGATCAATGCTCTCGACCATATTTTGAAGACCGGTGCCTAAAAGATATCCCAGAAAAGGCATAACGGCCTGAAAGCTGCCGAAGTATGCTCCCGTTATCAGAATATTTTTCTTTTGGAATTTTTGGACAGAAGCTCCTTTGCAGATTGATACGGCAAAGGCATCCATAGACAAACCTATTGCGATGATGAATAATTCAGGGAAACTCATCTGATTTCCTCCATAATGTTGTTTGCAACAGTATGTGAAGAAAAAAGACTTCATCCGCTGTCGCAGATAAGTCTCGTCACTCAGATGATGCCAGGATTAACTCCAGTATGTTGACAACATCGCACTCAATGTGCCGACTACTCCCTTATGCCCTTGTAAAATAGCAAAAAAAACGTCATTTGTCAAATATATTTTACAGGTAATCAAGCACTTCTTCCATTTTTTCTACTACAATATATCCGGAAGACTTGTTAATTTTCTGATGCCCTTTATTGTATAAGATGCACTTTGCTCCTATTTTTTCTGCAACCTCATAATCATGATCCATATCTCCGATAAAAACGAAACTGTTGTCTTTACCTATCCTTGTTACCAGTTCAACCGCTCTGTGTTTTTTACTTGCAACTTTATAATTGTCATTTCCGATAATCTCGCTGAAATATCCGGCAATTTTCTTTTTTTGTACCTGTTCAATCAATTCTGCCTGGGGTGTCGCTGATACTATATATTGATTAAAACCTTTCTTTTTTATTTCGTTCAATATATATTCAATATTCTGAGTCAGTTCAATTTTGTCAAATTCATTTTCATATCTGGTAAAGTATTTTGCTGCTGTTTCCTCGAATGATTCATCTTTAAAAACAAATCCGATGTCTTTATAAAAATCGATTATCGGCATGCGGAATAATTCTCTGTATTTTTCCAGGGATAATGTTTCCAGATTCCTTTCTTTCAACAGTCCGTTCAGAACTGCCAGATTTATCGAGACATCATTCAGCAATGTACCGTTCCAGTCCCATAAGACGCATGTTGTCATACAAATTCCTTGATTCACGGGCCGGTAAGCCGGGAGCAGAAGAACGTATTATTCTGCTGTTTTCAGGTCACATCCTCTGGCAAGTGCTTCCTTGTATACTTGTATGTATTTTTGCGCGGAGAGAGCCCATGTAAAATCTTTTTTCATGCCGCGTTCCTGCATCATTCTGATGTGTTCTTTCTTGTTGTAATATGCGTGAACAGCCCATCCTACCGTGTTGAACACTGCATCAGGGGTAAGGCTGTCGAACATAAAGCCGGTTCCCTCTCCTGTGTGCTCGTTGTAATTCTCGACTGTATCTGCCAGTCCGCCCGTTCTGCGTACGATCGGAAGCGTGCCGTACAGGAGCGAATACATCTGGTTCAGGCCGCACGGCTCATATTTAGAAGGCATCAGAAAAAAGTCACTGCCGGCTTCAATAAGATGACTGAGCTTTTCATCATAACCGATATACGCGCGCATATTCGGGAGTCTTGTCTGGAGCGAACGAATTTCGTCTTCGCACCATTTTTCTCCGCTGCCGAGTATTGCAAACTGAACATCCATCTGCGTACACATCCGGTACATAGAGCCGTACATTGGAGCAAAAAGTTCCGCAACACCTTTCTGGTCGACGAGGCGCGTAACTATGCCGATAACGGGAATATCAGCAACAACGGGAAGGCCCATTCTCTGCTGGAGTTCCCGTTTGCAGACAGCTTTATTTACAAGGGATTTTACATTGTAATGTGCAGGAATCTGCTTGTCGGTTTCAGGGTTCCATTCTTTTACGTCTGCCCCATTCAATATTCCACGGACTACATCGCTGCGGACACGCAGCAGGCCGTCCATGCCGAATCCGCCTTCGCCCGTTTGAATTTCATACGCATACGTGGGTGATACCGTGGTAATCATGTCTGCGGAAGAAACACCCCCCTGCAGCAGATTCATGCCGCCGTGATGCTCAAGTCCGGCACCGTAATATAAACTCCAGTCTATACCGAGCGCAGAAAACGAATCTTTGCTGTACTGCCCCTGATAACCGAGATTGTGGATAGTAAGGACGCTTGCCGTATGTGCAAACGGACCGCTGCGGATGACATGTTTTAAAAGTACAGGAGCGAGACATGCAGACCAGTCATGGGCATGTACAATGTCAGGATACCAGCCGAGTTTTCTGCATAGCTGAAAAGCGCCGTGGCACAAAATTGAAAAACGGTACGGATTATCATGAAAATCAGTTTCTGACTTAGTACCGTATATTCCGTCCCGGCCGAAAGACTGTTCATGGTCTAAAAAATAAACAGTTACTTCAGGACAGCCGGGCATCTGGGTCTGATACAAACCGACCCATGCTTCACTCTGCCCCGCTGCAACACCCAGAGGTCCGGGCACGGGGGTCAGTTTTCTCTTATCTATCCGGTAATACCGCGGCAGCACAATGCGTACATCATGACCCTTTTTACTCAGTGCACATGCCATTGCTGAAACGGCATCGGCAAGTCCGCCTGTCTTTGCAAAAGGTACAGCTTCCGCAGAAATCATCAGTATTTTCATATACGGCCTCCATTTTTGAAAATTTAACGTTCGTGAGCAGCCTTATAAAACGCTTCTTTTGAGTTGAGAATCGTCTTTTCGGAAACACAGTATGCTATACGGAACCAGCCTTTCCCGCCAAAGCCGCTTCCCGGAGCACACAGAATGTTATATTTTTTCAGATGATTCGTAAACGCCATGTCATCGTCATTCCATACATCCGGTACTTTTACGAACAGATAGAAAGCGCCTTCAGGCTTTGCATACGTATATCCTGCGTAATCCATTATTTCTGTCAGTTCACAGCAGCGTTTTTCATAAAGGGAATAATCGCATTCCGCATCCCACGACTCCGTAACGACTTTCTGAAAAAAGGCAGGAGCATTGACATATCCCAGTACACGCGTCGCAAAAATGGCAGCCGCAAGAAAATCTGCAGCTTCTTTACAGGCCGGATTAAGCGCGATGTAACCGATGCGTTCGCCGGGCAGACTTAAGTTTTTTGCAAAAGATGTAACGACGACTGCGTTTTCATATGCCGGAAATACAGGTGCCACTTTTTTCCCCCCATACGTAATCGCGCGGTACGGTTCGTCGCAGATAATGTAGGGATACCGCCCCGTCTTTTTTCCGTGAGCATTGAGCACTGCTGCCAGAGCGGCTATATCGCCTGTAGAATAAATACGACCCGTCGGATTATTTGGAGAATTGATGATGATTGCAGCCGTCTTTTCGTTCAGTGCAGCGGCGACAGCTTCCGTATCAAGGGAAAAATCTGCTTTTGTCTTTATGCGGCGTATTTCACCGTTATGATTGTGTATATAGTGATCGTACTCGGTAAAATACGGACACGGAACAATTACTTCGTCTTCGTCGTTGAGCAGTGCCTTGAGCGTTGCGTTAAGTGCACCTGCTGCACCGACTGACATAATAATATGGCTTCCCGGAACGGGTATCCCCTGCTCTTTTGATGTTTTCTGCGCCATAGCTTCCCGGGCTTCAGGATACCCGGCGTTTGGCATATAGCTGTGGCACCCGTGCGATGTATCCTGCGCAATGCGTCTGATTGACTCTACTACTTTTTCAGGAGGATCAAGATCAGGATTTCCCAGGCTGAAATCATATACATTATCAGCGCCATACTTCTGTTTGAGCAAAGCGCCCTCTTCAAACATTTTACGGATAACTCCCGCTGTAGGACTTTCTACTAATTCTTTTATATGTTTTGCTACCATGGGCAAAGTATAGCACGTCTGGTACGAAAATGAAAGGTACATTTACGGAAGCCTCTGTTTTATAGTAACTTTGCCTTGAATGAGAATGTTTAAGTGGTTATAATGGAGAAAGTGTTATGAAAAAAATTCCATTTATCTTAAATTTATCAGGAGCGTTACTTATTTGTACTGCAGCGGTCTACGGGCTCCCCTTTAACAGCAGAATATCAAGCGATGAACTGTCTCAGCTGAAGCAGGGAAAAGTACTTATAAGAAATATCGATTATGCTTCCAAGATGTGCCTTGAAAGCGACAACGAAGGCGCACAAAAACTGCTTAAAGACATAAAGGATTTGAAGCCGACGTATCTTGCAGAAGTCATACAGATACGCCCCTATAAGGGGAATGAAAACCTGCCGCAGCGTCTCGTAGAAAAACTTATGAATATTCAGGAATATATCGGTATTCCCTACTATTCGGAGCAGCACGACTCATATTATGACCTCTATTCGAGCGCGACAATCATATCAGATTCAGTCCGGGAAGACGGTACCACTCATGACGTTAAGGCAGACCTTACAATGGAACCTTTCGGTGTCATACATTCGACTATTGAACTTGACACACCGGAAAAATATATATATTACATTTCCACCAATGATAATGCGCTCTGGTATTTTGACAAATTCAAATGCGCTAATCCTGGAAAGATGAAATCGGCGATACTGCTTTTCCGCGACGGTGATAACTGGGTACTTTACGGCGTCGGTGGTGTTAACGCGATTAAAATTATTTTCTTTGAAAAACGTATTGAAACGTCGTTCATAAACAGGATAAAAACGTTCTGTAATTACATATTCGAGAAAATTTGATACATAAAGCTGGGAGAACGAAAAATGATTTGGATTACAGGCTGTAAAGGAATGCTTGGTTCTGAACTTACCCGCCAGATGACGCTGGCTCACATCCCGTGGATTGGCACGGGTGCGGAAGTTGATATAACAAATCCGCAGGCACTTGAGACCTTTATCAATACAACAGAGACTGCCTCTTACTATTCTTCAAATCTTAAAGACAACGGAAAAATCCGCTGGATTATAAACTGCGCTGCATACACGGCAGTCGACAAATCCGAAGACGAAAGTGAAAAAGCTCATGCTGTAAATGCGGACGGTCCCATGAATATTGCTCGTACTGCACGCGCTCATGGAGCAAAGCTGATTCATATTTCTTCAGATTACGTATTCGACGGCAGTGCATCTGTTCCTTATACGGAAAATATGCCGAAAGCTCCTCTCGGTGTATACGGCAGAACAAAAGCAGAAGGCGAAGATAATGTTGCTAAAGAGATGACACAGTACTACATTATCCGCACGTCCTGGCTGTATGGATTCGAGGGGAGCAATTTTGTATACACAATGACAAAACTTCTTAATACACATGACTCGATAAAAGTTGTCAACGACCAGAAAGGCAGCCCGACGTTCTGCGGCGATCTTGCATCTGTACTGCTCAGATTTATTGAAAAGTCAGACAGCGCAAAAAGTTTCTTCGGTAAAAACAGCGCCGCCCCCTACGGTGTATATCACTTCACAGACGAAGGCGAGACCACATGGTTCGATTTTGCAAAAGCTGTTTATGAATACGGAAGAAAGGAAGGACGCATTACACATGCCTGTGCTGTACAGCCGTGTACGACTGCGGAATACCAGTCGAAAGCGGCCCGGCCTGCCTATTCTGTCCTCAGTAAAGCAAAAATAGAAAGGGAACTGCATATAAAAATTCCGGCGTGGCAGTCCAGTCTTGACCATTTTATGAAAGGCGACAGATTTACCGTCAAATAGTGTTCATTTTTTGAGCGCCTCATATTCTTCAGTACGGCGCATGAGTTCGGTATTTACACATTCCGCGCCGTACTGTTCAACAAGAGTCTTTTCCCCTGTATATAACGAGCGTCCGAAGCCAAGCGCATGACCTTTAACAGTGCATCCAATGCTTTCAAGCATTGTCGGAAACATATCATATGGTGAAAACTGTCTGTTTTTCTGCACGCTTTCAGAAACTTTCTCAGATGAATTGATGATAATATCAAGCCACCTCCGTTTTGACTCGGCATCGGGAACAGGGCTTTCTTCGACAATAAAATTATTGTCAGGCGCGTTAAGAAAACAGTGATCACCCATAATGACAATTGTCGTATCTGCATACCAGTCCCGCATTTTCATCCATCTTATAAGGTCGCATACCTGCCTGTCAGCACACGCTATGACGTTCTTTATCTGGCGTTTATACAAATCCGGGCAGAGCGGGCATTTGTAGCCATCCGGAAAATGTGTGTCGACGGTAAGCATTCCATAGAAAAACGGGCTGTCGCTTTTTCCAAGATTGGACAACTCTTTTTTTGCTGCTGAGAAAAGTTTTTCGTCCTCAAATCCCCAGAAAATCTGGTAATTCTGCGGAATATCGCCGTTTTTTTTGTACCAGTTTATATCATGAATTTCAACATTGTGATTTTCAAGGAATGTGTCGCGGTTTTCGAAATGTTTGTCTGAACCGAATGAGAACACGTTCTTGTATCCATTTTCTGCAAGAATATCTGTTATTGTGACAGCATTGGTAAGGCATGTTTTTCCCCCGCCCTGAAGTTTTACAAACGGACTAAAATAAGGAAGTCCGCTCAGCTTTGAAATTAGTCCTGCGGCCGTCCATGATGTGCCTTCAAGATTTTCTCCGCCGCCCAGTTTCCCGGTTTCACTGAAATTAATATTTTCATTTCCGAGTTCCGTAAGACCGGGAATGAGATTCTCGGTGAACAGCCCCCCCTCATTTATGGAAGTGTAGGAGGATTCCATCGATTCCATAAAGATGACTACAAGATTGCGTTTCCTGTAGGGAAATACAATTTCAACGTTTTTGGGATTGACATAATTTTCTTCATAGAATTCTGATTTTACGGGTTTTCTGTGCACCTGGCAGAATATCACCGGATATTTCCATGCTTTGAGCATAAATATGGAAAAAACTGTTGCACTTACAACATATATGATATTGAACTGGAGATGCTTTTTACCATTGTTAAATATCGTAGAGGGTTTACAGCCGTATTTTTTTTTGTACAGTCTGTCATACATAAAGCTGACAAGCCGTACGATAGTACATACAATCAAAGTCGGCAGTACGATATTCAAAAAAAAAGAAAGAAGGGTTCCGGAATCATGACCTTTTGTATCTGATTTTACAACAAAAAAAACGTTATAGGCCTTCTGCATGGGATACTGTGTACGTGCCCAACGCAGTGCAAAAAGTTCTGCAGTAGAAAAACCAAACAGACAGTTAGCAGTAATCGTTTTTATAATATTATTTCTACGTATCAATTTATTCCTTCGTTCAATATATTTTACCTTATCATACAAAAAGGAAAAAAACAAGAAAAAGGTTACAAAAGTATACTTTTCAGGAGTATTCTGCGGAAAAGTCATTGTCAGTCTGCCGGATTTTATATTTTTAGTCTGAAAATAAATATTTACATCGATATAATATAATAATATTCATTTTATCGGAGTAAAACATGCTCGATGTGTATGTAAGCAGAAACAATTTTGAAAACAGAAAGAAGGACTTCACGTTCAGAAGCCGGAACTGCGGTACAATTACAAGGGACCAGTTTGTACAGATTATTGCGGAATCCAACACAACGGTTACCGAATCGGATACAATCGCCGTCATGACGCTCATTGAACAGCAATTTGACAAACTGATAAACGAGGGATTTGCTGTGCAGCTCCCCATGGGAACGTTCCGGGCGGGAGCATCCGGTACGGCGGAATCTCCTGACGACAGGTTCTGCCCAAAACCCGCACGTTCACCTGATACACCGAAAAGAGATCATGCACTATCCCTGCTATTTGAACCGGACAGAAAAAAAGAAAAGAATCTCAAATATCACGTAAAATATGAAAAAACAAGCAACAGACTTGTGTGCTGTCCTTTTTTTGATGCGCTTTATACGATAAAAGATTCATTTGTGCATACAATAGAACAGGGGCAGTCTCTTTCTGCCCATGGAGATTACCTCAAAATTGATTTTTCCGACGAGGAACAGGGGCTGTACCTCTGCAAGGGAGGCGGATTTGGAGACGAAAAACTGTACCGGATAAGCAGCTTTTCACGGAACGCACGGAAAACGCTGACGTTCAGTATACCGTACAACATTCCCGACGCCGATTACAGGCTGTGTATTTGTACACGTCCTGCAAAAACTCTGCTCACTGCATATTCCCGCGATTTTCGGATAGAACGGCAGCAAAAAAGTGAAAGCAGCCTTGTTTTACGCTGAAACCAAGCTGGTTTCATGATGAAAACAGGTAGCTTTCATGTTGAAACCAGCCTGTTTTATTGAAAAATATCTGTGACATTCAGAATAAATCTCCTGTTGATAAAGAAAATACATCTGTATGTTACTGTATGGCTGCAATAACAACAGCTTTTCCGTCATGATCCCCTGTCGTCGTCGTATCGGTATTTACTATATTTTTCAAATCCATGCTTCCTATAATTTTATAGTCCGGGCTGTTATTCAGTTTCAGTGAAAAATCATTTCTAGCCCTGTTAAACGACACAAAAATATGACGGAATCCCTTGAATATCGTAGGCTGTTCGGTACTGAATCCTGCTATGAAAATATAGCTGCCGTTATAAAGAGCCGGGCCTATGATTCTTCCATGATTATTAGTTACAAAAAAATCTTTATTTGCAAATGCGACATGTTTATTATTCGGAATCTGCTTGTAGGTTTCATTGTTAATAACACCTTTATATCCTGATGAATGTCCGTACTCTTCTTCATAGCCGGCAGATTTACATTGCCGCAATAATTTTTTAACGGCCTGAGGTGCACTATCCGAATACGAATCAATGATAATTACATTTATCGGTTCCCTGAGGTATTTATTATGATATTTTATTCCAAGCCAGTCTGCATAGGTGTTATTCTTGTAGATCAGCCATTCGCTGATATTGGGTATATCATAAGTTGAAGAAACATCAGTACTCAAATAAGCACTCATGGCATCATTTGTCGTAACATCAGTGCTTCTGCAAGAGATAAAAGTAAGACTAAAGACAAAAATAAAAATTGTAATCTTTCGCATTTCATGTACACCTGACGTCTATTAAGGTAGAAATATACAATTCAACATGTATTACAGGTCAGTCGATAAAATTAGTCCAGACATGTTCTTCATACGAAGGCCTGACAATACCGTTTTCCCTTCCGCATTCTATGCACTTAAGCAGCCATGCCGTTCAGCAAAAGCACTTTACTCATACAGTATTCTATAATATACACTTTACCCCCGTACGGCAAGTGAAATCAATGAGGCTTCAGCCAGACAATACAGTTGCAGTTTTTTTGATTATCAATTATTATATTGATATGCTGTGCAGAAAATTCTGTACATTTTTTTCACTTATTTCCGCATTAGTATCCATGCTTGGATATACATGTGCATATAGTGTATATTCTGCGCAGTATAATGCTGTCATTTTTCAAACAGCAGCGGAACATACTGGAGCAGTACTTGCAGCCAGCGGCATGGCAGCTCCGAAACCTGAATGCGCGGAAATAAATACTGCCGGACAGAAACAGGCCGTACCCCTGCGCAATGAAGGCAGAATTCATTTTCAGGTATCGGCTGTACCGTCCGGATGTATTTTTCGATACAGTCAAGTCTCAGCCTTTCTTCTTCTTCCGGATTACTATACACAGTTTGAAAATAAATACCGTGACACGATTCTGACACTTCAGACGCTTATCTAGTCCACTCCCCTGACTTTTAACAAAATAAATCTCTCTTTAACAGGACGTGTAGTATGGAAAACATGTTTACACAGATTATTTTGATGGCTGTGTTCGGGATTGGTATGTGTATTGTACTGCCCGAATTTGTATTCAAAACAATCGAACGACTATGTAATTTTTTCAGGAAGCATAAAAATATATGAAAAAGGTAATTCATTTCAGCAGAGCCTTTATCCCCTGTGCCGTTCTCAGCACTCTCTTGATCATTAGCGGGATATTTTGTGTCATATTTAGAGGAATAAACTTTGGTCTGGAATTTAAACCGGGCCGTATAGAGCAGATTTCGATTCAGCAGTCAGAAGGAAAAAATATTTCGGCTGATGATGTCAGGCAGGCACTTATATCGCAGAAGGAAGTTGAGGTTAAGGAAATCGGCTCAACAGGTAAAGGCAATCAAAAAACATTTCAAATCCGTTTCGGGACTGCGGATAAAGCAAAAAGTGAAATCCAGATAAGCGCCCTGCTGCACGATTTGTACAATGCGTTCGGTAAGGAAAATGTTCAGGAAATAAGCACTGATTATATCGGTTCGCAGTTTTCCACGACACTTATCAAAAATACAATTGTGCTTGTTCTTGCAACAATTGTACTTATCTGGCTGTATGCACTTGTCAGGTTCCATTGGGATTACGCCTTCGGTGCAATAATTGCGCTCATTCACGATTCTTTTATCATGATGACATTCGTCGTGTGGAGCCGGATGGAATTTACGACGACGACTATAGCGGCAATACTTACCATTATAGGATATTCAATAAATGCAACAGTCGTCATTCTTGACCGCCTGCGCGAGAATGTGAAAAAATTTCCGGATGAAAAGGATTTTATGTATCTGCTCAACAAATCTCTTTCAGAAACATTAAGCCGTTCCATTATTACAACCGTAACGACAATGTTTGCGTCCGTATCACTCTTCATATTTACGACCGGCAGCATTAAGGATTTTGCTTCTGCACTTAATATCGGACTCATAAGCGGCTGTTATTCATCGATTTATATATCAAGCGGATTCATAGCCCTTATGAACAAAGTAAAACATCATGGACAGGTAGAGAGAACGACAAACAAAAAACTGGCTTTTGAAACGGAGGTAATGGAATGACAATTACACAGATGCTGCAGCAGAGCGGTCTGCTCACTGTACTTGGAATGGGAATAGTTTTTCTTTTTATAACAATCATGATTATAATAATGCACGTACTGCATACAATTATTCATGCATTTCATCTTGACAAAGACGTATATGAAGAACAGAAAATAACTGTACAGATTAAGAACACAGATGATGAAGTTGCAGCTGCCATTGCTGCAGCGCTGCACAACAGAGGAGAAAAATAACATGTGTGCTGCAAAATTTAAAACAGGATGATTTTCCACTTTTTACCCATTCCGCAGGCGATATGTTATGGTTACCTCTAAAAACTCACTTTCGGTGACTTTTTAGAGGTAACCTTATGTTCTTTTTTCGCCTATAGTTTTTACGGTCTATTGTAAAAACTGAACTTTTCCCGTATTATCTAAGATACTATGTTCATTAAACGGATTTTCTTTGCAGCCGCTTTGCTTCTGACAACAGCTTCTATTATATGTGCTCAGGAAGCGCTCAAAAGCACAGAAGAAGAGTACTATGATTTTCTCGCTCTTGAAGGAGTCATTGAACGTCCTAGCCTCGGTTACCGGACCCTGAGCGATTCCGTATGGAATGTTCCCGATGATGCAGACGGGAATGTATGGGCCGGAAATAATCTGGGAACTGCTAAAAAACTTACCGACCATATATCTTTCAAGTTGTACGGCCCCGACTGGTACAATTCGTTCAATACCGCCTCACCGTACGGACAGAATGACGGTGCATTGTGGCAGGGAAAGGGATACAATACAAGCCTTACAGCAGGTGCACGGCTTGAGGCCTATGGTTTTGAAGTAACAATAAAGCCGATGGTATGCTTTTCTCAAAACCTGGAATTCGATTACATGCCGTCGGCTTACGAAAGCGAATACGGATATTTCTGGAAATCCGGCGGAAGTATTGATTATCCTCAGAGGTTCGGAGACGAACCGTTCTTTACGTTCGACTGGGGCGACACTGAAATACGTTACACATGGAAAACACTTACGATAGGGTTCGGAACTCAGTCCCCCTGGCTGGGACCTGCATGGCTCAATCCGATGCTGGGAAGCAATAACGCAGCAACGTATCCGAAACTTGACCTTGGAATAAGAAAAACATCAATATACCTTCCCTGGCTGCACTGGTATATCGGCGATATAGAAGCGAGATTGTGGACAGGGATGCTTACAGAGTCCGATTACTTTGACAGTGACAGTTCGAACGACCATAATATGATAAACGCGTTATCTGTATCTTTTGCACCTTCATTTATTCCAGGCCTCACACTTGGGGCAAACAGAGTTTTTCTGACTAAGTGGGAATGGGAAAATTTAAAATATATCGGCAGGTTATTCACTTTATCAAAAGGCAATACTGCCGAAGATCAAAAAATATCATTGACAGCTGATTGGCTCTTTTCGAAGGTGGGACTAGAGCTATATGGTGAACTGGGAATTGATGATTATGCTAATGCTTCCACAATTCTTGATTATATAAAATATCCATTTCATACAATGGATTATACAGTGGGACTAAAAAAAACAATACCGATCATTCCTAAATACAATATATATAGTGAATTAATTTTTGAGTGGAATAATTTTGAAATGTCTCAGGATTTTCAATTACAATGGGAATATATGGGATTTTATAGCCACAGTATTATAACTCAGGGATATACAAACCGTGGACAAATACTTGGAGCAGGATCAGGAAGTATGGGAAACAGCCAGTATCTGGGATTAAATGTCTATTATCCGAAAGGAAAAGCTGAGATATTTGTACATAGAACTAATCCTGATAATAACTATATATACTCAAAAGCCGTATATGAAAAAGCTGGTGTGGTTATTTCTGAAACTGGTAAAACTCTGGAAATGAGTTATTTTTCAGCATTTAAGGCCACATGGACCATGGGAATTAGTAATGAATACTTTATTACTAAAGATTTTTCCATATCAGGAGGATATGCCTTTGAAATTATAGTTAATCCTCTCTATCAAAATGGTTTATTCACAGAATATAACAATATAATCCAATCTGAAATCAAATATAGGTTTTAACAATGAAGTCATTTCTGAAAATTTTTAAAATTCTTACCCCAAAACAAATGAGAATGTGTGTCCTTCTCATTTGTTTTATGTTCATAGGTGCCATTTTTGAGGCAGTAGGCATTGGAGCTCTTTATCCGCTCATTAATATAATAGGTAAACCGGATTATCTTACAACACATCAAAAAATTTACAACCTTATTTCACCACTTGGTATAAAAACTCACAGCCAATTTATAATATTTTGTTCAGGAGTACTTATAGTATTTTATTTTATAAAAAATATGTTTATGCTCTTACAGACAAAACTTCAGTTGAAATTTTCACTTAACAATCAAAAAGATTATACAGAACGGCTTTATACTTATTATCTGCATAAACCATATTTATACCATGTCCAGATGAATTCTTCAATTCTTGTACGTAATATAACATCTGGTGGTAGAATTATTTTTGCTGATATTCTTGTATCAGCATTAAGTATAATAACTGAAATAATTACAGTTTTAATAATTTGGATAATGCTTCTTATTATGGATTGGACAATTGCCGTTATAACAGCATGTATTCTAGGACCCTTAGTCTTTAGTATTCTTAAATATTTTCGAAAACGAATCACGGCGCAGGGAGAACTACAAAATACATGTGTAGCAGATTATACAAAATGGCTCTATCAGGGACTGGGAGCAATAAAAGAAACTAAAGTTATGCAAAAAGAAGAATATTTTAGTTTACAATTTTCTTCATCATATTCAAAATATTCCGATTCTACCCGTGAATTTATGTTTATAGACAAAATACCCCGAGTTCTTGTAGAACTTTCAGGAGTTGGAGGAATTCTTTTATTAGTTATTGTAAAAATAGCATCAGGAGTATCTCCTGCCAGTATAGTACCAACACTGGGGGTCTTAGGTCTTGCAGCAATTAGATTAATGCCAAGTATAAATCGAATTATAAGCCTTTTTAATTCAATAAAATTTAATATGCCTCTTTTCAATGAAATATACACAGATCTTCTTGATATAAAAAAGCAAAAAGATAAAGATGAAAATAACCAGTGTTCTAAATCTTCTATTAAAATGCCATTTGAACATCTGATTTCTGTTGAAAATATTTCTTTTACTTATCCGGAAAAGGAGAAAGAGGTTCTTAATAATATCTCTTTTGAAATTCCTAAAGGTTGTTTCGTTGGCATTATTGGTCCCTCTGGTGCAGGAAAAACAACATTTGTTGATATTTTACTTGGCCTCCTTCCTCCTACACAGGGAAAAATACTTGTAGATGGGGAAAATATTTATGATGATATTTCATCCTGGCTGTATAATATTGCATATGTTCCTCAGTCTATTTATCTTATAGATGGTTCAATACGTGAAAATATTGCGCTTGGAATTCCCTCTGATGAAATATCGAAGGAAAAGATTGATAAAGTATTAAGAATGGCAGAGCTGTATGATTTCGTGCAGACACTTTCCGATAAGGAAAGTACAAGAGTCGGAGAACGAGGAGCCTTGCTTTCCGGAGGACAAAAGCAGAGAATTGGTATAGCCAGGGCATTGTATAATGATCCTGAAGTGCTTGTACTTGATGAAGCTACATCTGCACTTGATAATGAAACAGAAAAAAGTATAACTCAAACCATTCTTAAATTGAAAGGCTTTATTACGATTATATCAATTGCACACAGACTTTCTACATTAGAAAAATGCGATTTTAAGATGAAGTTCGAAAATGGGAAGGTTTTAAAAATAGGTTAGTTTTTATTAAAATACTTTTTTTGGATATATGTTTTTAAAGAAATCTCCTCAGAAAGTCCTAAAAACCTTTTTACCCTATTTATAATTTTTATCTTCTTGTTTTTCAGGATATAATATATATTGTATTCTAAAAGTTTCATTTTGAATACAAACCATTCACATCTTTTGTATTCATTTTTCAAATCATCAAATAATACTTGAATATTTTCATTACAATTATTATTCATTACATTATATTTATTCTCAACAAAAAATTTTGCAAAAAAATTATTTAACAAATCTTTCTTTAATTGCAAAAATACCTTATTAGATAATTTTAATATTTCAATATTTCTCCGGCAAATATCTATATAGTTTTTATAAAAAATTGTAAAATAACTATAATCAATACTTTTTTTCATTTTTGTTTGAGTCAGAAAACATTCATTTTCAATGATAACAATATTATTTTTAAATTGCATGTTTTCTAAAATTGCTTCAACTTGCCACAATTTTGTGTTACAGTATTTTTCCGTAGTATCAATATTTTTCAAATCATCGGACCATACCCCTAATGTACCTATCCAGTTCATTCTAAATGAAATATTCTTTAAGGCTTTTTCTCTTGAGTCTGTTTTAAAAAAATATAATTTCGTTCTATTTTTTAATTTATTATTTTTATTATTATTATTCTTAAACAGTAAAATAGGTTTTTCTTTTGAAAATTGTTTTACAACGTTATAAAGAGTTTCAAGAGAGCCATCTTTTACTATTAATGTGTCATTAAGTAATTTTCTAAATTCTCCATGGGCATAATTCAGTACTGTAGGAAAATTACGATCATGTATATTTGTTGTATTTTTATAGTAATATATATTACTATATTTGCTACTGTATTTTTTTACAATTTCTTCTGTCTTATCAGTTGATGCATTGTCGCATATTACTATTTCAATATCATTCGTTGAATATATTTTTTGTGACACTATCGAAGCAATTGCCTTGTCAAGGACCTCGAATCGATTATAAGTAGGAATACATAGACTTAACAATGTATTTATGTTTTTCACTTTTTTTCACCTTTTTTTTCAATAAAATGTTTTATTTTAAGCAGTTTCTTTCCTATTCTTGTTCTCTTTATTTCCTTTTTTAAATAACATACCGATCTTTCTGTTAAAAAAAATATAGACTGCAAAATAAATCGAAACCTATAAAGCGGCAGCATCGAGTAATATGTAAAGAGATTTATTCTGCTGCTATTTCCAATTGTTTTATTATACTTGAAAAAATATTCCGGATGTAGAATTTTTTCCCCATCCGGCATCGTTAATGATTTTACTATAAATCTTCTCTCTTTTGTACTTTGAATCATTTGAATAGACTTTAAAAACCCCAAAGACCATGTGGTATTGGATAAAAGAGGATTTCTATCGTTATTCAAACCTCGCACATAAGAAGATTCTGAATTATGAATCACCATATTAACTATCCAATTATCTATTATCGTAATATTTTTTTTATCGTTTACAAGCTTACAAACCAGCGCAAGTTGTGGAAACATCGTACTTATTTGATATTCTGCATTTACCATAATTGTATCAGAGATATTTTCTGTTTTATAGATAGCTGCGGGCACGAATGACAATTGACAAAGTAACTGTGCAATGTTGTTTCCTGGATGTGCATAATTTGCAACAACAATCGCATCGCTATCATCATTTATTGCGGTTGTAACATCATTCCAATAAGTCCAATTATATTCATCGTCATCACAGAGAATCCAGAAATATTTATAAGTTGCAAGTTCATAGCATTTACAAATATTTGCATTACCGCCAATGTTTCTATTATTAATAACATGAACGATGTTCGGATTTTTTTCAGCATATTCATTAATAAGTTCGGAAGTACCATCAGTTGATTTGTTATCAAGAATTGTAATTCGTAATGACCTGATAGGTGAATCTTCACTGAATATTTTTTTTAATGTTTCTTCTAAATATTTTTTTCTATTAAAAGTAATAAGAAAAATTTCCAAAACAGATGATAAATCTGACATAACTCTTTTCTCCGCCTTATCTATTATATCATTTTAATTATATTTTCAGCAAAAAGACTATTCGAAATCCATCCAGTATCTTTTGTAAGTTCCCTTATATCAGCAACAAGATGCATCGGCTGATGGGGATAATACGGTTTATTACCAAATTTAAGTTCTATTTTCGGATTCACTATATCTCTGATAACTTCAATATAGTCAGACAGTCTTCTGCCCTGCCCGGAACCGAGAGGATATACTTTTCCATTCTTTCCACTTTCAGCAACAGCAAGCAAAGCCTTCGCAGCATCTTCACAGTACAGATAATCCCATACCTGCTCACATTTTGTAAGTTCCGGGCTTCTTCCCCTCTTCAGCTCATTTATTGCATAGGAAATAAGCGTATGCTCTCCATCGCCCGGACCGTATACACTTAAAATACGCACCCAGTTCTGACGCATATTCAGCTGCGAACACAAAAGCGCAGATAGTCTGCCTGCAGCATATTTAGCAATTCCATATCCGCTTTCAGGATGAACGGGTGTATCAGAAGTCAGGTCACAATCGACAGGTCCGTATTCAGCCTGGCTGCCTGCGCCTACAAACACACTGCATCCCATACGCTTGGCAAGCCTTACAGCATCAAGCGTATACTGGATATTCTGCACTTGAATATCTGTATCATCACGCCCTGTTCCTGCTGTTTTATCCCATGCAAGATGGATGAACGCGTCACAATCTGTTATATCGGGATTCAAGGAAGCATAATCAGAAAGCTCTGCATACAACAAATGAACATGAGAGTCGACAGGAATATTTAAACCACGTCCTGTTTTTTTCCGGATTATACATACTACATCAAATCTTTGGTTAATTGCGCAGCGTACTATTGCAGAACCAATCATACCTGTAGCTCCGCTTATTACTATTTTATGCATAATGTCTCCAGTAATTCTGAAAGTTCAGATACCGTCCGGCAGATATAACTGCAATGAGCTAGTTCACTCTCCGTACCAGTCCCCCACAATACGCCTATTGTTCGTATGTTTGACTGCTCTGCTGCACTACAGTCACCTTCCATATCACCGATACCCACCGTTATTTTCTTATCGAGCTGTTCTTCATCCATGAGCATTGAAAACAATTCAGGCTTTGTTTTTTTTTCAGGGCCAAATGTATATGGTGTTACAAGTCTTTTAACGTATTGATTCCAGCCGAGTTTTTCAATAATTTTTTTACTCGGAGTATCAGGCTTATTTGTTACAATATAATGAATAAATCTTGCATCCATTATAATTTTATCAATACCTTCATATGAACCGGTATAAGAAAATGAACTATTATCGTAGCGATTTCGAAAAGCAGCTATGGCTGTTTGCAATTTTCCGTCTGCCAGTCTCTCTTCAGTAAATGATGTCTTTAATATTTTGTCTATTGTCGGGCCGACTCGAAAAGGCCTTATCATGTCATGCTCTTCAAGTCCTGCGTCGGATATCGCTAACCTGATGTTTTCGAGCACTTCTTTCTGAGAATCAATAAGAGTTCCGTCAAGATCCCATATAAGATTAAACATTAGATATACCTTGTCTGTGTCAGGGATGTGATTTTCATATTTTTCTGTAGAACAGTGATTTCTGCCTTTATCGCCTCATTGCGCAAAAGCACATTATCCTGACAGTACAGCATGGGAATATATGCACCGTAATAATTTTTCTCGTTATTCTCAACATATCCGTCAAATCCAGCCATTGTAACGCTGTCGACATTGATTTTTTTCAGAAGATTAAGCAGCATGACAAGTGGATTATCCCTGATGCATTCAACATCAGACAAAAGCGACTGATAATTGACAATATAATCTATGTGTTGTTCCGCTTCTGTAATATTTGAAGTGCAGATGGTCAGCACTTTTTCATCATTACTGTATATTGCACTAAAAAACTGACTGTACCGTTTTGCATTTCCCATAAAAACATAATTGGTTGGAAATGCATCATTAAGAAAATTCACTGCGATTACAATTGGCTTAATATCAGAAATATATGCAGCTACCTTATTTTTATCAGACTCAAGTGTTTTTCCCGGGCCAAGAAGAAGAATCTTTTTTCCTGTTAAATTTTCCTTCAGTTTTTCAATAACATCCGTATCAACAGTATTTTTATTCTGGTATTCTTCATAAAGCTTCTGTATAACTTTTTCGTCATATAAAAGTTTTACTGATTCCGGAATCTGCCCGAGGATTTCATTCACACTCTTTATGGAAAGTGAACGCTTGTCAAGCAGATATTTTACATAGTTCGGATGGCAGTCATGCAGGGCTGCAATATAAAACAGGGGTCTGTATCCCCAGCTGCATTTATCGAACTCTTTTTGAATGTCAACATCGATTGCTTCCTGGAGCTGATTTATATCGTAATGTTTACCGTGTACTTCGTTCATGTACATTGCGATAAGCTCGGTGCATGCATTCCCTGCGCTCTTTCCCATTCCGAACAAAGTGCCGTCAATAGAAATATCCCGGTTCTTTACATTATCCATCACAGCAATTGTATTTGCATAAGCAAGCTGAAAATTATTATGCGCATGGTATGCAAGAATGATATTCTTCTTCAGATATTCATTCAAAACGGAACAGTAATGAAGCACTTCCGATGCGTGCATAAGCCCGTAGGTATCAACTATTGTTACCGCATATGGTTCAATTTTATTTATTTTTTTAATAATTGAAATCATTTCTTCATCGCTGTAGCTTGTAACCGACACGGGATTAATTATTATCTTATAGCCCTTTTCCTTTATCTGGGATATAAATGCAAGCGCTTCATCCTGTTTATGTTTCTTGAATATAACACGTATTGCATCAATATGAGATTCTGATGCAGGTGATATATTATCTATTGAACATGTACCAAAATCTATCATTGCAGTGATAAGTGCATGCGGTTTTTTCATGTTTTTAAAAACAGGTTCCACAGATTTCGTATCAGGATATATTGACCTGTCTGGATCATAAGGTTGTCTGCTATCGAGAAATCCGATCTCGATAGCATCAACACCAGAAGCATCAAGCCGGCTGAAGATGCTTTTTATACTTCCTTCGCCGAATTTCCAGTCGTTGACATATCCACCATCACGAAGCGTACAATCAAGAAGGTATAAATTACTCATATGTTCATTGCCTCGTTTCTGATTTGTTTCATTTCTTCCTCAGGCAGGAATGGGTACATATCCTCGAGTGACGGAGAAACCATTGTACCGTCAGGAAGTTTTTTTGACGAAAGTTTCGGCGAAAAGTATTGTTCCGGATCAAGCACAACTTCTACTATAACAGAACCGTCTGTATTTAATGCACGGCGTATCTGTCTGACGCTGTTCTTTACAGAATCAATCCGTATATAAGGAAAGCCGAATGCAGAAGCAAGTTTTGCCATATCGGGAAAACTTACGCCGCTATCACTGCATACGCCGCACATCGGCGGATTGAATAAATTTGCCTGTGTCTGCCGGATCGAATGGTATCCGTTATTGTTAAGCACGAATATTTTTATATTAAGTTTGTTGTATATGACAGTCTGCAGTTCCTGAAGGTTCATCATAAGGCTGCCGTCGCCCTCAAGGCAAATGACGCGCTTCCCCTGCCGCTCTACGGCGACACCTAGTGCTGCAGGAAGACCATATCCCATGCTTGCACAACCTGAATTCGTAAAAAGCCGCTGTTTCTGCTTTATATATGCAGCCTGAAATGAACAGACACACGCACTGCCGTTCCCACAGATTACTGCGTCACCTTCATCGAGATTACGGAACAGTTTATCCATAAAAACATACGGATTTACAGGGGTATCCTTTTCATAATATACCTTTTCACATGCAGGGAATTTTTTATCGATATTTCTGCACCATGAAAGCCACTTCCGGTGTTTTTGCGTAAACACAGCTTTTTCTTCAAGAACTTCAATGACATCCTTAACATCAGCATACACAGGCATATCAATTGAAAGTGTCGGCTTAATAAGTTCTGCCGGATCTATATCAACCATGATTTTGTATGCATCTTTTGCAAAATTTTTCCAGTTATAGCTTATCTGGCGGACATTAAGCCTGCAGCCAAGTACAAGAAGCAAATCCGAATACTGCGTAACAAAATTACCGCCGCGTGTTCCGACTGTTCCGGGGCGTCCGCAGTAACAATGATGGTCATTCCAGAGTACGTCGTGTGCATTCCATGCCGTTACGACTGGAATGTTGAGCTTATCAATCAGTTTGAGGAAAACATCATATCCGCCTGACGAACGTACCGCGGAACCTGCAAAAATTACGGGACGACGGGCATTTGCAATACGCGCCAGTATCTCATTTGCTTTTGATTCCAAAAATACTGACGGAATTTCCCGTTTGTCTTCATCTTTGTTATAATGACGAAGTCCGTCGGTTTCTACAATTGCTCCCTGAATGTTCAGCGGAATATCAAGCCATACCGGTCCCGGACGCCCGTGAGTTGCAATAAACAGAGCTTTTTCCAACAGATATGCAGTGTCTGCGGCATCTGTAATCATGCAGGCAAATTTAGTCATAGGCTTTACCGAGTCTATGATATTGTATTCCTGATCGCCGAGCTGACGAACAGGAACGGCCGTCGAAGCCCTCGTTGTTTCGAATTTTACCTGCCCAGAGACTATGAACATAGGAATGGAGTCAAGCCATCCGCCAGCGACACCGTTCATAGCGTTTATTCCCCCCGGCCCTGATGTTACACACACAGCTGCCAGTTTCCGGCTGTACCGTGCATATGCCTCAGCAGCAATTGCACATGCCTGTTCGTGATGATTGTAGGTACAGTTTATTCCCGGATGATGACCGAATGCATCATTAAGATGCATAGCTCCTCCTCCGGTGATTGTAAATATGTCAGTAATACTGTTCTTAACAAAAAAATCTGCTATATAATCTGCTACACGCTGTTTCATTATACACCTCTAATCAATACTGCATCTTATTACGCTTATCATCTTATCCAGCATAGTATCGTTCATACCCGGGTACACGCCTATCCAGAAAGTATTGTTCATGATTCTGTCCGTTACATCAAGCCCACCTGATACACGGTACGCATCCGTTCCACGAATCGCATCAAAACAGGGATGTTTAACAAGATTTCCCGCAAACAGGGCACGCGTTTGTACCCTGTTCTCTTCAAGCTTTTTCACCATCTTCAACCGCAGCCCCGGCTCTTTGCATGTAAGAAGGAAACCGAACCAGCTTGGTCTTGAATTTTTTACAGGTTCAGGCAAAATAAGCGTGTTCTGGAACCCGGAAAGTCCTTTGTACAGGTACTCCCAGTTATGACGCCTTTTTTCAACAAATGAAGGAAACTTTTCAAGCTGAGCACAGCCTATAGCTGCCTGAAGGTCTGTTGCCTTGAGGTTATAACCGAAATGACTATATGTATATTTATGGTCGTAGCCGAGAGGTAACTCACCGTACTGCCTGTCGAACCGGTGTCCGCAGCAGTTGTCTTTTCCAGAAGGGCATATGCAGTCACGACCCCAGTCGCGCATGGAACGGATAATCTTATGAAGCAATGGGTCGGATGTATACACGGCACCACCCTCGCCCATTGTCATATGGTGCGGTGGATAAAAACTCGAGGTACCTATATCACCGATTGTTCCTGTCAATCTTTCTTTTCCATCAATAGTATAAACGGAACCGAGTGCATCACAGTTGTCTTCCACAAGCCACAGGTTATGCTTTTTACAGAAATCACTCACGGCTTTCAGATCAAACGGATTCCCCAGGGTATGTGCAATCATCACTGCCTTTGTCTTCAGAGAAAGAGCCTTTTCAAGTTTTGATACATCAATATTGTACTGTGGAATTGTTACATCGACAAATACAGGAACAGCACCAAAATTAAGAATAGGAGTTACCGTCGTCGGAAATCCGCAGGCAACCGTAATAACTTCATCCCCTCGTTTAACAGCCCGTTCTTTCAGCAGTGGAGATGTAAGCGCCATAAATGCAAGAAGATTTGCAGAAGAACCTGAATTTACAAGTGAGCAATAAGGGACTGAAAGATATTCAGCCAGTTTCTGCTCAAATTCGTCTGTATAACGTCCGGATGTTAGCCAAAATTCAAGCGAACTGTCGACAAGATTCATCATTTCTTTCTCGTCAAACATACGGCTTGCATATGGTATACGGTCACCATCTTTGTAGTCCGGTTTCTGCATAAATGATTTGTAATATGCTTTTACACTTTCTAAAATTTGCGCTGTTGCCTGTTCTTTTGTCATATTTTCAAACATTGTCATACTCCAAAGTATTCTTGTATTTGTTTATCTGTAATTTTGGCAGCATTGTCTCCATTTATAAGCCTCTTTTGCCAGTCAGTTATACTCGAAATCGCAAGCTCTATATCCCAGTGGGGGTTCCAGCCGAGAACAGCCTTACTCTTAGAACAATCAAGTTTGAGAAAGTTTGCTTCATGAGGCCCTCCGTCTCCAAGAATGCGCCATGAAGCACCATTACCCCATGATGAGCAGAATAATTCTACAAGTTCTCCTGTAGTCACGCAACTTGTATCGTCAGGACCGAAATTGTATGAACCTGCAAGTTTCTTATCTTCGTACTGTTTCTGTGCAAGAAGCAGATAACCGGATAGACACTCCAATACATGCTGATACGGACGAGTTGAATGCGGATTGCGAATCATTATTTCTTTTCCGCTTGTTACAGCCCGTATGCAGTCCGGAATTATCCGGTCGGCCGCATAGTCGCCGCCACCAATTACATTACCGCTGCGAGCCGTTGAAATTGCAGGCGAATCATCTTCTGAAAAAAATGAATGTTGATAACTGTATGTTACGAGTTCGCTACAGCTTTTACTATTGCTGTACGGATCATATCCGCAAAGTTCTTCATCTTCTCTATATCCCCACAGCCATTCTTTATTTTTATAAACTTTATCGGTTGTTATATTAATAAAGGAACGTACAGAAGGTGTCATACGAACTGCATCAAGGATGTTGACCGTCCCCATGACATTCGTTTCGTAGGTAGATACTGGATCCTTGTAAGAAAGACGCACAAGGGGCTGTGCTGCCAGGTGCAGAACTATATCAGGAGCTGCCTCCTTCATAGACTTAATAAGAAGCTCCCTGTTTCGGATGTCGCCTGTTATACTATGTATATCATTTACCGTCTTTGTCAAAGCAAATAAAGACGGATTAGTCGGCGGTACTAGTGCATAACCTGTTACCTCTGCTCCTGCCTGCATGAGTATGCGGCAGAGCCATGTTCCTTTAAAGCCTGTATGTCCCGTAATAAATACTTTTTTCCCTTTGTAAAAAGAAATATCCATAGCTAGTCCTTCCATACTTTCCATGGAGCCTTTCCACTTGTCCACAGACTGTCAAGCTCATTTTTGTCCTTGAGCATATCCATCGGATGCCAGAAACCGGAATGTTTGTATGCATTCAACTGACCGTCCTTTGAAAGATCCTGCAACGGCTTCCTTTCCCATATAACAGAAGTATCATTATCATTTATATAATCAAAAGCATTATTTTCACAGACAAAAAAGCCTCCGTTTATCCACGTACCGTCACCAACAGGCTTTTCAATAAAGTCGGATATTGTACCATCATCTGCAATGTCGAGAGCGCCCCACCGTCCCAGAGGTTGTATAGCAGTAAGTGTTACAATTTTCCCTGATTTCTGATGAGATTCTACAAGTTTATTGATATTTACATCAGAAACACCATCTCCGTATGTAAGCATGAAGGGGTCATTTCCCACATATTTCTGTGCTTTTTTTATACGTCCTCCAGTCATCGTATCCTGCCCTGTATAGAGCATGGTCACTGTCCACGGTTCGGTCCGCATCTTGTGTATCTGAACATCGTTTTTTGCCAGATCAATTGTAATATCACTGTAGCGATTGTAGTAATTTAGAAAAAAATCTTTAATAACGTGTCCTTTGTAACCGGTAAGTACGATAAAATCATTAAAACCATAATAGCTGTATATTTTCATAATATGCCAGAGAATCGGATAACCGCCTATTTCCACCATAGGTTTTGGGATGCGCTGAGTTTCTTCACCAAGACGAGTTCCCAGTCCGCCGGCCAGTATTAATGTTTTCATTTATATGCCCCTATTATTATGCAGTATAGCTTATATACTTAACTTTAGATAGTTAGATATAATTTTCTAAAATATTATCATTCTGTTATATACCTTTTACAGTAAAACGACAATATTTCATACTCTTCACCCATACTTAATCATATAGCAATATTATAGTGTTTATTCTATGATTTATTACAAAAAGGTATTACAGCTTCAAATGTTTCCCATACGTGCAGAGTTCTTCGAGCGGCGAAAGACATATAGCAGCTGAAAATCTGAGGTGAAAATCAACCATTCGGGATATTGCAACAAAGCACGCAGCCGAAATCATTTTGTGCAGCAGTGACTTTTTTTGTATTTTTTCCGGTAAATAAATATTGTATTTTTCCACAAAGTTATATAGACTAAATAATACAGATATTTTTAATAAGGAGAAATTCAAGGATGAGAGAAAAGAAAAATTTTATATCAGCTGCTTTCATTTTATTTACTTACAAAATCAGATGTATCCGGATTACACAGGTCATGTTGTGTACCATCTGTATTCTAGTACTTGGAAGCTGTGCTATGGATCCAAGTTCCACAAAAAATGTTTATCTTGGTGGAACCGTTTATACCAAAACAACAATAGTTGCAGGGTACTGGAAGGATGGTAACTGGAATGAATGTGTAAACAGCTACGGAACAGGTTCTGGTTATTACGGTTGCGGCGAATCAATCACGGTTTCAGACGGCAGTGTCTACCTCGCCGGAGAAATTTATATTGGAACAGCACCAGTTGCAGGGTACTGGAAGAATGGTAACTGGAATGAATGTGCAAACATCAACGGAACTGGTTCTGACTATGGCTATGGTAGTTATGGGCATTCAATCACAGTTTCAGACGGCAGTGTCTATCTCGGTGGTGAAGCTGATATTGGAACAACAATAGTTGCAGGGTACTGGAAAGACGGAAACTGGAACGCATGTGCAAACAGCTACGGAACTGGTTCTGGCTATTACGGCCTCGGCAATTCAATCACAGTTTCAGACGGCAGTGTCTATCTCGGTGGTGAAGCTTATAACGGAACAACAATAGTTGTAGGATACTGGAAAGACGGAAACTGGAACGCATGTGCAAACAGCTACAGTGATACTGATGGATATTACGGTAAAGGAAAATCAATCACGGTTTCAGATGGCAGTGTTTATCTTGGTGGCACCGTTTATACCAAAACAACAACAGTTGCAGGGTTCTGGAAGAATGGTAACTGGAATGAATGTGCAAACAGCTACGGAACTGGTTATTACGGTTGCGGCGAATCAATCGCAGTTTCAGACGGCAGTGTTTATCTTGGTGGCTACGTTTATAACGGAACAACAATAGTTGCAGGGTTCTGGAAGGACGGTAACTGGCATGAATGTAAAATCAGTTATGGAACAGGTTCTGTGTATGGTAGTTATGGGCATTCAATCACAGTTTCAGACGGCAGTGTCTATCTCGCCGGAGAAGCTTATATCGGAATAGCAAAAGTCGCAGGGTTCTGGAAAGACGGAAACTGGAACGCATGTGCAAACAGCTACAGTGATACTGATGGATATTACAGTGAGGGAAAAGATATTTTTATTGCTGAATAATTATAACAATCTCTAAATCAAAAACGATTTTTATGTCCCAAAAGTACAAAATGACTAATAGTATGAGTAATATAACATTTTGACCATGAAAAGAACTCAAATGCTGTCTCCCACAACGCCGGCTGGCGTTGTGGGAGACAGCCGTAACGGCCTATTCAGAAAAAACAGTCATTACCGGAAACAACAGATTTGTGACAAAGTGGTTATTTTTTGGTATACTATTTCATTATGACAAATGTGACTATAAGTGGTATTTTCTATAACCACCAGCTGACTGGTATAGAACGATTCGCTCATGAAATAACGGTACGCCTTGACAAATTATGCTCTCCGGGCGAACTGACAGTCCTGCTCCCCCCTGATATTTCTGATAATACTATCAGATTCCGGAATATTCATACTGTCCGACTTCTTAAAACACCTGGTAGACAATTTTATAATTTAAAACTTGCAGTCTACATTCTTCTGCATCATTCATACTGCATTGACTATGGTAATAACACACCCATTTTCGGGCACGGACTGGTTTTCCTTCACGATATCTACTGCCGTGTATTTCCTGATGATTTCAAAACGGCTGAAGACCGTAAAACAATGGAAAAAACATGCCGTATGTACGAACGCATAGCACGAAAGGCTCATACTATCTGTACTGTTTCAGAATTCAGTAAACGGCAGATTATGCAGTACTATAACGTCCCGGACGAAAAAATCCATGTCATATATTCAGGTTCAAACCACATGGCTGCTATCTTACCGGACGAAAGTATATTCGGAAAATTCCCTATACTCAAAGCACATCCTTTCTATTTTACTTTGGGAAGTCTTTCTCTCCGCAAAAATCTCAAATGGATCGCTGATCATGCAGAGCTGAATCCGGACGAATTATTTGTCATATCCGGGACTGCACTTAAAAATGTTGTCCCTCAGGAACTGGAAAAACTGAGAACGCTTAAAAACGTGATTTGTGCCGGATATCTTTCTGATGGAGAAGTAAAGGCACTTATGCAGAAATGCAAGGCTTTTGTTTTTCCTTCGTACTTTGAAGGTTTCGGCTTACCGCCGCTTGAAGCGCTGGCATGCGGCGCAGAGATAGTGATTGCACATGCTGCGTCTCTTCCTGAAATATACGGGAATTGTGCACATTATATTGATCCTTTTAATCCAGATGTTGATCTGGACAGACTTCTTGCGGAACCAGTAGACTCCCCTGTTCCTTTGTTCGAAAAATATTCACTTGACCGTTCTGCTGCACAGTTGTATGAACTGCTGAAAAAGATATAATATTGTACTATGAAAGCCAAAAATCGTATTATAGCCATAAACGGTGAGTCCTGGTGCCATAACCTTACAGGCATTGAACGGCTTGCTGTTGAAGTTACTGAAGCACTTGACGAACTTGTGCAGCCGGGACAGGTTGAACTGGTTGTACCTTCGAATGCAAAAAATGTTCCTGCACTAAAGAATATCAAAGTTATACATATTGAATACGAAGCTGCATCATTTCCCAAATGGACGCAGTTCGTTTTCCAGAAGTATGTCATAACACACCATGCGGTAAGTCTTGACTACTCCAATACCTGCCCTGTTTTTGTGCCGGGTATTGAATTTCTTCACGACATTTACTGCAAACTGTATCCGCAGGATTTTACGTCGGCACGCGATAAGCTTGTCCGCCTGTACAGTAATTTCATGTACCGGACGATTGCAAAACATGCCAGGCGTATTATAACAGTTTCAGAATATACAAAAAAAACGATTGTTGACACGTACCATATTTCCCCAAACAGAGTATCGGTTGTGTACAGCGGTGTCGGTCAGTACCGGAATATTCCTGCAGATACTGCGGTATTCGAACGGCTCCCGCTGCTTAAAGACAGACAGTTTTATTTTACGCTTGGAAGTCTTTCCACCCGTAAGAACCTCAAATGGATTGCGGACCATGCAGAATTATACCCTCAGGAAGTTTTTGCCGTTTCAGGGAAAGCCCTTATGAATGTCGTTCCGCCTGAACTTGAGAAATTGAAACGCCTTCCGAATGTTATCATGACAGGATATCTTTCCGACAGTGAGGTAAAAGCACTGCTTGCGTCTTGCAGGGCTTTTGTATTTCCATCCTATTTTGAGGGATATGGTCTTCCGCCTCTTGAAGCATTAAGCTGCGGAGCGCCGGTAATTATTTCAAACAGGACGAGTCTGCCCGAAATATACGGAAAGTGTGCACATTACATAGATCCTGACAAACCGGATGTCAGTCTTGATCTGCTTCTGACTGAGCTGGTTGAATCTCCTGAAAAACTGCTCAAAAAATATACGCTGGAAAACACCGCAAAACGGTTGTATGATATACTAAAAGAAATAGGGAATACGGAAAAATGACTACAAAAAAAAGAGTTTTAACTGTTTTATCCTGCGTTATTATTGCTGCAGGCATCGTTGCGTTTCTGCCGTCTGTCAGAGACTGGGCCGTCAGGTTTGCAGAAGTAAAAGTAAAGCATGAGTCTATAGACGAAGCATACTGGAACAGATATCTGTTTAATGGCGCACTTATCTTTACCATTATTGCACTGCTCATTCTTGCGGTACAGTATACGAAAAAAGGTTCGGATATTTATTTTGAAATACGGACAGCACTCCGGACTGAAACAGCTGCAATCGGTAACAGGCAGACGGGAAAACTGTTCTGGTATATGTCCCTGTTCCTGCTTTTTGCATATTTTCCGCTCATTCACGCGAATGTCTATCAGGTGCCGATTGATGATCTCAGGCGTTCTCTTACCGGTTCCCGTGATTTTGTCGGTTTCTTCCGTTATGTGGATGAATATGTGGGAATACTTGTCCATACAAGTACAAAATTTGTCGATATTGCGCCTCTTACACAGTTCCTGGGGATTGCCGTTCTCTCACTTACAGCAGTCCTCCTTGCAGGAATTTTTACGGATTTTCATATAACGTTTCTTTCACTTGCAGCTGCGGTACCGGCCGTTCTCTCTCCCTGGTTTCTTGCAGATATGACTTACCGGGTAGATTCTCCCTATATGGCGCTTTCGCTCCTTGTAGAAATAATACCGTTTCTGTTTACAAAAAATATCCCTGCATATATTTTTGCCAGTGTTGTCGGCAACCTTCTGATGTGTACGACGTATCAAAGTTCCGCCGGCATTTATGTTGTCATGACCATTTCACTTGCATTCTTCCGGTGGGCACAGGGTAAAAAGACGGGAAAAGAGACATGGAAGTTCATCGGAATTTCAGCTGCATGTTTTCTCATAACGCTGGGATTTTTCAAGGTAGTCTTTGATGTTAAAAAGGAAGGCGGATATGTGAATACGGCCATGCTGCCTCTTTCATCTATCGTACCTGGAACCATTTCAAACATCGGAACGTATTTAAAATGTCTTGCAGACGATCTTGGACATGGTGCAATCGCGCTGCTTTTCCCTGTCATTTCACTCCTCTATGTTGTAAATACAACACGACTAACAAATAGGAACAAAGCGGCTGCAGTCATCCTGAGCATTGTAACACAGGTGTTTATAACATCAATTTCTTTCGGGGCATATCTGGTTTTAGAACTTCCGCTTTGGAACAGGAGGGCCTTTACCGGTATTGGTGTCGTTCTTGCCGTTACGGCTCTCATGGCAGTGGCGGGGCTTCCTGAGCAAAAACAGAAGAAATTTTCCTGGACCGCAGTATTTACCGTGTTTTTTGCATACAGTTTTGTAGCCTTTTCCTATATGTATGGAAATGCACAGTCAGCTCAGAAAATGTATACAGAAAGCCGCATGAACGCCCTTATTGCAGATCTGAACGAATACTGCCCGGATCCGGCGGAAACTGTATTTCAGTTTGACGGAAACATTGGATGGGCACCACAGACAGATGTCCCCAATAAAATTTATCCGCTTATCAGACGGGACATGAATATGAATCTGGATGATCCGTGGGGCTGCCTTTTTATCATGAAACAGCACGGATACGGTAAATTCAGTGCACACGAAATCGAATCTATGGATAATGCACACACAGATTTAAAAAGTATAAATCTGCCTGTACTTAAGGATACAGGACTTCATACGATCAGAGGTGATGGTAAGAATTTCTATATAACACTCAAACCTTACCGGGGAAAATAGTGGCTTTACAGTGGGCTGATCGATTAAATCGTATTGACCCACTCCTCTTTATGCAGTTCCGCCGTTTTATTCTGCAGGCGGATTTCTTTTTTTAAAGACAAAATAGTTTGAAAAAAGGAAATTCAGTACCATTCCGGCAAGGATGCCGATTGCCTGTGGAATTACCTTGTAGGGCCAGGTAAGAAGTCTCGTCAGAAGTATATACACCCCAAGATTCACCGCGTAACCGGCAACAGATGACGACATAAACGCAGCCCACAGTTTGAGTGATACTTTTTCAGCACACTGAGCGCGGAATGTCCACAAATGATTAATAAAATAATTCTGTGTCCCGGCGATAATAAAACAGGCGACGTTCACTGCAATGTCAGGATAATGAAGTTTATCGGCAAATATAAAAAACAGCACAAGATTTGTTACTGTTCCAAGTCCTCCGGTAAGACCGAATTTGAGAATTTTAAGCCAGTTCTCTTTTATGAATGATGAAAGTTTGTTCAATATCGTATTTTCCATATTTTTATAAATGCTTCAACAAAAATTTTTTTACTCATCTTTGATGTTCCTGCCTGACGGTCGGGAAATATAATCGGTATTTCCTTTATCTTCATGCCGCTCTTATAAGCACGGTATTTCATTTCTATCTGGAAGGAATATCCGCGGGAAACGATTTTATCAAGATCTATTGCATCAAGAGCTTTCCTTGTCCACATATTGAAACCGCCGGTAAGATCTTTTACCGGACAATGAAGCACCATACGGGAATATAACGATCCTCCCTTTGAAATAAAGTTTCTGAGTGCAGACCATCCTTCTACAGCACCCCCCTTTATATTCCGGGAACCGATTACAACGTCATATTCCTGAATCTGTTTGACCATTTCAGGAATGTATTCTGGTTTATGGGAAAAGTCTGCATCCATTTCAAGGAAGACATCGTACCCTCTTTCTTCACCCCAGCGGAATCCTGTAAGGTATGCGTCAGCCAGCCCGTTCTTTCCCGTACGTTCAAGAAGAAAAAGCGAATCAGAATATTTCTGCTGCATCTGCTTAACAGCTTCTCCTGTTCCGTCAGGAGAACCGTCGTCAACAACAAGAATATTGCCGTTTGAACTTTGTATTTGTTCCATAACGGCCGGTATAAACCGGGTAATGTTTTCTATTTCGTTGTATGTTGGTATAACTACAAGTAATTTCATAATTGGAAATTATACTTCGCTTTGTACGCTTTGTCTATTTGAAGCGGTCATAAAAAATCATTGATTACAGCATATCAAAATAAGTACAGAGGCTGTACAAAAATCACTGCAATCTATATAGTAAAAAAGGTATTATATATGATGAAAATTGCAATTGACTGCCGGATGCTTGGGACCGGAGGAATAGGAACATATATTGCAGAGCTTGTTCCGTATTTTCTTGAAAAATATACATGCCTTCTTATAGGTGAGCCTGAAAAAATTGAAGCGTACAGGAACAATCCGAATGCAGAACTCTGCCCGTGTACTATTCCTGTATTTTCCGTCAGGGAATTGTCGGCGTTTCCAAAATCGATTACAAAACTTATAAACATGTATACAATATATTACACTCCCTACTGCAATATTCCTTCCGGTATTCATATACCGGTATTTTCTACAATACATGATGTCGTTTTCCTTGATGTACCCGGCCTTGCTTCAAAAACAGGGACACTGGTAAGAAAATGGTTTTATAAGCGTGCTGTAAAAAAATCATGTGTTATATTTACAGTTTCCAAATTTTCTGCAGAAAGGATACAGAAAACGCTTAGATGCAGAAAACCAGTCGTAGTTACCTACAGTGCAGTCCCCTCCTGGCTGCAGGATGACGATCATCTTTCTGTTCAAAAAACAAAATCCGTTCTTTTCGTGGGCAACATCAAAAAACACAAAGGACTTCATATTCTGATTACCGCCTTCAGGAGGGCTCTGTCGGAAGGCCTTGCAGCACAACTTATTATTGTCGGCAATGCAGACAACTTCCGCACCGGCGACAGTACCATTTTGAAGGAAATACAGGAAATGCCTGCCGAATCAGTACAATTTACCGGCAGAATTTCCGACGGGGAATTAAAAACGCTGTATAAAAATGCAGGGCTCCTTGTTCAACCTTCGCAGTACGAGGGGTTCGGGCTGCCTCCCCTTGAAGCACTGACACTGGGAACGAATGCACTCATTTCCGATATCCCTGTATTCAGGGAAATATATGCAGAGTATCCCGTACATTTTTTCAAGCATGACGACAGCGGAGATCTTGCAGAAAAATTAAAACAGTGTATGGTACTTCCTCCTCTGCAAAATGTGCCGGAGATATATTCTTTCAGGCGTACGTTCAGTCTTATCGCAGCAGCAATCAGCTTTTACAAAATCTGATTGTTTTTTTTGAGCTTATCAGGTAAAATAGATATCTATGATTATTACACAAACACCGTTCCGTATGTCCTTTTTCGGGGGCGGAACTGACTTTTCTGGATTTTATAACGAACACGGCGGGGCTGTCCTTTCCACAACATTCGACAAGTACTGCTATGTGACTGTGCGGCATCTTCCGCGTTTTTTCGAGTACAAGACACACCTTACGTATTCAAAAACTGAATATGTAAACGACATTGAAGAAATCCAGCACCCGGCTATACGCAATGCCATGAAGTGGCTGGACATGCACGAGATCCGCATGACATACGAAAGCGACCTGCCTGCGCGAAGCGGGCTCGGGACAAGTTCTTCGTTTGCAGTCGGCATGCTTGAGGCTTTCTATGCACTCAAGGGACAGTATGCAGACAAAAGAAAACTTGCAGATGATGCAATCTATCTTGAACGCACACTCTGTGCGGAAGCCGGCGGTATACAGGACCAGATTGCGGCATCTTTCGGCGGATTCAACCGGATTAATTTTTCCGCAGACGGTTACACGGTCAATCCTGTCGTTATTTCACCGGAGCGGAAAAAACTGCTTAACGACCACCTGATGCTTTTTTTTACAGGATTTTCACGTTTTTCTTCCGACATCCAGAAGAATACCGAAAAATCAATGAAAGACAAAACACTGCAGCTTATAGAGATGTATGAACTTGTTGATAAAGCCGAACAGGTGCTTGTAAACGGGGAAAGCGACCTCGACGATTTCGGACGTCTGCTTGATTATACATGGCACCTTAAGAGAGGCATTTCATCAGGAATTTCAACAGATTCCATCGATGAACAGTATGATACGGCAATGAAAGCGGGAGCGCTTGGCGGAAAGCTTCTCGGAGCAGGCGGCGGAGGTTTCCTGTTGTTCTACGTCCCGTTTACAAAACAGGATGCAGTGCGTGCAGCATTGAAAGATCAGCTGTACGTCCCGTTTAAATTTGAAAACGACGGTACAAAAACTATTTTCTATAATCCGGAAGACTACACTGCAAAATGCTGAGAACTCTTTCCGGGAGGATATAACATGATAGACCATATTAAGGAACTTATTGAACGCTACCCTTCTCTTTCCGTGTGTGAAAAAGATATCAGAAATGCATATACAATTCTTGAAGAATCGTATGCAGCAGGCGGCAAACTGCTTATTGCAGGAAACGGAGGCAGCTGTGCTGACAGCGACCATATCTGCGGCGAACTGCTAAAAAGTTTTATAAAGAAAAGAACTCCCGAACAGAGTTTTCTTGATGAACTTGCCCGGATTGATCCCGACACCGGCGCATACCTTGCGGACAAGCTGCAGGGAGCGCTTCCGGCTATCTCACTGTGCAACCAGAATGCGCTCATGACTGCAAGCCTCAACGATGTTGACGGCAACGTTATGTTTGCCCAGCAGATAAACGGCTACGGTGTAAAAGGCGATGTATTCCTTGGCATTTCGACAAGCGGTAACTCAAAAGATGTTATTTATGCGATGGTCGTCGCAAAGGCGAAAGGGCTTAAAACTATAGCACTGTCGGGAAAAACAGGAGGGAAAGTCGCAAAGCTTGCGGACGCGGCAATAGTCGTGCCGGAAGAAGAGACATTCAAAATTCAGGAACTGCACCTGCCTGTGTATCATGCACTCTGCCTGCAGCTTGAGGAACGATTCTTCAAATGAAAACAGTTATTATGGCCGGCGGTAAAGGAACACGCATTGCCTCAATTGCAAGTGATATCCCGAAACCTATGATTCAAATTTGCGGGAAACCGATTCTTGCATATCAGATAGAATCGCTTAAACGTAGCGGACTTACCGATATAACGCTTGTAACCGGTCATCTGGGACACTTTATACGTGACTATTTCGGAGATGGCAGCAGTTTCGGTGTTAATATCAGCTATTATGATGAAACTGAACCGCTCGGCACGGCCGGTGCCCTGTATAAAATTCCGGGACTTACGGAAGACTTCCTCCTGCTCTGCGGCGATACTATTTTTGATATAGATTTCAGCAGATTTACAGCCTTTCATAAGGAGCACAACGCATGGGCAACGCTTATGTCCCATCCGAACGGCCATCCTTATGACAGTTCCCTGCTTGTTACGGAAATAAACCCGCCTGCAGAACCGGGCGCCCTGCCCCGTGACAGCCATAAAGTCATACAATGGATGAACAAAGAAGATAAGCGTCTCTGGTATAAAAACCGTGTAAATGCGGGTATAGAACTTATATCGCCGGAACTTCTTGCAGAAGCTGCAAAACATATTACGAAAGAAAAAGTTGATCTTGACCGCGACATTCTCAAGCCGCTTGTCAGTTCTGGGCGTATATACGCATATGACACCCCGGAATATATAAAGGACATGGGAACTCCCGACAGGTATTATCAGGTTGAAAGAGATATAGAAAACGGGCTTGTCAAGCAGCGGAATCTTTCCCATAAACAGAAGGCTGTATTTCTTGACCGCGACGGAACCATAAACAAAGATGTCGGTTTTCTTACCGATATAGACGACATGGAATTAATACCGGGGGCTGCAGAAGCTGTAAGAAAAATCAATGAATCAGGATATCTTGCAGTTGTTGTAACGAATCAGCCCGTGATAGCACGCGGAGAACTGACATTTGAACAGCTGCAGGAAATCAACAACAAGCTGGAAACGCTGCTCGGAAAAGAAGGTGCATATATAGACGCACTGTATTTTTGTCCGCACCATCCCGACAAAGGATTTGCAGGTGAACGCCCCGAATACAAATGCGGCTGCACATGCAGAAAACCGAATCCGGGTATGCTGCTGCAGGCTGCAGAAGATTTCAATATTGATCTTTCCCTGTCATTTATGGCAGGAGACTGCGACAGAGACGTACAGGCAGGCATACATGCCGGATGCAGCAAAAGTGTTCAGATTACCAAATCCTTTATGCTTTCTGAGTTTATAGGAAAGTATATTATCTGATACCACAGAATATTTTTGTGTCATTGCCATTACGGCTGCGAAAAGATATACTTATTGATTATGGCACATTTTTTTTACACTTTTATAATTTATCCTTTAATTCTGATAATTGAATTTGCATTCGGATTTTGTAATAAACTATCCGGCAATCCGGGAATTTCAGTTATAGGTGTCAGTTTTGCAGTATCCATACTCTGCCTCCCGTTATATGCAGTCGCCGAAAAATGGCAGCAGCTGGAACGCAACACGGAAAAAGATCTCGAACCGGGAGTAACACGAATAAAATCCTCGTTTGCAGGAGACGAGCAGTATATGATACTCTCAACGTATTACCGCCAGCATCATTATCAACCGATTATGGCACTCCGTTCGTCTTTCGGCCTTCTTATTCAGATTCCTTTTTTTATTGCCGCCTATATATTTCTTTCAACGCTTCCAGTTCTACAGGGACAGCATTTTCTTTTTATCCGTAACATGGGCGAACAGGATGCGCTGTTTCATATAGGCTCATTCCCTGTAAATGTACTTCCCATAGCAATGACAATAATTAATATCATTGCAGGTGCCATTTATACCAGAGGTTTTAAAATCCGTGAGAAGGTACAGATTTACGGCATGGCGCTTATTTTCCTTGTTCTGCTTTATAATTCTCCTGCAGGTCTCGTTCTGTACTGGACAATGAATAACATTTTCAGCCTCGTAAAAAACATTTTTTACAAACTGAGGAATCCGCTGAAGAGTTTCTGGATTTGTGTCGGTGTTATCTGTATACCAGCCTTTTTTTATTTTCTGATTGTTTCACGGATGCACCTTATATACCGTCTGACAGCATGTTTTGTCTTTATTCTTATTTTTTGTATGCCGCAGCTCGTAAAGGCAGTACAAAAACTATTTGCCGGATTTCTTTCTCCGCTTGTCTCTGATTCAAAAATCAGAGGAAGAATCTTTGTATTCTCATGCATTTGTATGTTCCTGCTTTCAGGACTTGTTATACCGTCTGCACTTATAGCGTCTTCTCCGATTGAATTTTCAGGTATAGGAGGTAATCCCAATCCCCTTTCGTTTATACAAGATTCTATGATTCAGGCTCTTGGTTTCTGGTTATTCTGGCCGCTTTGTATATATCTGCTTTTCAACAGCAGGATTCAGACTTTTTTTGCGGTCATCGTCAGTTCTGTTCTATTCTGTTCTTTGGTGAATACATTCTGTTTTGCACTGCCGTATGGCGATATATCTACAACTCTTTCGTTTGTAAGCGGTGTAAATTTTATTCCCTCCAAATCTATCGCACTACTTAATATTGTCGTTCTGCTTTTTATTATAATTTTCTGCTTTCTGTTCTCTGGAATCAGGAAAGGCCGTTTTTTTACCTCGATTCTCATTATCGGAATGTTGTCTCTTTCAAGTATTTCAGTTGCAAATATATTTTCTATTTCTAAAAATTATAAAATATATGTATCACAGATGAAAAAACAGGAAAAGTCAAAGGAGACGCTCTCACCTATATATCATTTGTCAAAGACGGGAAAAAATGTCGTATTGTTCATGCTCGACCGTTCACAGAACCAGTACATTCCCGAAATACTGAAGGAAACTCCTGAATTAGCGGATATTTTCAGCGGATTTACATACTATCCGAATACTGTATCTTTTAACGGGCATACGATTATGGGCGCACCGGGATTATACGGCGGTTATGAGTATATACCGGAAGAAATGAATAAAAGAGACACAGTTCCTCTTAACACAAAAAACACGGAAGCTCTGCTCATGCTTCCCCGTATATTCACAGAACAGAAAAATTTTTCTGCATCGGTATCGGATCCTTCCTGGTCAAATTACACCAGTTATACGGACCTGAGCATTTTCAAGGAGTACCCGAAAATACAGGGACATCAGGCTGCAGGGAGATATACGGATTTATGGTATAAAGAGCACCCAGCGGCAAATTCTGTTGACTCAACAGGAAAGCAGCTTAAGCGTAATCTTATTCTGTTCAGCCTGTTCAGGGAGACACCGGTGAGCCTGCGGGATGTTGTCTACAAAAAGGGGACATACTGGAGCACAGATCAGGCAGTACAGGACACAAAGATTGTGATGAACTATTATACCGCACTGGACTACCTTGTACAGCTGACTGATTTTACGGGAAACAAGGAAGGCTCTTATACCTGCATCGTCAATGAACTTACTCATGAAAATATGTTTCTTCAAGCTCCTGATTATATTCCTGTAACGAAAGTGACAAATTTTGGTTTTTCTAAGTATGCCCATAATAGTGACTATCATACGGAGATAGCAGCGCTTAAGATGGTTGGCCGATGGATTATGTATTTAAAAGAAAACGGTGTATACGACAATACAAAAATAGTAATCGTCGCTGACCACGGCGCGAACGACAGAGAAGACTGCATCGAAAAAGATGATGCGCTTGATGCGTCCCTGACCGGTGGTCAGTATCACGGACGGGGGCATTATCATCCTCTGCTCATGTTCAAGGATATTGACGCAGCCGGTCCCGTAAAAACAGACGATACGTTTATGACAAATGTAGACGTCCCTTCTCTGCTTTTGAAGGGTATCGTCAACGATCCGGTAAATCCTTTCACAAAAAAAACAATTCCCCTTGATACTACGGACTTTAAGAAAAACGGTATTACTATTACAACTTGCGATAAATTTTCACCCGGTGATCATGGTAAGTATACGTTCTCTATAAAAGACAGTGAATGGTGGACTGTGAAAAATAATATATTCGAAGCAAAGAACTGGAGCCGGGGCTCAGCGCCGGCAAAATAGGAGTTTTATTATGAATGTTATGCCTTTATTTCTGTATATTGATCCGGGTACAGGAAGCATGCTGTTCTCAATTATTATTGGTGCAGCAGCGACACTTTTCTTTCTTATGAAAGCCGCAATTCTCAAACTGAAACTGTTCTTCTCCGGTAAAAAGAACAAGGATGCAATTATCAACGATGCTTCATACAAGCCGTATATTGTTTACTGCGAGGGAAAACAGTACTGGAACGTCTTCAAGCCTGTCGCTGATGAATTTGAAAGGCGGCAGCTGCCGCTTGTCTATTATACTTCTGCGCAGGATGATCCTGTTTTTGAACAGAACTATCAGTTTGTAAAGCCGGAGTATATCAACGAAGGTAATACAGCGTTTGCGCGCCTTAATCTCCTGAGCGCGGGCGTTGTGCTTATGACAACACCGGGTCTGCAGGTATATCAGCTCAAACGCAGCAGGAACGTAAAACATTATGCGCATATTCTTCACGGCGCAAGCGACGCAACGATGTACCGCCTTTTCGGAATCGACTACTTTGATTCAGTTCTCCTTACCGGCGATTATCAGAAAAGCGATATACAGTATCTTGAAGCGGAACGTTCCCTCCAGCCAAAAGAGCTTGTGACTGTCGGCTGCACATATCTTGACGTGGCTGCGGAAAAAATTGCAGCTTTGCCGGAAGAAGAAAACCATCAGTTTACGGTTCTCGTCTCACCGTCGTGGGGGCCGAGTGCCCTTCTCACAAAATACGGAGAAAGGCTGCTTGACCCGCTTGTTGCGACAGGGTGGCGTATTATTGTACGGCCGCATCCGCAGTCGAAAAAATCGGAAGCACAGATGCTCGACAGACTTGAAAAGAAATATCACGACACTCCGAATCTTGAATGGGATTACAACCGGGAAAATGTAATCTCCATGAAAAAATCGGATATTATGATTTCAGATTTTTCCGGCATCATTTATGACTATACATTCCTCTGTGACAAACCTGTTATATACGTCAACGCAGAACTTGACCTGAGGCCGTATGACGCGTATGATTTAAATAAAACAATCTGGCAGTTTGACGTTCTTAAAAAAATCGGTATTGAACTGAAAGAAGAACATTTTGCAAACATAAAGGATGTCATAAAATCAGCCAGCGACAGTCCTGAACTTGCCGCTGAACGTGCAGATGCAAAAAATACTGCCTGGATGCATCAGGGTGAAGCGGGAAAACGGGTCGTAGATTTCATGGTGAATAAAGTCGAGTCTTTTGAAAATAAAACAGAGGCAAAAAAATGATTAAACACAATCTTATGATGGTCGCGGGGCCTACAGAGATTGAGAAAGACATTCTCAAGGCAGGAGCCTATCCCTGTGAATATATGCGTACGGAAGATTATACGGAACGGCTCAGAAAAATATACAGTGGTCTGCAGTATGTCTTTCAGACAAAAAATCCCGTCGTTATGTATGCGTGCACAGGAACGGGTATGCTTGAAGCTGCGGTAACGAACTGTCTTTCCAAAGGTGATACGGCATTGTACGTAAACGGCGGTTCCTTCGGTCAACGCTGGGGAGATATTCTTACCCTGCACGGTGTTCATGCAATCGAAGAAAAAGTCGAATTCGGAAAGAGCGTGGAACCTGAAAATATCAGGCGGACACTTGAACAGAATAAAAATATAAAAGCCGTTTTTACGACGCTCGACGAAACCTCGAGCGGGGCACTTACCGATGTAAAATCGATTGCAGCATTTGTGCGCGATTATCCCGATACGCTCATGGTAGTCGACTGCGTTTCCGCCCTTGTTGTGGAAAAAATGCAGATGGATGACTGGGGTATCGATATTGCCGTAACAAGCTCGCAGAAAGCGCTTGCAATTCCGCCGGGACTCGGCTTTATGGCAATAAGCGGAAAAGGGCTTGCAGCAGCAGAAAAGGCGGATCTCAGACTATTTTACTTTGATATTCTCGCATATGTAAAAGACTGGAAGCGCGGACAGACTCCATTTACACCTGCTGTAAGTCTCATAAACCAGCTTGAAATCCGCCTTGCAAAAATACAGAACGAAAGGCTGGATGCTATACAGACCCGGTATGCAGAGAATACGAAACGCATCAGGGACAGCCTGGATGAGCTTGGATTTACAACATTTGCTGAACATCCTGCAAACTGTGTTACCGGCTGCATGTCAGGGAAATACAATGCAAAAGAAATTGTCAGAATAATGCGTGAAAAACATCATATTGAAATAGCACCTTCAGGCGGCAGTCTTGCAGAACGTTTTTTCAGGGTGGGTAACTTCGGTTCTGTCGGGAACAGGGAAATCAGCCGTTTTATTGCGGCTATGAAAAAGACGCTTGCAGAACTTGATCGTAAATAAGAGGAAGGCAAAATGATAGGCAGTAAAACAGTCGTATATACATCAGGTACATTTGACATGCTTCACATCAATCATCTTAAGATGATTGAATATGCTCGTGCACTTGCAGACATACTGATCGTCGGGGTCAACACGGACGAACTTGTCGCCTCCTATAAATCGCAGCCTATCATTCCCTTTGACGAGCGCATAGCGCTCGTCAAAGCTCTGAAATATCCCGATATCGTTATTCCCCAGCGTTCACTCGACCATACAGAAAAAGTAAAAAAACTTCATTTTGATATATTTGTTGTCGGTGATGACTGGGTCGGAAAATACGATTATCTTGAAAATCTCGGTGTTACCGTCGTCTATTTTCCGTACGGTGCGGGAGTCAGTTCGACGGAACTAAAAGAGCGTATTTATGAAAATTATCAGAAAATTCAGGATAAAGCAAACAGTCATTTTCCGAACGATATAAACATAAAAAAAGAAAATCCTGATCCAAAGAGCGTATAAAGGAATAAAATGAAAGTTGCAATAGTACATGACTGGCTTGTCAATTACGGCGGTGCAGAATCTGTTGTGGAATCTATACTGAAAATTTATCCGGGAGCTGATATTTACACGCTTGTATATGACAAAAAGAAAATGGCAGGACATTTTCAAGGCAGCAGAATCTATACAAGCAGTCTTCAGAAAATGCCGTATGCTGCAAAATTGTATACAAAACTGCTCTATTTTATGCCGAAGGCATTTGAAGCTTTTGATTTTACCGGTTACGATCTTGTCGTCTGTTCTTCTTCTTCATGTGCAAAAGGTGTTATAACTCCACCGTCCGTCCCCCAGATTGCATACATTCACACCCCTATGCGGTACGCATGGGATCTTTTTTTTGATTACCGCAGAAGGAGCGGAATACTTACCCGTTTTTTCATGAACAGGTGGATGCCTTCGATACGACAGTGGGACTATATATCAAGTCAGCGTATCGACACAATCATTGCAAATTCAAACTATATAGCACGCAGAATAAAAAAATTCTGGAACAGAGATGCGTCCGTCATATATCCTGCAGTGCATCTTGAAAAATTTTCTCCATCGGGAAAGGCTTCAGGAGATTATTATGTTGCATTTTCCCGTCTTGTTTCGTATAAACGTATAGATATTGCAGTTAAAGCCTGTATGAAGCTGGGACGAAAACTGATTGTCATCGGAGGCGGTTCCGAAGAAAAAAATCTCAAAAAGATTGCAGCAGGAAACCATGATATAACGTTCACAGGCCGGATTGATGACGCGGCACTCTGTACCTGGCTCCAGAACTGCCGTGCCCTCATATTCTGTGCGGAAGAGGATTTTGGTATTATCCCTCTGGAAGCACAGTCATGCGGACGACCCGTCATTGCATACGGGAAAGGAGGAGCATGCGAGACAGTAATTGACGGACAAACAGGCGTATTTTTCGACAGTCAGACTCCGGAATCGGTAATACATGCAATTAAGCATTTTGAAGAGCTTGATGAACAAAATAATTTCAACAGTACTGTAATTTTGGCACATGCGGGATTGTTTACAGAGAAACGATTCCTGATGGAATTTAAAAATGCGGCAGATAAGACTATAGCTGTGGTGCGTACTAAAACATAGAATAATAGAGATTTTCTGCTGCTATAGACACTTGAAACTCTTTATACTAAAATGGATGATACGTTTTATGGCTGTTAATGATTTTGAAGAACAATTTAAAAATTCTTTTCACAGGACAAGTTCCTTTCTGTCGGGACTGATGCTTATGCTTATCGATGCAGTTATGCTGATGCTGTCTATCGGAATAAGTTTTTTCATCATTAATGCCGTTGATAACAGTTTCATAAACTTCCGCTCCTTTGTCAACTATGCCATCTATCTTCCTCTTGTTCTTGCTGTTTTTTACGGTGCTAACCTGTACCCGGGAATCATGAGTTCTCCTGCAGAAGATGTGAAACGCATCTGTATCTGTACCTTTTTCAGCTTTGTGGGAATCGCTATAAGTATTTTCGTAGAAGATAATGAAGACAAGATTGCGGTGGCCATTGCGCTTGTCCTTGCGGTTCCCATAGCAACGCTTCTTCTTCCGACTGGACGGGAAATTGCACGTCATATATTCGGCCGTCATCACTGGTGGGGAGTGCCGGCTGTCATTTATTGTACGGGTCACAGCGGAGATACGGTGATTAACCGTCTCATAGAACGGCCCGATCTGGGATATAAACCGGCAGTTATCATAAACAGTGGTTCTTTTTCGAGTGACATATATAACGGTATTCCGGTTTTTGCTCCTGACAGAACCATTCTGGCGATAATCAAAAAATTCAATATTAAAGTCGCCATTCTGTGCGATTACAAAGACGATATTTCGGATATCATGAAATCGTACCGCTATACCATTTCCGTCTCAAAAACGCAGGATATGCTTTCTACAGGCACTCTTCAGCTGAAGGATATAGGCGGCATCATCGGATTCTCTTCCGTACACAACCTTACCAAAAAAGGTAATCTGGTTGCAAAAAGAGTACTTGATCTCGTCCTTCTTATTATTTCACTTCCGGTAGTCCTTCCTTTATGCGCCATTATCGGCATACTTGTAAAAATAACATCTCCGGGGCCGGTCTTTTACGGGCATGTGCGAGTCGGAAAAAACAGGCAGCCGCTCAAATGCTGGAAATTCCGTTCAATGTACAGAGATGCTGACAAACAGCTCGACAAAATCCTTGCAGAAAATCCTGAAATGGCAAAAGAATGGGAAAAAGAACGGAAGTTTACGGATGATCCCCGTGTCACAAAGCTCGGCAAATTTCTCCGTAAAACAAGTCTGGATGAACTTCCCCAGCTGTGGAACATATTCCTCGGACAAATGAGCTTTGCCGGACCCCGGCCGGTAACGGAAGGCGAGCTTGCAAAATACGGCAGTAACGCCGATTATATACTCTCTGTTACGCCCGGTCTTTCCGGCATGTGGCAGACATCAGGCCGTTCTGACACGGAGTACGAAGAACGTATTACACTTGACACATATTATATACAGAACTGGTCTTTCTGGCTTGATCTCTGGATTGTTATAAAAACTGTGTGGGTAGTATTTAAAGGAAAAGGTGCATATTAATTATGAAAAAAAAATCTATTTTTATTCTGCTGTCAGGGTTGTTGCTGTCTGCCGCACCTCTTTCCGCTTTATCATATCGGATTAAAAGTATAGAGTATCACATAACAGGACTTACAAGGAGTTCTGTCCTTGACCGTAATATAACGATCGATAAAACAAGAATATTTCCAGATGAAAGTTCGCTTATTGCCTATATAGATGATTATAAACAGCAGCTTGAAAATACACGTTTTTTTGATAAACTGAATGTCGACTATACAGTTGAACAGCCTGACGAAAAAGATTTGTGCTTTGTTGTAGTCTCCGTAACAGCTTCTGATTCGTTTCATTTTATCGGTGTTCCATACCCGAAGTATGATTCCAACTCAGGTTTCGAACTCAAACTGAAAGTAAAAGATACAAACTTTCTTGGCAGCATGAATACGATGACGAGCGATATAGACTTTGGAATAGAACAGGATTCCGAGTATGAACCTTACCATCCCGTAATCGGTTTTAATTTTGACTTCGATTTCCCATTTAATATGTTCACATTAAAATCGACATGGAAAAACGATTACGGTATTTCGTATACGTTTGGTGATTCGTCTCCTGAATGGGATCTGTCGACAGGCCTTGATTTTTCTGCACCTCTTACACCGAGAAGTTCACTTGAATTTTCAGTAACGCAAGGTTTTTACAGGGATTTCGACTATTCAAAATATGATGACGCTACGTATTTTTCCGAAACAGCGCAAATGTCGCTTCCTGTTGTCCTTCAGTACATTGACGACTGGGGAAAGGTTACTTATACACCATACGCAAACGCTACCTATAAATGGGATTACAACGGCATAGATCCAACAAACAGTGACCTCTCAAGCCCTTCTGTTTCAATAGGTCAGTCTATTTCCACATCGCGCATAAACTGGGAAAACAATTTCCGCACAGGTCTCTCAGTTTCCGCTGAGCAGTCTTTGTCGTACAATTTTCAGACGTATTCCCTGGGGCCAAAATTTTCCATAGAGTTAAAAGGGTATAAAGGGTGGAAATATGCAGGGCTTTGCATGGATGTATACAACTTTACAGGAATAAATACGACGGAAAAAATAGGCGGAAGGCTCAGAGGTATACGCGATGATCAGTATTTCGCCTCATCTACCGGAGTGGATGATTATGCATGTAAAACAGAAAGTGCATTGGTCGTAAATCTTGACCTTCCGATTCATCTTTTTTCGACACACTTTACAAAGGGCAAGGTACTGTCAAAACTGAATTTTGAAGTCCAGGTTTCTCCGTTCTTTGATTTCGCACTTATTAAAAATGAAGCAACTGGTACTTTCTATTATTATAAAGACGGTTTTTATGCGGGCGGACTTGAAGTTATCGTGCACCCTGCAAGCTGGAAAAGCCTGCAGGTACGGGGAAGCGTCGGAGTTGACCTTGGCCGGCTTGTGCTGAGCAAATGGCTGAATACTGACTGGCGGGATTCAGCTTCGTCGAAATTGGAATATACGTTCGGAGTAGGACTTCACTACTGAGTAATTTTTTTCAGCGCCCCTGCAGCCTGCTCTTTCCAGTACTGCTCGGGAGCATAATTTGAAAGTACTGTGTACAAGTCCTCTGCAAACTGAATGTCTCCGTCATTAAACGTTTTATCTGCAAGATTCGTGAAACATTTCCAAATTTTGTTCTCTACAGACCACTCAACGATGTCGGGATATTTTTCTATCTCGATAAACAGGGAATACAGTTTAACATATTCGAATTCGGGATCCCGCTGTTTTACCGTATTATACATTTTTGTAAAACCGGTAAGAACCCCCAGAGAACAGGCCTTTAAAGCTTTATCCCTATCACCTTTTTCTTCGTAATAATCCGATAATTTGGAATATGCTTTCAAGGAACGATATTCGTCTGAACGGAACATGTTAAAAAATTTTTCCATTTCACCGCTTTTCCTGTTTCGTATGGCAAGCATTACTACATCATTTATATCAGGATTTGTAAAATATTTATTGTCACCGACAATAAGCAGAAGGTCTGCTTCATAATTATCAAAATCTTCTGTATCATATGCTATATCGGCAAGGCTGTAGAGAATGTCATATTGTTCGTCCGGTACGTCCAGGAGCGACGCATGATTCCACGCAGAAAGCAGATATTTTTCCGCAAGGTTATATTCTCCTTCGAATTTGTAAATATTGCCAATAAGCCAGTCTGCCTCTGGATACATTTCTCTTCCCGAAATATATGCAACAAGTCTTGATGCGGAATTATTGATAGATGAAGCCTGTATTTTTTCTTCATATCTCTTTATTATTTCTATAGAATCATATTCCTGTCTCTTCTCCAGGATAGGAACAATTTCGGAAAGTTCATCATTTGCCTTTCTCACTTCCGAAGACTTTAAGGACCCCTGCAGCGTGTATATCTCCCATGAAATTTTATCTTTCCGTGCAATTTTCGCTTCTTCTGCAAGTTTTATTGCCTGCCCGTAGTTTCCCGAACCATATTCTGTACGTGCATTTCTCAATATACGTACGTCAGTGTCATAATAGGCAGGTTTCTTCGGTTTTTCATCGGCCGACGAAAAAAAGCAGAAAACTGCAAATAGTGTAAAAATAAGTATGTTCGTTTTCATATAAGCTGCTTTCAAAGGGTATTCAATTCCTCTCTGAATATTTTATCGGCATCTTTTTCATCAATTGTTCGCACTATTTTTCCTTTTTTAAAAATCACAGCCTTTCCGCCGGCACCTGCAATGCCTATGTCTGCATGTTTACCTTCGCCCGGACCATTTACTACGCATCCCATGACGGCAACAGTTATATCTTTATGCATTGAAAGCAGTTCGTTCTGCCAGCGGTCCACAAATGAATGTACGTCAAATCCCAGCCTGCCGCAACGGGGGCACGATACAATTTTTACGCCTCCCGACCGTCTGCCGCATTCATATAATATTTCACGGCCTGCAATTACTTCGTTTTCCGGAGCAGCCGACAGACTTACCCGTATTGTGTTTCCGATTCCCTCATTAAGGAGCGTGCTGAAAGCAAGTGTGCTTTTTACAATACCCGTAATAAGAGGTCCTGCTTCAGTAACACCTATATGCAGCGGGATGTCATATTTTCGTGCAAACGCTTCATTTGCATCGATTGTTTCGCGGACGGAAGACGCTTTCATACTCACTACAATCTGGTCAAAATTCAATTCATCGAATACGGAAGCTTCCCGGGCAGCCGTCTCTGAGAGAGCGGCTGCCCGGGTAAGATTCCCCGCTTCAACCTGTGCCTCCAGATCCTTAGGCAGGCTGCCGGTATTCACGCCGATTCTGATTGCTACGCCGTGAGCTCTGCACCCGTTTACAACAGCTTCAACATTTTCACGCTTACCTATATTGCCGGGATTTATGCGTATAGCGGCAACAGATCCTTTTAGACATTCGAGCGCCAGACGATAATCAAAATGAATGTCAGCAACAAGAGGCATTGGCGTTTCTGCGGCTATACTGTTGAACGCGTGCGCACTTTCCATATCAGGAACGGCAAAACGAAGTATGTCGCATCCGAGCAGCTCCAGTGAGTTTATTTTTTTAAGAAGCTCCGTACGTTTTTTTTCATCGGTGTCGAGTCCTGCAATGGGCTCTTTCCACATAGTCTGAATAGTAACAGGGGAATCACCTCCGACAGCTATTCGCTTTGTTATTCCCTCTCCCCCGATATATATCTTTCTGGTCATAATTTTCCTTAATCGTTTTACAAAAAAACTCCACTACAAAGTAATGGAGTTTATACAGCAAGTTAATCATAGAACAAGCGGCGCACAGGATGTGCACCGGCAAAACGGGAACACCGGTGAGATTCTGCAAACCGGAACAGTTCCCGTAAAGAAAAATGCCATGACGGCATTTTTCTTTAGCAAACTATCATAGAGAAGACCATGGTGAACAAAGCAACTGTTTCGCACAGACCAACTACCATAATATACTGAGCAAATCCTTTTCCTGTCTCTCCAAGTGCATCTGAGCCTGCTGCGCCAGCCTGTCCCTGCGCAATAGCAGAAGCACCCATTGCAAGACCGGAAGCAATACCAAGTCCAAGAAGAAACCACGAATCTTTCGTGGATGTAATCATTCTCTGCATAAGAAGAAAGCCGTAGATTGTCTGCGTAAGCGGAGCACCGGCAAAAACAGTGAGGATGAACGGAGCCGGTTTATTATTTACATAGCAGCGTTTCCAGGCACCGATTGCGCCCTGTCCTGCAATACCAAGACCAAAGGCCGAGCCGATAGCGGCAAGCCCCATAACTACACCTGCACCAAGCATTCCAAAATTCATAATTATCTCCTATATTCCGCTTCTGCGGTACTAATTATTTGCCGTTTCGCTGAACGGCTCGTATTTATATCCTGACCAGGCCATACCAAGATGGCTGGAGAATTCCAGCGTATTGAGACGCACGCCGTGAACAATAACCGAAAGTATATTCAGTATGATGTTAAGGCCGTGTCCGAATACAAGCAGTACAACGAACGCAAGGAACAGCACTGCATGCCCCCACATCGATCCCGCCATTTCATTTACCGTATTTGCTATTGCACTTCCTGCAAGAGCAACCGCCCATAGACGGATGTATGAAACGATATCCGAAAATACATTCACAACACCCAGTATGACGGAGATAATGTTCTTGCAGCTGTCAAGTATCGACTTTCCGATGCTGTCCTCGTAATTGGAAAACACGAAGTTCATCACAAAACCGCCTCCGACAAGCAGTATTGCCAGTGTTCCGACAGGAATACCGTACGCTACTTTATCAAGGCTGAAAATCGTACCGCTTACGACAAGCATGAGTACGACGTAGAACATACCCCACAGCATGAAAAGCGAACCAAGATCGCCAATGCTTTTAAGCGACTTGATGTCCCTGACAATGCATTTTATGTGTGCAACAGACAGCTGCACTAGCGCAAGTGTAAAGCAGAATATCTGCAGGTTCTGGTCTGTTGTAAGCAGACTATGTACACCGTCGTAATTCTGAGTATACGCACCTGAAAGCGGCGGAACGGATACTGCCTTGAGCCATGCCGGAATCTGATCCATTGAAAGACCAAACCACGTACATGTCACGGTACCCCATGCCACAGTAGCAAGTCCGAGGAGCATAAGCAGTCCCAGTCCGGGATTAAGCGGTTTGCCCTCCTTCCTTGTCTTCATGATAAGCGCAAACGTACCGGCCACAATCAGAAGACCGTAACCGCCGTCGCCGAAAATCATTCCGAAGAATATAGTAAAAAACAGCAGGAACCAGCCGGAAATATCGAATTCGCGGTATCCCGGGACTGTTCCCAGAAAATTTGTAAGTGGATAAATAAGGCTTACAAGCTTATTGTTCTTCAGCTTCGTCGGTGGATCGTCTTCAGGCTCAGGATCGGAAGAAACAACAGCCCAACCGTTCTTTTTTGCAGCAGCACTAAGGTTGTCGAAACTGTCTACCGGAACGTAACCTGAAATCCAGGCAAGCGCAGTATTCTCTTCGGAATTCTCTTTGTTCATACCTGAATATACATTTTCAAACTCTATATCTTTTTCAAGACGTGCTTTAAACCTGCTTATCTGTTTTATATAGACGGTATTTTCCGCAAGTTCCTTGTCTATATCGTTTATAAGCTTCTTGTCTTTCTCTATTTCCACCTCAAGTTCATCAGTCGAGCACACGGGCACAGGTACTGCAAATGCCTCAGGCGGCAGACCTTCCGGCCGTTCACTGCCGGAAGAAAGAAGAAGAAAACGTATGTCCTTTTTTCCGGAACTAACAAGAATAGTGTCAATAGATTCATCTATTGTGGTGTATTTTTCCGCCGGAATTTCATACATAACAAGAGGGATTCCTTTTCCTGCCAGGTATGCAAAATCTGCAGGGTTTACACTTCCCCAGTTTGCAAAACGTTCAAGCTCTACCGCATCCGATGCAATCCTGTCGAACAGCGATTTTTTCTGTTCGGTAAGACTGATAACAGCTGCACATTTTTCAACGAGCTTTTTATCGTTAAGCGAGACAGGTTCTGCAGGTTTAAATTCTTTTGGAAGTTTTATTTCCGAAAGAATCGACTCTGTCTGCACAGCATTCGCAGCATTCTGTTTCAGCGCTGCAAGTTTTTCTCCGGCACCTTCTATGCGGTCCAGATGGACAACGCCGAGTCTGCGGAGCTGTGTAAGAGCCTCCAGCCTTTCCCGTTCCAGAATGACTATGGAGACCTTTTTCATTGGAATTATCATCTTGCTGCAGCCTCCAGTTTTTTCTTGGAAATTTTACTGCGTACAACAGCGGCAACCTGTTCGTCGCCGAGGAAAACAGTAATTTTCTTAATATTTCTTCTTGTTTCAGGTATCTTCACTTTTTCAAAAAGATTTACACGCTGTGTCGTTATGCGTAATTCTTTTGAAAGAAGCTGTACCTGTTCGTCCAGAACTTCAGCCTCAAGGTCAAGAGAAAGGGCTTTTTCCATGCGGTCAGCAGCCATATCTATCCACAACGGACTTTCGTACAAATCGTAGTCACCGCGTGAAAAGTCTGCTCCTTCATATACAGGAATCTTGACGCCTGCAATATTTCCGGTTCCTTTACGAATGTTCCGTACTGTCACCATGCCCGGTTTAAATGCATCTTCTTCGCCGAAAACGGAAATCCATTCATCAAATTCCTTTACGAGCGCTTCGCGTTCCGCGCGGACTTTCCTTGCCTTTGCATCTATGATGCGTATCTCTGTCTGAAGCTGTTGTTTTTTAAGCGTCAGAGTCGGCAGATACCGCCTGAACATCTTCAGCGCGTCTTTCTGCGTCTTCAGCTCATTTTTTGTCAGCTTTATTTTTGCCATGAAGCGCGCCCCCTAGTCTTTCTCAGGCCAGTGTTTCTCAATGAGCTCCGACTTAAGTCCCGTCTCTTCCTTGTCAAAGCAGTCGGCAAGAATTTTCCAGCCGAGATCAAGGGCGTCTTCAAGCGGGATATTTTTTGAAAGATCCATCATTTCCGACTCGAATTTTTTCCCGTATTTCATAAGTTTTTCATCCCATGTACTCATCATAAAGCCCATGGATTTTTTCTCAAGCGTGTCTTTGTAGGATGCATACAGACGGATCATACCGTCCATGAGCGAACGGTGGTCATCCCTGGTATCCTTGTTGACGTTCTGCTTAAGACGGGAAAGACTTCCGAACGGCTCAATACGTCCGCCTTTCAGGTAATACTGGCCTTCTGTAATGTAACCGGTGTTATCTGGAACAGGGTGCGTAACATCGTCGCCCGGCATCGTGGTAACGGCAAGAATTGTTACGGAACCGGCGCTTTCAAAGTCAACAGCCTTTTCATAACGAGAAGCCAGCTGACTGTACAAATCACCAGGATAACCGCGGTTCGACGGAACCTGTTCCTGTGTAATCGCGATTTCCTTGAGAGAGTCCGCAAAGTTCGTCATATCGGTCAAAAGAACAAGAACGTCCTTTCCCTGAAGCGCAAACTGTTCGGCAACTGCAAGGCTCAGGTCCGGCACCTTCATACATTCAACGGTAGGATCTGCAGCCGTATGGATGAACATGACGGTGCGGCTCAGTGCGCCGCCGTTTTCAAGTGTGTTCTTAAAGTACAGATAGTCGTCATATTTCAGTCCCATGCCGCCTAGAACGATGACATCGACTTCCGCCTGCATGGCTATGCGTGCAAGCAGCTGGTTGTACGGCTCGCCGGAGATACTGAATATAGGCAGTTTCTGCGAAACGACAAGCGTATTGAACATATCTATCATCGGGATACCGGTCCGTATCATGCGGTTGGCCAGAATACGTTTAGAAGGGTTGACAGACGGCCCGCCGATTGTAACAAGATTGTCTGCAAGAGCCGGACCGTTGTCACGGGGTTCGGCCGAACCGTTGAAAATGCGGCCGAGCAGGTTATCGCTGAAACTGACTTCCATCTGGTGTCCCAGAAATTTTATGTGGTCGCCGGTAGAAACACCGCGTCCGCCTGCAAATACCTGGAGAGAGACCGTGTCACCGTCAATCTTATTAACTTCGGCAAGAGATTTTCCGAAACGTGTCTCAATTTCGGCGAGTTCATTATACCGGACGTTGTCTGCTTTTACTGTTATAACACTTCCGGTGATTGATTCGATTCTTGAGTATACTTTGTTCATACTTATTCACCGTCCTTGAGCATTTTTTCTACATCGGAACGGATTTTTCCGTTCTTCTGTGCATATAACGAATCTATCTTCTTTTCATTTTCAGCAAATACGCCGCTCATCCACAAAGAATAATTCCAGTCAATGAACACCTGACGCAGCGAATTGAAATACGAGCGCGCATCATCTTTGTCGGAAAGCTCGAAATCCGAACCGAGTACGGTAAGTACTTTTTTGAACGTATACTTCTGGCGCTCAACGGTAACAGCCGCATCAATTTCATCGAATGAGTTCTGCTGGAAATAGACGGAATCAAGGAATTCACTCTTGAGGTAATCAATATAATCCTCTGTCGTTGTCCCTTCTTCGCCTATAACTTTCATCATCTGGTTTACTTCAACACCGTATTTGAACGCGGTGCGTGCAAAATCAACCCAGTCTTTTCTGATGACGCTGTTGTATTTCGACCAGGAGTTTATCGGGTCAATAGCAGGATATTTGCGTGCATCTGAACGCTCGCGGGTAAGTCCGTGGAATGCACCTACAACTTTCAGTGTCGCCTGCGTGACAGGTTCTTCAAAGTTGCCGCCTGCAGGAGAGACTGTACCGCCGATTGTGACGGAACCTTTTGATCCGTCGCGGAGCCGTACGATACCGGCTCGTTCGTAAAACGCTGCAATATAAGATTCAAGGTATGCAGGGAAGGCTTCCTCTCCCGGAATCTCTTCGAGTCGTCCGCTCATTTCGCGGAGAGCCTGTGCCCAGCGGGACGTGGAATCCGCAAGAAGAAGGACGTTAAGCCCCATCTGTCGGTAGTATTCTGCGAGTGTAACGCTTGTATATACGGAAGCTTCGCGGGAAGCAACTGGCATTGACGAAGTGTTGCAGATGATCACCGTGCGTTTCATAAGCGATTCGCCTGTACGCGGGTCCTGAAGTTTAGGGAACTCTTTGATTGTTTCAACGACTTCGCCTGCACGTTCACCGCACGCTGCGATAATTACGATGTCGACATCGGCGTTGCGGCTTGTCGTATGCTGAATGACAGTCTTACCTGCGCCGAACGGTCCCGGAATACAATATGTTCCGCCTTTTGCGACAGGGAAAAACGTATCGATAAGACGGGTCTTTGTAACCATCGTCTCTGTCGGTGCAAGCCGTTCCGCATAGCAGTCGACTGCGCGCTTTACCGGCCATTTGAACGTCATCGTAATTTTATGCGTTCTGCCCTTCTCATCTTCCAGGACAGCCATCGTATCTTCAATTGTATAAGAACCGGCAGGCGTAATTTCCTTTACGGTATACGTACCGTACATATCAAAGGGAACAAGGATTTTATGCGTAAACGGGCCTTCGGGAACAGAACCGATTGCATCTCCCCGGTAAACAGTATCGCCGGGTTTTGCTGTCGGTGTAAAATCCCATTTTAGTTCCTTTGAAAGAGAATTCACATACACACCTCTTTCAAGGAAAAATCCGGCTTTTTCTGCAACAAGGGGCAGCGGATTCTGAAGACCATCGTAAATCTGTCCGAGTAATCCCGGTCCAAGCTGTGCACTGAGGAGGTCGCCTGTAAACACAACAGTGTCGCCGGCCTTTATGCCGTTTGTCATTTCGTAAATCTGCATCTGGGCGACGCTGCCTCTGATACGGATGACCTCTCCCTTGAGTTCTTTATCGTCGACTTTTACGTAGCCGACTTCGTTCATGGCTATATTTCCGTCAAAACTGATGGAAATCATATTGCCGTTGACGCCGACTACTTTCGCTTTTGTATCCGTCATATTTTTTCTCCAAGTATAGAATCGTAAATTTTATGATAGGAAGCCGTACCCGTTTCCCTGTTGAATTTCTTCATACGAAGCATGAGCATAAGCCGTATTCCGTATTCATAAACAGCATCAATGGAAAATATATCATATGAACGGATATTGTTAAGAACGCTCAGGCGGTACCCGTAGAGAAACTGTTCGGCAGAAAGCGGGCTGTCCATTCCGACTGCAGTCCTCGCGGCCTGAAGTATATCAGCGGTACAGGAACCGGGCACCTGATCAAAATCCTTTTTCATTCTCTGTGCACGTATCTGTGCAAGTGCAAAACGGAGGTTCCGTTCCTTTTCATACCACGTATTGAGGAACTGAGACCCCGTCTCCGATTCTTTTCTGGGTGGAACAAGGGAAAGTGTATTTAAAACTTTCATTTCTTCCGCAGAAAGGAAACGCGAACAGAGATCACGATAATATTTTTCCGTTATCGGCATTGCTGCTTTTTCTCCTGATGAAGAAATGTCAGGCAGCTGCGCGATAAGATAATAGTGCCTGCTGTTCACTATTTGATTCCTTCCGCTGTACCGGAATCAGACAGTGCCCCTTTCATAATATCTGCTGTACGTGGATTAAGATACGATGAAAAAAGTTCCGCAAGGGATTCTGCCGAATAATCGTAGAACGCAGTGCCGTCCTTTATACCGATACGGAAACCTTTTAAAAGCGTTTTATCGGGTTTTATTTCAAGCCCCTTTGCAATCTCAGATTTCAGAGCAGCTGTAAGTCCCGCCTGAAGCTCCTTCAGGTCTTTTTCGCCAAGCAGTACAGAAAGTTCTTCCGCATCAGTATTCTTAGTCCATGCTTTTACGGTTTCAGGAATAAGTTTTGCAAGCATATCCTTTGAATAAGCCTTCTCGGTCTCTGACTGAACAAGTCTGTCAAGCTCGGCGACAAGCGCATCACGGAAAGACAGAATCATATTTCGTCCTGCCTGCGTTATCGCATCTTCACTGGCTTTTTCCATGCGTGTTGTTTCGGTTTTTGCATTTCTGATAATGCTTTCGGCTTTTTCTTCTGCTTCAGAAATTATATCTGCAGCTTTCTTTTCGGCATCAGCGATTATCTTTTCTGCAGATTTTTCTGCACTCGCAACACCGTCTTTCTTGATCCTGTCGATCAGTTCCTGTAATTGGACATCCATTAAAAACCTCTCTAAAACCCTCGTAAAATAGTACTCTCTATAATCATAATGATTAAACTTCATTATTTCAATAATATCGGTTTACTTTTATTTACCAATACTAAAAATTAAATCCGTACACTGTTACAGCCTTGTATTTTTCTCCCGGTTGAAGAATGCAGGAAGGAAAATCGCTCATATTCGGCGAATTCGGGAAACATTGTGTCTCAAGACAGACAGCTCCGTGTTTTTCGTATATGCGCCCGTTTTTTCCCTGAATACCGCCGATCCAGTTTGCGGTATACAACTGCATGCCTTCCATATTGGAATCGACAGTCATACATCTTCCGGACGAAGGCTCCGTTACTTCTGCGATACGGACAAGTCCAGAATCAGTTAAAGGCGCACCGCAGTGCGGATCTTCAGGTTTATATGCAGCAGTCACATAACAATGGTCATATCCGTTTCCCACAAGCTTTATATCTTTTCCAATTCTTTTCTCGCTTGTAAAGTCGAACGGAGTATCCTTTACACTCAGCATTTTTCCGTTGGGAATAAGTTTTGCGTCTATATCGAGCGTAGACTCGCAGTTCAGCTTGAGCAGATGATTTTCGATAGTCCCGCCGCCGGCAAGATTAAAATACGAATGATTCGTAAAATTTACGGGAGTGGCTTTGTCTGTTACGGCAGTATATCTGCACGTGAGGTTATTCCTGTCGTCGAGCAGATATGTCACTTCCGCTTTCATGCTGCCGGGAAAGCCCTGATCCCCATCCCGCGAAAGGTACGTAAATTTCATGCCTGACTGCGTTTTTGTGCTTACAGCCTTTGCATGCCACACCTTTTTGTCCCAGCCTGTAAAGCCTCCGTGCAGCGTATTCGTACCGTCATTCTTATCAAGCTGATACTTCGTGCCATCGATAGTAAAAGATGCTTTACCTATTCTGTTTGCAAAGCGGCCTATAAATGCGCCGAAAAAACAGTTTCCGTTGATATATCCGTCAAGTGTCGAATAACCGAGCGCCACATCCGTACACTTTCCCTCTGAATCTGTAAGAACGATACTCGTAATCGTACATCCGTAATCCGTGACCGAAAACGACATACGTTTGTTCTGAACTGTATACAGAGATACTTTTGTCCCGTCCGACAGCATGCCGAAACGCTGCTTTGTAATTTTCATATTGCAACTCCTTAACTATTCATATCAAGCACCATCTGGACTTCCGACAGCGAACACGACAGCTGTTTTGCTATCTGCTCAACTGTAAAACCAGTTGCTGCCAATTCCGTTACGTGATGATTGAAATCTTTCTTCGGTGCGATTGGTGTTTCTGAAAAATATACCTTCGGTGTGATGACAGGAACTTCCGCGTATGCAGTTCCATCGCTCTGTACCGTAACTTTAGCTTCCGTATTTACAATCTTCGCACCGCTATCCGAAAAAAGAGGCGGCTGCATACCTGCGGCCATTATTCCCGTATCCGTCACCTCATATGATGCTTCCGGTTTCGGTTTTGTTCCACCCGCAGTATGTTTATATGTCTCTTCAGCCCGCTTTGCAGCGGCCGGTATCCTGTTTACAGCTTTATTAAGCGTGGACACTGATGCGCTTCTTTCTTCTTCCGCACGGACAAGGGCAATGCGTTTGTCCGCCTCTGCAATAACAAGTTTTAATTTCTGAATTCTGTCGTCAATAAGATTAATATTCCGTTCAGTATTTCTGTTTATGTCCATTATCATGTTGTTCATTTCCGAACGGGTTTTTGAGATTATATCGTCTGTTGAAAACAATTTTTTAAATTTAATAAGGAATACTATCCAGAGAACAATAGTAAGTATGCCTATAGTAACTACAAAAGCTGTCATTCTACCTCGTATTGTGCAATTTTACCTCGTTATGTTAATATGCTGTCCCAGATAAGATTCCCGGAAACCTTCATCTGCAGCTTTATCTTCCTGTTCCTCTTCTGTCTGCTTTTTTTTCTGTGTCTTTCCGTCAGCTGCCCCACCCTGCGTTCCACTCTGCCCTTCATCCTTTATTGCAGACGATTTCGCTTCATTATCAGCTGAACGCTGTACTTTTTCGGCCAGTTCCTTGTTCTTCTTTACAATGTTCTGTTGCTGCATCGCCTCTGTGAGCGCAGGCCCTTCCTGAGCATGTGCTACAGTCTGTGCAACAGTAGCCATTTGAGCATACATTGTCTGAAGGTCAATTGGTTGAATAGCCATCTGGTTCCTTTATCTCAGCTGCAGGCGGTTCATATTTACCGCGTTTTACAAAACTGTTCTCGTAATAAAACGTAACACTTGTAACTTCCGTATGAACTTCATCGAGAACATCCCTCACATATATTTTCACACCGGCATATACAGTACCGGAAGCCTTTACTTTTCCAACAACCTTTAGTTCCCTCAGATGTCTCTGGAGTTTTTCTATTTCGGCAGACATCTCCGACGACTCGGCATTAATCTGATCTCTGCGTTCCCTGAGTTTTGTAAGGTTGTCTTCTTTGTCTTTAGGAAGCATACGGCGGATCTTTTTCTGATTTTCAAGCGTGGAAATATCAAGATCGATGTTCTCAAGCTCTTTCACAAGATCGCCCTGTTTATCCTGAAGCTCATCAAGACGCTGTTTGGCACGCGGATCAAAACCAACTTCAAGAATCGTTTCCGCACCGCCTCCGGGAGAACCGATATTTTTTGCAGCGATTTCTTCCGTTGCAAAAAGGTGTCCGCCGGTAATCTGCGCCTTTTTTCCGTTAAGGATGATATTTTTCATTGCGGTCACTTCGGAATTCATGATGCTGTCAGTAACAATAACGGAATCTTCCACTTCAACTTTTGCAGCCTGAATAAATTTTGCCCACAGCGATTTTTTACCTGTAATGCATCCTTCATCTTTGCCGAATATTCCCTGCTGGACGATAATGTCTCCGCCCGCATTAACCCTGCATCTGCCGACGGTACCGCTCACCTCGACATTTCCGGAAGCGTCAACATTAAAGCCGTCTTCTACGTTTCCCTTTATAATAATAGTTCCCAGAAATTTAATATTTCCCGTTTTTATATTGACGCCGTCGAGCTGCAGAAGGGGTTCTACCGTAATCTTACCGGCTATAAGCATAACCTGGCCGTCTTCTTCTGCAACAACAGTAACACCGTCAGAATCAAGCTTCACATTCTGCCCGAGCGGAATCGGTATGTCCTTTCCATTCTTTGCCTCCAGATACCGGCCGAACAGAGTCTTTCCGCTTTTGCCGCGCTCTGCAGGAATTTTCTGTGCAAGGCGTCCGCCTTTTATGACATTCTGAATAAGATTGAGTTCCTTAAAGTCAACCTGACCGTTTGCAGATTCTTTAGCATGCAGCTTCGTCGGGTCAGTTTCAAAATCGTATGCAATATATGCATCACGTCCGTCGACGGGCGGAATACCTTCCGCAACTACATACGGCACGTTGTAAACAGGATTATCAACAAACTCCGTAATTTTATCTTCGCTTATGCCGGCTGCCACACCCTGGGTCTTCAGAGCCCGCTCAATCATTGAATAGCTTATATCCGAGCCGCTCATAGCAGGCGCAGTTGCAGTAACAGTTGCCTTCATTTCATCTTTTGAAACATCTATGGCAATAATCGCATCGCCTGCAGGAATATGTTTGTACTCACCGACAGGTTCATACTCACAATCAGTTCCCTGCTTCAGATATTTTTTTACGAGATCATCTTCTATTTTTGTTGTATCGGGACGTTTAAGCTGCTGCACGACTTCCTTTTCGTCAACAGGTTTTCCCTGTCCGGAAGGAAGCAGTACTTTTAACATAATCTGAGAACCGAAATGCCTGATATAATACATTCCGTCGCGGTCGGCAATCTTCTGCACTTCCGATTCATTTTCGCTGCCGAATAAATCGTCGGCAGCTGATTTTTTTGACAGCTTGATGGTATCGGGATTCTGGTAGATGCGCAGCTTCCACGGCTTCTTACCGATGCCAAGGAAACCTTCGCTTCCCCGCTCTACGACTTCATACTGAAGATTCGCTGTCCGTGTATCAAGTTGAACCGATGCGTCCGCGAGGGCTTCTTCAACGGAATCGGCGTTTACATCGACATTGTGCATCGTATTGTCGCGTTCGAGGAAGTCCTTCATGTCTTCACGAATCTTTTCCAGCGATACCATGTGCTTACATAATTCCTTTACGAAGATTTGTCAATTTTGCACGGAGACGAAGATTGGCTTTCGTGTGAAGCTGTGAAATACGCGATTCACTCACATTCAGAACCTGACCTATTTCTTTGAATGTAAGGTCCTCATGATAATACAATACGATTACCATTTTTTCCTTTTCCGGCAATTCATTTATGGCCTGTACTATGACTTTCTTTATCTCTTCACGTTCTACAATTGAGTCGGGATTCATGCTTGACGGAGATTCAATGCTGTCCCCTATCGACATATTTCCGGCATCATCGCCGTTATACCAGACGTCGTTGAGCGACAGAACACTGGTACCCGACACTTTCATAATTGTACGGTGATAATCATCTTCACTCATACCCAGTGCATCCGCGATTTCCGCATCGCCTGCAGTGCGTCCGAGTTTTGCTTCAAGGTTGTTTATTGTATCCTCTATTTCACGCGATTTCTGACGCACTGAACGGGGAACCCAGTCTATCTGACGAAGTTCATCGAAAATTGCACCGCGGATACGCGTAACAGCATATGTCTTAAATTTAACATTTTTTGCCGGGTCATATTTTTCTATAGCATCGAGCAGCCCGAACTGCCCGAAACCGACGAGATCATCAAATTCAACACTGTTCGGCATACCAACAGAAATTTTACCGGCAACGTATTTTACAAGAGGCATATACTGCTGTATAAATTTGTCACGCAGTGCCGGCGATTTTGCTTTCCTGTATTCTGCCCAGAGATTATCTTCATCTTTTTCGTCGTTGACCTGATCTGCCATTATATACTCACCCTTATTAATTATCTTTATCTTTAGCCAGCACAGTACTTATTGCCCTTGCCATAAGCTGTGCATCCTGTACTGTCGAATCGCTTTTCGATTCTTTTTTATTGCCCGCTTTTGAAAAATCAGAATCTTTTATAACATTATCGTCGGACTCCGCCGTTTTCAAATCCTGCAGTTCCGGAAGCTCATCGAGCGAATCATCCTCAAGATGTTCCAGGTCATCGTTTGAATAAACTGTGCCAGGCTGCTGCTGTTCCGCTGTTCCTGCTTCTCTGCCTGATATATTTTCCGCAGTTTCCTGAAGCGGAACAGGAACGAATCCGTCATTGGAACCGTCGTCATACTCATCTTCAGACTCTTTTTTTACAACCGGAGGCGGAACAATATCAGGTTCATTAATCGTGTCTATTTTTTCCGCAGTTTTTTCCGGCGTTCTGTCTGCCGGTAAATAATCACTTTTGTTAAGCATCTGATGATTTGATCCCACAAAAAACTGCGGCGAATTTTCTTCCGAAGGCAGCTCTTCATCTTTTACGACGATATCGACAAGCCCACCTTTCTTCGATGATAATTCCGGTTCGCCCTCCGGTGTAACGGGAGAAGTCTGTGCGTCAACGCGGAGAATGCCTTCCATAAGAAATTGTATGAGAAAGGCAAGACCGCCGAACACAGCCGCAAAGATGACTGCCATCAGTATGATATGGCCGAACCCGCTGTGCGAAAAAAGACCTGCCGCAAAAGACAAAAGGAAGCCGCATGCTGCAAAAATTGTGATGAATTTTATATCTTTCATATGGACCTCCCTTTTAGTAATCATTCAATTATCATTATTCATATATTATATTACATTTATGGATAAAAATACAGCTCATTTACTTTACTTCTTTTTCCCGAGAAATTTTCTCAGGAAGTTTGAAACGCCTTCATTCTCTGCCGGTTCCGTTTTTTCTATACGGCCGACGATATGTTTTATGCACATCGCAGGTTTTGACGTAGGATTGACGACGAGAAACGGCTTCTGCCTGATAACGGAAGCCTGTACGACAGGATCATCGTATACGAAACCTATATAGTCGACTTTATAACCGAGAAACTGCCCTACGATTGTTATTATGCGTTCCGAAATACGTTTTCCTTCATCCGCAGAATGAACTCTGTTTACAAGCAGTTTCAGGTTTACCTGATGGTCAACGATTTCGGTCGTGATTATTTTTATTATTCCGTATGCATCCGTTATAGCTGTCGGCTCCGGCGTAGTGACGACATATACTTCGTCGGCGGCAGCAACAAACTGGAGAACGTTATTGGCAATACCGGCGCCAGTATCTATTATGATGATATCAGCCGTTTCGAGGGAACTGAACTGTTTTGCAAAATCGCCGAGTTCTTCAACCGACAGGTTTGCTATTTTTGAAAAACCATTTGCACCTGCAATAAACTTTATGCCGAATTCCGTATCGAGAATAATTTCCTTCATCGTCTTTTTTTTGTTAATGACGTGCATAAGATTGTATGTGGGAACAACATTAAGAAGAACGTTGACGTTAGCCATACCGAGATCTCCGTCTATCAGAATGACTTTTCTGCCTATTTGTGCGTATGCAATTGCCATGTTTACAGCGACATTTGTTTTTCCGACTCCGCCCTTTCCGCTCGTTATGGCTATGATGCGTGTTTTATGTCCGCCTCTTTCCGTTTCTGACGTTTTTTTTGCAACGACATCATCTTTCATCAGCTCTCTTAATTCTTCTGCCTGCTCTTCCATTTTTTATTTTTCTCCAAATAGGTCTTCAATATGAACGCGGTCTACATCAAATCCTGACAGGTTGATAAGGAAATCTATTACATGTGCACGACGAAGATTTCTTGTCACATACTGACCGTCCGTTATGTACGACATACTCTTATGCTTTGTGTTCAGCACGCTTATTATATTGCCGTACTGATGCGATTCATCACATTTTGTTACTATGACGGAATTGTAATGGAACGGTTCGTAATTTTCCATTATATTTTCAAGATCTCGTGCTTTAGTTGAAGCGGCTACAGACAGATACACGTCAGGATTAAGACCTTCAATCTGCAGCAATGATTTCATTTCGCCTATATGCACGGAATCGTTCGGGCTGTATCCGCTCGTGTCTATAAAAATGGCATCGGCACAGTCTTTCTTTTCTTCGTAAATCTTTTTCATATCGTCAACAGATTCTGCTTTCTGGACCTGCGTTCCGATTATTTCCCCGTATTTTGAAATCTGCTCGTACGCGCCGACACGCATGCTGTCTATTGTAACTATACATAATTCAGGAAGTGCATAGTGCGCCTTCTTTGCATCCATAACCATCTTTACGGCGAATTTCGTAATTGTTGTTGTCTTACCCACCCCCGTCGGTCCGACGATGACCACAACATGCGGCGGCCGGACAGCCCGTTCAGGAATAATAGAAATAGATTCACCTATCCAGTCTACAACAGTCCGCTCTACTTTCTTAAAATCGTCAAGCGCCTCAAGGGAAAAGGATGATTTTATTCTGTCCGAAATAGTAGAAATGAATGAATAGGTAAATTCATTCTCTGCAAGAAGTTCTTCAATTTTTTTGATTGTCGGATGTTTATCCGCAGATACTGCAATGCTCTGTATCTGCTTTGTGAGGTTCGTCTGCAGTTCACTGAATTTCGTGTCGAGCGTTGTCATCTGGTTTGAAACAGCGGCAGCTTTTAGAAAATCGTCTCTGTTTTTCTTAAAGGCTGCAATTTCATCTTCCGGAGTTTTCTGCGGCTGGGCAGCGGCATACTGATGATTATCATTCCCATTGTTTACTGAATACGTTACTTCGACCCATTCTTTCTGACCAAGCCCGAGAAAGCCTCCGTGCAGGATCTGCCTCTTTCCGCGGATAGTATATTCATGTCCGAACATCTTGAACAGCTTTTCCTTGCATTCGGCAAGCGAGCCTGCTGATATTTTCTGTACCGGTACGTCCTGCTCTCCATTATACATTTTGTATATTTACCCCTTTATCTTCCTCGATTTCTCCAAGGACTTCGACTTTTATGTCTTTTCCTGCCGAAACAATTTCCCGGTCCGAGATTACTATAATATCGGGCATTTCGCGCTCTGTCGAATTCCATACAAGCCGGCGCACGATTGAAGCGCTCATAACGACAGGAAGGAATCCTTTGCTGCGCATCCCGTTATATGCGTCGTGCATCGCTTTTTCCCATTTGCGCGAGTCGACCGGATCAAGCGCCGAATACGGTTCGGAACCGTCCTGCAGTCTTACAACGTGATCAAGCAGCATCTGCGAAAGATCCTGCGAAAGGCTCATAATGCGCAGCGTATTGTCCTCATCAACATACTGTTTGCAAATCTGGAGGCCGAGCGCTTCACGCACTTTTTCCGTAAGATCCCACGTGTTGTGTGTGATGGGACCGTAATTTGCAAGCGTCTCGAGAATGACGACTATATTGCGTATTGAAACGCGCTCCTGCAGCAGTGCGCGGAGAATTTTTTCAATTTCACCGTATGTAAATTTCTTATCACCGTTAAGAACCTCGTCAACGACGACGGGATTAGTCTCTTTTACGCGATTAACAATGGTGGAAACTTCCTGGCGGCCGAGGATTTCCGCAGCGTGTGCTTTTATAATTTCTGTAAGATGAGTCGCAATAATAGTCGGAGGATCAACAACTGTATATCCGCTCCGTTCAGCTTCCGAACGTTTATCTTCAGGCAGCCAGATTGCAGGCATACCGAATGCAGGATCTTTCGTTTTTTCGCCGTCAAGTTCTTCCACCACGTTTCCGGTATTCATGCACATATAATAGCCGAGCCTGATTTTGCTGTTTCCTGCTTCAATGCCGCGGATTTTGAAGCTGTATTCATTCGGGTCAAGCGTCATGTTGTCTACGATTCGTATCGGAGGGACAATAAGCCCCATGTCGAGCGCCGCTTCATGCCGGATACGCGTAATGCGTTCAAGAAGTTCTGCACCTTTTTCCTTATCCACAAGCGGTATGAGTGCATATCCGAGTTCAAGTGAGAGCGTATCCAGTGGTGCAATTGAATCAAGGTCAGAAGAACCGCCGCCTTTCTGAGTTTTTGCTTTTGCCGCCGCCGCAGCTGTTTCGGCCTGTACTTTTTCCTTTTTCTGGGACCCGGCAATACGGAAACCGATATAGAAGAACGCTGCACCAAGAACGACAAGCAGGACTGTTGCTCCTGCTCCGTTCTTTACAAACGATATTCCCATAAGGGCAAGCGCCGCACCGACAATCTCATAGATATAGCCGGAAACGGTAAATTCGTGCTTCAGCTGTTCACCGAACGGTACTGTACTGCTGCTGCCTGTAACAATAAGACCTGTCGCGAACGACAGCATAAGCGACGGAATCTGGGACATGAGGCCGTCGCCGATCGTGAGTTTTGCATACGACAGTATTGATTCTGAAGCAGACAGGCCGTGAATGACCATACCGACGATAAATCCGCCGACGAGATTTATGACTGTGATGAAAATGCCGGCCTTTACGTTTCCCGACACGAATTTTGAAGCACCATCCATCGTAGAATAAAAATCACTTTCTCTTCTTACGGCGGCTTTCTGCGCTTTTGCCTCTTCGTCCGTGATTGACCCGCTGTTCAACTGGGACTCAATGTCGAACATTTTGGAATTCATGGAATCGAGGGAAAAACGCGCAGCTACTTCAGAAACACGTGTGGCACCTTTCGTAATAACGACAACCTGAACGACTATAATTATGATAAATATAACCATACCGATAATGACGGGGGTTGCTCCATCTCCGCCGCCCGTCACGATATTAGAAAAAGCCTGCACCATGGCGCTCTGGCTGGCAGAAACACCGCGGAAGCTCACCGGCTGCGTGAGAATCAGTCTCGTAGACGATATGTTTATGCCCAGTCCGTACAATGTTGCAAAAAGAATAATTCTTGGAAATGTCGTAAAATCAGTAGCGCGGGGAGTATACATAACCGTAAGCAATATGACAATCGACAGTGCAAGATTGAGTGCCATCGAGAGGTCTATAAGAATCCGAGGCATAGGTATGACAAGAAAAAGCGCCACAACGACAACTGCGACGCCAACTATATTTCGCTGTAAAAAATTCAGAACGGCTTCATTTGAAACCTTTCTCGCTTCGTTTGCCATTAGTCCCCACCCGGCATACTACGGTTTATTTCTTAGAGTTGTATTTTATATGTGTATACACAAGAACTATTGCTCTTATATACTGTTCAGGTATTATATCACCAACGTTTGTATCTGTATAGAGTCCGCGTGCAAGCGGTCTGTTCTCTACAATCGGCACGTTGTTTTCCTGTGCAATGCGTTTTATTGTAAAAGCTGTTTCGTCCGAACCCTTTGCAGTTACTTCCGGCGCTCTGTCATCTTTTGTTCTGTCGTATTTTAGTGCAACTGCAAAATGAGTAGGGTTTGTAATAACTACGTCTGATTCCTTTACAGCCTTAGGTATGTTCTGCTGAAGAAGACGGTGTTGTTCCTGCTGCAGGTGATTCTTTACCTCAGGGTCGCCTTCCATTTCCTTATACTCCTCTTTGACTTCCTGTTTCGTCATTTTCATCTCTTCCATAAATTGACGGCGCTGCACCAGGTAGTCAGGAATAGCTATAATGAGAAACACAACGGCGGCGACCACAAGAAGCTGAGCCGCCATTTTAGCAATATATTCTGTAGCCTCGCCTACATTCCCGTTCTGTATTTCGAGCAGAAGGACGGGAACATCCCTCTTTATAAGCGTATACGACACGGCAGCTATTACGATAACTTTTCCGATCGACTTTACAATGTTAAAAAATCCCCGGAATGAGAACAGCGTATTTTTAAAATACTCGCCGAAATTCGGAATTATTTTTTTAAAATTCGGCTCTATTGTTTTTGTCGTAAAAATAAAACCCCTGTTCTGGATTATATTGCCTGCTATTGCACCCACAATGCCGACAATCCCGACAGGAAGTATAAGCTTAAGAAAAAAATTAAAAAATGCAACGGCAATATTCGGATCATTTACCTGCAGTTCTGTACACCGTGTAAAAAAAAACCGGAATATGTCAGTACAATCACGAAACATGGAAGGGCCCAGGAATATAAGTACTATTACAGTCAGAAGCATAACGAGCGAACTGTTAAGCTCCTGGCTTTTTGCGACACGTCCCTCTTTGCGGGCTTTTTCAAGCTTGAACTCCGACGGTTCCTCTGTCCGTCCTTCGTCTTCGGCAGCAAACCACTGAAGGTCAATCATTGTGTACGTCATGAACCGATACCGCCTGTCGCAGCAAAAAGCTCTATAAGACCCGTAATACCTGCGTTGAACGAGCGTTCAAAGAAATCGCAGAGGGAGGGCATGAGTACAGTTATGACAAAGAATGCAACAAGCAGCATCAGGGAAAAACCTTCAGACAGAAGATTCATCTGAGGTGCAGCGCGTGAAAGAATTGCCATGCACACGGTAAGAAGCATGAGCGTGCCCAAAATAGGAAGCGAAATGACAAGTGCATCTGCAAAAAGCTGCGTGAGTCCGCCTGCAAGAAATTTAACAATTTTTTCCCGCGCATCAAGAAGTTTGAACACGTTCATCGTAGTAAAACTTCCGGCAAGTCCTTTTAAAAAAATCTTCTGGAACCAGCGGTTCTGAAGAAAAATGAGCATTGCAACAAGATTCAGGTACTGCCCCATAAGAGGATTTTCCACCTGAGATAAAGAGTCATACACTTCAGACGCACTCAGTCCCATCTGAAACGCAAAAAACTGACCGGCTGTACTGAACGCTGCGAAAATTATCGTAACGTAAAATCCCATTATAACGCCTATCATACCTTCCCCTATAAGCAGCATGATATACGTCAAATCAAACGAACCGTTCTTTGAAATATACGGTGTGTATACGGAAAAGCTTGCATACGGCATAATCAGATACGCCATATATCCTGCAAGTGCAATTTTTGCAACACGCGGTACCGACCGCATGGAAAAAAGCGGAAGGGTCATAAGGAAGGCAAAGCATCTGACAGCAATGAGAAGAAATACAGGCGCCTGTGCTACTATCCGGTCAAGCATTGCCGTTATCCTATTTTGCAATCGACGGAATAAGTTTGAACAAATTGATTGTATAGCCGCTCAGATGCGAAAACATCCAGCCGCCGAGCAGCGCAAGGACTGAAAGCATGGCAAGCATTTTAGGAAGAAATGTGAGCGTCTGCTCCTGAATTGACGTCGTCGCCTGAAAAATAGCAACAATCAGACCGACTATAAGTGCTACACTGAGAATGGGTGCTGCAAGTATGAATATTTCAAAAATACTACCCTGCATTAAAGAAACAATCTGGCCAATCGACATATTTCACCTCTTATTTTATCACAGAATTGAACAGCTGCTGCGTAAGCAGTCCCCAGCCGTCAACAAGCACAAACAGCATAAGCTTGAACGGCATGGAAATCTGAACAGGTGGAAGCATCATCATACCCATAGACATGAGTATGCTTGCCACAACCATATCAATTATTATAAAAGGAATATACAGCAGTACACCTATTTTAAATGCGACGGTAAGTTCATGCAGGATATATGCAGGAATAAGGACATGCGTCGGAACATCGGCAAGCGTACGGGGTTTTTCCATTTTTCCCATTGCCATAAACATGGAAATATAGCTTGTATCCTCAGACATCTGGCTGTACATGAAAATTCTCATGGGAGCCTCAGCCTGCTGGTACGCTTCATCTATGCTGATTTTTCCGTCGGAAAGCGGTTTGAACGAGTTGTTGTATATCTGTGTGAATGTCGGCCACATGACGAATACTGTCATGAAAAATGCAATCCCGTTCAAAACTGATGTCGGTGGTACCTGCTGAAGAGACAGTGCACGCTTTACGAAATCAAGTACGATTGAAAAACGCAGGAAACACGTCATCAGGATGAGCAGACTCGGTGCAAGGGTAAGTACCGTAAGCAGCAGGAGAAGCTGTACTGAAAACGCTACCTGCCTGCCTGTCGTCGGTTGTGTAATGTTTATATCAATATTCGGCACAGTCGCATTTCGTATTGTGTTGTTCATTTCAGTGGAACCGCGGGTAGATCCTGCAGGAAAATTATTCTGCTGTGCTGAAACAGGCATGGCACACATAAAGCCTATAACTGTACAAAAGATGACGAACAGTCCGTATTTTTTCATTCTGCTTATATGTTTCATATCAGTTCCCCGGATTCAATCTGTCGCGCTGTTTTTTGAGTAAATCAGCGGCTTTATCACCGGCTCCACCGAATGCGTTTCCACCTTTCTCTTTCGGACCGTTGGGCATAAAAATAGAAAGTATATCGTTGAAATTGCGCGGCTTTTTCGTATTCGTCTGTCTGTCCGCGTACAGATTCATGGCATCTATAGTTTCCTTATCAGTAACTTCGCCTATGAGATTTACCGAATTGTCAGTAACGCCGATAATGTAAGCCTTTTCATCGAGGAGAGATACTATCTGAACGGATTTTCCCGGGGACAAAGTCACAGAGGAAACGACACGAAGAAACTGATCGGTATTATTTCCCTTGTTCATGTTGCGCTTCATGAGCCAGATAACTCCGTAGATGCATACAATGACGAGCGCAAGGACAAGAATCATGCGTATGAATACCCATGCCGTAGCGCCTTTCGTCGTTACCGGCGCAGGTGCTTCCGTTGTATTAATCGGAAGAGAAGATTCATCTACATGAGTATCATTCTGCTGTGTCTGCTGAACTTTTGTTTTTTCCGTTATTGGAGCAGAGTTCTGCGCATACATACATGCAATACTTAAAAGAAGTACCATACATAGTGTACAAAGTCTCTTTGAGTAATTCACTTTTTCCCCCACCCACTAAAACTTTTTAATGCAGTTCCGTCACCCTCTCCAGTGAAGACAAAATCTCCGTGACACGGACACCGAAGTTTTCATCTATAACTACAACTTCACCTTTTGCTATTGGTTTATGATTGACGAGAATATCGACAGGTTCACCGGCAAGTTTATCCAGTTCTATAATCGTACCTTCACCCATTCCAAGGATGTCTTTAATCTGCTTCTTCGTACGGCCAAGTTCTACGGTCATTTCCATGTAGACGTCCATGATAAGACCGATATTCCCCTGCTCGCCGCCGGATGTATTTCCCTGAAGGATCGGGTACTGGAGTGCCTGTACGTTCGGTACGTTTACACCCATGTTTTGTCCCATATTCTGCTGCATACCCATATTCATCTGAGGCATACCGCCCATTTGTCCCATACCCATATTCATCTGAGGCATTCCAGCCTGCTGCATACCCATATTCATTTGTGACATGCCGCCCATCTGTCCCATACCCATATTCTGCTGCATACCGCCTGCCTGGGGCATATTACCCACCATATTGCCAACCGCATCCATATCTGCAGCACTGAGAGTCCCAGCCTGCTGGTCATTTCCGCCGAGAGCTCTGCTAATCTGTTCTGCAGCCTCCCCTCCGACAGCTTCCCAAAGCGTATATCCCTGTCCATCGAGCGTTACAGGATAGTTGAAGAGTGCAAAAGTATTCTGAGGAATACGTATCATAGCCTTTGGATCGTTGCGTGCAGTCGGCACGTTGCATTCAATGCCGGAAAGTTTCCCTGTCTTTTCAAGTGCCTGGATTTCATCGTTCGTATGTGTCGAAACTGCTTCGGAGATAACGGAAAGCGCCATATCGTCCATATCAGCATTTTCTTCTTTATTCATAAGGCTTACGATTTTCTGGGCAAATTCAGGAGCAAGAATATACAGATGATCTCCTGAAAGTCCTTTTGAAAAATCTGCGAGGACATCTACGACGACTTCCGGCAGTTTTGCAAGCAGTCTGTCCCTGTCAAGCGCTTCCACAACAGGGGTATCGGAAGAGAATGAAGCTCCCGTCATTTTGTTGAGATTTTCTACAAGCGGTGTTTTCAGTTCGTCTGCAAATTTCTGCAGAACTGCAGTATCTATGTGTACCACAGGAGCTCCGCCTACCTGACCGGACGGATTAAGTCCGTCAACAGATACGCCTGAAAGCAGCGCGTCAATTTCATCCTGCGATATTGCACCATCACTCATATGTGTCATCTCCTTCTACGGAAAGCTCTTCAAAATCATCCGCTGCTATATCCTCTATTTTGCCTGTTATCTGAACGGCCATCTTTTTACCTACGACACCCGGCTGACAATAGAATTTCTTTTTATTCCCGACGCTGAGCGTCAGCGGATCTCCAACACGAATATTGGTAAGACGGATTACGTCGCCTACGCGCAGCGAAAGTACATCGCGTATAGGCAGGTCTATTGAACCAACTTCGGCAACAACATCCATATCAACTGATGAAAGTTTCTCTTTTAAAGTGCCAAGATACTGGGTCGTTGAACTCCTGCGGACGGAACTGAACCAGAACTGGGATGAAAGTTTTGAAATGATAGGTTCGATTGTGAGGTAAGGAATGCAGAAGTTCATCATGCCCTCTTCATCGCCTACTTTCGTTTCAAGCGTTACAAGAACAACCATTTCCGAAGGCGGAACAATCTGCGCAAACTGCGGATTCGTCTCTATCTGACCGAGCCGCGGACGAAGATCTATTACCTGAGTCCAGGCTTCTCGCATATTTGCCAGAATACGTACGATTATTCCTTCCATAACGGACTGTTCTATATCGGTAAGATCCCTGTTCTTATTTCCGGTAGTCGTACCCCGCCCGCCGAACAGGCGGTCTATCATACAAAATGTAATAGTCGGATCTATTTCAAGGACCGCATTTCCCTTAAGAGGATCCATATTGACAACGGCCAGTGTCGTAGGAGTCGGAATTGAACGGATGAATTCTTCATATGTAAGCTGATCTACCGATGCGACATGTACATGGACGAGGCTCCGCAGTTGGGCTGAAAGGCTTGTCGTTGTCAGACGTGCGAACGTTTCATGCATATTTGAAACAGTTCGCAGCTGTTCCTTTGAGAATTTGTCAGGACGCTTGAAATCATATATTTTTATCTTTCTTGTGTCGCTGACAGGCTTAAAATCATCAGTATCAGGATCACCCGAACTGATTGCCGTGAGCAGCTGATCTATTTCATCCTGTGACAGAACTTCGTTCATGCACCTTCCACCTTGTAAATCATGCAGTCTTTACTGTTCAACAACGTCCAGCTGTTGAAACGAGACATCCCTGATTTTTGAATTGCTCAGTATTTCATCGTTTATAGCGTTGCGCAGTTCAATCTTCAGTTTCTGTTCATTCTGAGGTTTCAATTCAGCAATGGTTTTCTCTGTAAAGTATCGACGCAGAAAGTCTATAAGTTCAATTTTTCTTTCAGTAATTTCAGTGGCAGTTGCCTTATCGTCTTTTTTATAGCCGAGTGCAATGTTTACAACGACGCTGGCCGGAATATCATCGCTTGTTTTTGTCCTGATAACACCGAGAGATGTATACCAGTCAAGAATTTCACGCTGAGCCTGATATTCTTCACTCATCTGTACTGTCGGCTGAGCCGAGCTGTTGTTATTTACGAGTTTCATTGTCACAAAAACAACAACTACAATAAGTATGACGGCGCCAACAGCAATAAGTATCCATTTAAGCATACCGGGGATAAGACCGCCGAGTTTACCCTTTCCCTTTGAAGGTGCTGCACTCTCTCCTGCATTCTCATCAAGTATATCTGCATTATCTTCTGCCATTATACCCCTCCACACATTTTATACTTCTGGTGACAGCAACTTTTGTATAGTTTATCATTAAAAATGACCTTCGTCCAGAATAATTATATCGACCCGCCTGTTATATGCCCTTCCTTCCGGTGTATCGTTTGAAAACATAGGTCTTGTATCTGCATAACCGGCGATTGAAAACTGTTTCTCATTTACGCCGTAATCGGAAAGATAATGCAGCACGTTCATTGCCCGTGCTGCCGAAAGTTCCCAGTTGCTTGCAAACTTTGCAGTATCTGCAACGGGAGTATTATCAGTATGACCTTCTATGCGGAACCGGCGGTTTTTAAGTTCAGGATCCTCAAAAAACTGGGACAGTCGGAGCAGCGTGTCTCGGGATTCGTCCATATTGAGGTCGGCACTTCCTTCTTCAAAGAAGCTGTCTGACGCAAGCGTAATGACAAGACCTCTTTCGTCGCTTGTAATAGTAATTTTATTCGATTTTACATCAGGTGCAAAAAGACTGACAGCTTTCTTTTTTGCATTTCCGAGTGATTTGCCTTTCTCCGAAGCGGGCAGCGAATTTATATTATTCCCTAGATCGGCAAGTCTTCCGGCAGAAAGAGACATACCGCCCGATGTTGTCTCTGTTTCGTTCATCTGTAGGGACTGTGTAATTGTGGCAAGCTGCGTTACATCAACTTCCGACGGATTGTACAACATAACGAAAAAGCAGAGCATGAGCGTAATCATGTCTCCGTATGTTCCCTGCCAGGCTGATGAAGGTTTTTCCGGTTGCTTTGATTTTCTTCCCATACTGCCTAGTCCTTCAGAACGTCTGCTTCAATAGCTTTGCGGGCGACCGGATCAAGATAGGTAAGCAGTTTCTGTGCCATAATACGCGGGTTTTCACCTGCCTGAATAGCAAGAACACCTTCTATAATCATCTCTTTTGTTTTCATCTCCGAAGCATTCTGCGCAATGAGTTTCTGCGCGGCAGGTCCGAGCAGCCAGTTTGCCATCATGGAACCGTACAATGTTGTAATAAGGGCAACTGCCATATTAGGACCGATAGACGATTTATCTTCCATATTGCGAAGCATACCGATAAGACCGACGACAGTACCCATCATTCCGAATCCAGGTGCGAAACCGGCCCACTGGGTGATTATGTTTATCCAGTTCATATGGCGTGCTTCGCACTGATTCATTTCATTTTCCATAATTGTGCGTATTACCTGCCCGTCTGTGCCGTCGACTACAAGCCGCAGTCCGCTGCGCATGAACGGGTCTTCAACGTCGTCAAGTCCGTCTTCAAGGGCCAGAATACCTTCACGGCGAGCCTTTTCTGAGAGGGCGACCATGTTCTGTATTATCTGTTTTTCACCGAAATCAAAAACCTTCATTGTACGGCCCATGACTTTGAACATACCGAGACACGTAGAAAGAGGAGCACATATAAACAGGGAGAAAAAAGAACCGCCGATTGTCATAAACAGAGAAGGTACGTCGATAATGCCTCCGATTGTACCTCCTGATGTAAGAACCGACATTATAATACAAGCTCCACCACCGATTATGCCGATTATTGTTGCAATATCCATAGTCTCTTATCTCCTCTAAAACCTTACCGGGAATCGCGCGCCAGGGAAGGCGCGGATTGCAGTTGTAAAAAGCAACGCAGGAACAACTGCAATGATAAAAATCCCTGAAGCATTTTTATCATATCTCTTGTGTATTTATACCGATTTTTTGCCGATATGCTATAATTTTTTCTATTATATCCTCCGGCGTATTTTTTACAATAATTTTTCTGCCGGAAAGCATCGAAAGTGTAAGATCAGGATTTTGTTCCATACTCTCTATCATGTGCGGATTAATCCAGTATTTTTTCCCGTTAAGACGCATAACTTCTATCATTTTCTTTATAATGCTCCGCTTGCTTCATTTACGTCAAGTACCAAACGCCGCTCGACGCATTCTCCTTTAGTATCGGAATCTGCGAAACGGTTATTTATAAAATAATTTTCTGTTTTTATGCTGATAAATTTACGTTATTCACAGCAACTGCACATCCGGGTCGGTTGTGTTTTTTGTATAATAAGATATACTCGTATATGAATAAATTTAAGGAATGAAGCTATGAATCCGCAGATTTTTGTTATAGAAGACGTGCCGGAAATTGCAAATCTTATAGCTATATATTTGTCCAAGGCAAATATGGATGCAAAAACATTTGGAACAGCCGAAGATGCACTCGAGGCACTCAAAACAACTCAACTTCCTGATCTTATCATTCTTGACCTTAATCTTCCCGGGATAAGCGGTTTTGATTTTCTTGAAAAATTCCGTACGGATTATAAATCGACAGTACCTGTCGTCATCGTGTCGGCCCGCGATGCTGATGAAGATATCATAAAAGGACTGGGCTTTGGTGCAGATGAGTTTGTTACTAAACCTTTTTCTCCCCGTGTACTCGTTGCCAGGGTGCAGGCAAACCTGAGGCGCCAGGCCGTAACGGAAGCGGCTGCCGAAGAAACAATTGCATTCGGCGATTATGTTCTGCTGCTCAACAGCTGTGTGCTCAAGCAGGGAGCTGTAAAAATTCCGCTGTCAACAAAAGAATATTCTGTTCTTGAATACATGGTAAAGCATGCAGGAGAATCACTGTCTCCCGAAAAAATATATGCAGATGTGTGGAAAGCCCAGTACGGCGACATTACAGCGGTTGCTGTCTATATTCAAAGGCTGCGGAAAAAGATAGAAAAGGATCCGGCAAACCCTGCCTATATAAAGACTGTGTTCGGACTAGGATACTGTTTTGCAAAGGAAACAATATCCTCTGATAAAGCCTCTTCAGAGAAAAACGAATGACAATAAAGAAACAATTTCATTTTCTGCTTGCAGCGATAATCGTCATACCTCTTCTTTGTGCTGCATTTATACCTGCATATCATTATTTCACGTCTCCTGAGCGCATTCTTATTCACAGCTACAGGGAAATGCGTAAAACAGATGAGCTTCAGCTGTCGGAAAGCGACTGGAAAGAATTATATGCACAAATACGCCGCCTTCCACCCGATATGGAAGTTGCGCTTATTTCTTTTACAGACAAGGCAAATGTTCTCCTCTCCAGTATTTCTGAATTAAAAGTCGGTTCTGAAATTACACAATTCGAGCTCTGGCACCTCATCAGCACGACAAGTAATAAATATTTTTATCAGTTTATGGGTCCCAATTTTAGTGATGACTCGTCATCATATCTTATCATAAGCAGGGCTAACAGGGATGACAAACACCGGAGAAAAAACCTGAACATCGTCTATTATCTTGTGTTCATTCTTCTCAGCTTTGCCGGAATTACCCTGTTCGCCATTGCTCATATTTCTCATACAATTTTTTCTTCAATCACCATTCTTGAACAAAAGACGCAGAAAATTGCGGACGGAGATTTGAGCCTTTCACTTGTGGACGACTCTAAAAAAGCAAAACAGGAAAGTAATGAAATTATTTCTCTGACGGAAAATCTTGATAAAATGCGCAGATCCCTGCTCGATTCACAGGAACGCCGGACGCGTTTTATTATGGGCATAAGCCACGATTTGAGAACGCCTGTTGCTGTCATAAAGGGATATACGGAAGCCATTTCTGATGATGTGGTCACAGATCCTGAGGAAATCAAAAAATCGCTTGAAATAATAACGACAAAAACAAATCAGCTTGAAGGAATGATTGATACGCTTATCAGTTTTGTAAAACTCGACAGCGCTGACTGGAGGCAGAAACTTATTCCGGAAAACATACGTGCTGTTGTTGAAGAGTTTGCGGAAGGTGCCGTTATGACGGGAACTGTCTTCAAGCGCAAAGTCACTTATTCTGTAAATGTTTCTCCCGATTTGAAAATTCCCATGGATAAACAGCTTTTTTCCCGTGCGTTTGAAAATTTGTTCGGAAATGCAATCCGTTATTCAAGGGAAGGCGATTCCATAACGATTACCGGAACGGAAACAGCTGATTCATGCATTGTAAGCATAAGCGACACGGGAATAGGAATTGCAGAAAAAGATAAAGAGCATATTTTTGATATGTTCTACCGCGGTACAAATTCCAGGCGGGAAGAAGGCATGGGCATAGGACTCACTGTCGTAAAAAGTATTATCGACACACACGGATGGGATATTGTCGTAAACTCTGAGCTGGGAAAAGGAACGACATTTACTATTACCATTCCGAAAAAAAATGATGAAAAATCAAAGTGATTCAAGAAATTCGTTGAGAAAAAGCAGGCCTTCGGGTGTAAGTGCATAGTAATGGAAGCCTCTCCGTTCTGTTATGGTGCACTTCCCTTCTGCTTTCCATTTTTTAAACAGCTCTTCAGTTGTCAGGGGAAAAGCGGTGCCGAATTTTGTTTCGTATATTTCACTGCACACTCCGGAAGCGGTGCGCAGTCCCATCATGAAAAATTCAAAAGCAGCCGTTTCCGGGCTGATATATTCAGTTTCCGCAGGAATATTCTGTTCCAGTATGCTGCTATGCAGCCAGAAACCCGTATATTCCGGTATATTGCGCGTATTAGTCTGACGTACAGTGACACCATCCCTTATTCCGTATATAGTTCCTGTCGCACCAGCACCACAGCCAATATAGTTCTGCTGATCCCAGTACGCTTTGTTATGAACACACTCTTTTCCTCTCAGACAAAAATTTGAAATTTCATATTGTACGTACCCATTCCTGACTAAATAGTCGCGGCCGGAAATCCACATTGCATCTGCTTTGTCATAATCGTACGGAACAGCGCCTGAACGACAGGCATTTCCGAGAAGTGTGCCGTCTTCAACAGTAAGCGCATATAGTGAAATATGATCGGGCATATAACCGGCAAGCATTTCAAGCCCTGAAGCAAACGACTCTGAACTTTCTCCAGGGAGTGCGGATATCATGTCTGCGGAAAATATTCCTTTCCAGTTGTACTTTATGCAGGAAAGCGCAGTATCTATGTCCTTTCTGCTGCTCCTCCGCTGGACTTCTTTTAGTACAGCTTCGTTGAACGACTGGATACCGCACGATATGCGCGTCACGCCGGCACGGAATGCCACATCAAGTTTTTGTGCAGATATGTCGCAGGGGTTGAACTCCATCGTCACTTCATCAGGCAGTTTTCCGCCGGAAATTTTCTTAAGTCCCCCGAACAAAGCTGTTATCTGTTTTTCTGTCAGAAGGCTTGGAGTACCGCCTCCGACATAGACCGTTTTCCATTCCGTGCAGTTGTTTTTTTCTGCGCGGAACGCAGCCTCATTCAGCAGTGCATCAATATAGGAATCAGGAACGGCTCCGCACGGGACACTGTAAAAGTCACAGTACGTGCATTTTGAGAGGCAGAACGGAATATGGACATACAGGGATACGGCGTTTTCCACAGAAAGTATTTACAAGAGGCGGAGTTTTGAAAAAGGAAAACTGACGGCAAGGCCTTTCGCCTTTATATTTTTTATATTGACAGGTCCCCATAAGCGCGAATCAACGCAGCTGCAGCGGTTGTCACCAAGTACAAAATATTCGTCCCTGCCAAGATTTATCTTTTCAAAACTGCCGCTTACACCGATTGTGCTGTCCCAACCGGACGGAGCGGCAACTATATTAACATCGTACGCATTTTTTACACATTCGAATTCAGTAAGGAAATGCTTCTGCCCTGCAGGCTGCACGAATACGACATAACCGCGCATATAAATTGTGTCGCCGGGAAGCCCGATAATGCGTCTTATCTGCGGAGACGAGCCCATAAGACTGCCTCTGTCAAAAAACGACAGCTGCTGTGCAGAAAAAAAATTTATCACGGTATCTGCCGCCCGTAATAAAAGTGAAGAAGTTCCTTCCGAACGGGATTTTAGCAGTACGACGCTGCCGCGTTCGGGGGTGCCTATAATCGGTGTAAAGAGAATATTCGATTCGTACGGAATATCAGGCTGCATTGATACGGAACGCTGCCGTACAGCAAAAAGGAAAAATGTCCTGACAAGCATAATGCAGGTAAATATAGTAAGCGCAAAAAGTACAATGGTAACAATTTTGTGTTGGCGTTGTTTTTTGAGAGTATATGAGAGTTTGTACAATTCTTTATTCATGTTTTTTACAATAACACAAACATTCGCGGTTTACAACAGAAAAATATCGCGGCTTGTCAGGTTTGAGTCGATATAATATAATTGAGGATTATATGGCCGAAGGAAAAAAGATTATTGCAGAAAACAAAAAAGCACGCTTCAACTATTTCATTGAAGACTCCATTGAATGCGGTATTGAGCTTCAGGGATCGGAGGTAAAATCAATAAAAGCGGGAAATCTTTCCTTTCCTGACAGTTTTGCCGAAATACAGAACGGTGAAGTATGGGTCAGGGGACTGCATATCACAGAATATGCATTTTCCTCTGCATTTTCTCCCGATGCCGACAGACCAAAAAGGCTGCTGCTGCATAAAGATGAAATCAAAAGGCTGCAACGAAAGACTGATGAAAAAGGATACACGCTTATTCCTCTCGACTTCTATCTTAAAAACGGCCGTGTCAAAGTAAATCTCGGCGTATGCAAAGGTAAAAAGCAGTTCGATAAACGCAATACTATACGGGACAGGGATATTGAACGCGAAACACAGCGGGAATTCCGCAGGGAGTTGAACGAATAGTGTATATGCGTCTCCGGAATGCTGCATGTGCTGTCGCAGTTGCCGTGCTTCTGTTTTGTCCGGTTTCTGCAGAGAACAGCAGAAACATCGACTTTTTCGGCATTGTGTCAAAAGATGCAGACAACAGCATGGTAACAATGACGGAAAATTTATATCTAACGCAGCTTGGAGAAATTGCAGGGCTTTCTGTCATAGACAAAAGAAACAGCGGATTTACACAAAAATATTTTCAGGAAGGCAAGCCTGATTTTTCAGAGGCGTCTTCCCCTCTTATCTTCTATGCTGTTATAGAAAAAAATTCTGACAACGAGGGAAAATGGATATGCACCCTGAATATTGCAGACAGCGCAACGGGAGACATCCACTCATACCGAAAAGAATACGATTCATTCTATAAGATACTTATGGAATCAAAATTATCCCTGCAGTCTGTTTTTGAGCAGCTTCTGAAACCGGGCCACACAATGGAACAGGCTGAAAGTAATTATCAGGGTAATAACACGATTCAAAGGCCGCAGATATCGACAGATTCCGTTGCGGGAACGTGGTCCGGCGAAGATTACATCGACAAAATCATTATTTTACGCGGCGGGCGTGGATTTATCATCTATAAAAATGGTGCAACAATGAACATAACAGTTTCCGTCAATACCCAGACGGAAACTGTTGTAATTACGCAGGCGGGAAAATCAAATGCGTCATTTTTTCCTGAACTCCCGAGAAAAACCGCGCTGGAGGCTGCAACGACAGCTCTTCCGATACAATGGAATTTCAGGCAGGAAGACAATAATACACTTACAGGCACAAAAACAACACTCATTGCATCAGGTGACACAGCAGAAACAGGTACGCTCCCCGTCACCTGGCTTCGAAAATGAAAGGTACGTTTATTGGAGAGAGAACCCCTCTACCTTCAAAGCTCACGGACATACGCACCTGCTTTGTCCGTGCTCTCTCTCCAAACCACTTACTTTTCCCAGCATGACCAGGGGACACCACTGGACCCCGTTCGTTTATTTTCACAACTGTCGCTTACTATTTTGTATCGTTTAAAAAATGGAATATTCTGCCTATCGTGTGTAAAAAAAATGCGGAGGAGAAAACAAGCCCGCGTGCGACCCTGAGCGAAGCGAAGTTGGAGCTTAAGCGGATTGTTTTCTGCAGGAGCATTTCTTTTTACAAATGCACAGCACTGTTTTATTTCTTTTCAAAAATCCAATGCAAAATAAACGTACTTATATTTTGACGCTGCCCTGCCGCAGGACGTGCACATTTCCGTCCTGCACTGAAACTATTGTAGAAGGCAGTGCGCCTTTTTTATCTCCATCCGATACGATGAGATCGCATTCTCCTTCAAATTCCTTCAGGATGCCGTCTATCGTGTCTATAACAGGGCTTCCGCTTCTGTTGACACTTGTTGAATATACAGGATATCCGCATAATTCTATTATTTTACGAATCCATTCATCACCTGGACAGCGGTATGCTGTTGTCCTTTCACCGGTCTTTTCATGAACGATGATTGTAAGCGCACCTGGCCATACTGCCAGAAGCCTGTCGGGAATTATATCATTCGTATGCTTAAAAACATCGAGCGGACTTGCTATGAGCTGTATGAAAGGTTTTGTCTCTGCCCTTCCCTTTATTGCACGAATGCGCGCATCCGTATCGTATACAGTATTTTCTGCAGGTTCCACAATTCCGGAAAAACCATATACAGTATCCGTCGGCAGAATAAGTACTTTTCCATTTTTTAAATAGTCAGCACATGTTTCAGCGGAACCGCTGTCAGACTTGAGGCACATCATATACAGGCACTCCCTTTATAAAATCAGTATTAGTACGCTTTGCTGCATGTTTGTGTACATTTCTGTTTTTGTCATATCCTGCCATATACATAAGGAGCAGACTTAAAGCAAAAAATACAACACCGACAGCCTTGCAGACACTCTCCGACATATATGTCATTGCCCTGCGTTTCATGACTGTACCTGTATCATACAGCGTAGTCTGGTAAGGACGCAATCCTGTAATTTTAACAAGTTTTTCATCAGGGTTTACATAATCGAGTTTCCGGGCGTACGCTGCAATAACATCTCTGTCTTTTTCAAGTGCAGTCTGCTCCAAGGATAGTTCATCGTTGATTTTTTGTATTGCTGCTGTATGAGCGCTTATCTCACGTTTTTGTTCAGCAAGCTGCCGGTATGCCCATATACCGTCCCGTCCCGCAATAAGAGAAAGCAAGGTATATACAAGCGTCCCGAGCAGTACTGCTATAAGACATTTTGTATGAGTCATATTTGATGTATCGGTTCACTTTTCTATTTTCTGAATCAAAAAAATGTGTTATAATTTCACTGATAAACGGCAAAAACTTACGGTATTGTACTACTCTTTTAACAAGTTTCTGCCGATATTAAAAAGGTAATACTATTTATCTTCTGAACATGAGAGGAACGATATGACTGATTCGACAGATAATACAAACGAACTTGACAGCTACGGCGTATGGGTAAAAAGACCTTCTAACGGCGGTCAACCAGAGGCATCTGAAACAGACAATCAGAAAAGTTCATCAGATGATTTTAATCTTGATGCGGATCTGCCGGATTTCTCTGAACTGGACACTTCTTCTGTCGCGTCTGACATACTTCCCGAAAGCGGTGACACGCTGCAGGATGATACAACGCTCTCGACAGAGGAACTTTCCGATATCACCGATACAGTCAATTCCGAAGATACAGCCGTTCCCGGTTTTTCTGAAATACAACAGCTTACAGGCAGCGGGGCAGAAGATATCGATATTGAAGATTTTTTTGACGAAGGTCCCGCAAAACAACCTGAAGAAGCTTCGGCTGAGCCGGGTAATGAAGAAAAAACGGAACCGCAGGCTGTATCCGGCGAATCAGAAGAAGTTTCGCTCGATGATTTCTTTGATTCGGATATTACTTCAAATGAACCTGCAAAACAGGAGGACGTGCCGGATGAGGCTCCGCTCGATATAAACCTTTCGTTCAGCAATGAAGACGTTCCGGCAGATGAAGCAGAACCGGAAGTACAGGATACCAATTCTGCTGATACTGAAAGTGTCGACGTTTCCGCTTTTGATACATCTGTGGAAGGGGAAAATCCGGCTGCTGAAAATACTGAATCTGTTTCAATGGACAGTTTTGACGATATGTTCAATTCCATAACAGATACGCCGCTTGTCTCTCCTGACACTCCCATTGAGGAAGAAGAGGAGAATCCAGCAGAGGAAGGGACATCCGGTGATACATCGATGGAGTCCGTCAAGTTGTCCGATTTCGGAGTCGACGAGAATGCAGAAGAAACACCAATCGCTTCGTCAACTGTCACTGAAAACAAACCGAAGGCAACAGTCGATTACGACCTTTCCGTCACCGAAGATACGAATGTCGCTGCGGCTCCTGTTGTAAATGAAATAAAATCAAAGGCAAACGATAATACCGTTCCCGACAGCTTCGATGAAGAAACTGAATCGCTGATTGCTCCTCCTCTGAAAACTGTGTCTGAACCGCAATCCGAGCCGATAAATAACGCGCTCCTTCAGCAGATAGTCTCGGACCTTTCAGGTCTGAAAGATGAAATTTCCGGTCTCAAAAAAGATTTTGCAGAGCTGAAAGCTCATGAAGAGCTGCTTTCAGCATCAGCCTCCGATAAAAAAGCAGAAGGCGGGTTCTTTGCCGACGAAGATGAGGACGAAACGGTATCCCTGTCGGGTGACGAGCTTGATAATATCATGAACACCGCAGATTTTACGACCACCGATGAAAATGAAAAGCCGGAGGCCGTTCAAAATGAAGCAGGAGAAAGCCCTGATGACTCTGCCTCCGGTCCGGCAGAGGAAAGCGCAGTTGAAGAAGAAACTGAGCCCGATACAGAAGAACCTGCAGCGGAAACAGAGCCGTCTGAACAGTATGAAGAAGTAACCGATGTCCCGGTTGAACCGGAAGTCACATCCGGTGAAGAACCTGTTCAGGAACCCGCAGAGGAACTTTCCGACAGCGATTTGTTCGGTGCCATTGATTCTGCACCCGCGGTTCCCGATACACCGGCTCTCGATGAAACAACATCTTCCGAACTTACAATGAATTTCGACAATGAAAAGCTTGAAGAGCCTGATTTAAACAGCCTTCCTTCAGATTCACCCGAAGAATCTGTTTCTGAGGAACTCCCGGAAGAAATTTCAATTCCTAAAGTCGACGATATCCTTGTTGAATCATCTCCTACAGATTTCATGGATTCCGTAAAAGATACGACAGACGATATAATGCAGCCCGACGCAGAGGAAATAACAGACCTTTCAGCCTCGACTGAAGAAATAATTCCTGACGAAAAGGCTCTTCAGGAAGAAGAAGAGAGCGTAAATAGTACTGAAGAGTCCTCCGACGGACAGTTTGAAGAACCGGAAGTTGCTGATACGACGTCAGACAACATTTTCGGGGATGAAGCGTCGGTTGCAGATACCCTGACAAGTGATAATATTGATTATCTGAATACCGATGAAGAGGCAAAAAAAGAGCTGGATACGAATACACAGCCTGATGCAGATACAAATTCAGTTCCTGCACCGGAAAAGGAGCAGAAGCCGGTTTCCGTTTCGGCCGGTGAAAAGAACGATGAGATTCCGGGAGATATTACGCAGGAAGTAAAATCAGTTCTGCTCTACATGGATCAGCTTCTTGAAAATCTTCCCGAAGATAAAATCATCGAATTTGCACACTCAGAACAGTTCGCAACATATAAGAAACTTTTCTCGGATCTGGGACTGTCTTAAGATGGGATTGCTCAGCCATATTTCTGCGGAGGAATCAAAGAAGACCGGGCTGCTTGCAAAGACATCGCAACTTGCCGCAAAACCGGTCTTCTCATCGTTTTCGGATTTCGGCAGAAAATATCAGTTCTCCCACTGTGCCCTCTTATCTGTCGTGAACGGTAGCTTTGTCATGACACACTGCTATGGAATTGATGCCCGGACGGTGGCGGCTTCTGTTTCGTCGCGTGATTTCTGGGACGGCACAATCGGCAGTTCCCGCGCATTCTGCAGTTATAAAAAACCGGACAATAAACTTTCCGCTTTTTATCAGTTTTTCTCCGGCTATTTCAGAGAAAGGCTTAAGGGTCTTCACATTCTCCGCATATCAGGCGACTGTATTTTTCTTGCTGCTGACATTGAGCAGTATGCAGAACCGTCAGTTCCGGCAGATGAATTAAAAAATATGCTGCTGAATTTTTTCCTGTCGTCCGATGCAGCAAAAAAGGAAACCCTTCCTGATATGAACACTGGTTTTATTCATTGCGACGCTTTCTTACTGCTTCTTTCCGTGAAAATCGCAATAAACAGTTCCATACGAAACGCCGATATTCCCGACACTACACTGTATGATTCGATTTTTAAAACCGTGTACACCGAACTGTTTTCATTATTGGAAAAACATTTAGCCCTTCCGGATTTCTGCATGCGGAGCGAAAACGGGGAAATGAAAATAATTATTTTTTCAAAGAAACATTTTGATGATGCGCTTCTTCAGTATCATATAATGCGCTGTTTCAGTTCCGTTCTCGGTTCTTCTGCGGATTCCGTCATTTTATTAAAAGCGGGCACGACATCCGCGGACAAAGATGTCTGCAATTTTGTGCTTGAAGAGAAATGGTAAGCGTTACATTTTCCACCGCCAGGAACAATTCAAAAACATGTTCCTGCGGAAATATCATGCTCCATTCTGCCTACAATCCGGAACAGGAAGCAGAACGATTCGTACATGCCCTTCTGTGCAGTTTTAATCCGTCATTTGTTGTTATTACGGAACCGGGACTTTCATACTGTGCCCCGTTTCTGCGTGAACGTTTTCCTCATGCCAGATTATATGCAATCCGTTATGATTCATCTTTTTCTTTCTGCGATAAGCTTTGGGACAAAGTATTAAGCGCGGAGGAAAAGTCTTTGCCGTTCTCTGAAATTTTATTTAACGAGCTTGGAGAAGAAGGTATTTTTTCTGCCTTTTTCTGTTCATGGGTACCATCTTCGCATGCTTTTCCTTTACAGGATACCTGCGTATGGAATGAAATTAAAAAGGCGATTCTAAAAAGCCGCGACGTGCTCGGTACTCGAAGTTATTTTTCACAGCGGTGGATTTCCAATGCTTTTTCATTCTGTCTGCATGTTTCCAAAACAGCCGTACTGCCGTATTCTGGTTCATTTCCCGTAGTCATAGCTGCATCGGGCACAAGCCTTTCAGGCTCGCTTTCCTTCCTGAAGAAATACCGTAAATCATATTACCTTATAGCAGTCTCCTCTTCTTTTTCAGTCTTACTGCATAATGACATTATTCCCGATATCTGTATTTCAACCGACGGCGGACATTATGCAGGAAAGCATCTTGCTCCCCTTGAAGGAAAAATGTATTCCGTTCCGCTGGCTCTCTCTCCTGAAAGTGCATGCAGCAAAAACATACTCAGACAGTGTACCATTATTCCTCTTTCTTACGGAGATGGTGCAGGATCGTCCCTGCTCAATTGCTGCGGTATACAATCGATGCATGCAGAGAGGAACGGAACTGTAAGCGGGACGGCTGCTGATTTTGCATTGAGCATCACACGCGGACCGGTATTTCTCTGCGGTCTTGATTTAAGTTCAAGTTCCGGATATCAGCATTCGCAGCCGAACTGCCTCGAAATTATTAATTCTGCATCCGACATGCGCATAAAGCCGAAAGAAACACGCACAGCGGCATCCCGTTTCTCTTCCCAGTCTTTATCGGTATACTGCGACTGGTTCAAATCCCTTCCGCGGACAAAATCGGAACGTCTTTTCCGGTTATCAGATAATTTCATTTTTAATAATAATCTGGGAGCCGTCCGCGACGTAAACTTTTCCTTTTTTTCAGCTGAACTTTCCCAGGTACAGGTTCCGGATTTCATAAATACACAACTGCCGTCACACAGCGAACGTTTGACAAGAGAAAGACTGTTTCTTGATACTAATAAAACAAGCAGTGAATGGCTCCGGGAGATTTTCCCGGCGGAATATCTCAGCCGGGAACGTGCAGCCGGCAGGGCCGGATTTTCAGACAGAAATACTATTCTCTTCGAAAAAAACGATAAGCTGGCAGCCCGCCTTGAAAGGATATTAGTATGAATGCCGTCTACACGTCCATTATGACAGCAAAAACGGGACTCCCCGTTCCGGTGTTTGCAAACGGCCATACAATGCATTCCCGATACGATCCTGAAAAGGAGGCAGCACAGACAGCATCGTCCATAACAGACAGATGCCTCTTTTTTCTCATTGCGGGAATCGGAGGCGGCTATCTCCTCAAAATTATTCGTATGTTATATCCGGGCAGCACTATTCTTGCCGCGGAAAATTCAGCAGAGGACATTGAATTCCTGAAAAACATTCCAACATTCGCAGAAATATGCAGCGACCCGCATATTATTATTTTTCCTGTCGAAAAAACTGCGGAAAGTCTGCAGCGTTATTATCTTCCCAGTATTTACGGTTCAATGCAGATTATAGAGCAGAAAAGCTGGGCTGTTGAAAATCTATCTGGAATTACGGAATTCAGAAGACAAACAGAAACAGCCTCACGTGCTCTTTCTGCAGATTTTTCGGTGCAGGCTCATTTCGGCCGCATCTGGCAGCGGAATATTATTATGAATCTGAGACAGGCACTCGATTCTCCGCAGTATTCTTTTCCCGTAGAAAAGACGGCGCTTATAGCAGCAGCCGGTCCGTCGCTCGATTTTACAATTTCCCATATACAGGAAAACAGGAGGTCGCTTTACGTTGTAGCCACTGACACCGCATACGGCAGCCTTGTTAAACGGAACATACGCTGCGATGCGGTTGTTTCAATAGATGGACAGGAAGTTTCGCACAATCACTTTATGGGCGGTAATCCGTCTGCAGATACATTATTTATTTTCGACCTTTGCGCCAATCCTGCTGCCGTGAGAGCTGCGAGGCAGAACGGATGCAGGGTAATTTTCATACAAACAGGACATCCGCTTTCGCTGTATGCATCATCGTATTCAGCACACAAGGGGAAAAAGCCCTTTCCGCCGCTTGAATCCGGCGCGGGAACCGTCACTATGGCAGCTGTTGATTTTGCAGCAAAAGCAGGATTCTCTTCCATAATTGCAGTCGGCGCCGATTTTTCCTATCTTAACGGAAAAGCGTATATGAAAGGCACCTATCTTGATATGCTGTATAACAGCAGGAGCCGGAGAACGGCTACGAGCGAAACTTTCTACGACAGCCTTTTATTCAGGACGCCGCTTATTCCGTATAATAATCACGTCCGCAGGTTTACCACAGGTGTCCTTGAATCTTACGAAGCATCATTTGAAAAGTGGATTTGCAAATACGGCTACGGTGTCAGTGAAACTGATTTTTTGAAATTCTGCAAAGTAAAACCGGGAATTGAAGCTTTCCAATCCGCAGAATCTTTTGATTTTACCGGATTCCTGAAGCAATTCCGGAGTGATTTTTCCGCCCTGAAATTTGATACCCTGCTGCCTGGACAGTTTTCTCCGGTTCTTCTTTCACTGCTGCCCGCCGTATCGTCATTCCGGTATATCGGGCAGGAAGACGTGAATAATCTCAAAGGTTTTGCAAATCTTGCATACTCCGAAATTCTACGTTATACTGAATCAATATGAAGAGCAAGAGTATTACGATCTACACGATCATCATTTCTTTCGTTTTTGCAGCAGCTGTGTTTTTCTTCTGTTACAGTCTTGGACATGAATATGTAAACGGTTCAGAGAGAACCGGACGTCAATTCGATCATCTGGCGCACGATACTTCCGCCGCTCTTTCTTCCTGCGATGTATCTTCGCAGGAATTCAATTCCCTGTTTAACAAAGCGTGCGGTAATCTTGAAGATTATGCTTTTATCACATTAAAGAATTCTTCAAGTCTTCTGTACGTGTATCCTGATTCATCAGTCACATCCGCACAGAATATTTCACATTTCTGCAAAGTGTATGTAAGCAGTTTCACCGTAGGGGGGATTCCGTACGTACTTACTTCGTCAATGTATATTCTGCGGCCCTCTTCAATCTTTTATTATGCACGTTTTTCATTCATTATCATTCTGGCAGCCACAGCATTCGCCGCTATTCTCATCATTTACCTTCATCTTTCGGAAAAAACAGAAAAGGAAGCTGATAATTCCAGCGAAGTCATTCCTTCTCCGGATGAAGATGAACCGGCAGAAGAACAGATTGTAAGCGAAGATTCACCTGTAAAAGATGATATGCCTGCACCATCAGGTTTTATTCACGGAGCGACTGATGATGATACTTTTGTCAATCCAGAAGCAGCTGCACAAATACGGGCAGAGGCACGGAACAAACCTGAAGGGCTGTTTTCCCCCGTTACCGGATTCGGCTGGGAACAGTATCTTGAACCCAGGCTCGACAGTGAACTTGTACGCGCTGCATCTTCCGAGCAGGACCTTTCGCTTTACATCATAAGGATTCCATCGCTCTCTTTTAAAGACGAGCCATCAAAAAAAATATGCAGTTACCTTCTTGAACAGTTTCAGGTTACGGACATGCTTTTTGAATATAAATCAGACGGATTTGCAGTAATAAAAGATAATACAGCAGTCGATGAAGCAGTTGCACTTGCGGATTCGTTGTATAATGCCGTATCGAAAATTCTGAAGGAGTGCAACACTGATTTGAAATGCGCCATAGGCATTTCATCACGTTCCGTCAGGATGCTTCCCGGAAAACGTCTTATTCAGGAAGCCGCCGAAGCTCTTGAGCATGCATTCAGCGAACCGGATTTTCCGATTATTGCTTTCCGGGCTAACGCAGACAAATACCGTAAATTTATTGAAAATAAAAACTGATTATTGAGCAGAGTCCGGAGCAGGAGCATCGACCGGAGGCGGGTCTGCAGCAGACGGCGAAGGTGCGGATCCATCGCCCTGAAGCGCATCCTGAATTCTTTTGCTTAAGTCAGGAATTGATTTATTGTCGGGAAATTTCTGCTTCAATATTCCCAGCTGTTCTTCTGCAAGTTCCGCCCTGCCCTGTGAAAGCAGCACGATTATATAATTTACAGGAATCGTTTCATTATCAGGATATTCTTCAAGCAGTTTTTTATATATAATCAATGCATCATCCAAGTTGCCCGACATTGCCTCTATATATGCCTGTGAAAGTTTTAAATTTACATTAGACGGATCACGTTCCAGCAGCTTCTCATAGACAACTGCTGCATCGCTCCATTTTTTTGCAAGTGCATAGGTACGGCCGAGTTTATAATAGGCTGACCAGTACAACTTTTTATCTTTCATAGCAAGTTGATAATAATCCGCAGCTTTATCATATTTTTCAAGATCAGCATATGCATCGGCAATTGCAAGGTATTCTATGCTGATTTTTTTCGTCGTAACATCATTTCCTCCCGGTATGAGGAAATGAGTATTCGTGCTGCAGGAGGCGATGATACATGCTGACAGAAAAACTCCGGCAATTTTTCCCTTCATATCACCCCAAAACAGTCTGTTCGATTTTGTGCAGCTGAGATCGATACAGTCCGGCAATGTTGTTACCGTAGTCTGCAATAAGCTGTATGATATTACGCGGCATCTCTTTTGTATCACAGCCATTCAGCCTGTCTCCGGCATCGCCAAGTCCGGGCATAATGTATGCAGATGTATTCAGAGCAGGATCAAGCCACAACGTATAGCATGTGCAGTTTTCAAGAGCACGCGTTACCCTGATGCTTCCCTTGAGTGCCGAAATCGTGTTGAAAAATCTAATTGATTTAGGTTTTATTCCCTGTCCCTGCAGATACTTCACGACTGTCACGAGAGAACCTCCCGTTGCATTCATCGGATCGGCAAAAATAAGATCCTTTCCGTCAAGTTCATCAATATTAAAGAATGATTTTTTGAGATCAAGGATATATTCCATATCGGCTTCGCTCTTTTGGTCGTTGCGGTTTATTTTGAAAAGGGCAAACGGCGTTACATATCCGTGAGAGGAATATTCCTCTATTTCCTTTGATATAATCATGCTCGGAAGAAGCGCTCCGCGGAGCATGACGCACATGACTGAATTCTCAATTTTACTGTCGATATCCGGTATTTTATGAACAGCATAATTCTGCACAGGATTCGTAACAGGCGTTTTTACGATAATATGGTTTTTTTTGTCAGTATGTTCATCGGTATAAGCCATGCGGAAAAGCATTTCATAAGCGCGCTGGCTGTAATACATAAATTCCTGGTGATCAGTATTTACGTCGCGGAGCTTTGCTATAACACGGGAAGCCTCTGCATGAGCTCCCTCTTCCGTGACAAAAGAAAAGACCCTGATCTGAGGATGGGCTGCGCAGATTTCCTGCATCTTGTGCCCCATTCTGTCATATGCATCTATTATTTTCTGTTCATTCACCGGAACAAAAAATTTCATAGTCTCTTTATACATTTTATCAAGAACATCGAGATCCAAAAGATCCTGTCGTGAAAGATATCCGTCAAGGTCTTCAGCCTTGAGAATTACTTTGTCGTCTGCCATAAAATAACTCCAATAAGTTTTATTATAGGAAACCTCTAAAAACTTCAGTTTTTAGAGGTAACTCTGAAAGTGCGATGTTTGAAGCCGCGATATTACAACGACTTAAAACTCGACGTCATCTCTAAAAAGTCACTGAAAGTGAGTTTTTAGAGATGACCTATAACAAAAACAGCTTATACAGCTGTTTTTTATTAATTATTATATCTGAAACGACGATGTGCGTCGGTGTTGTAAGCTGTGTCTGCGAATTTGTCAGACCAAATGCGAGCGACAACAATCCGGCTCCTGCTTTTACCATGCGCACGTCGTTAAATTCAAACTCTATAGTCATGAGATACTGATCATTCTGGCCTTTATCCGTAACAAGAAATCCCTTTGCATATGAGAGCTTGAGATTAAGATTTGCACCTGTAAGAATCGTCAGAAATGACTGCGGTTTTACTGCATAAAACCGAATCTGCTGCCCGCCGCCGTTGAGCCACTCGTACACAGTGTCGTCAATATGATGTGATTCATCACCATTGAAGGCATGATTGTCGTAGTCTGCAAGCATAACGGGGACAGAACAGCCAAGACATGCCAGTGTATTCGATGGAAAAGCGACTTTCAGGCCGCTGTCTCTCTTTGTAAAATAGATGTACTCACGGGAAGCGTCAGCGGTTTTTGCATATACAGAGGCCTCTTCCCAGTCTTTTCTTTTTTTTAATAACTTCGTTGCAGCAATCTGCGGCACATTACCGGAAACAACAGCCTGTACAAGTGTTTCATTTCGTTTCCGTTCAAGCCCTGTATATATAACAGTAATGCGTTCTGCAATTTTGCCTGCATCTTCGTCGTTCAGGCCTTCAACACTGCTCTGCAGAACTCTTTTTACAAGTTCAGGATCTGTTTCCGCCGGCATTTTTATGTAAAACGAACTGCCGGCTTCCATAAGATCCAGAGGTTTTACAGGTACTCCCTGCGGTGCTGACTTGCACGCAGCAAAGAATACAGCCAGCACACACAGGAAAACCGCTGTAATTGATTCAGCATCAGTACGCTTTCTCAATTGCAATACTCCACTTTTTATCATCTGCTTCAACTTCAGTCCCCTTCAAACTTTCATCCCAGGAAGCAGATGTCGAAAGTGTTTCGTTTGCAACAAAGTCAGCAAACATCGTGTAAGCAGCTTTCAGCTCTGCATCTCCCCCGAGTACAAGCGTAATACGGTCGGTAACTTCGAGCCCTGTATCTTTACGGAGGTTCTGTATTCCGCGGATAAGGTCTCGTACGTATCCTTCCTTTTTAAGCTCATCGGTAATTTTCGTATCAAGTCCGACGGTAAGCGTTCCTTCGTTAAGAACTTTCAAATTGTCCTTTTCAAAGCGCTCAATATTCACCTTCGTACTGTCAAGATCAACACTCGTTCCTTCGACTTCAATTGTCAGTTTTGAACCTTCGAGTATATTCTGGATTGCATTCTGATCAAGCGTTTCTATTTTCGCGGCGGCAATTTTCATAAAAGACCCAAGCTCTTTGCCGAGCACCCTGAAATTCGCCTTTGCCTTGTATTCGACAAGTTCATCTTCCCTTTCATGAAAAATTACTTTCTTTACATTAAGCTCTTCCCTGATGGAATCTTCCATTTCCGCGAGAACTTTTTTCTCTTCCGGATTGCGAGTAACAAGCGCAACGCTTTCGAGAGGCTGCCTGTTCTTTATGCTGAACTGATTGCGCAGCGAACGCCCCATGGAAACGGCTTTCTGAACCGTATCCATTTTAAACTCAAGCGCTTCGTCACGCCAGTTCTCGTTGTAAACAGGATAATCAACCAGATGCACCGATTCCCTGTCGTTCGGGCATTTTAGGTTCTGCCATATCTCTTCTGTAATGAAGGGAATGAAAGGAGCCGCAACAAGCGCGAATGTTTTGAGTGCGATATAAAGCGCAGCATACGCTTCCTTTTTGTCGTTGTCGTTTTCGCTCTTCCAGAACCGCCTGCGGGAACGGCGTATATACCAGTTGTTCAAATCTTCGATAAACACAACGAGCGGATCGATTGCACCTGAAAGATCGTATGAATCAAGTGCAATCGTCACATTTTTGACGAGCTGCTGTGTAATAGAAAGCAGCCATTTGTCAAGAGGATTCTGCGGAAGCGTCTTGTCAAACTCGTGCCCGGTAGGTTCAATACCGTCTATATTTGCATACTGCACAAAGAAGCTGTAACTGTTCCACAGCGGAATGATTATATTCTTGAGTACATCCTTCACACCGTCGTCGCTGTAACGGAGATCGTCCGCTTTGACGACAGCCGAATGCATAAGGAAAAGGCGGATTGCATCCGCACCAAACTTATCGATTGCTTCAGAGGGATCCGTATAATTCCGCAGACTCTTCGACATCTTCCGGCCATCGGAAGCAAGGACAAGTCCGCTGACAATACAATTTTTGAATGCCGGCCTGTCAAGCAGATCACTTGCAAGAACTGTCAGAGTATAGAACCATCCGCGGGTCTGATCGAGTCCTTCCGAAATGAAGTCAGCCGGAAAATGTTTTTCAAAGTATTCCTTATTTTCAAACGGATAGTGATTCTGGGCATACGGCATTGAGCCTGATTCAAACCAGCAGTCGAGAACTTCGGGTATACGATGCATAGTCCCGCCGCATTTGCCGCACGGGATGGTGATTTCATCGACGTACTGTTTATGAATATCTTCCGGATACACACCGGAAAGATCCTTCAATTCCTGCCGGCTTCCGACACAAATTGTCTCACCGCATTCATCGCATTTCCAGATAGGAATGGGATTGCCCCAGTAACGGTTCCGGCTGATTGCCCAGTCGCGCGCTCCTGCAAGCCATTTTCCGAACCGTCCTTCTTTGATATGTGCAGGCTGCCAGTTAATCTGACTGTTAGCCCTGAGCAGACGTTCGTGCTCGTCTGCGACTTTTACAAACCAGCTTCCAATTCCGCGGTAAATGAGCGGAGAATCGCATCTCCAGCAGTGCGGATATGAGTGGAGTATCTGGTCACGTTTTACAAGTTTTCCCTCTTTTTTAAGGCGGTCCATGATGTCTTTATCGCAGTCTTTTACAAAACGGCCTTCATAGTCGGGTACTTCGCTGGTAAACTTACACTCTGCGTCAATCGGTTCCACAAACGGAATACCGCTTCCCGCAAACACCTTACTGTCGTCTTCACCGAATCCGGGAGCTGTATGCACGATGCCGGTACCATCTTCTGTAGAAACAAAATCCGCATTAAAAACACGGAACGCACCGTCACTTCCGTCTTCATTTACCGCAAGACCCGCAAAATACGGAAAAAGCGGTTCATATTTTGCACCGACAAAATCCCTGCCCTTGCGCGTATAAATAATCTTATAACCTTTCTCATCCTTGTAATACGCGGGAAGACGGGCTTGTGCAAGAATGTAATAATCTCCAGAAACTTCATCAAGAATTTTTGCATAGTCGATGTCAGGCCCCATCGTAAGGCCTTCGTTCGACGGCAGCGTCCAGGGTGTTGTTGACCATGCAAGAAAATACGTTTTTCCATCAGTCATGTCAGGGTCGTCTATGCCTTCCGGTGCACGTGTAATCTTAAAGCGGATCGTAATTGCAGGGTCGTTCACATCCTTATAACCGAGAGCCAGTTCATGATTGGAAAGAACTGTCGAACAGCGGGGGCAGTACGGGAGTATGTACTTTCCCTCATAAATCATGTCTTTATCCCACAGAGCTTTGACCACCCACCAGATTGATTCCATATAATCGGGATCCATAGTCTTATAGTCGTGGTCAAAATCGACCCAGCGTCCCATACGGGTAATTGTTTTACGCCATTCGCCTGTATATCGGAGTACGCTTGCACGACATGCATCATTGAATTTTGCAATGCCGTATTTTTCTATTTCGTGTTTTGAATTAATTCCAAGCTCTTTTTCAATAAGGTTTTCAACAGGAAGACCGTGGCAGTCCCATCCAAAACGGCGTTCAACTTTTTTTCCTTTCATCGTCTGATAGCGCGGAATGATGTCTTTAATTGTCGATGGAATAAAATGGCCAAAATGCGGAAGACCTGTGGCAAACGGCGGTCCGTCGTAAAATACGTATTCCTCAGCACCTTCTCTCTGTGATACTGATTTTTTAAATGTATCATTGTCCTGCCAGAATTTCAGGACCTCTTCTTCCTGTTTAGGAAAGTCTGCTTTTGGATCAACTGTCTTGTACACGGAAAGACCTCTTTTCTATATAAAATACTGTCGTGTATTATGCCATATAGTGAGGAAAAATACTAGATAGATGAATAAACTCTTAATTCAATGCCGGAGAATTTTCAGTTCCCTGTGTTACTTCATTTTCCAGTTTCGTATATGTGCTGTATGCAGCTGCCTGCACTGCGTCTATACGGCCTTTCCTGCCGTTTGTTTCTGCAAATTCTTTCTGCCTTTTCCTTACAGCCTGTACCTGTGCATTGTCCTTTTCAAGAAGATTGATTATATCCCAGTGCCAGTTCAAATCATCAGGCGGAAATAGCGGTGGAGGATCAGGTTTCCGCCTTTTATTTGCTTCGGCTACAACCGCCATAAGAGCAGGCGCATTGTCTTTTCCCGTGACTTTAGTCAGATAAGGCGCACCGAACGCACATATTGTGCCTGTTGAATCAAGTGTATAGTCGCTGAGCGGGACAGATGCTTTTTCTATATTGCGTATCTGCAGGCTCCTTCCCGTAACGCATGTAAATACATTCCCGTCGGATACAATATGCTTTGCAACGTGAAAAGTATTACTGCCGTCTGTAAACGCAGCGAGCGCATCCGTATATTCCATTGTTGTAAGCCAGTAACGGAGACTGTAGACTGCGCCGTCCACGACATAATATGAAAATATATTTTCACACAGCGGTTGCGGGCATATACGTATCCCCTTCTGCCTGCTCACTCCCTGCCAATACCCGAAAAGCGGATTTCCTGACGGGGATACAGAAGTATCGCTTGTACGTCCCCTGATAATAAAATCAAGATACAGATTATTTCCTATAACAGCCACCGGGATTCTTGTTACGTTGCGCGCTTTTTTTCCGTACTGTATGACAAGCTCCCATACACCGCTGTCATAGGGAATGACATTGCCGGATGTATCGTACTGAATGCTGCGGGTTTGCAGCGGCTCATATGTTACCGTGATATGCTCTGCTTCTTTTGTCGTTGCAGTACAGAGAAAACGCGTTGAGTCAGCTCCGTACGATTCGGGCTCTGCCGCCCTGTCGTAGAACCATCCGTAATATGTTTTAAGTACAACTGCCATATCATCCGGCTGCGGTACAGATGTATCATTATTTTCAGTTGAAGCCCCTGTAAAAAACACATAGCGGTCCTTTCCCTGCCAGATACCCTGCAGAAGGGGGGGAATTGACACTTTTCCGTTTTCAGGAACAGGGACATAAGCCTGCCCGTAGGCAGCTGCTGAAGCACGGGAATCAAGTTCTGTCTGTGCGGAAAGCTGCGACATAAAAAGCGCTGCGGTGATAAAAAAAGCCGGTAACAGAAAGTTCTTCACCTTTCCATTATCGGCATGCGATGGAGAAATATCCATCATTTTATTGAATTACAGTATTGTCCTGGCTGAACAGTTTCTTTATCTGCCTGTCGTAAAGTTTTCTGACCTTAAAACGCATCATTTCGCCTTTTGCATTTACTTCCCTGCCCTGCTCAAAACTGTCAGGCAGAAGGACAAAACGGTTTATTCTTTCGCAGGTACGGAAACCGGTTTTTTCGTTTACCCGGCTTTCTATTTCCTCCCGGAACATTATCTGTACTTCGTTCGACTCGAGCAGCGATTCCCATGAACTGTACATAACGCGTGAATTGTCGGCCCACTCGGTCAGAACATCTTTTGCAGGAACAATAAGTGCTGCAATATACTTCTTATCCTGACCGACAATCATTGCACGTTCAATATACGGGCTGTCGAGGAGCGCGGCTTCTATGACTGCCGGTTCAATGTTTTCACCCGCAAGCAGTACTATTGTATCTTTTGCCCTGCCGGTTATTTTTATCTCATTGTCCTGCGTAAGCATACCTATATCGCCGGTATTGAGCCAGCCGTCTTTGTCTATGACCTGCTCTGTAAGGTCGGGACGATTGTAGTAACCCTTCATAATCTGGCGGCCTCTGGCCATGATAATACCTTTTTTTCCGGATGGCAGCGGCTCTGTCCCTGATATGCCGTTTTCGCTCATTGCAACGACTTTTACTTCTGCAGAAGGATATACAACGCCGACGCATCCCGAACGGGGCTTGAGCGGACTGCGGACAGAAAGAACCGGCCCCGCCTCCGTTATTCCGTAGCCTTCGAGCAGATTAAAACCAATGGCATGATAAAAAGCATCGACATCAGACTGAAGTGCACCGCCGCCGGAAATAGCAGCAACCATGCGTCCGCCGAGAACGGCCTTCACCTTCTTGAATACGACTAGTTTGCATATTCCGTACAGCGGTGCATACAGAATGAAAGGAAGAAGTCCCCAGAGAAAATCAAAGAAACGAGAGCCGTTGTTGTAGCGGCAGACAAGGCCGTACACTCTGTCGCGAGCCCAGGAAAACGATTTTCCGATTCTTATTGCGAAATTAAAGGAAAAACGGGTTACGCTGTTTTCTTTTTTCATCTGGCGGAATATACCATGTGCAAGCGATTCCCACAGGCGGGGGACGCCGCACATCCATGTCGGATGGACTTTTGCCATATCGCCGAGAAGCGTAGCTGCTGCAGGTTTTGAATATGCCATACCGGCCTTGAGTGCAATGATAAAATACTGAAATGCCCGCTCAAAGCTGTGCCACACAGGCAGAACAGAAAGCCAGATATCACCGTCCTTCGTGTTCGGAAGCGCAAGTTTTACAACTTCGCACTGCGCAATGTAATTGTCATGTGTAAGCATAACGCCTTTAGGTGTGCCTGTCGTTCCCGATGTAAAAATGATTGTCGCAAGTTCGCTGCCTTCGGTTTTATCCATCTCCGCTTCAGCCTGCCTGCGCTCCGCATCGGATGCATGGCGCCCCATATCTTCAAGCTCGACAAATTTCACGATTTTAAGGCCTGCTGCTGCCCCCTTTTGTGCAATATCTTCATCAGGAGAGTCTATAAGGATGGCGGTCTTCAGCGCCGGAACACTTTCCCCGCAGTTCATAATCTTAAGCAGCTGACGCTGATTTTCAAAAATACAGACTTCACATTTTACGAAATTGAGAATAAATGCCATTTCCGTACCAGTCGAATCGCACCCGCGAGGTACATCAACGGCGCCGATTGACAAAAGCCCCTCATCCAGAATCATCCATTCGCGGCGGTTGTCAGACATAAAGCCTACAAAATCTCCGCGCTTAATCCCTGTTTTTTTGAGCGCACATGCCATCTCCACTACGCGGTTATATACACGTTTGTAGCTGTGGTTTTCGTATTCGCCTATCTCGTTCTTTACGACTTGAAGCGTATAATCGGGATATGCAAGCGCACGGGAACGGAGCATAAGCGGTATGTTCTCAGGCAGTTTGTCCGCTTTTGTTTTATCAAACAGAGATATAAATTTTTCAATTGTCTTAATTTTTTTCATGCGTCTCCCTCATCGTTTCTCAAAGGCAATTGTTCATTCAGATGAACGTATTATTGTGACAACTATACAACTATTTGTCAATTAATTTCTTTTCCGGTATACTATCTACATGACATATTTAGCAAAAATCGGAGAACTTACGCTCAAGGGAGCGAATATAAAAGAATTCGAGAGGCAACTCGTCATCAACACGCGGGAATGCCTTAAAGGACACAACGTCGATGTAAAAATGCGTGCAGGCAGATTATATATCGACTGTTCGGAAGATGCCGCCCGTGACGTGGAATTTACGCTGGATCACCTTATCGGCATTACCGGATGGGCAAAGACCGTCACCTGCGAAAAAAACATAGATGCGATAAGCAGCGTAGTGTACGACGAAGCAGTCCGTGCAAAAAAAGGAGGGGCTGCAACATTTAAAATCGAGGCAAGAAGACAGGACAAAGCCTTTCCGCTTACTTCATACGACATCTGCTGCCAGGCTGCCGATAAAACGGTGGATGCAGACATTCTTTCCGTCGACGTGCACAGTCCCGACGTAAAAATAAACGTTGAAGTGAGAGACCGCTGTTTTGTCTTTTCAGATGTAAACAAAGGATGCAGAGGCCTTCCCGTCGGATGCAGCGGCAAAGGGCTGCTTATGCTTTCGGGCGGACTCGATTCTCCTGTAGCCGGCTACAGAATGATCCGTCGCGGTATGAAAACGGAATGCGTCTATTTCCATTCCTATCCGTACACGTCGGAAGAGGCGCAGAAAAAAGTTGAGGATCTTGCCGCACGCCTTGCCGATTACGGACTTGAGACGCATCTTAATATAATTCCCTTCACCGATGTGCAGATGCGCATCAAGGAGAAAGCGCCTGAAGCGTGGGCAACGCTCATGCTGCGGGTCTGCATGATGAAGACTGCGAACATGCTTGCCGACAGGCTGAATGCCCAGTGTATTATCACTGGAGAAAGTCTTGGTCAGGTTGCAAGCCAGACGATGGACAATCTTTCTGTAACGGAACACTTTGCAGCGCATCCTGTATTCCGTCCGCTTATCGGCATGGACAAGGAAGAGATTGTCGACACCTCAAAGGAAATAGGAACATACGACATATCCATTCTGCCGTACGAAGACTGCTGCGTGCTCTTTTCACCAAAACATCCTGTCCTGCATGCTTCAATTGAAGAGGCAGCGCGCATCTATGCATCGATGGAAATCGACGCGCTTGTTAAAGATGCGTTCGACAGGCGCGAAATAAAGCAGTTTACTTTTCAAGCAGCAAAGTAGCAATCTTTCCGGCATCGGTATCAAGATTGACACTGTCGAAATTGTGCTTCATCTTGATATCGAAATTCTCGTCGTTCAATAATTCGTTTATTTTGCGGTAAACGCTGCGGGGATTCCTGATGTAATATCCTACATTATGCCGTACGGCATAATGCATATTGCCAAGTTCCTGATTGTGAATATATTTAATTATTATAACAGGCTTACGGGAATAAAGCACTTCCATAAGCGTCGCAGGTCCCGCTTTTATTACCGCACAATCGCAGATTTTTACAAGTTCATCAAGATAATCGATAAATCCGAATACGTGCAGATCAAGTTTGGGATATGTTGCTGCAAGAATATCAAGCGTGTCCTTAAACGCCTTATCGCGTCCGCAGACCATTGCGACTGCAAACTGTGCCTTGTTGAGCACGCATTCCGTAATAATTTCGACAGCTCCCGGAAAACCTTCCCCGCCTCCTGCCAGCAGCACTATTTTTTTGGCGGGATCAAAACCGTATTTTATTTTCATAGCCCTGATTTCTTCCTTAGAAAAAGGAGGCATACGGTATTTTTCATTAATAAGGAAAGGAACTATAGTGACATTCTCCGGGGGAACGCCGCATTTTTTAACTGCTTCATCTTTTGCTTCCTGTGAATACACGAAATACTTCTGATCTTTTTCATAAAACCATGCGTGAGGCACCGTAAAAGGGTCAGTTACTATTGTTGTAAGATTTACATTCCACGGAATATTCCTGATTGCAGATTTCGCAAACGGAGTAAGTGCAAAATGAAACGACACTATATCAGTCGGGTGTTTTTCCATAAATACATGACGCAGATATCTTGTTGTCTGAAAACGGAGCGGGCGCACGAATAATTCCTGCCCCCACCGATGCATGCCTGCATCATATATAAGAGGAAAGACACCATGTATATAGTTACATGCATAATTGTATCCTTTCTCGAAAATAAGATGCCCGAACATGTTTTTTTTATCGAATCCGTTAATCATCTCTATCTCGACATCCGGATCCTGTTCCTTGAGTGCCTGTGCCAGAACTTTAGCTGCAGATATATGACCGGCACCTGTATTTAAATACAGAAAAAGAAATTTTCGCTTACTCATTTAATAAGAATATTTCACTCCGAATTTCAGATAATTATTATACACATCATGCAGATTTGCAACCCAGTTGTCATATGCTTCCTGCCATGAGGCGTAAGAGCCGTCGAGCATTGGTTCGTCGACACCTACATTGTGTATATATTCAAAAGTATAACCTGCCGTCGCAGAAAACGTTCCTATTTTACACCGGGGAAACGTATATTCTGCAGTTATACCTGCCTGTGCAATGTACATGATATGATCCTGTGTCAGAAAATTGAGATGCTCCCATGCAGTCTCTATGTGCGTTCCGTCGCTGTCGTACATCTGCTGGGTGGAGATGCTGCCGTCGGTGGAATATATGACACCTCCACCACTCTGCCTTGACGTATAATTTGCGCTGTTAATAGAATTCTTTTCTTCATCAGTGAGCGATTCGTATTCGTTTGCATGGCGGGTGAATGATGTTTCCGTCGTAAGTTTTAAGCCGGTGACAGGCCGCATCTGTATGCTGCACGTTATCTTGTCGGAGTTCGGTGGAATGGATGCTCCCATGCTTACGCCTCTGTTCGTATAGTTCAGGTAGTTGTACGTTGAGGAATCAAATGAGGCGGAACTTGCCGTCCAGTCGTTGTAATCCCAGTGCGCATAGGTGTACGGCGTAACCAGTGTATAATCAAGAGATACCATTTTACATGTTGAATCAAGAGGCGAATACAACAGGCCTGTCTGGATTGCCGTGCGGATTTTCGTGTCGAAATTCAGTTTTACGATATCGTTCGCAGATATATCGTCAACCATAAGATTCGTCGCCCATTCAAGGCATTGTACCGGTGTATATTCCAACAGAAGGCCCATCTGCAGATTATCTGTGGTATTGCTGATTCCCTGAATCAGCATGTACGGAGCGGGTATGAGATAGGAAGGATCAAAACGTCTGCCGAATACCATCATTTCATAGTATGTCAGGCTGATTTTAGGTGTAAAAACCGGAACGCGTATTGAATGCATCGAAAAGTATTTATCGGGCAGATAGTCGTCGCTGCCGTTGTTCTTTTCGGCGCCTGCAGCAACCAGATACTGTGTAAAATCGATTATATCTCCGTCATACACGAACGTAAAACCCGGAGCATGAAACGCTGTAGGATTCAGGATGACATCCGAGTGGAGGAACGGCCCGAAACCTGTTCTATTAAGACCTGCTGTCACATACAGATTCTTTGTTCCAACCGCAGCAATCATATTCGCATCCATATTCAGTGCATACGAAGAAATTGTCGTGGGATCGTCATATGTGTCGTTATCCGAATTCTGGTAATACGGGCGGAATTCGCTTTCATCTGTGTCTTTCTCCGCACCGTGAATGCCTAAATAATAACCGTACGAAACAAGTTTACCGAACGGAATATCGCCGTATATCTGCGGGTCGAATGTTATTTCCCCCGTATTGTCTATATCGCTGCTTTTTGAAGATTTTTGAACATCATCTAATGCCGTAACTGCAATACCGACGTTCCACGGTTTACTGAAAATACGCTCATATTCTTTTTCCGCATCGGCGGTATCGTGTTTGTCGCCCTTTTCGATTACGGTCTCAATAATATCCTTGATGACATTCAGCGGATACGGTTTAAGCTGAGGCAGCTGAAGGATGTACCCCTTCAGTTTCCAGCCGAGAGCATATGTATAGAAGTCATCTTCCGGATCTACACTTGCCTGAGCAAAAATTGGTACTGTAAGCAGTAAAAAACCCACTATCATTACTATATATGATTTTTTCATTCCGTTCCTCATTTAATGTGATAATTTAAACATCTTTGAAATATAAAAGCGGGCAGAAACAGCGATTTCAAACCCCTGCGCAACACTGTCGACCGTATGGCCATAATTTATAACAACTGTATATGAAGGCTGTAACAGTAGAGTTAACCATACATACGGCTGCCATGTTGAGCATATGCTGAGTTTGTGCACATATTCCGGATTTTCTCCGGACGGTGTAACCCAGTTTTTACCGTCGGAATTATGGCTTGAGGTGGGATATACCCAGTTGTTTTCCAGCTCGGAATCAGAAATATCCGTCTTCTCACCACCCCAGCCGCAGTTTGTAAATATGCTGTCGTCGGCGTTCTGTCCGCGGCAGGCAAAAAGATATTTTACGGAAACAGACCATTTCGCAGGTATCTCGTATCCGACGGAAAGCGTTCCCGCAATTGTATCAGGCCCGAAAGGAGAGCCTATCCACTCATAGAACGTAGCATAGTCGCCAAGATTTTCCTGATAGGTACGCACCATGGACCAGTTAGGGCTTTCTTTTATGTAGAGAAAGGGATCCGCATAATATCCTTCCAGAATCGAATGAAGATATCCTCTCCCGACGGGAATGTACAGTTCCGATCCAAGCTGCCCGCCTAAACCGTCAGGTGTCAGGCTGTCGGGCCAGTTTGCTTTCTCAAACACATTCTGAAGCTGTGTCTGGGCATACAATCCGTATATCCGTACGTATTTCACAGGCGAATAGGAAAATTTGAATCCAAAATAAGCGCAGGTATGCGATTCCGAATCTTCTTTGTCGGGTTCATAATCACGCCACGGAGCCATTCCGTGGAATATACTCATCGGATTTAAATACCGCAGTTCAAGCGGTGCATTCACGAGCATGCCTTCAAGCACGGAAAAAGATACTTTTTTGAAAAAACGGAAATCAAAACGATGCAGGTATGTATATTTATCAACGTCAAGCTGCGTAACTGACATATTGTACTTTATATCAGGAGAATAAAGGTCGAACGCAGCATATGAAGCGCCAGTCATATAATCGGAAAAAATAATGCTTCCCGTATCAGTCCGCCCAACGCACTGTTTTCCCATACCGAGCTGAAATCCCACTCCGACATTTTCTGTAAATTTAGAACCAGTTGAAATATACGATTCAAAAGGAAAATGCTCGTCCATCTGGGAAACAGAAAGCGGCAGATTAAAATAATTGTCGGTAAGCTGCATCATACCGCGGTTCTGCCCGAAATAGATGTCGCTGTACATCGTCACAAAATCACTGGCGCCGATGGTGACAGGCAGATCAAGGATAGGAGTCCGGTTGTATCTGTCGTATACCCAGTCTACACTGCTGCTGGTCTTATAATATCCTTCCGGATTTATAGACGGATCAATACCGGCCGACAGAATACCGCTTTTCAGGGACAGAATATCGTCATTAAAGTATGATATAATTCTGTCGTATTCGCGCCTTCCTGTCTCGGACAATGATTCATAATCAATTTCAAAAAGATATGTTTTTATTTCCTGAATAGACAACGGTGTTGAATCTGTAAAATCAACTCTCCCCGCCTCCAGCGCTATTTTCGTAAGTGAATCATAAATCCAGCTCCCGCAGAGAACCAGTTCCTGCCCTCCTCTTCCATATGATGCCGAAACACAAATCAGAACAAGAGCTGCAAAAAATACGTGTTTCCTCCATTTCGCTGAATGGGCCATTATTCCTCCTGTTAGAAGCCATGATGTATCAAAAATATTTTAAAATATACCTTATTCTTGCATGAACAGCAAGCAATATGATATTCTAGAGATGTTATGTTAGCAACTGATAAAAAAAATGTTTATACTTTGCTCAAAAGGGCTTCTGATTCTCTGCTGGGATATGCCTCACCCGAGTTTTCAGAACCAGAACCTGTCTTTTATGATGATATATCTGCATCTTCCGTGTCTGCAGGTTCACCTCCCGCGTCACAGGCTGCACCCCTATCCCATTTCTCTGAACCGGTGCACGAAGGTCTTACGTTTGCCTCTATTGCGCAGAAAATCGGATCCTGCACGCGCTGCCAGCTGTGCAGGCGGCGTACGAATGCAGTTCCCGGCATGGGAGCGGAAAGACCTGCAGTTCTTGTTGTCGGGGAAGGCCCCGGTGCTGAAGAAGACATGCAGGGATTACCGTTTGTGGGTCCGGCAGGAAAGCTCCTGGATAAAATGCTTGCCGCAATATGCCTTGATCGTGAACAAAACTGTTATATTGCAAATATTGTAAAATGCCGGCCGCCGGACAACAGAACTCCCCTTCCTGAGGAAGCCGATGCATGTATTTCTTTTCTTGAAGCGCAGATACGCCTCCTGAAACCAAAAATGATTCTTGCAGCCGGGCGGACTGCCGGACAGAATCTTTTAAAAACAGATGCTCCGCTCAGCAGGCTCCGCGGACAATTCTTCGATTACAACGGTATTCCCCTTATGGTAACGTATCATCCGAGCGCACTGCTCAGGGATGAATCGCTCAAACGGCCGTCATGGGATGACCTTAAAATGTTCCGGGCAAGACTTGAAGAAATTGACCCCGGCTACGCCGCAGGTTTTGCGAAGCGGAGCTGATATGCTCTATCTGGACCTCATACTCAATGTTCCGGTAGACCAGTCGTTCACCTACTCATACACAGGCGGTACCGGCAGCAAAAAAGAAAACGAGCCGGAAATCGGCAAACGGGCTGAAGTACGGTTCGGCAACAGGAACATGACGGGGTTTATTACCGGAATACACGACACTCTTCCGCCGTCATGTCCCGTAGACTCATCTAAAATCAGACCGGCAAAGCGTATTGTCGACGCAGAACCGCTGTTTACAGGCGAACTGCTGTCGCTTGCACGCTGGATGGCTGACTATTATTTATGCACGCCCGGAGAGGCTGTCTCTGCAATGCTCCCTTCCGGGCGAAGGGAAAGTCACGCGGGCGGATTTTCTTTCGACGGCGAAGTTCCATTTACAAACGCACACGAGCTTTCTCCCGAACAGCAGAAAGCGGTAGACGGCATACTCGCGCCTCATTCACCGCGTGCGCTTTTCCACTATTTGTACGGTCCGACAGGCAGCGGCAAAACGGAAGTATTCCTTCAGGCTGCAGAGAGGACGCTTTCCCTGAATAAAGGTGTCATTTATCTTGTCCCCGAAATAGGATTGACGACACAGGTTATAAAGGCTGTCGTGCAGCGGTTCGGAAATACGGCAGCAGTCCTCCATTCAGGCCTTACTCCGAGCCAGAAACTTTCAGAATGGCGCCGTATCATACACAGGGAGGCGCGTGTTGTCGTAGGCGCGAGAAGCGCTGTATTCGCGCCGGTACCGGATTTAGGGCTCGTCATCATTGATGAAGAGCACGACGCATCGTATAAAAGCGGCACGACTCCGCGTTATCATGCACGGCAGGCAGCCATGTACCGCTGTTCGACGCTGGGCATTCCGCTCGTCATGGGAAGCGCGACTCCGTCTGTCGAATCGTGGCACCTCATGAAAACACATGGGCTCATTGAACACACCGTTACAAAGCGACTTGCAGGCGGAGCCATGCCGCAGATTTCATGTATCGATTTGTCGAAATGTGCAATGAACGACAACTGTATTTCCGAAAAACTTACGGAAGACATACGGGCGACGCTGGCTGCCAAAAAACAGGTCATACTCTTTCTCAACCGCCGCGGTTTCACGCATTTTTTCCGTTGTGCAAGCTGCGGTTACGAAATGACGTGCAAAAACTGCTCCGTACCGATGACGTACCATAAAAATGAAAACAGACTCAGATGCCACTACTGCGGCTGGTCGGCAGTCCCGCCGGAATCGTGCCCGAAATGCGGTTCGCTCGACATCGGCTACTCAGGATTCGGTACGGAATACATAGAAGCTGAAACCGCAGCAAAATTTCCCAACGCACGCATACTCCGCATCGACACTGATTCGCTGACAAAAAAGGGCGAACTCGAAGAAAAACTCGATTCGTTCCGACGGGGAGAGTATGACATACTGCTCGGCACGCAGATGGTTGCAAAGGGGCTGAATTTTCCGAACCTGCAGCTTGTCGGTGTCGTACTTGCCGACACGGGGCTTCATCTCCCCGACTTCCGTGCCTCAGAACGGACGTTCTCGCTTATTACGCAGGTTGCAGGACGTGCGGGCCGTTTTTTCCCCGACGGAAAAGTTGTCGTTCAGACGTATAACCCTGCGAGAGAACCGGTTGCGTACGCGTGTGCCGGAAATATAAAAGGATTTTACGAATACGAGCTGCAGCAGCGGAAAATGCTCGGTTTTCCGCCCTTCAGCAGGCTTATACGGCTCGTATTCCGTTCTGCGGACTGTAAAGCAGCTGCCGACACCGCAGGCGATGCCCAGCTTATTCTCCAGGCAGCACAGAAAAAAACGAAATATGCGGAAGATATCGAAATCATGGGACCGGCGGAATGTCCGATCCTGAAGATTTCTCAGAATTACCGGTACCAGATTCTGCTGAGGGGGACGTACATACAGCCGCTGCAGGAAATGGCACGGACGCTTCTTTTCGGATACAGCCATTCGCAGTCTGTCTACATCGAGTGTGATGTGGATCCTGTTTCTCTGCTGTGATTTATGCCGCAGAATATCACACGTGGCGGCGGACACCATCGAACTTTACCTGCCACAGAAATAATCCCTGCGGAGGAGCTGTAATCCCTGCAAGTTTTCTGTTCTTCGCTTCAAGTATCTTCCTGAATGAGTCCTCTCCGGCCCCGTTTCTCTCAAGCTGCAGAAGCGTTCCCGTTATGCTGCGCACCATTTTCCACAAAAAAGCATTCGCCTCTATTTCAAACACAACAAGCCTTCCCGACGGAAATGCCGGCTGCTCAAAAAAACGGGCACCTTCAAGATAACGGTATGTTGAAAGACTTGCATCTCCTGCAGCCGCAAATGTGGCACAGTCAATTTCCCCTTTCAGGCAGGAAGCCATACTGTTAAGCTTTTCTATGTCGGGCATGTGCTTTACGGCCCACACATACCTAGTCTGTACTGCAGACGGCACGTCACCGGTATACATGAAATAACGGTATACCCTGCTCGTTGCATCAAAGCGGGAACTGAACTGCTCAGGCACGGCCTCGGCTTTCATGATGCGGATATCAGGCGGAAGGCTGCAGTTAATTGCAGCCGGATACCGCTCAACGGGAATTGAATCAATGGGAGAAAGAAAGTTAGCAGCCTGTGCAGATGCATGTACCCCGCTGTCAGTTCTTCCGGAACCATACAACGTGATATGTTCTCCGTGCAGCTTTTGAAGAGCATTCTCTATCTCTCCCTGCACGGTACGTACAGGTTCGCCATTATCTGCTTTATCCTGCCGCTGCCATCCGCAGAAAGATGTTCCATCGTAAGAAATTGTCAGTAAGATATTGCGCAAGAAATTCCTCCTGCGCTAAATGTTGTCGTCGCTCACTTCGAGCGAGAGCTTGTCGTATAAATCACGCGACTTTTCAAGAAGCGGCCCGGGTTTTGCTTTAGACGATTTCCCGAGTCCGAAGATGCGTGCGATTGATGTCTTTGCCTCTGTAAGCTTTTTAAGCCTGAGCTGCTGGTCTTCTTTTTGTCCGTATTTGTACTCAAGCAGCCCGCAGAGATAAATAACACCGTCCCATCCGTAGTTCTTGTCCATATCAGGGCCGCTGTTATTCAAAGTGGAACTTTTTTCTATACGGTTCGTTTCGTTTATAACAGCCTGTTCATAGAAAAAAGTTGCTTTGTTGTACAGAACTTTCGAAATATAATCATAATTGTGTCCCGGGCAGCGTTCGTTCAATTCTTTCGTAAGCCACGCAAGGCGAAGAGCAATAACAGCCCTTTTTATTGTCGGAAGTATATCAGGATCCGCATCGTCATATGTAAGCAGTGCAAGATAATACATTGCGCATCCGTCAAACAGTGAGCGCTGCCGGTGTAAATCAAAATACGGAAAAACCGCATTTACTGCTTTCTTTCGTTTTTCAGAATGAGAATACATCGCTTCCATAGCATCCTTATTCTTCATATCCTTGAAATCTGACCAGAACATTGCCGTACAGCAGTTGGGACAAGCTCCTATATCGTACACAAGCGGATAGATTCTTCCGTATTTTTTTGAAGGTTCAAATATCCGGTGAAGTTCGTCTGTGAGGCCGCCCGCTATCATGCGTCCCTGTCCGCTGAGCATGACTTCCTTGTCGAATTCCTTGTGACATACGGGGCATGTACACTTTTCCTTCGACCAGTATGAGAGAGCTATCTTTTTTTTATCCGATTCCTTTTTTACACCGTAAACCATATCTGTTATCCCCGATTTTACACTTCTATGACAACGAATGCAACTGCAACTTCTTTTTCATGACTGAGAGAAACATGAACACGTGCATTTTTTCCGCACGCACTCTCCAGAGCGGCTGCTGCGCTTCCTTCTGTCCTGAGCAGAGGTTTGCCTTCACTGTTTTTTTCGATATACACATCTTTCAGCTCAAATCCACTTATTCCCGTCCCGAGAGCCTTTGAAAATGCTTCCTTCGCCGCAAAACGTACCGCATAATGCTGGCACAACGATGACTGGGAGCCTGACATCTGCATCTCATGTTCGTTGTAAAAACGTTCAATCATAGAAGGAGACTCAATCCATTTCGCAAACCGCCGGACATCTGTTATGTCTGTACCTATGCCGTAAATCATATTCAGTTCCTGATTTCGCCGGGTATTTTTTCGCCTGCAGAAGTCTTTTCCGCAAGTGTTATTTTTACAGTATCGGCACTTCTGTTATCTGCGGTAAAATATGAAGGTAAAAGGAATTTTACGGGGAGTTCGTACGTTCCCGGCTCTTTTATTGCACTGCAGTCAATCTGCACGGCATTATCATCGAGCTGATATTCTTCCAGAAGCGGAACAGTGCTGTTTATGTCAAATGAAATATCAGGTACATTTCCCGTCAGCTCAAGCTGGGGAGAAATGAACATGACTTTTACCGGCACATGCGCAAAATTTCTGACAAGCGGTTCAGGAACGACTGTAATGGTTACGTGGAATTTCTGGGAATCAGACTGTATCGAAAGGAGTGAGTTTATATTCTGCAGACCGACATCAACGCTTTTGTCCGCAGTCAATTTGTTTACATCTATTTTATCTGTAAAAACCTGCTTTGTACTGTCCACTGCTGAATGGGGACCGATAATCTGAACTGTTTCAGGTTCTGCTGTTATTTCCTTAATTATATATCCGTGCGCAGGTTCTCCTGACGTAGCGGGTGTTACCGATACATATTTCAGTGTTTTTTCTTCCATGCGAAGCGTTATACTTTCCGGTTTTACCGTTACTTCAAACGGATCCATGAGCAGCAGTTTTGGAGAAAGATGCACAGAAACAGGGACTGAATAACTGCCCTCTTCGTTATATGTTGTCAGATCAAGAGAAGCTGTAATATCTGCCTGCAGCGCTTCGGCGATATTTTCCGTTGTAGAGCGGACTGTAACACGGACATAATCCGGATAGTCGCTCATGGGATACATACCGCCCTCTGCGACGATGGAAAGCGGTACGGTAAACGTTTTTTGGTCAAGAAGAGAAACCTGATGGAATATATAGAGGAACAAAGCCATGACAAAGCATATGACTTTTGCAGGCCAGTTTTCTGTGATTTTTTCAATTAGCCTGTTTGCTTTCATCTATTGTGTCCTCCAGCTGATACGCATCCGGTGTAATGTCCAGAAGATTTTCAAGTATTTTTGTCAATTCCGTCATCGTTAAATCATAATGCAGTTTTGAATCGTATGCGAGGCTGACAGCACCTGTCTCTTCCGAAACAACAAGTACTACTGCGTCCGAAACTTCAGAAAGTCCGAGCGCCGCGCGATGGCGTGTACCGAATGTTTTTTTTATGTCGTACTGTTCGCTGAGGGGAAGAAAGCATCCTGCGGAAATAAGTTTTCCGCCCTGCACAAAGCAGGCACCGTCGTGAAGCGGCGTATCCATTCCGAAGATTGTCACAAGAAGGCTCGACGATAAATCTGCATTGAGTTTTGTTCCTGTATTTATGATGTCGTCCATTTTCGTATGACGCATAAAAACGACGAGCATGCCGCGGCGCTGTTTCGAGAGCATTTCTGCGGCTATAAGAACAGAATCCACATACGTATGCCGGGAACGGTTCCCGAAAGCAAACCACTGGGTTTGTCCCATTTTGAGAAAAAGCTTGCGCATTTCCGGCTGAAAGACTATTGCGAAAGCAATGAGCAGTCCCGGCCCCATGACGTTAAGAATCCACCGTAATGTATCGAGTTTCAGAAGAAGGGCTCCTGCATACGCTAAAGCCACAATGAGAGCTGCCTTTATGATTTGTATTCCGTTCGTTTTTATTATGAGTTCATATGCTTTATACAATATAAACGTCAGAATACCTAAATCGATAATAGGACGGATTACATCGTAAATTGCCGAAAGACTGTCAAATGCTTTCAATTATTCATACCTTCCAGATATTTCATCACTTTTACGGTATCAGCGGCTGCAGAAACATCATGGACGCGAATCATAAACGCGCCGTTCAGAATTGAGATAATGTCAGCCGCAAGAGTTCCGTACAGTCTGTCTTCCACGTTTCTTCCGGTCATTTCGCCGATGCATGTTTTGCGGGAAAGAGCCATAAGCACCGGATACTTTCCAGAGCAGAGTCTGCCGCAGTTTTTAATAAGAGCGGTGTTCGCTTCAAGGTCTTTTCCGAACCCTATTCCGGGGTCAACTATAAGTTTATCTGCCGATATACCGCATGAAACCGCATACGCTGCACGTTTTTCAAGGTAGCTGTCCACTTCCTCAAATACATTGCCGTAACTTGTATTCTTCTGCATTATAGCAGGAATTCCACGTTTGTGCATCAGGATGACAGGTATTTTTACGGAAGCGGCATACGGACCGAGCATATCGTCGTCTTCCAGAGCCGAAATATCGTTAAGAATGTCGGCGCCTTCGGCAACAGCAGCTTCCATTACAGGCTTTTTCCGTGTATCAACAGAAACAGGTACTGAAGAATAATTTCTGATCTCGCGGATAACCGGAATAATCCGCTTAATTTCATCTTCTGCGCTTACATATCCGGCGCCAGGCCTGCTCGATTCTCCGCCGATATCAAGTACGTCTGCACCTTCATCGATAAGCTGTTTTGCATGATCCGAACCGCCTCTGCTTCCATGCCAGAATGAATCCGGCGTGACATTTACGATTCCCATAATAAATGCAGGATTTTCAGTCGTAACGACGCGTTCTGCAAGTCTTAACTGTTTCATTCTTTTCTCCTGTCATACCGTGAAGCGAAATTTCAGTAACAGATGTATGATCCTTAGAAGATTCGGCCAGTTTGAGTGCAGCATTTTCGATGTAACCGGGAGACATATGTGCGTCTTCACAAATCTGTGAACGCGTTCCGTGCCCGTAGAATCTGTCAGGGAAAGCTTTCACTGCGACATTCGTAATGCCAGCCCTGAGCAGGATGTTTTCCAGGTATTCGCTTATTCCCCCGGGAAAGACTCCGTCTTCAACAAGAAGTATACCGTCATATTTCGAGGCAGTTTCAACAAAATAATCTTCATCAAGAGGTTTTATGAACCGGAGCGTATATATGTCTGCATACACATTCTGCAGCAAAAGCGAACGCGCTGCAATAAGTACTTCGGAATACATACCGCCGGTGCATACAAAAAGGATATGCTCATTTTCACCTGCAAGGGGTGATTCAAAAGCAGCTTCAAGCGACGGCGCAAAATGTCCGCAGGTAATAAGTGTTCCCCGTCCCTGAACGACAGGCTGGAAAAACGCTTCCTGCTCTGAAGGACACGTCAGTTTGGGATACCGTATTATGCTTGCTCCCTGTGATGCGACCGCATAATTAAGACAGAGTTTCAGATCCTGTGCGCTTGCAGGGCACATAATGCGCAGACCGGGCACAGGACGGAACAGCGCTATGTCGAACAATCCCTGATGTGTTTCTCCGTCGTTCGGGACGACGCCGGCGCGGTCAAGAACAATAACTGCATGGGCATTCTGGAGCGAAATATCGTGAATCATCTGATCCACTGCACGCTGTATAAACGTCGAGTAAATGCAGATGACAGGCGTGAGTCCGCCAGTCGCAAGTCCGCCGCCGAACGTGACGGCATGTTCTTCCGCAATGCCGACATCAAAGAAACGGTCGGGAAAATGGCGCGCAAAAGAGGCAAGTCCCGTTCCTTTTGACATGGCGGCCGTTACAGCAACAATATCGTTTCTTTTTGAAGCAAGCTCTATGAGCGAACTGCTGAACGATTCGGTAAAACTGAGCGTATCGAATTTCTCCACGGTACCGTCTGTTATGCAGAACGGCCCTATTCCGTGAAAAAGTTCAGGATTGTCTTCCGCGGGGCTGTATCCTTTTCCTTTTTTTGTTACTATATGGACGACGACGGGACGCTGCAGTTTTTTAACACGGCGGAACACCATTTCAAGTTCGTGTTCGTCGTGGCCGTTGAGCGGCCCCACGTATTCAAATCCGAGGTCGACAAAAAGATTGTTCGTAAGAAGAAGCCCTTTCATTGCACGCTTGAAACGGAAAATAAATTTTTCAAGATGTTTGTTAATATACGGCACACGGTCTATCATCCGGTCAACTTTATGACGGAACGTCTGATAATGTGCAGACATTGTGATACGTGAAAGATAGCGTGAAATTGAACCGGTGTTGTGGTCAATTGACATCTGGTTGTCGTTGAGTACGACTATGAGATTTTTACTGAGCTGCCCTGCATGCGAAAGTGCTTCAAATGCCATTCCGCCCGTCAGTGCGCCGTCGCCTATCACGGCGACGACTTTTCCCGGCCGCTTCTCAATATCCCACGCCGTTAAAAGGCCGAGTGCAGAAGAAATGGAAGTTGAAGAATGTCCTGAATTGAAAAAATCATGAGGACTTTCATCTTTGCGCGTAAATCCTGAGATGCCGTCTTTTTTACGCAGCGTACTGAACCTTTCATACCTTCCTGTAAGCATTTTATGCGCATAACACTGGTGGCTTACGTCCCAGACAACAGCGTCCTGGGGACTGTCAAACACGCGGTGGAGCGCGATTGTCAGTTCTACTACGCCAAGATTGCTCGAAAGATGACCGCCGTTCCTGCCGACGACTTCTATAATAGTGCGTCGTATTTCACGGGCAAGTTCGGGAAGTTTTTCTTCCGGGAGTTTTTTGACATCTGATGGTGAATGAATTCCGGAAAGAATCGTACAAAACCTCCATACAATAAATACAAAAAAGACCGCGTCAGTTACAATGAACTTACGCGGTCTTATCTGACATAGATAAGTTAGCAGAAAATGCTACTTATTCTTATGCCGGTTTCTTCTAAGCATCTTCTTTCGCTTATGTGTCGCCATCTTCTGGCGCTTTCTTTTCTTTCCACAGGGCACGATGGCACTCCTTTCACTTAGATAAGTGTTAGTAATTATCCCTTAAAAATATCATCACGTCAAGTGCAAACATGCGTTTATTTTTTCACCGGCAAGTTGTATTGTTGAATCCGTTCCGTCGTACGGAATTACGCTTGCACCGGGAATAGTACGTATATATGTATATTGTTTTTTTGCATACGCCCGGCTGTTGGCCTTAATTCTTTCCCTGATATCTTCAACAGAACCTGATGAAAACCATTCGCGGTAGCCGATCGCTTTCATTCCCGGATCGTCTGCCGTGCATCCGTTTTTCTTAAGGTCAAGGACTTCCCTTTCAAGACCTTCTTCAAACATCATATCAACACGCCTGTTGATGCGTTCGTTCAGCAGTATCCGGGGCATTGTGAGAATGAGCGTACAGAAAGTGTACCGGGTACGAAGCGTTTGGTTCAGATGAAAGAAGCTGCGCGGTTTTCCGGTCGTCCTGAATACTTCGAGCGCCCGCTGTATGCGGTATTTGTCGTGTACGTTTATAACGGCGGCACTTTCTGGATCGCATGCCTGAAGCTCGGCATAGAGGCTTTCAGCCCCTTCCCGTTCCATTCGCTGAGAAAGTTCCGTGCGGATCGTCATATCAGCTTCCGGCGTACTTGGCAGCCCGAGCAGAAATGATCTGATATAAAACCCCGTACCGCCTGCAACAACGGGAATCTTTCCGCTGCTGTATATAGAACTGCATGCCCCGTCAGCTTTTTCCACAAAGTCTGCGGCAGAAAACTGACTGTGGGGAGAACAGATATCTATAAGATGATGCGGCAGTTCCCTCAATAATTTTTCGTCAGGTTTAGCTGTGCCGATATTCATGCCGCGGTATACCTGCATGGAGTCGGCACTGATTACTTCGGCAAGGCCTTTAAAACGAGAAGGACTGCCTTCCGCGAACAATGTCCGCAGTAAAGCAGTCTTTCCTGTAGCAGTCGGTGCAAAAATCACCAGTACGGGAATCTTTGCAGTATGTTGATTACTGCTGTTCAATTTTGAACGTCACTTTATTATCAAAAAGCTGACGTGCAGCAAGCGAAACGACTTTCCCGTCGTTCTGTTCAATTTCAGGGTCTTCGATTTTAGCCAGCTGATAGGCACGGCGGCTTGCAGCAACTGTAATCTCATAAATGTTGCTGCTGTATTTAACAAGTTCCTCAAGCGGGAATACCATACTGTCTCACCTCACATAAAGTTATGTATTAGTATAGATGAATATCTTCTTTATGTAAAGGGTGTACTTTTTCAGGTAAAAAGCAGGAGATGTTTCATATTCGCAACTTCCATTTTTGTTTTCTTCTGCATAAAATCGTACAATTCAAGCGATATTGTATATATGGATAAAAAGGGAAAAATAGAGTACCATGTTTCCATGCCGCGAAATTATGTCTCCCAGGGAATCGTATTTTCCGTAAAATTGCTCGGAGAAAACAACAGCTCCGTCTGTTTTCTTACAAAAGACTGCGGTATTGTATATGCCACGCTTTATGGCGGCCCCAAAAGTAAGCTCAGGTCGCTTGTGTCCCAGTGGAACAGCGGAACGGCATATTTTTACGGCCGGGAAACGGACGATACTTCACGTGGCGTAAAAATTACGGATTTCGACGTAAAGAACTATCACCTTTCTTTCAGGGAAAGCCTTTACAAGACATATGCGGCTTCTCTTGCAGCTGAACTTGTGATGAAAACAAAATGTGCAGGGGGAAATGAAAAGTGCTGGAATCTTGTTTCAGGGTTTCTTGACGGACTTGAACTTTCTTCTGCAGGGCAGTGTGAAACCGGCGTTGTCCGCTTCTTATGGCGGTACCTTGAGCTGCTTGGTATCCGTCCCGACGCGGCGCACTGTATTTCCTGTGAAAAAGATATCACTGGAAATTCACAGGCATATGAAGTATCATACAATGCAGGTGAAAACGGCTTCGTATGCAGTTCCTGTACAAAACAGGATAGAAACGCACATCCGTTTCTCCTCAGCAGCGAGGCTGTGTGCTATTTACAGGCAGTTTCGGAACTGTCACCCGCAGAAGCCCGGTCGCTTCCTGTAAGTTGCGATTCACTCTGCGATATAAAGCGTCTTGTTTTTTTTCTTGCTGAACAGGCAGCAGGAACTAAATTAAAGACACTTGAAACAGGAATGGGGATATTATGAGACCAACAGATATAATAATGAAAAAACGCGGAACGTTTATCCGCAGTTCAGACGGGAAGCAGACGCTTACCAGCAGCACTTCCCTCACACAGGAAGAAATCAAATACTTTATAGACGGGTACGTTTCGGGAACGATTCCCGACTATCAGGTATCATCGTGGCTTATGGCCGTTTATTTCAACGGTATGACATTTGAGGAAACTGGATGGCTTACCGACACCATGCTTCACTCCGGCGACGTAATCGACCTGCATGGATATGAAAAGGAAGGACTTACCGGCCCCTTCGTAGACAAACACTCGACAGGCGGTGTGGGCGACAAGATTTCCCTGCCGCTTGCTCCGATAGTTGCATGCTGCGGCATACAGGTTCCGATGATGAGCGGAAGGGCACTCGGCCACACTGGCGGGACGCTCGACAAACTTGAATCAATAGAAGGATATAAAGTGGGACTTACGCCCGACACGTTCCGCAAGTTCATTGCAAAAACAGGTTTTGCAATGACGGGACAGACAAAGGAAATTGTTCCGGCGGACCGCCTGCTTTACGCACTGCGCGATGTCACTGGTACTGTCGAATCCGTACCGCTTATTACGGCGAGTATTCTCTCAAAAAAAGTTGCGGAAGGAGCAGATGCGCTCGTATTCGACGTAAAATACGGATCGGGTGCATTCATGAAATCGATTCCGGACGCAGAAATGCTTGCATCTTTCCTCGTAAAGACCGCAGGAGCAATGGGAAAAAAAGCGGCAGCGCTCATCACTAATATGGATACGCCGTTAGGCTGGAAAATAGGCAACTTCCTTGAAATTGAAGAGACGCTCGAATGCCTGCAGGGACACGGACCTGAAGATGTGATGGCAGAAACTTACGCACTGGGAGCTGAAATGCTCATGCTGGGCGGAAAGGCTGTAACAAAGGAAGAAGGCATTGAAAAATGCAAAGCTGCCGTAAACTCCGGAAAAGCACTTGAGAAATTCCTTGAAAATGTGAGAGATCAGGGCGGCAATCCGGAAAAACTGCTTGCCGAACAGGGAAAAAGGCGATCCACCTTCCATATTACGTTCAAGGCAAAGCAGGACGGCTACATTACACTCGACGCGTATCAGACAGGGCTTGCAGGTGTAGATCTTGGTGTCGGGCGAAGCAAAACGACTGATCCTGTATGTGCCGATGCCGGATTTATCCTGCATGCAAAGACGGGAAGTTTTGTAAGAGCCGGAGACGCTGTTATGGAAGTGTACGGAAAAAACAGTTCAAGTCTTGATTCTGCATGTGCACGCCTTGAAAAGGCTGTTGACTATTCCACTGAAAAACCGGAAGAGAAACCTTTAATTTACAAAGAAATCCATCAGTAAATTATCTCTGCTAAGGAAGATTTATATATTTTGAAAATCTGGAATAAAAAAAATATTTCACGCGAAGTGCTCAAAACACTTTGCGATACATATGATCTTGATACACTTTCTGCATCAATTATGGCGCGCAGAGGTATTGTGGATGGAAAGGATGTGCTCTATTTTAAGGAAACAGACCTGCGTTTCCTTCACAATCCGTTCCTGTTCGCTAATATGGAAGATGCCGTAGACCGTATTCTCTGCGCAAAGGAAGAAGGAGAAAAAGTGCTTGTTTTCGGAGACAGCGATGTCGACGGCGTAACGAGCACCGCAATCCTGTATAATTTTCTCAGGGAACAGGGATTCGACGTACAGTGGCGCCTTCCGCTCGGCGATGATGCATACGGCCTGTCAGTTTCTGCGGTCGACGATTTTGCAAAGCAGTACGGCTCGCTCATAATAACGGTTGACTGCGGTATATCAAACGTACAGGAAATTGCGCATGCAAATGAACTGGGCATAGATGTAATTGTTACAGACCACCACAATATGCCTGAAACTCTTCCCGCAGCATATACAATCATAGACCCGAAACTGCCTGACTCAGGTTATCCTTTTCCCGATATTTCCGGCGCTGCTGTCGCATATAAGCTTGTCACGGCTCTCCGATTCAGCAGTACGGAACTGTACAAGCAGGAAATCACGCTGCTTAACATACGGCCTTCAGAAGGTGAAGATTATTACATTGACTGCCTCAAAATCCGGAACCTCGTACAAAAGAAATCAATTTCGGAACGGGTCGCTCCGGGGACAGTTTCAATTACAAATACGAAACTTCCCGCCTTTCTCACTGGACAGCAGATATTCGTCTGGGATGAGCAGATTGTAAAAAAAGAACTCAGCGACATATTCGGCGGCAGCGTGGAGTTTAATATGATGGACTTTCGTCCTCAGATTGCAAAACTCATTCCCCGGCTGTCTGATGAAAGCCTGCTTACCGTAAAAGACATGTCGCGTATTGCAAAATACAGCGGCACACCGTCGACTGAAATGGAGGGATTCTTCAACCTGTTCGTTACGTTTGCGGAAAAAAAGACAGCAAGCGAAAAAAAGTGCTCTGCCGAAAACAACGATCTGCAGCTTGTCATGCTGGCCGCACTTGCAGACATCATGCCGCTCAGGGATGAAAACAGGATACTGGTGCGCACGGGAATAAATTCATTGAACAGCGGCCATATCAGGCCGGGGCTTGCGGAACTGTTTGCACGGCTTGGTATGACCGGTAAACGAATCAGTTCGACAGACCTTTCATGGTCTGTCATTCCGGCTTTGAATGCGGCAGGACGGATGGGACAGTCGAACATTGCGCTCGAGATGCTTCTGTCTGAAGACGGCAGTGAACGCGATTCACTTGCGCAGAAAATCATCGCACTAAATGAACAGCGCAAACAGCTTGTTTCGGATGCGACGGCATTCATAAGCAGGCAGGCTGATGAAAGTTACGCGGAATACGGAAACAGGCTCTGCATCGTTATCGACGAGCGGATAAACAAGGGTGTCACCGGCATTCTTGCGTCGAAACTTATGGGCCGCTACAACGTTCCGTCTCTTGCAGTCACGTTCACAGACGGAGATGTTGCAATAGGCTCGATGAGGAGCTGCAGAGGGTTTAATGCAACAGCCTTTCTTGACAGCTTCGGCAATTTCTTTATTAATCACGGCGGACATAACTATGCGGCAGGATTCAGTTTTTCGAAAACGAAGCTCAGCGCGTTTGTCGGAAAGCTTAAAGAACTTGCGCCGGCCGTCAATCTTACAAGCGAGTCCGAAACCATAGACATAGATGCGGAACTTCCTCCGTCCTATATGACGCCCGATATTCTCAACATCGTGGACAAATTTGAGCCGTTCGGAGAAGGCAACCGGGAGCTTGTTTTCTTTTCCAAATCGCTTCCCGTTGTGGACGCAATTCAAGTTGGAAAAGGTGAACCGCGCCATTTGAAAATCACATTCGACTGCGGCAGGTACAAATTTCCCGCGATGTTCTGGAGCGAAGGCGACCGCCTTAACCGTGATTTTAAAACAGGCGACAAGCTTGATGTCCTTTATTCAGTAAACCGCAATACATTCAACGGGGCTGTTACTCCGCAGATGATCATTACAGATATTAAAAAAACAGGAGAAAATAATGCATAATCAGAAAAAAATCTGTACAGTCTTTCTTGCTTCTTTTTGTTTTGCCCTTATCCCGGCTTTTTCTGCAGCTCATTTGTCTTTTGAAGGCAAGAACTGCACCATAAACCTCATATACAATGACTCCGCGCAGCCGGGAGATGCTGTTACAGCCCGTATGATGCTCAAATCACGCGAACATAAAAAAACGACTCAAAATACAGTGGCTGTCATTGAATTGTATGAAAATAAAAAGAAAATCGATTCTTCCCAGTTCTTTTTCGTCAATCAAAAGGTAAAGCATCTGAATGTACAGGAACTGCTCGCATTCATTCCGCTTTCTACGTATCTTTCGACAGATAAAGAGTATTCTTTCAAAATCGTTTATACAGCTTTCGGTTCCGATGTGGAGGAATTCTCCGTACCGTTTAAACTTTCCGAAAAAAACTTCACTAACGAAACACTTGATCTTGATGCAAAAAATTCGGCAATCAAAACAGACACATCTCCGGCACGTGCTGCACAAATCGAAAAGCTCAATACGATTCTTGAAACGGTGGAACCATCCGACGTGTACACACTAAAGCCGTTTATCTCTCCGGTCCAGTCGACCCGCCGTACGGCAGAGTTCGGGGACAGGCGGACATATACATATACAAGCGGCAGGAATTCGGTAACAGTCCACTACGGAATAGATTTCGGAGTTCCTGAGGGAACTGTTGTATCAGCATGCGGAGACGGCAGGGTCGTTATGGCGGAAAACCGCATCTCTACAGGCTGGAGCGTTGTCATAGAACACGCACCTGGACTGTACAGCTTGTATTATCATATGAGCTCACTCAATGTAAAGGAAGGACAGTCCGTAAAACAGGGTGACAAACTGGGGCTTTCCGGTTCGACAGGGCTTGCAACGGGTCCGCATCTCCATTGGGAAATACGGCTCAATATGTGTGCGGTCTCTCCCGACTTCTTTATGTCTGATTACGCATATACAACGGAAAATTATTAACAATACTTATTGTTCAGGCTGTATTTTTATTGTTCCGTTCGTGTTTATCGTGACGTCGTAATATACACCGGTACTGCATCGTGACAAATCAAGCGTGTATCTGTTTGAAAACCCTGCAGTAAACACGGAAAGCGGATTAAAGGCAAACCGGGCAAGTTTGTATAAATCCCGTCTGTTTTCATAGGTCGAATTTGTACCGAACAGCATGCACTGGCCGTTTTCGTTGTAGTACCGCCAGAGGGGCGTTCCTGTCGTGTTCATTCCGAATCCGCGCCGTTCGTATATTGTTTTGCGGCCGTAAATAACTTCGGGGAAAAACACTTTTTTCCCTGAAAATTCCGCACTTCTCAAATCGATTGCAAGAGATGAACCGCGCCAGGAACGTTCTAGCACAGCACATTCGTTTCCGGAAGTGTCAAGCAGGGAAATGACGGCGCTCACCGTATCAACATTTTCCGTCGTGCTTGTACCGTAAATCAGAATACGCATAACCTGATAGTCGCTGATTTTCGGGATTCGTTCCGCAGCACTGAAGCATGCTCCGAATTCGACGGAAAAAACGATAAAGACAATGAGAAAACAGACAAATATGATATTAAAAATATATTTTCCAATCGTCCACTGTCTTATCATAGGCCTGCAAGTTTCTTAAATTCCTCTTCGTTTATTATCTGTATACCGAATTTTGCTGCTTTTCTATTTTTTGAAGAACCGCTTTCAGTATCGTTCGTAACAAGATAGGAAAGGTCTTTCGTAACGGAAGTTCTGCAGAAACCTCCGTTTTTCTTAACAATCTGTTCTGCATCGGCACGCTTCATCGTGACAAGTTCCCCTGTAAAGCAGAATGTCTTTCCCGCAAGAATGCCGGCCGAAGCAGCGGCAATGTGTATAGTTCCGGATGAAACGAGCGCCCTCATTTCATCGGCATTTTCCGCAAGACCTTCAACGGCCGTATGAGCCATTATCTCCGCAAATCCGTATACTGCGGCAAACTGCTCTTCATTTGCGGCAAGCATTTTGTCAAGCGTGTCATATCCTGAGCTCACAAGTTTTTCTGCTGTTGTTTCACCGATTCCTTCAATGTCAAATCCGGCTACGAATACGGCAAGGCTCATATTCCTGTGATTTGCTATTGAGTTGACAACTTTTACAGCACCGAGGGATTCCTTTTCTGCGGCAATGCTTTCTTCATTAAGGAAAAAAGGTGTCAGCCCGTCTACGGTCAGGGAATAGATGTCGGTAACGGACTTGAGCTTTCCTGCCTGAAAAAGGGAATTTATCAATGTATCGCCGAAATCACGGATATCAACTACCTGCACCCACTTTAAAAGCTGATGAAGAACGCGTTTCGGACAGGATTTATTCGGACAGAAAAGACGAGTGCCTTCGTCTACAAGGGGCGTTCCGCACGTTTCGCAGTTAACAGGAAATTCCACAGCAGCTGTTTTCCTGCTGTCATCTGGAACGACACTTTCTATTTTCGGAATAATTTCACCGCGCTTAACGACTACGACGGAGCAGCCAAGCCTGATTCCGAGAGCACGCATGGTATCGGGATTTGCAAGGCTTGCACGCTGGACAGTCGTTCCCGCAAGATCTACTGGATCGAATAATGCAACGGGTGTATACGTTCCGCCGTTGCGGCTCCATTCAACGGCACGCAGCGTCGTCACCGCTTCCTCCAGGCTGAATTTAAACGCAATCTGCCTGTCAGGACGTGCGCGGCGGGCATCTTCGTAATCGATATGCCGTTCCTTTACAACAAGGCCGTCTATGTCATAATCAAGCGTTTTCCGTATTTCCATCACCTGCGTACGGTATGCCGTTACTTCTTCTGCAGAATGGCAGATATGCAGCTCAACTGTATTAAAACCGCATGCTTTCAGCCATGCGATTTTTCCTTCCTCATCGTTATACGGAGGCTCTCCATCTGCAACCCATACGTCGTACGTAATAAGCGTCAGGTATTCGCTGCCACTGCCGTCCTTTCGCTTCATAAGCCCGTTTGCGGCGTTGCGGCAGTTTGCCTTGTCCTTGAACTTAGTGTCGTGCACATGATGCGTCATGATGACTTCGCCGCGAACGCCGCCAGTAAAGTCAACCGTGGTGCCGTCTTGCCTGCCGAGCAGTTGTACGACCCCGTTCATTCTGCATGCGTTGTCTGTTATATCGTCACCGACAGTCCCGTCGCCGCGGGTTACTGCATGCATAAGTTTTCCGTGGTTGTACTGAAGTTCAAGAGATGCACCGTCAAGTTTATATTCCACAAGGTATTCGCCGTACTGGTGTTTTTCTGCCCACGCAAGAAACTGTTCCGGATCTGCAGCCTTTTCCTGGCTCCCCATCGGCATTATATGATGAACTTTCTCAAAATTGCCGGAATCCTGCCCGACTTTTTGCAACAGTACATCGGCAGGATTGAGTGTCTTAAGCTCGTCCCACAATTTGTCGAATTCGGCGTCGCTTATTTCCCCTTCCCCGTCGTAATATGATTTCTGATATTTCTGTATAAGTTTTTCAAGCTCTTGTATGCGCTCTGCTTTTTCGCTCTGCGCCTTTGCTTCGTTGACATCAAAAAGATCACTCATACCATTCCTCTATTTTTTCACAAAATACAGTTCGTTGATAGGTCTCTCGTCCCTGATACCACGTGCCTCAAATTTCGTTTCCGGCCGCCACGACTGGTGTTCTGCAAATCCATTGTATTTATTAACGATACCTTCCGTTGCATTCAGTTCATTGAGGGCGGACTCCGCATATTCAGGCCAGTCCGTCACCATATAAAAATATCCGCCGGGAGCAAGTTTTGATGCAAAAGAATCCGTGCGGGGACGCTGAACAAGCCGTCTCTTGTGATGGCGTTTCTTAGGCCACGGGTCGGGAAAAAAGACATGAAACGCAGACACAGAATTATTATCTATCATGCTGTTCAGGACTTCAAGTGCGTCGTATTCAATGATGCGGATATTGGTAAGTCCCCGCGTGTGTATTTCACCGAGCAGTTTCCCGACGCCCGGTTTGTGCACTTCTATTCCGATATAGTTTTTATCAGGATTCTGAGCCGCTATTTCTGCAGTGGCAGTCCCCATGCCGAATCCTATTTCTATAGTTACGGGATTGCCGTTTCCGAACAATTTTTCATAATTAATTTTCTGTCCGGTATAAGGAATACACCACAGAGGAGACAGCGTTTCATAATTTTTCTTCTGAGAATCTGTCATGCGCCCTATGCGTATGACATACGTCTTTACATCGCGGAAAAACTGATTTCCGTTTTCTGATTTCTTTTCGTCCAAAATTGATTGCCTCATTTATTCTGATTTTGTGATGAAGGACGTGCCTGTGCCGGCAGAAGACAGACAACAGAGCCGTCTGCCGACGTCCAGCATATACGCATTGAAGATGCCGTCTTTAACGCATTCCATATGGCAGCTGTATCCTTCCATTCCGGTTTCCTCACGTCGTAATAGACAAGCGTCCCATCCTCCATATATGCTGCAACCATTTCTTTTGCAGTCTGTCCCAGTATGGATTGTACGGCGGAAGACTTTGAATCGATAAGTTTTTCAGGATACGTTACCGAAAAAACATTCTGCACTGTCCGGCCTTCTGCGTCAGTGTAAAATAAATCGTACACTCCCTGTGTTATTTTCTCTGCATCCGGTACGACAAAATTCGTATACCCCGCCCACTGCCTGTTGTCGGAGCCTATAAGCTGAGGTTCGTCAGTCGTCCATTCGTATTCATCAGACTTTGAAACAATCCTGATCCGGGCAGCACGACGGGCATCGCTGCCTGTTTCGGTAAAGACAGATAAACGCATCTGAGGTGCCGATTCCTCATCATGATAGTCAAAAACGGCGGTAGAGGTCGAAGACAGTATCTCAGGAACGGAGTTTGCACACGAAATAAAACAAGCGATACAGACTGCTGTGGGGATAAGAATACAGATAAAATGAATATATAGTCTTCTGCACATAATTAGAAATTGAAGATGAGATTAATAACCGTGAGATCGCTTGCTGAAAACTGATTTACAAGTGACTCGAACTTAACATTTACTTTCTTGCACGCATCGTCGAGGTACGACAAATAGTACAAGCCGAGGTCGGTGCCTTCCTGCCCTTCCGGCAGCTCGCGGTAAAAATCGATAAGGGTTTTCTTTTTCGTGTCGGCAGTTTTCTTTGCTTCGATATTTTCCTTCACTTCCTGAAATTCATCGTCTTTATTATACAAAGTTATCTGCAGCCGTCCCTGCTTGCCTATTGAAGACGTTCCGCCTCCGAGTTTCCACGACAGGAAAACAAGTTCATGTTTCCGCTGCAGTTCCTTAACAATTTTGGAACGGATATCAGGATCAAAAATAAGGGAATCCATATCTTCCACACCCTGATACATATTCCGTGCCTCTTTGCGGATATTCGTATTTTCGCTGTTAAGAGCAAGTTCCATTACCATTACCGAAATATATTCTGCAACCTTCGACTTGTCCATATAGGAACCGAGAAGATTACGGATGGCAATCAGCATTTCATTGAACCCGTCCGCTTTATGGAACAGCGTAATGATATACCAGTTCATGAGACCGAGCCTGTTCAGAAATTTCTCCGTCATAAGCAGATAAATATTTTTTTCCTCAGCGGAATACTCTTTATTCTCCATAATGGACTGCCATATGGGTGCAAGAATAAGCCGGCGTGTCTGATCTATGACGCTTCCCTTGCTTGAAAGCGTCATGCGCAGCTGCCTGCTGTTCATCGTTGTTTTTTCATCAATAAGATGAGCAGGATTCGCGCGGTTGTATTTCCGCACACAATCGCATTGTATGATGGCTGTGTACATATCGCGGTCAAACTGTTTATACAAGATGGAATATACAACTACTTTTGAAAGATCCATGACTTCCTGACGTGCAGAAACGAATTCCGTCATTGATATTTCTATTTTTGAAATGTAATCAAGCAGTATCATGCACTGGATTGACTGCGGGGAAAAACGATTCAGCGAGATGCCGTATTCGTCGATATTGTCAGCAAGTCTGAAACGGAGAAGTTTTTTCTTATGCCGTATAAAATTGGAAGCGCCGTCTTCTGTCAGAATAATTTTCAAAGGCAGTTCCAACACGAATTTTTTACCAGCAGCGCTCATTTTTCACCTTTCTCCACTTATTGTAAGCACTTTTGATTATACACTATGGGACTTGCATTGTAAACACTAAATATATAAACTACATTATATGAAGGAAATCAGAGGTTTATTTGCCGTTTTCTGCTTCATTCTTTTCCCGGCGGTTCTGCCTGCCGTGCAGTCGTTTCAGCAGCCTCATGGTCTTTCCCTGTGCCAGAATGTTGAAAATATTCTCATATCGGACGGTTTTACACCGGTAAAATCAGATCTTGTGCAGAACGGTTCAAACAGCTTTCCGTACAACGTCGAAGTACACATCCCTGCGTCAATAAAAAAAAACAGCAGCAGCGGGGAAGTCAGGAATACACTTGTCATCGCGATGACTATGGAAGACGCCTGGAATTTCAGGAATTATACCGACACTGTATTAAAAAGTGTAAAACAGACACAACGCGATTATAATCTGCTTTTTTTGTTTTCATACGGTGACATTCAACCTGACACAAACGGCGGTTCACTGTATGGAACAGACATATTCGCCGGCAATATTGATCCGCCGGACGACTGCAGTGCAGTCTGTATCAGTTTTTCACAGGAAAAGACTGTCGTTATTATTCCCGGCGGTGGCGGCGATATGACGCCGAGCTGGCTCATAAAACGTCTTACCGATGCATGTACTGCACACGGTATACCATATCACCTGAGAGGCGGAAGCCTCGGTTCCCTGTACCGTCTTGGTGTGTTAAAGACAGACAGACGAACTGCCGTCTTCCTTCAAAAAGGCATTCCATGCGCAGGCCTTTCTCTGCCGGAAAATACAGATTCCGGTACATACGCACAATGCACGGCAGATTTTCTTTCCTCATATTCCTGCAACGGTACGGACAGCTGGGACAGGCATTACATTGCATTCCATGCAGGAAATTCGTTTTTATGGGCAAGCGAACAGTTCATTGTTGTCTGTTTTATTCTTGTATCATTCATCAGTCTTTTTTTTCTGTCAGAACTCTCGTTTTTACGCAGCAGGAGAAGGCATGAAATCAGACATGACGTTTTCCGTCTCTGGTATGTTCTTCCTCTCACGATAATTCTTTCAGCAGTCTCATTTCAGATAAGCCAGCCGCTTGTACAGATTTTGCACCGTTTTCTTAAAACCGGCATTCTTTTTCAGTTCATAGTCAAAGTCGTCATCGTTTTTATTATTGTTACTTTTTTGTATCACTTCATAGTCCGTATGCAGGGGGTGCTTGAAGAACGGGCATATGCATACCTTCTCACAGTCGTCTCCGTAATTAACATTTTCATATTCAGTGCCGTTGATATTTCGTTGTTTTTTCCGTTCACAGCCGAATACATTATCATTTATCTTTTCAGACCGTTCAAAAAAACTAATATACTTGCCGTATCTTTGATACTAATGACTCTTCCATACGGACCTTATATTGGAGAAATAATAAATTATGCAGATCCGTCTGTTTTCCGTAACGCCGTTTACAGCTCTTTTACGGGGAATATACTTCTCTCTTTCGGTTTTCTTCCTTTTTTTATTCAATGGCTCCGCATTATTGCACGCCTGAATGAGCGGTGGAATTTTTACAATCTTTCCGCAAACAGCAGGCGCATACGGAATGCGGTTTCTTTTACGGCGGGCACAGCGGCCGTCATCATTATTCTTTTTGCAGGAGTCCGCTTTATTTCCGCATACTTCGATCTGAAACATAAAAATCAGCAGGAACACGTTGTCCGTACGATACGCGCCGACGACGATATTCTTGCATTTTCTGCAAAGGACCGTACCTTTTTCGACGACACGACACGTACTATTTCCGTAAATCTGGGAATTGAAGCCGAAAGCTGTATAATTTCTGTCGAAGGTGTTTCATCAAATTCCGTTGTTTATTCAGATAATGAATATGTATCGGACAAGGCAAAACAAACGGATACTTTTTTAGTACCGGTGTGGCCTCCGGTAAAAATGTCCGTGTCATATGTTGCGGACACATCTGTTGCTTCCGTTATAACAGTAACAGCTTACTATCCGGGTGGAGACGAGTCATCATCCACAATGAGAACGTGTAAAATCATCATTCCTGCATCGAAAAAGCAGACTGAAAACAAAATATGAAAAGCGGCTCCGTACATTATTTTCTGCATGTCGATCTGGACGCATTTTTTGCTTCTGTCGAACAACTCGACAATCCTGCCTACAGGGGGAAACCTGTCATAGTCGGCGGGCTGCCGGGGGAACGGCGGAGCGTTGTATCGACAGCGTCTTACGAAGCCCGCAGGTACGGCGTCCATTCGGCAATGCCCACATCGGAAGCATTCAGACTTTGTCCGCAGGGAATATTCGTGCACGGAAGGATGCAGCGCTATCATGAAATTTCTGCAAAAATCATGGATATATTCAGGGAATACTCTCCGGACGTGAACCAGATGTCTGTCGATGAGGCGTTCATAGACCTTACCGGAACTGAGGCACTTTTCGGAGAACCTGCAGAAACTGCAAAACGGTTAAAAAAGGAAGTAAAAGAAAAAACGGGACTGACCGTTTCTGTCGGGCTTGCCAGTTCCAAATATATTGCAAAAATTGCGTCGGAGCTTTCAAAACCGGACGGTTTCTGCGAAGTAAAAAAGGGAACGGAAGAGCAGTTCATGCTATCTCTGCCGCTGAAAAAAATCTGGGGAATAGGGCCTAAAACAATCGAACGGATAAACGGAGCCGGAATTTTTACGACGCGGGATATTTATGAAAAAAGCGCCGGCCTCCTGTGTATTCTGTTCGGAAAATCAACGGGAACTTTTTTATACAATGTCGTACGGGGTATAGACAACGATACGTTCAGCAGGGACGCTTCATCACGTTCGCTGAGCGTCGAAACAACTTTCGCATATGATCTGACCGATATATACACCGCGGAAACGGCTCTCATGGAGCTGTCACACACCGTCATGTTCCGCCTGCTCCGCGAAGGCTATACGAGCAGGACTGTAATGATAAAACTGCGGTATGATGACTTTTCCACCGTTTCCATACGGGAAACAAGTTCCTCGGATATTACATCCGTTGACGATTTGTATGCGCGCGCGTGTTTTCTATTTGAAAAAAAATATGAAAACGGACGGGGGATACGCCTGCTCGGCGTCGGGGCGGAAAATATTGAAGATACAGGCTCTTCCCGGCAGCAGGAACTTTTTGACTTCGGCGAAAAAAAGAAGCAGGCTGTGGAAAAGGCAATCCTCAAACTGGAAAAAAAACATCCTGACATCAAGGTGCATAAAGCCAGACTGCTCGATGCATCAAAGCTGAAATCAATCCTGCTTATTGCAGTATCGCTCGCGTTTTTTTTTACAGCGCATACAGTTTCCGCTGAAAGCAGTACAAATATAACTGCAAGCGGTTCAGGGTCTATCGTAACAGACGATTCCGACATTCCGCCGCTCAGCTCCGATAAACCGGCAGCACTTTTTGATTATAAACTCGGGGACAGCAACGTTGAATTTTTTGCAGACGGCTACTGGGAGGCAAAACTGCTTCAGACGACGTCCTCTTCGTTCGGTTTCGGAAATCCCTTCGCATTGTCGTTCGGTGTTCCCGTATTCAAGCAGAATGTTGATCTTTCACTCTGGTTCATGCTTAACAAAACATGGTTTTTCAAAACGTCTTTTGCCGATGAGTTCAGTAAAAATACTGTCGCTGCAGGATACTACGGACAGAACAGTTTGAAAGAAGTGCTTATTGCAAACAGGGGAGTTATATTTCCCTCGACATATTCCGTTTCGCTTTTTGACAGAGGAATCGGAGGCGGAGACAACCAGGCTCCGGGCATATCGGCACACCTTGAAGATTCTGTAAACAAGAAATGGAAGGCCGACGCAGTTCTCAGATACGATATGATTCAGGAACACGATGCAACTTTCTACGGAAAGAACAGTGTATCCACTGTTTCAATCGCACTCTCCGACTGGCTGACAGGGCAGATGTTTGTACTTCCTTCAGCAGAAGACGTATCGGATGTGGAAGCTGTGTACATCCAGTCTTCGTCCGGCGGGTATACAGACGGGAGCGGCCATACATACAAAAAACTTTCCGATTCGGACTATCTGCTTCTTCCTTCACGCTGCATGGTTGTCATTTCATCAGATGCAGGAGGTGGAATAAAAAACAGCGTGCTGCCGGATATCATCCTGACATTCTCTTCATCAGGAACAGCCTCGCGGATAAAAAGCGAACTTGGATCATATGGCACCGCCGGTTCGCCGGGCAGCGGATTTCTTGGGGACATACAGAAATACTTCGGAAGCGGTTCTGACAATGCTCCCGATATAAAAGATTATGCATATACAGATGATGAATCGCAATACTATGGTCTCTTTACCGCAATAGGCAGTAATACAGGTCTTCTTATTCAATCATCTGCAGGATTCTCCCCTTTTGAATGTGCTTATCGTTATGACTGCGGAATTACAACAGCTTCGGATGCTGCAATTGTTTCTTCTTCAACAGAAAAATCGTCATCGGAATATTCAGCTGTTATCGCAGATAATGATGTCTCGTTTGTTGCTTCCGATTTTTTTTCTGATACGCACACGTATTCCGATGTATACAGCGCAGAAGATTCTTCGGCTGCGGCGGCTTTAAAACCTTCGGTACGGTATCCGGTAGGTGACACACTGCCCGGTTTCTACCTCGGTTATACCGATTCAACTGACCTCAAACTCCTTCTCCGCACATATACTCCGGTGGCACGATACGACATCGGAACTGATGCCGTATCAGGTTCCGTATCCTTATATAAAAACGGCATACTTGATCAGGCTGCAACATATGACAGTGAATCGGGTTCCGTCACGCCGTCCACATCAGTTGCCGACACCGATAAAATATACATTACATGGTACGAAGACAGCAGTTCGACAGAAAACGGAGCGGTAGCGGCGGCGGCAGGTTTTTCCTATGATTTTTTTCCGGGATTCACGGCAGATATAGCGCTTTCATCGAGATGGGCACTCGCACTTAGTGACAAATTTGCAGATTCGTCAAATGCAAAAACAGGTTTTGTTTCGCTTGCAACGGGTGCTTCTTATACGCAGGGAGGGCTGTTTGTATCGAATGCCTCGCTTGTCTCCCTTGAAACGGAAAACGTCACCGGTTGTTACCGCATTCTCGGAATGGACGATGAAAGTCCCGAAACGTATTATCTGGGAGAAGACGACGGCATTCTGCTCCCTTCCGATTTTGCGCCAGTGTTGAACAAACGTCCCGACAGTACTGATCAGTCCCTCACGCTGGACAGCAGCGATAACTGCACGACAGGCAAAGCTGCCGGTGTCACAGCGTCGGGTATTACAGGATACGCTATTCCGCTTGAAGCATCTTTCAGCAGCGGCAGTACAGATGACAGCTGGGCGGCAGTTTCTGTAGAGCTGGACGCAGGAACGCTTCTTTCTTCCGGAACGCAGTTCTCGTTTGCCCTGAAAACAGGAGATATATCCGTAACTGGATACGACGTTTACCTTCAGCTGGGAGTAGACGCAGATGATGATCTTTCCGGCGAAGTCAGAAACAAAATACCGACATGGAAAATATCCGATTCATCTTCTGCAGATATACAGAAAGCGTTTTATCCCGACGGTACCGGTGCCGACAGCAACGGCTGGCAGGAAGTTTCAGTTCTGATCGACGACTACGACCGCGCGCGGTTCAGCAAATATCACGATATGCGCCTTATACTTGTTAAATCGCCGGCGTATTCGTCATCCGGGGGTGATTCACCATATCTCCTTGCAGGACCGTACGAAATAAACGTACAGTCGATTTTTACGTCACAGGATACAGCTCTTTCTGTTACGACAAAGCAAACAGCGGATTCGTCCGTACCTGACAACAGCCGATTCAACAGCAGCACAAACTACGCAAGTATAATCACATGGAAAAACACAGCTGATACACAGCCTGTAACGGACGATACACTCTCTATTACAGCTGCACGTTATTTCGACGAAGTTGATATTGCTCCGTACGAAACAGTAAACATGTATTTCAGTTATTACGGAAAAAGTACATACAGCGGCAG
>DCFX01000093.1 GCA_002314445.1 Treponema sp. UBA1793
CGACCGTGCGGATTGTAAGGCAAAACTTGACGAGTTGACAGCGAAACACGGAGCAATGTGGGGAATTGTCAACAATGCCGGAATTACGCGCGACAATACGTTTGTCGGACTTACCGGCGACGACTGGGATTCTGTCATTCATACGAATCTGGACAGTTTCTTTAATGTCATTCAGCCGCTTGCAATGTCCATGGCAAGAAAAAAGCAGGGAAGAATCATCGCGATTTCTTCCGTAAGCGGTGTTATGGGAAACAGAGGGCAGACGAATTATAGTGCATCTAAAGCCGGTATCATCGGTGCGGCAAAAGCGCTTGCGGTCGAACTTGCAAGCCGTCATATAACGGTCAATACAATTGCACCGGGAGTGATTGAAACGGAGATGATAAAGGATGCACCTCTTGATATGATTATGCAGACTGTACCTATGGGCCGTGCGGGAAGACCGGAAGAAGTTGCATCTCTTGCCGTATTCCTGCTCTCTGACGGGGCCTCTTATATAACCCGTCAGGTAATCAACGTAGATGGTGGTATTATATGAACTACACAAAACCTAATGGAAAACGCCGCGTCGTCGTAACTGGCGGCGGCATGCTTACCGCTCTCGGCCGCGACTGGCCGTCAGCATTCGCAAAACTTCAGGCAGGAAAAAACTGCATCAAGTACATGAAGGACTGGGAACGCTATACGAAAATGAATACACGTCTTGCCTGTCCGTATGAAGAAGAGCTTCCGTCCTTTCCGCGTAAGAAAATCCGCGGTATGGGACGCGTTGCGCTTCTTTCGCTTGTGTCGACTGACGACGCACTCAAAATGGCGGGTCTGCTGAAAGAAGACGGCGACGTAATTGATGAACTCAAAAGCGGACGTACGGGTATTGCCTACGGTTCGTGCATGGGAAGCATGGATGCTATTATGGATATTGCGGAAATGCTTCAGACAGGTGATACGTCAAAACTTGATTCGCAGACATACATAAAGGCTATGCCTCAGACATGCGCATGCAATATGAGCGTGTACTACCAGATACGCGGCCGCGTCATCATTACGGATACGGCCTGCACGTCAGGAAGCCAGGCTGTCGGTTATGCATACGAAGCGATTGAAGACGGCCGGGCGGATATTATGATTGCCGGCGGTGCGGAAGAGCTTTCAGCTCCCGACGGAGCTATTTTTGACACGCTCGGTGCAACAAGCATTCTTAACAAGACTCCTGAACTTACTCCCAAGCCGTTCGACAAAGACCGCGACGGTCTTGTCATCGGTGAAGGCTCCGGCACTCTTATTCTTGAGGATATGGAACACGCTGTAAAACGGGGTGCAAAGATTTATGCGGAAGTTGCGGGTTTTGCAACGAACTCGGACGGTACGCATATCACAAATCCGAACCCGGAAACACAGGCCGTAGCACTGGAAATGGCAATTAAAGATGCAGGAATTTCTTCTGATGATATTGCATACGTTAATGCACACGGTACTGCTACAGACCACGGCGACAAGTCGGAGTCAGACGCAGTGTATAAAGTGTTCAACCGCGCAGTGCCCATCAGTACGACAAAGAGCTACATCGGTCATACGCTCGGTGCATGCGGTGCCGTGGAAGCATGGCTTACAATCAACATGATGAACGAGGGCTGGTTCCATCCGAACTGCAATCTTGTTAATGTTGATCCGGAATGCGCACCGCTCGACTATATCAAAGGCGAAGGCCGTGAGATGAAAGCGGAATATGTCATGTCGAACAACTTTGCGTTCGGCGGCGTAAATACCTCGCTTATTTTTAAAAAGTTTGAACAATAGACTGCTATAACAACAGGTACTGAGAAATAAAAATGAGGTCATCCTTCGCGGCTGAAGCTGCCAGGCTTGTACCTCATTTTTTTATACTAAAAAAATGGAGAAAAAGGATGAAGGCTATCACGGTCAGCGGCGAAGAACTTACCATCAGGGATGTCTGCAGCGTCGCATATAATGGGACGGAAATAAATTTTCCCGAAGATAAAAAATTTATGGACGTACTTGTCCGTTCCCGGAAATTTCTTGAAGATTACATTGCACAAGGATATCCCACCTATGGTGTGACGACCGGATTCGGTGATTCTTGCGCGAATCAGATTAATCCTGCAAAAGCTGCTGAACTGCAGCGTTCTATCGTTCATTTTCACGGAATCGGGCTTGGTCCCAAATTCAGCCGCGAAGAAGGGCGTGCTGTCGTGCTCTGCCGCCTTAACTCCGATGTGAAAGGCGGCCATTCCGCAATACGCCCGGAACTGGCAGATATGCTTAAAACGCTTCTCAATAAGGATATTATTCCTGTCATTCCCCAGATTGGTTCTGTAGGCGCTTCCGGAGATCTTACGCCGCTTTCGTATGTGGGCGCCGTTGTTATGGGAGAGCGTGAAGTATACTATAAGGGGAAGGTTGTCCCGGCAATGGACGCTTTTAAGGCAGAAGGTATTGAACCGCTTCCGCTTGCCGCAAAGGAAGGGCTTGCCATTATGAACGGAACGTCTGTCATGACGGCCGTTGCCGCGCTTGCATGGCAGAATGCCCGGAGGCTTTCCATCATTTCCGATTTTATTACGGCAGCAACTGCTGAAATTGTACGCGGAAATGAAGTTCCGTTCCGCCGGAAAGTTGCCGAAATGAAAAATCATGCAGGTCAGATTGAAAGCGGCGAATACATCTATAGTATTGTAAAAGATTCAAAACGGGTGTATCGTTATGAAGATCTGCTTCAGAAAATGGGTTCAATAGGCGGGCTGGCGTATGAAAAACGCGATGTAAAGATTCAGGACCGCTATTCAATCCGCTGTGCGCCGCAGATCAACGGTGTGCTCCGCGATACTCTTCATATGACAAAACAGTGGATTGAAGAAGAAATCAATTCGTCGAACGACAATCCTCTTGTAAATGTTGATACGAACGAACTGTACAACACCGGCAATTTTTACGGCGGGCATATCTGTGCGTCATGCGACTATCTCCGCATCGCCCTTGCGAACATCAGCGACCTTGCAGATAAACAGGCGGAAATCATCATCGACGGAAAGTTCAACGGGCTTACGGAAAATCTTATCCCGTTTACGGAAGATACGGCCCCGGAAGCAGGCCTCCGTTTCGGCTTCAAGGCATGCCAGATTACCATGTCTGCAATCCGCGGCGAAGTCCAGCATTACTGTGCGCCGGTCAGCGTTACATCCGCTCCGACGGAAGCGCTCAATCAGGATAAAGTTTCCATGGGCACAATTTCCGCACGCAAACTGCGCGACCAGATTGATCTTGTATTCCTGCAGTTCGGCGTGCATCTTCTTGCCGTCTGTCAGGCTGTCGACCTTATTGGAAAAGAGGAATTCAGTCCGTTTACGCAGAAGGTGTACAGCGAGGTACGGAAAATGTCCGCAATGGTGGTGAACGATCGTCAGCTTGATAAGGAAGCGACAGCTGTTTCCGAATGGCTTAAAACGACTGAACTGTTCGGGGAAAAAGACTGAACAGCCTGAAACCGAACCGTGATATAAACGGCACCTTCTCAGTCTGAGGTGGTGCCGTTCTTTTTTTGGGATGGTATATATGCTGAATGTAATTTTGAATAATCACCTGTCCGGACGGAAATCGGTTCTGCCATATCTGAAAATCTTTTGCATCTTAGTCTGTATTTTTATGTTCCGTGGATGTGTTTCGACAAAGGATGGTACTGGAGACCTTTTGTCATCCGTTCCTGTAGAGTTCAAAGATGTCCTGATATATAATCCGGAAAACAAAACGAAATCCATACTTTCGTCCGAAGAATTGAGCAGCGACTGCGCTGTGTTGAAATATCTTGTGGAAACCGCATATGCGGGTTATGATGCAGCCGCTGCAAACGGACTTGATATGGATACCGCCGTTCAGCATATTGAAGCTGCATTTTCCGGGCAGCAACAGATAGAACGCAGAAAGTTCGTGAATGTTATCGAATCTGAACTGCGTCCCTGTATCCGTGATTCCCACTTTATGCTGTCGACATGGAACTATCGGTGCAGCCTTAACCCTGCATACAATATCTATTTTTCCAATACCTATGTCCGCAAGGACGGTGATACACTTTCTGTCTGCCGTACGGATAATGAGGCTCTTTCTGTCGGATGTGCATACACTGATTCAAAGGATACCTTATTTTATTACCCGGCAGCAGGTAAAGACGTGTACAGAATCGGCGTCATGGCATCCGGAAAAACTGGCAGCATGGACATACATATAAAGGATACAGCGTTCACGCTTCCCGTACGTACCGACAGCTCTATAGAAGTCAGAAATGCCGATGCAATAAAATATCATGAACTGATGACGAATGATTCCGTGTATGCCGGCATATCTTCATTCATGCTGCCGGAGGAAGGTTCTCAGTTCAGGAGAGGCGCAGAACTTGTCTTTGACAAGTATGCTGCGCTGGGAGTCAGGTATCGGAATAAAAAAAACTTTATTATCGATTTACGCAGCAATACGGGCGGCGTTTCGGTTTATTCTGCTGCATTATTGTACAGCCTTTACGGAAAGGTAAACAGTTTCAGCAGGCAGACAGAGAAAAAGCTGTACGCGTTTGAAGATAATTTTTCCTGTTCTGAATATATCCAGTCCCCTGCAATTATACAGGCTGCCATAGCATGGAATAAAAATATGCACAGGACAAAGGACATGCAGTATTATGAATGTCTGTTGAAATCTCAAAAACAAAATCCCGTTAAAACGACGTTTCTGGAACCGGAAAAGCCTCTGCGTACAGGGAAAAATAACTTTGACGGGCAGATACTTATTCTTACGGATAGAAATACCTGTTCTGCCGCCGAAATAACGGTGCTTATGGCCAGGAGCCTGTTCGGCAAGGATAAAAAGGTGACGGTCATCGGTGAGAATACACGCGGCTGTCTGCAGTATGTATCCTGTTATAATTATCAACTGCCTCATTCGAGAATTGTTGTTCAGCTAGCTAGTGCCGATTATGCGCCAAAGCTTGCAGATTGTGAATCGTGGCACGGAGAAGGAAAGGGTATGTATCCCGACTGCTGGGCAACAGGTGATGACCTGCTTGAGACAATAGTACTCGTTACAGGAGATGAAGAGCTGCGCAGTAAGCTTGCAAATATTGCATACGGCCTTCTGTAATCCTTTCAGTGCAGGTCGCTGTCGTTATTTAAGCGCATCGAATCTGCACCGCTTGAGACACTCGCCGCACCGTATGCATTCCCGGTCGTTTACCTTGAGCGTGTCCATTTTGCATGACGCCGTGCATGCGCCGCAGTTCGTGCACTTTGTAGTGTCCACTTTTATTCCGAATACGGCGATTTTGTTGAAAAACGAATAGATTGCGCCGAGCGGACAGATAAAGCGGCAGAACGGGCGGTACATAAACACCGACCAGACAATGAACACCGCTGCAAGCCCGGTCTTCCATGTAAAGATCCATCCGATTGCACTGCGGAGATTTTCGTTCAGGAGTACGAGGGGAATGCCTGCTCCGACTGTTCCTGCAGGACATATGAGTTTGCAGAAAAACGGAGAACCTATTCCATCCCGGAAATAGTATGCGAGCGGAAGTGCAATGCACAGTAAGCCGAGAAATACGTATTTTACTAACGACGCTTTACGTGTAATCTGAAGCGTACGTTTTGTCTTTTTTGCTTTCCGCGACGGAATCTTATAGAGTAGTTCCTGCACAAGCCCGACGGGGCAGAGAAAGGCACAGACCATCCTTCCCAGAAGAGTTCCGGTAAGCATGAGAAAGCCGGTTATGAAAAATGGAAAACGCCCGTTGCCGATGGTATTTTGCAGTGAACCCAGCGGGCACGATGCGATGGCCCCCGGGCATGAATAACAGTTAAGCCCCGGTACGCATACGTTTTTGAGAGGGGAACGGGATATTTTTCCGCTGAACCAGTTTGACGCGTCTGCATTGTAGACAAGCATCGAGGTAAACTGAATCATTTTTCTGCGGAGCGCCTGCCTGTCAGCCAATTCCGATACACTCCATACAGATGAAGACTGCTTTCCGGAATATCGCAGCATTATCTCCCAGCAGAATGCCTGCCGTGAGTAATACCGCAGCCGCAGCTATAAGAATGATACGTACAGCTGCGGTATGCTTTACAGCATTATTTTTCATAAGCACTTATAAAACCTGCAAGACCTGACGCAGACATTGCGCCGACATGAATTTTTTCGATTTTTCCATCCGCAGAGATAAGTACGCTCGTTGGAATTCCCTGTACGGCATATTTACCTGCGATTGAGTCGTCTTTGTCCAGTCCGCCTGTAAATGTATAGTCGTTCTTTTTCATGAAATCGGCACGGGATTTTTCCTGATCGGAAACGCAGACTGCAAGAAACGCAAGTTTTGCGTCTTTTTCATCTGCAAGTTTTGCCGCGAGTTTATTCATTTCGGGCAGTTCAGCCCTGCATGGCGGGCACCATGTAGCCCAGAAATGAAGAAGTACGGCCTTTCCTTTGTAATCTGATAATTTTACCTGCTTTCCCGTAGAAAGCATAAGCGCAAAATCCGGGGCGGCTGCGCCTTCTCTGATGTTCTGTGCAAAAGCTGATGAGGCTGCGATAAGCGCGACAAGAATAATGACCGGCAAAAGTTTTTTCTGTTTCATGGTTAAAAGATACTCAGCAGCCATAGAAAAATCAAGTAAGGAAAGGCACTTTGAATCAAACTGGTACGGTATGTCTTTCTGCCGTTTACAGCTCTTTTTCCGGTTTTCCGCAGATATCTGCGGTATGCATAAGATAAAGAATACCTTTTGAAATCCGCTGCGGTACATTATCAAAGTGGCCGCCGGTGTTCATTTCAAAAAAAGGATGAAAGGCGGAGAGTTCTTCGTATGTTTTTAAAGTGCAGTCCTCCACCTCTGCCATTATACGGTTCCTGCTGTGACTTTCACTGTCGCCGAGGGACATATAGATGAGAGGGGCCGGTGAAACAGGTCTGCGTCCATGTATATATTCAATCCATCCGGGAAACCACAGCGAGCCTGACATGCCTGCGAATCTTGTAAAAATCCTGCTATTGTACAGCGCATATAATGCAAGAAGCCCTGCAAGAGAATAGCCTGCAAGAGCGGTGTGTCCGGGAGCCGGCAGAGTCCTGTATGAAGAGTCGATACGGGGCTTTATGATTTTTTCCAGAAGCGAAAGGTACTGCAATCCGCCGCCCGAAAACGGCCCGAGGTTTTTTCCGAGTTTTGGCGCCGCCCAGGGCGGGAATGTCGTATTCCAGTCCTTTCCTTCTATGCCTGCAAGGATGAAAGGTTCACAGTCGGAATCAAAATGCGGTATAAGCAGTTTTGCAATTGGTTCCGCGTCAGGTTCGCCTATAAGGTAAACTACCGGAAAGCGGCGGGATATATCATCGTACTGTGGAGGAAAAGACAGGCTGCAGTTCCATTCAGTGCCTTCAGCATCTCCTATGCGGAAACTTTCAGTCATCACTTTTGCGCAGCCACCCTTTTTTTTCGGCATTTTCGATATTTGCTTCAATCCACGGCCAGATACGCGGCATATACTTTTTTACGGGAGCCATACGGATACGTGCGTCTGCGCTTTGGACACGGCCATTTTCCCATGTAGCGCCTGCTGTAAGCGTGTTGTGTAAAAACGGCTGAATCCTGTCCATACAGGCTGCAAAACGGGAATCGGCAGTTTCCATTTTATCGAACTCTTCCCATAATGAACGTATCTCAGTTCCCTGGTCTTCAGGCAGCTGCGCAAAAAGCTTGTCTGCAGCATCCTTCTCCCGCTGTTCTTTTGTACCGTTTCCGGTTTTATCGTATGCAAACGTATCGCCTGCGTATATTTCTATGAGGTCGTGTATGAGTACCATTTTCACCGCTCTGTTTATATCAGGAGAATCTTCCGCATATTCGCCGAGCAGCATTGCCATAACAGCCAGATGCCACGAATGTTCCGCATCGTTTTCACGGCCGCTGCCGTCAACATGGAGAGTCCGGCGGAGTACGTGAGTCATTTTGTCAATTTCAGCAATAAATTTGAGTTGTTTGTCGAGGCGTTCATTGCCTGATGAAATAAAATCAGTCATATTCCGAGTATACTCGAAAAGGAGAGAAAGTAAAGCTGCGGGCTTGAGTGTTAAAAATGGTTCTTTTTTTTGAGACACTTTCCGATATTGATAGTATAGCCTGTTCGTGTTGGACAGGCAGGAGAATTTATGATTAAGAAATTAATCGTTTCCTTGCTGCTTTGTGCGGCAACAGGTCTGCTTTTTGCTGCAGATGCAGAAAAGGCACAAATTGATACATCTCTGCTTGACAAAGCATATGCCGAAACGTATATCAATGATAAAGCAGCAGTGTCCTGGAAGGAATACAGTACCGGGAAACAAATCCGCGACATGGGCCGCAGGCTTGGTGCGGAAATAAAGTATCAGGAACAGACGAATCATTCAGAATCACCGTTTGCCGGTGGTTCTCCTGATTTTAAGTACAAGGCTGTGAGAATTTATCCGGGAAAAAAAGCCGGCGCTGATGTTATTTATGTGAATAAAAACGCCAAGCTCAGTACAATTCAGAACGTGCGCCGTGTCGTATCAGGGTATATTGAACGTGCATACGACATTCCTATGGAACAGTCTGATGTAATTGCAAAAAAAGTATGTTACTGGAATACGAACCACTACAATGATAAAGCATATTTCCGCGATCATTTTCAAGTGCGTGTTCGCGAAGTGTTTTCCAACCGGACACCTGTTATCGGACTTGCCCGTTCGTACAAAAACTGGCCGGGGAAAACGCGTATTGTCATCCCGTTTGTCCTGATTAAAGAAACAGTTCCCGACGCTGTTGAACCGGCACCTCAACCTGCAGTAACGGAACCGGAGCCGGCACCTGTCCAAGAGCCGGAAACACCGGCCGTCCAGCCCGAACCCACTCCCGAACCGGAGCCCGCCCAGGCAAAGAAAGCGGGAATGCCTCTCTTCAGCATTATCCTGATTATTGTCCTTATTGCGGCAGTAGTTGTCCTTGCAGTCCTGCTTGCGAAACATTTTATGGATAAAAAGAAAGAAGAAGATAACGGCGATATAAAGAATTAATAATAATTACTATCGACAGGGTTGAGCCGGTTTTTACGGCTCAATCTTTTTTTAACCCTGAGTGCATTTTAAACTCTACGCGAACTACATTTTTATGTACCGCAGTACTTCATTATGACGGCAGTAAGATCATCCCTGAGCGGAACCGCTTCCGTAAAAGCTTCAAATATATCAAGCACATATGCCAGTACTTCCTTTGCGGTGCCGCGGGGAGCCCTGGCGAATATATCTTTAAGGCGTTCCGTTCCGAGTTCGTCTCCTGCAAGGTTTCTGCTTTCTGCGAGACAGTCGGTATACAGAAGTAAATATGTTTCACCGGTAAGTTCGCTGGTCACGGTGCGATAATCGTCAGGCAGCCCGTCAATCCCGATAAATGAACCGCGGAAGTTACCTGCATTGCTTCCCAGTACGGAAACTTTTTTCTCCTGATCGGTTTTCTTCACAAGCACGTCGGTATGTCCTGCGTTGACGTATTCAATTTTATTTCCATTTATCCGCAGAAAGATGCCGGTAAGGTAATTTTCCACCATGCCCTTTTCTTTTGTAAGCACTGTATTAAACTGTTTGAGCATTTTATCCAGGGGTTTGCTGCCGTATGATGTGAAGACCTGTTCTGCAAGATATTTGGACAGAATGCCGACAAGCCCGGATGCGACGCCGTGTCCTGATACGTCGAACAGTGCGGTGCCTGAAAGCCTGCCGTCTTTGTCGTAATAAAAATCATATACGTCTCCCGAAACAGAAGACATCGGTTTAAATACGAATGAACAGTCCCAGTCTTCTGTATGCGGCGCTTTCGGCGGATAAAAGCTTTTCTGGACAAGTTCTGCCATGCGCATGTCGCGTTTATGTATGATCTGCTGTTCCTGAAGCATACGGTTTTTACGGCTTATTTCCCTTGTCCTTTCTGCAACTTCCACGTTTACGATACTGTCGAGCAGTATTTTAATGGTGACGATTCCGGCATAGCAGCCGTTGTTTTTAACTATAATCGGGTCATACAGATTTTCTTCGGCACGCGAGGTTGCTTCTGAGGCAACCTGTTCAACGGGTGCCGTCCCGTCGACAGTGAGGAAATCAGTAATCATCAGATCTTTTATTAATTTATGCGAATGAAGGCTGTATCCGTACTGACTGCCGAATAAATCGAGCAGTATGGCGCGCGGCATAATCCCGAGAATCCTTCCCTTCGTGTCCACTATTGTAACAAGCATACACTCGGAATGAACCTGGAACAGTTGCAGAACTTTTATAACGGGCGTGTCAGGGAATTGAGTAATACCGGGAACAGCAAGTTTTAAAACAGCCTGGCCTGATTCCTGATTTGACTGTTTTTTATCTGATACGGCATCGGTTTCAGCAGCTGTTTTTTTCTTTTTTTCTTCGGGAATTTTGCCCGAAAGTGCGTCCCTGTTGCGCTTTGACGACATGATGCGCACGTATGATTCACTTGTCGTCTTTGTAAAAGTCCGTGCGGGGCGCGCAAG
>DCFX01000081.1:0-50671 GCA_002314445.1 Treponema sp. UBA1793
CAGGGGCAGGGATCGTTGCGGCCTACTTTTTTGCCGTCGCGTTTTACGGTCGTCGTTTTGAGCGAACCTGTTGTGTACTTCCAGTCGCCGTCTACTTTTTTAAAAGCTGCCGTCTCGTGATGAACATCGCGCATTCCGTGAAGCGTATAATCAGCTTCAAATTCGACAACGCCCTCTTCGTCGCTTTCCAATCCCTTTTCCGTATGCAGAACTCTCAGCCCGTGCCATGTAGACTGATTGCTCCAGTCTTCCGTGGCCTTACGGTCGATGTCTGCAATACCATCGCCTTCTTCACATGTATTGATAATAAAGTCTATAGCGTGCTCAACATAAGCAGTATAACGTGCGCGCATCAGAACTTCGGCCGTCAGAGCCTTTTCTGTTCCATTAATAATCGGTTCGCAGCATTCGCCGTATTTTTTCCCTGAACCGCACGGGCAAAGATCATTTTTGTCGTTATTCATACATATGAGTATACCATATTTCCTCAATCTCAAGCAATGAGACACATATTGCAGCTGAATTGAGGAGCCAGAATTTTTTTACGTGTCAAATCCGGATTTGTATGATATAATAGTTGGAATATGATGATTTTGGTTGAAGGCAGTACATTTCAAATGGGTTCTGCAACAGGTATGGCTGATGAACGTCCAGTGCATACGGTCACTCTGGATAGTTTTTATATGGCTGAACATGAAGTTACTCAGTCTGAATGGAAAAAAATCATGGGAAACAATCCATCATATTTTTCCGACAACCCGTTCAACGGTGAAACGCAGTCAAGACGTCCTGTTGAACACATAAGTCATTATGATGTATATGTCTACTGCAACAGGCGCAGCATGGCGGAAAACCTTACACCATGTTATTTAATCGGTGGAATTGACAATCCTGACAAATGGGGAAAAATACCCGAAGAGCAGAACAGTATGTGGGATAATGTTGAATGCCGCTGGGATGTAAACGGATACAGGCTGCCGACTGAAGCGGAATGGGAATATGCCGCACGCGGCGGTGCACATGACGGCCAGAAAAAAGTATTAAAAGATTCCGACGAAAATCACTCATGGAACAAAAACAACAGTGAGTGCATGACTCATTCCGTCTGTATAAAAGTACCTTCCGTTCTCGGTTTTTACGATTTGTTCGGCAATGTATGGGAATGGTGCTGGGACTGGTATGACTGCTATAAATCCGGAGCATCCGTAAATCCTCACGGAGCTGTACGCACCATCGAAAACACCGACCGCATGGGGCGCGGAGGTGCATGGAATGCAGAACCGTCAGACTGTTCTCCCTTCTTCAGAAACTGCGGGAGTCCTGCCTCCCGTTATAATTTTATCGGAATGAGAGTCGTCCGAAGTAAAAAATGATGACACTACTTATAAAACAACTCACTCCTTCTCTTGCGGACGACTTCCTGTCGTATTTTGACACAGATGCTTTCAGTGACCACCCGGAATGGGCAGGATGTTACTGCCTTGAAAGTCATCTTCGCGATGATGCAGAAAAAATTCTTGACACCAGGGGACGCCATTCGCGCAGGCAGCGGGCGGACGAGCTTATCAGGACCGGTATGATGAACGGCTATCTCGCATATGACAATGGGAAAGTCGTCGGCTGGTGCAACACCGATGACAAACGCTGTTACTGCCGCATAGCAGACAATGAGAAATATACAACAGACGGAAGGGTAAAAGCTGTATATTGTTTTGATATTGCACCGCAGTACAGAGGCAGAGGAATTGCGCTCAAACTTCTTGAACGAGCCTGCGCAGATGCCGTATCAGAGGGATACGAATTTATAGAAGGATATGTGTCTAAGGATATGACCGGCATATATCAGCATCACGGACCGGAAGCTCTTTATGCGAAGAGCGGATTTTCCCGATACCGTGAAACAAAAAATATCGTCATAATGCGCAAAACGCTGCCGCAGAAAAAGCAGCTGGTATATAAAAATATAAAGGGCATTTTTTTTGACCTGGGATGGACACTGGAATTTCCCCGCAACGGGGACTGGATGCTTACGTCTTTTTTCTGTCAGTCATGCAATCAGACAGCGCTTTCCGGAGTCTCTCCGCTTGAACTGAAAGCGGCCCTTTCAGAAGGATTTGATTATCTGTCAAAGAACCACAAAGTCAGTTCAGAGGAAGAAGAGGAAAAACAGTTTGTTAATTATTACGAAATAATCGGAAAGGTACTGCCATCGCTAGGCATTACGCACAAGACAGCAGCCGGTATTGCCCATGACAGAACGTACAACATGCATAATTACGAGCTTTTTGAAGGAACGAGAGAAACTCTTGAAAAATTAAAACAGAAGGGCTTCAAGCTTGGAATAATTTCCGACACATGGCCGTCCGTAAGGACACAGCTTGCATATTTCGACATCATGCAGTATTTTGACTGCGCCACATTCAGCTGCGACCTTGGTGTATTTAAACCAAATCCTGCTATGTATAAAGACGCGCTTGGCAAGATGGAACTGCCGGCGGAACAGACAGTCTTTGTTGACGATATGCCGTACATCCTTGAAGGCGCACAGAAACTCGGCATAAAACCGATACAATCAGTTCAGGAGCCGGGAAAGCGCCCTGATTCACGCTTTCCCTTTATTATCAGACCGGAAGATATTCCGGAGATTATCTGCTGATTGCATCAAGAATAAGCTGTGCACACTTATCCATGCCGATACTGTCGCTTTTTAAACACATATCATAATTCGCAACATCACCCCATGTCCGGTCTGTATTATATTTATAATACAGTCTGCGCCGTTTATCTCTGTCCTCAAGAAATTTGCTTATATTCTTTGTTTCGATTTTATACCCTTCCGTTGCGCGCTGAATACGGAAATCCATACCGGCATAGATAAACACGTTAAAGCAGTCTTTCCGTTCACGCAGCACATAATCGGCGCAACGCCCGACAATAACACATGGTTCTTTATCTGCAAGTTCTTTAATAATATTGTACTGGATGACATACAGCTTGTCGAAAACTGACTGACCCGACGAAAATCCGCCGAATTCCGACGGTACACTGTATACAAGATTCTGTCCGGATGTGGCATATTCTCCGCGTTCTTCAATAAATTCTTTAGCCAGTCCGCTTTTTTCCGCAATTTTTTCTATCAAATCCCTGTCATAATATTTCCAGCCAAGCTTCTCTGCGACATTCTGAGCAATTATGCGTCCGCCGCTTCCGAATTGTCTGCTCACTGTAATAATTTTTGTAGTCATGTTTTCCTCCTGTAAAAGGTCAAGCTGAACTCGCGCGACTGAAACACACTGATTAAATCTCAATGATTTAATCAGTATTTTCCTTACTATTGATGCAAACCGTTAATACACCGGTTTCTTATAACAGTATATACCTTTTTTGACTTCCACGCATCTACTCATCTGTAACGGGGCATTATCTTTGACTTTTGCGTGGGACTCATATATAGTAGTAGTTATATGGCAAAGACATTCGACGATAAAAAAATCATTTACACTATGGATGACGTGAGCCGCGCATACGGTACGAAAGTCGTTCTTAAAGACATCAGTATCTCGTATTATTACGGCGCAAAAATAGGCGTCATCGGTCCGAACGGTTCGGGAAAATCAAGCCTTTTTAAAATTCTTGCAGGCATTGATACTGATTTTACAGGAGAAACAAAACTGGCTCCGGGATATACAATCGGGTACCTTGAACAGGAACCTCAGCTTGCTCCCGGGAAAACAGTAAAGGAAATCGTAAGCGAAGGCGTAAAACAGATAACAGACATGCTCGCCGAATTCGACAAAGTAAACGAAGCATTCGGCGATCCTGATGCGGATTTCGACAAGCTCGGCGCACGCCAGGCTGAACTGCAGGAAAAACTCGACGTAATGGACGCATGGAATCTGGACAACAACCTTGAGCTCGCAATGGACGCACTCCGCTGCCCGCCTGCAGATCAGATTGTAGACGTACTGAGCGGCGGAGAACGCCGCCGCGTCGCACTCTGCAGGCTGCTGCTCGAACAGCCTGACATTCTGCTGCTTGACGAACCGACAAACCATCTTGACGCGGAAACAGTTGCGTGGCTGGAAAAGCACCTTAACGACTATCCGGGAACGGTTATTGCAATCACGCACGACCGCTACTTTCTTGACGATGTTGCCGGCTGGATACTCGAACTTGACCGCGGCGAAGGATATCCATTTAAAGGAAACTATTCAAGCTGGCTTGAACAGAAGGAAAAGAGGCTTGAGCAGGAAGAAAAAGGCGAAAGCGAACGCCGGAAAGAAATGCAGCGTGAGCTTGAGTGGATACACATGGGAGCTAAAGGGCGTCAGGCAAAACATAAAGAACATATCACGCGCTACAACGAACTTCTTGCTCAGGAAGGTAAGACACAATTTAAGGATACTCAGATTTCCATTCCTGCCGGCCCACGGCTCGGAGGTGTTGTTATAGAAGCGCACGACATTACCAAAGCGTTCGGAGACAAGCTGCTCTTTGAAAATTTGAACTTCCAAGTTCCGGCAGGAGCTGTCGTCGGTATAGTCGGCCCTAACGGCGCAGGTAAGACGACACTTTTCAAGCTGATTGCAGACGCTGCAGGCCAGACCGTCGACCGCCTCGACGGAAAGGACGGCGGAGAAAAGCCGGACAGCGGATTTATTAAAGTCGGTTCCACGGTAAAGCTTGTATACGTAGACCAGATGCGTTCAAAACTCGACATGAACAAAACAGTTTTTGAACAGCTGGGCGGCGGACAGGATTTAATAAAACTCGGCGCCGTGGATGAAAAAGGCCGCGCGCTTGAAGGCGGCGTACGTGAGGTAAACGCGCACGCATACTGTTCGTGGTTCAACTTCAACGGAGCCGACCAGAACAAAAAAATCAGCGTGCTGTCGGGCGGCGAAAAAAACAGGCTGAACCTGGGTATGATGCTCAAGGAAGCAGGAAACGTACTCATGCTCGACGAACCGACAAACGATCTCGACGTCCAGACAGTACGCGCACTTGAAGAAGCTCTGGAAGACTTTGCCGGCTGTGCGCTTGTCGTAAGCCACGACCGCTGGTTCCTTGACCGTATCTGCACGCATATCCTCGCGTTTGAAAACAACAGCGAAGTACGCTGGTTCGAAGGCAACTGGTCAGAATATGCCGAGTGGAAAAAAGAACAGTTCGGCGAGGAAGCCGGAGTTCCAAAACGCACCACGTACAGAAAACTTACAAGATAAAGCAAAAACAAATATACAAAGGGGCTGTTCGTTCTCACGAGCAGCCCCTTTGTTATTAATAATTTTGGTGGTTACATTGCAGACACAATGGAGGAAATCTCTTTCCCGAGCGTTTCCAAATCATCTCTGATATGAATTTTCTGCGGACATTTCGTCTCGCACGCCCCGCACTTTCTGCAGAGTTCTGCATTCGCTTTGTCAGATGTCATCATCTTCCAGTCATATGAAACACTGTTTTTGTTCCCGTACATTCCCCAGTCGTTCCAGACTTTGAAATTACGAGGAATGTCTACACCGTACGGGCACGGCATACAGTAACGGCATGCCGTACAGCCGTTGCGGATGCGGGTCTTAATCGCTTTACGGACGGAAACAACCGCAGCTTCTTCCTGCGCATCAAGGGGAACAAATGGTGAAAATGTTGCAAGGTTATCTCTGAGCTGCCCTTCGGTCGACATACCGCTCAGGACGACTTTTACGCCGCCTTTTCCCGCTGCAAAACGAAGCGCCCATGACGCAGGCGTTGAGGCAGAATGAATTGCCGTAAACGGACTGACAATTTCCGGAGGCAGATTGGCAAGCGAACCGCCTTTTACCGGCTCCATGATAATAAGCGGGATGCCGTTCTGTTCCGCAAGACTGCGGCCCCGTTCCCCCGCCTGTTCTTCAGTATCCATATAATTGTACTGTATCTGGCAGAAATCCCATTTTCTGTATTTCACTATCAGCTCGAATGTATCATATCCGTCGTGGAACGAAAAACCAAGATGTCTGATTCTACCCGCTTTCTGTTCCTCAAGAAGATAGTCGACAACGCCGAGTTTTACCATTTTTTCAAATCTGCCCCTATCAAGGGCATGCAGCAGATAAAAATCAGCATATTTCAGCTGAAGACGGCCAAGCTGCTTCTGAAAGAGCGTATGGGCATCTTCAAGTGAATTTACCTCCCACACAGGAAGTTTTGTGGCGACAAAAAAAGATTCCCGGGGCAGCTTTGAAAGATATGCACCCACGAACGGTTCACTTTCTCCATTGTGGTACGGATACGCCGTATCGAAGTAGTTCACTCCTGCTTTGCGCGCTGCATCAAGCATAGCTTCCGCAGCCGGTTTATTAATATGACCATCGGCAGTCTGAGGGAATCTCATACAGCCGAAACCAAGAACAGATACTCTGTCTCCGCAAAAATTTCTGTATTCCATACAAAAAGTATGAAAGATTATTACCAGCCTGTCAACTTTTTTGACCTGTAAGTTTAAAAAATAATGCCGCAGCACAAGGCTCCGGCATATCATACCGCCGGCAGAATGCACCTTTACATTCTCTTGCCTGCATCAAGCGCAAGTTCAGAGCGTTCACATTCTTCCGAAAACATCGTAATCTGGGCGCAGAGCGGGCTGCCCTTCATGCGGTCGGCAGCATAACTGAGTCCGTTCGAACGTTCGTCAAGCAGCGTATTGTCAATCTGTGCCGGATCTCCGACAAGGATAACTTTTGTCCCTTCGCCAACCCGGGTAATAATTCCCTTTACCTGACGGGGTGTCAGATTCTGCGCTTCGTCGATAATAAGCCACGAACCTGTTATTGAACGGCCCCTCATGAAATTCATTGCCTGTGCTTCTATCATTCCGCCGTCAAACAGATAACTGATGGACGTCTGAATATCTTCCGTTGTCTGCGATTTCTTATGTGCAATCTGGCAGCCGAACAGTATTTCAAGGTTGTCAAGGATGGGGCGCATAAGCGGAGATATTTTTTCCTTTTCCGAACCGGGAAGAAATCCGATATCTTCGTCGAACTGTGCGTTGGGACGACAGACAAGTATTTTCCGGTACTCTTCCCCGTTATGGTCGACTATTTTATCAAGCCCGACCGCAAGGCTGTAAAATGTCTTTGCCGTTCCTGCAGGGCCTTTTATAATGACGAGTGGAATTTTTGCAGCAGGGAGAAGGAGCGCTTCCTGAATAAATTTCTGTCCGACGTTCTTGGGCCTTACGCCGAACGGATTCCTTTTTTCATATTTCAAAGGAATTATGTTATTCCCGGATTTTCTGCCGAGCAGCGACGTTTTCCGGTCCACATCAGAATGAATTATGAAAAATTCGTTTTCGACTGAATCGACAGGAACGGGACTGCCCTGCTCATTAACCGTATACACCTTATCTGCCGGAATCCCGTCTTTCCTGAAACCGGCAAGCAGATTTTCCGGCGCATATACTTCCTGCCTTCCCGCATATGACTCGGTATCTGTCGGAACCTGGTCGGTCGTAAAATCTTCAACAGGGATACCCATAATCTGAGCCTTGATTCTGACAACCATATCTTTTGTAACAAGAATGACTTTTTCATTCTTGTCCATAAGTCCCTTGCAGACTTTGAGAATCCTGTTGTCAGGGCTTGACGGATTGAACCCGGCCGGTAAATCAACATCAATATGATTGATTTCAATTTTCAGCTCTCCGCCCCAGGGCAGCTTTACGCCTTCAAGCAGGTTACCCTCGGTTCTGAACTGTTCAAGAAACCGTATTGCCTGCCGGGCGTTCCGGCCTTTTTCGCCTTCTGCTTTTTTAATCCCGTCAAGTTCTTCAATTACCGCAAGAGGTAGAATAATACGATTGTCTTCAAATGATGCAAGCGCGTACGGAGTGTGAATAAGGACATTCGTATCAAGAACATAGTTCTTTTTCATGAATTTCCCGCCTTCAGATTTTTAAAATCCGGATGTACTTTACAAAAGGCATCTCTAAAAACTTCAGTTTTCAGAGATGCTCTGAATAAGCATAAAAGGAGTCTAGCGTAAAATCAAGTGCGGATTATTCATCTTGTGTTAGAAATTATGTATTTTATAATTTATCAGTATTAAACCGGAGCGTAACACCGGTACTTATTCCGGCGATATGTTTCCACCGTCACGCAGACGTTCTGTCTGAATTGAGCCGTTCCTGTATGAGCGCCATTTTTTCAAGGAACGCGTCGATGTACGTATAAGTATGTACCGGCGCGCCATTCGTAAGAACAGTATTTTCGAAAACAAACCGGTGTATAAGAGCAATAACGTGAGGTGTGTCGTCCGTAAAACAAAACCGCTCGAAAGGATCCGGCGGAAACGGAAATGCATCTATCAGAGTAAAAAATTTCTTTATGTCTTGTTCTGCATACCGGAGTCTGCCGTACATTCCGCGTCCGGCTTTCTGCAGCATCCGTGCATTCACGGTTTGTTCATACTGCCCTTTCTGGGGGAACGCAAGTACCGGTTTACCGAGGTACAGGGCTTCCGATATTAACTGATGGCCGGCAGGAGCTATAACACCACGGCATCCGGCAAGCGCTTCTGCAAAATCTACGCCTGCACCAGGATATATTTTGAATTGATATTCAGGAAATTTTTTCAATGCTTTTATCATTTTTCTGCGGGAATCGTGTTTTGTATAAACAAGAAAATAATTTCCCGCAGTCGGTTTCTGCATACGTATTTCGTTCCGTATCACGGGACCAGCTTCTCCGTTATAAAACGAACAGAAGGCCGTAACCTGTGCGCCCGGCGTCATAAATCTTGCAACAAGCCTGCTGATAATTCCTGCAGGGGTAAGAGGCAGTGTCTTTATCAGTATTCCGGGATGACTGAAATTCATAAGCGGAATACCGAGCGAGAGCGCAGCCCGGGAAACAAACGGTTCAAAATCGCAGACAAGCGCATCTATACGGCAGGACGACAGCTGCGACCTTATCACGGAAACTATTTTTCTGAACCGAAAAATGTACGGAATATTTCCTGCCGCCGTTTTTACATAATCAATACCGTGATTTTCCAAAACAAAATGAAATGACGGAACAATAATAATTTCAACTCCGCCCAGGTGCTGCTGCAGGAATTCTTTGACTGTACGGGGAATAAAATAAATAATATCGTATTCCTTTTTGAGATACTCGCTCAATGCCACAATCCGCGCAATATGTCCGAAGCCTTCTCCTGCACATGAAAATGCCAGTCGTTTTCTGCCTGTTCTGTTTTTCATAACAGAACTATACGGCGCTCCCTCTGCAGAAGCAAGCAACTTTGCAGGGTACAACAAAAAACTAACACAAAACTAAATGATACCTTACAGATGAAAGCACAGCGGCCTTCAGATTTTGCACCGCTGAATGTTACTCCTGCATTTCAAGCCGTCCGGCGGTAATTCTCCTGCTGATGACTTTTATCCCGATGATTACCAGCAGAATAAGAGCCGACAGGAGTGCGGTAAAACCGCCCGGTGCGACGTTAAAAAAATACGAAAGAAAGAGCCCGCTCACAATATCGATAAGACTGAAAATGATTGACCAGAGAACGGTCCCTTTGAAGCTTTTTGCCACCTGCATGGCAGTGGCAACGGGGAGTGCAATCATTGACCCGATGACCATCATCCCGACAACCCGGATAGAAACAGAAATTGCCGCAGCAACAAGAATAGAAAACGCATAATTAATCAGCCTGACTTTAACTTTTGCAAGACGCGCGGCATCTTCATCGAAGACTGTATAAATAAGCTGATCGTATAAAAAAAACAACGTTACAGCAGCCGCAATACTCAGGCAGAGGACGGTGAGGACATCTTCGTTTGTTACAGTCAGAATTGAACCGAAGAGGAACGAATTGGCATTTGCATGCAGTTTTCCCGAGCTGATTATCGTAATAGCCACGCCCACCCCGATTGCAAGAATGATATTGAGAATAATTTCCGAATATTTTTTGAAAAATCCCCTGAGAAATTCTATCAATGCCCCTGCGAATGCGGTAAATACAAAGGCTCCCAGTATCGGGTTTACATCAAACAGGAGACCACCTGCAACACCTGCCAGAGATGCATGGGCAAGCGTATCGCCAATCATTGAGTAACGCCGTAATACAAGAAAAACACCTATCATCGGTAAAAGGATACCTATAAGAACTGAAACTATAAGTGCATTTTGAAAAAACGTATAACTCAGAATCATTGCAGCACACCTCCATTGGCAAATAATAGTTCCCTGTGATATGTCTCCGGATTACACATATGTCCGCTGCCGCCGGACATATGATAAATAGCCGTTGAGTTATGAACGGCAGCTTCCAGATTGTGTTCAACAGAAAGAATTGTTACCTGTTTTTCAACATTAAGTTTTTTGAGATAGGTATATATTTCTTTTCTGCTGTCCACATCGACCCCGGCAGAAGGTTCATCAAGGATAATAAGGGACGGATCTCCGATAATCCCCCGTGCAATAAACACTTTCTGCCGCTGTCCACCCGAAAGTGCACTGAGCAACCTGTCCGACAGTGACTGCATTCCAACGGCCTCAAGAGCCTGCTCCGTTCTGTTCCTATCCTTGATTTTCAAGAGACGCCTGTATGAATCGAGCATTTCGCGTACCGTAATCGGAAAGTGCGAATCGGCAAGATCGTTGGTCTGAGGAACAAAAGCGGTCCGTTCTTCATTGACGAAAACCGTTCCTTTCAGCGGAGTCAGTAATCCGAGCAGGAGTTTTACCAGTGTACTTTTTCCAGCTCCATTACTTCCCAAAATTGAAATATAATCGCCGTTTTCAGCGCTAAAATAAAGATTCTTCAAAATATACGGCGCTGTTCCTGTATACGAAAAATAAAGCCCTTCAGCACTAATCATCAAAACTCCTATAAAAACTCCACGTAGCGGTATGGCACGGATGCCGTAAATCGTAGTTGTGAAAGCAACGCTTGAACAGCAACTGTTGATAAAAATACACTGATGTATTTTTATCATACCTCCGCGTTTTCTCTTGACTTTTTCAGGAGAACGCACTAGTTTAGCACAAATTGCAAATAATTTGCAATATTATTTCAGGAGGTTTACGTGAAAAAGAATATTTTATCAACAGTTTCAATTTTATGCATGCTGTTCTTACTCTCAGCTTCGGCTTTTGCCGGTGGGCAGAAAGATACGAGCGGAAAGCTCTCTGTAGCTGCAAGTTTTGACGCCATGGCTGAATTTACGAAAGCAGTGGGCGGTAATAAAGTTACCGTCGTAACACTGACCCCGGCCGGTATAGAACCTCATGAGTTTGAACCAAAAGCGAGGGATATGGCTGCTGTCAGCAAAGCTGCGGTTTTTGTTTATAACGGTCTCGGCATGGAAGCCTGGGCAGAGAAGGCAGTTGCAGCTGCCAATAATCCAAAACTTATTGCAGTCAATGCTTCTGAAGGGGCTGCCGCTATCAGCAATACTGATCCCAGGGAAATTAAAGAACACGGGCAGTTCGACCCGCACCTCTGGCTGAGCCTGTCAGGCGCCGTACAGGAAGTAAACAATATCGCTGCAACACTTGAGAAGGCAGATCCTGCAAATGCACAATATTATGCAGAAAATGCAAAATCATATATCAAAACACTTAATGATCTTAAAACTGAATATGCAGGCAAGTTTGCAGCGTCAAAAAGAAAAAGTTTTGTTACAGGACATGCGGCATTCGCCTATTTCTGCCGTGATTTCGGACTTGAACAGAATAGTGTTGAAGATGTTTTTGCAGAAGGTGAACCAAGCGCAAAGCAGCTTGCAGGATTAGTTGATTACTGCAGGCAGAAAGACGTGAGAACTATTTTCGTTGAAGATATGGTAAGCCCTGCAGTCTCAAAAACACTTGCAAACGAAATTGGTGCAACCGTAAAGACTATTGCAACCGTTGAAGGGCCGGAAGACGGAAAAACGTATCTGGAACGCCAGAAAGAAAATCTGGAAAAAATCTATGCAGCACTTAATTAGTAAGGAAATAAAAAATTATTAAAGGAACCTCTGAAAACTGAAGTTTTCAGAGGTTCCTTTACCTGAGTCATAGAGACCTCCCTGAAAATGAATTACACCGAATGATGTTTTTTCGTTATAGGGATGTCTCCCATCGCCTTTCCAACTTTTCTGATTGCTTCTTCTGTCTGATGTTCCTGCATCCGTTTCCTTTGATGCCTGTGACTTTCTGTAAGACTGATACACTTACATCAAACATAGTAGTTTTTCCTCTTGAAGGTTATATGTTGTTATCTATCACTACCATCAGCATTTGAGTCATGATACTGTTTGTTCTGTAAAAAAAGATTTTCAAAAAAACTGACAGGACCCTCTAAATCCCGGAGAATTTCTTCATCCGAGAGAGGAGGCTCCTTTTCGAGTAAAAATGTTTCAAATGCCCAGCTGGCTCGAAAAGCATTAAATATACGGGCAAGATTTCTTACATCGCATTTTATTATTCTTCCCTTTTCAATCTCTCTTTGAAAAATTTTTTCCAAATATAAATCTGATTTTTCCCCATAATGTTCAAGAAAATATTCTTGTATCTTTTTATCATGGTACATTTCAGCATACATTATCCGGAGTATCAAAATCATCTGAGGATTGCTGCGGATAATGGCCGGCAGAGGTGTTAATAAACCGGAAAAAATAGAACCACCATCTGTGTCTTCCTCAATTGGCAGGGGCGTATAAATAAACTGCTCTGCTTTATTGAATATAGCCCTGAGAATATCCTCTTTTCCTTTGAAGTGCCGGTATATTGCACCTTCTGAAATGCCTGCACCTTCTGCCATTTCCCTGACAGAAATTTTGTCATATCCATATTTTGAAAAAAGTAAAATTGCTGTATCAAGAATCTTCTGATCTGTTGGTTGTTCAGTATCTGACCGGAGTGGCCTGCCCATTTTTTTGCTATTGTTTGTCATCATATTTTTCCATGATATTGAAAACATTTTTATCTGTCCAGCATACAACGTAGAATGTTTCCTTATTTACCATCTTTTGTATATCCGATCCATCTGCAAAATTTTTGTATTTGCCGGTTACTTGGCCGAAAATCCATAAAATTCTTTATGAATAAATACACGATACTGACTTAAAATCAGACTGGCTTTCAAAATTGTTTTTAATTATTGTCCTTTAGAATCTCTCCAATACCGCTTGTTTTTTTCTCTATTTTCGGGTTTCCATGGTATATTATTTTTCCGGAACCAGTTACTGAAGCAACTAAATTTTCTTCAGCATAAATTTCGGCATATACATTACCTGTACACTTGGCATTAACTTTTTGTGCTGACAGGGAGAAGCCGGAAAATTTGGCATTTCCCGTACAATTTAAAATAAGAGAAGGTGTTGTTCCTGCTGTCTCTACAGTTGCATTTCCATTCAAGACAACAGTAAGTGAGCTGAAATCAAATTCGTCAGTTTTAATAATGCCGTTTCCATTTATTGTAATCTTTTTTATTTCAGGCATGCAGATATCTATTTCTAACGGTTCATATTTTTTGAAAGGATGCAGACAAATAGATTTCCCAAACCCCATAGTAAGGTTACCATTTTTAACAGACGTTTCAAATACCTTAAGACTTGATTCATTACCCGCAAGCTTAATACTTTGAGCTCCTTTGTGAATGTGAACGATGCCGATACCATTGAGGATGACCGAATTGAATGATTCAAGCTGCCTGGTAACAGCGGTTTCTGCACCAGCTGGAACAATACTGCTTGCAACGGAAAACAGTAAAAAACCTCTTATTGCGTTAGGGATAGACATTTATTTCTCCTTATGTAAGTAATCAATTACTTACATTACTGTTGTTGTTTGTGTTTGTCAAGCTGATTTTATTTTTATATTTTTTCCAATACTTATGAGGCCAGATTGACCTGCATTTGCAGCACTAAATCGTATCAAATCCCCTTTCAGTAGTCTTGTAGGTATTGAGCCTGCATTTTTTCTGATTAACGGTTTTATTACTTATGGCTCCGGCAGGGCAATTATCAAGGCAAAGGTGACAGTTTGGAATACACAGTTCTTCACTTAATTCATCGGATTCAAGTGAAGAATCAATAAGGAGGGCTCCCGAAGTTAAGCGGTCAGCATTCCAATACTCACAGGGGTTATCGCCTGGAATTTGTAATGCCTTTATTTTTTCAGTTTTCTCAATTTCTCTTGCTGCTGTGAATGAAATTTCGTCTACCTTTTGTGTTGCCATGGCGATAAAATGGGTATAAATAAGTCTTGATTGTATGTCATAAAAACTCTCAGGCAGGGCAATGCCAAATACAATCACTGATTTACAATTATCCCAAATAGTGCCGAGTTGATATTCTCTACCAACATCTGAAAATCTTGATACATTTGCGATCCCGCAAATATCCGCACCAAGACCCAAAATAATTTTGCGTATATTTTTTTTCACTTATTTTTCCTTTGTTATTGCAGTATATCACCCGTCATTGGAGGAGAACAAATACTTCCGGCAGTAAAATAATAGAAGGTTTATTGTATCTCTTTAAAAAACAGCATTATTTTAAGAATAAAATAATACAACCGAAATTATTATTTTCCATTACAGGGAAAATAATTTTCTATGGCGTGGAAAATCCTTTACCATTACAAGGAAAATCATTTTTCCTGTAATGGAATTTTGTTTTTTCCGGCCGGATATTTTAAAATTATCGGTATGGAATTCATCAATTTTTGGGAAACGATTATATGGCACGTTCAGGAAACTTTTCGATTCGCAGGAAGCCTGAAAAAGGATATTTTACAGGTAAAGGTTTTATAATAGTGGAGATGATCGGACTTGAACCACCCCGCTCCGGTCGTTGCCTTCCTGGCAACTCCCGCTGCGGCGCCTCCGTTCGCTGCCGGTGCCATCCATGGCACCTTTTCGCGGCACTTGCCGCGCGCTCACTCCGGTAGTCGGTTCAAGTCTTTGATGATGTGTTAACAAAAATACCGTGGTCAGATAAGACCACGGTATTTTTTTCTATGGAGATGATCGGACTTGAACCGACTACCTCTTGCATGCCATGCAAGCGCTCTAGCCAGGTGAGCTACACCCCCAAAAAGGAATACATGCACTATAGCAAAAGAACGGGAACGATGTCAAGAATAAAAGGCCTGGTCCGGTATGGAATCAAGCCTTTTACATTAGTGCTCAAGAATTACTGTATCTTACAAATTACTGAAGGCCTTCTATGGAAAGCCAGTCTATATAGAGCGGATAAACGTCTTTCATTCCTTTGCCATTAAACACAATTTCAATTCCATTTGCCTTTCTCACGGACGGAAGTTTCAAACTCCCTTTCTTTCCGCCGAAATCATATGTTTTATTTGCAAAATCAAGTACAACGGTATGCCAGCCGGAGCCAATTGTACTGAACGGGATGATATCGGAATCGTCGAGTTTAATATATTTCAGATTCCATTGATCATCACGGACGAGGAATCTGACGTCAGGCGCATTTTTATCTGTTGTGCAGAATTCTGCGGGGATATACATTCTCATTTTCCAGACAAGATTCTTCACTGCTTTCGGAGACTTTCCCTGCTCGCTGAAATTCTGTATCCATCCGTAATGAACGGACATCGGCATGGTAAATGCAATCATTTTGTCGCCGTCGCCGGTGTCGATAAATGAACAATACTTCGACAAATCAGCCTGCCAGTCCCCTCCGTCTTCATATTGAAGCTTGGACCACAGATTACCTGTATGCAGATAGTTCTTTCCACCGTCTGCAGACCATCTTTCGACCTTTACATCGGCAAGATTATAGGTTGCATTTTTTTCCTCATCGTCAATGCCTGCTGCTCCCGTTAAGACATCCCCCGGGACAGCCGGAGCCTCATCAGCCCATATGGTACTGCTCATTGCTATGAAGGCTGCAAATACGATTGAAACAGCAAATTTTACTTCATTTTTCATGCTAAAAATCCTCCTGTGTCTGATAACATATTACTAATATTTTACTTCATTTTTAAATTTTTACAAGTAATATTTTTTAATTAATGTAATTAAATAAATTTAATAGTTAGTTTATTTTTACTTGTTACAGATGTATATCAAAACCTGAGTAAAAAATCTCCTGTTTCTCGTAAAAAAATCAACCTTTTTATGAATTATTGTGTTAAAAGGCTTCTTTCAGTTTCTTCCAAAAAACTTGTACAAAATTCGAGAAAAATTCTCATGTACTTCGGAAAAATCAGGGGTTATTCTTCTATTATAAAGTTCTAAATAGGAGGACTTATATGAAAATCAAGAGAATCGCAGCTATTACACTGATTGCTGCGCTTGTATGCAGCGCAAGCTTTGCCGCAGGAAAGAAAAAGACAACAAGCAGCAAAAAAATGATTACCGTGGGCTATGCTCAGGTCGGCGCTGAATCAGACTGGCGTACTGCCAATACTGAGTCGTTCAAGAGTACATTTACTGAAGCCAACGGTTATAAGCTTATTTTCGATGATGCCCAGCAGAAACAGGAAAATCAGATAAAAGCTATCCGTAACTTTATCCAGCAGGATGTTGATTACATTGTAGTCGCTCCGGTTGTAGAAACAGGCTGGGAAACAGTTCTTAAAGAAGCCAAAAAAGCCGGAATTCCGGTAATTCTTTCTGACCGCCAGATGAAACTGTCCGACGACAGTCTTTATACCTGCTGGGTCGGTGGAAACTTCCTCAAAGAAGGTCAGGATTCTGTTGTATGGCTTAACAAGTATGTGAAGAAAATCGGACGCGACAAGGATGACCTTAACATTGTTCTTATACAGGGAACTATCGGTTCTTCTGCTCAGGTCGGCCGCACACAGGGAATCACTGAAGGTCTTGCAAAGAATCCGAAATACCATCTTCTTGCCAAACAGACTGGAGAATTTACACAGGCAAAAGGACAGGAAGTTATGGAATCCTTCCTTAAAGCATATCCGAATATCGATGTTGTTTTCTGCGAAAATGATAACGAAGCATTCGGTGCTATTGATGCTATCAAAGCAGCAGGAAAAAAACCGGGAAAAGATATTATCATCATTTCCTTCGATGCTGTTCACGAAGCTTTCAACAGAATGATTGCAGGTGAAATCAACTGCGCATGTGAATGCAACCCGCTTCACGGTCCGCGTGTCGCCGAAATCATCCAGAAGCTTGAGAAGGGCGAAAAAGTAGAAAAGATTCAGTACGTAACTGAAGGTGTATTTGACCAGGATAACGCAGCAAAAGAACTGCCGAACCGCAAATACTGATTCACCGGCCTTTTTTAATTCAATTATGAATAACAGCCGGAACGGAATTAATAATAACCGTTCCGGCTTTTTAAAATCTGTATCAAGAGGATGATAAAAATGCCTCCGCATTCTTTTATCACAACAGCTGTACTGCCCACCGGTTTTTACAACTGCAGTCCGCGCTTTCCATGGCGCACAAACTCCGCTTGAGTTTTATTAGGAGGAAACATGAACAGCGATGTTGTGCTTTCCATGAAAAACATCACCATAACATTTCCGGGTGTAAAAGCCCTTCAGAATGTTGATTTTACACTTCGCAAAGGTGAAATCCATGCATTGATGGGTGAAAATGGAGCAGGAAAAAGCACGCTTATAAAAGTCCTGACGGGTGTATATACACGCGATTCAGGCGAAATAGTACTTGATGGAAAATCCATTAACAATAGGTCTCCCGAGGAAGCTCAGCAGAACTGTATCAGTACCGTGTATCAGGAAGTGAATCTTTGTCCCAATCTGTCCGTTGCGGAAAATATTTTTGTGGGACATCAGCCGAAAAAGTATTTGTCCATTGACTGGAAAAAGATGAACGACCGTGCCGGAGAAATTCTCAACGGTGTTGGTCTTGCACATATTGACGTAACACGTACGCTTGGCGAATATTCCGTAGCCATCCAGCAGATGGTTGCCATTGCACGCGCCGTAAATTTCAACTGTAAGGTTCTTATTCTCGACGAACCTACAAGTTCCCTTGACGATCATGAAGTTATAAACCTGTTCAACGTTATGAGAAAGCTCAAGGAAAAGGGAACAGGAATTATATTCGTCACGCACTTTCTTGAACAGGTGTATGAAGTCTGCGACAGAATTACAGTACTGCGGAACGGCGAACTCCAGGGCGAATTTCCGATTGGAGAGCTGCCCCGGATTAAGCTTGTCTCTACGATGCTCGGACACGAGTTCAACGAGCTTGCCGCCATCAGGAACAATCAACAGGCTGAAACGGCTGATTCCAGCAAGGAAGAAATAATCCACGCGGTCGGTCTTTCCCACGCAGGAACGATAAAACCTTTTGACCTTACCATTAACAAAGGCGAAGTCGTCGGACTTACCGGGCTTCTCGGTTCCGGACGTTCGGAACTTGCGCGCACATTGTACAGCGCGGACAAACCGGACACGGGTTCTCTTTTCTTTAAAAACAAAAAGCTCAAAGCTTCTGAGCCGATAGATTCAATGCGGTGCGGCATGGCCTATCTGCCTGAGGACAGAAAGGAAGAAAGCATCATTGCGGATTTGTCGGTACGCGAAAACATGATTATAGCGCTGCAGGCAAAAACAGGCGTATTCAAACTTCTGCCGCTTGCCAAACAGAACGAACTTGCAGAAAAATATATTAAAGCCCTTAACATCAAGACGCCTTCACCGGAAACGCTGATTAAGCAGCTGTCCGGCGGAAACCAGCAGAAAGTTATTATCGGGAGATGGCTTATTACTCATCCTGATTTTCTTATACTGGACGAACCGACACGGGGTATAGACGTAGGAACAAAAACGGAAATTCAAAAGCTCGTCATTCAGCTTGCAGGGGAAGGCATGACGATTATTTTTATCAGTTCGGAAATCGATGAAATGCTCCGCACGGTAAACAGGCTGTGTGTTCTGAGGGATGGGAAAAAAGTGGGAGAGCTTAAAAACGATGATCTTACACAGCAGGATGTCATGACTGCTATAGCAGGAGGCGACAACAATGGCGATAAATAAATTTTCCTGGCAGTCGCTGAAACGAAGCCAGCTGCTCCTGCCGATTACGGCACTTATTATCATGCTGGTTGTTAATGTAGCAATAACACCGTCATTTTTCAGAGTTTCGATACAAAACGGAGTTTTATACGGATACACCATAGACATTCTGAACCGCTCATGTGAATTAATAATTCTTGCGGTCGGAATGACGCTGGCCGTCGCATCTTCCCGCGGAACGGATATTTCCGTAGGTGCTATTGAGGCGGTAGCTGCGGCTGTATGCGTGCGGCTTCTCGGTTCAAGCTACGATGCATATGCGGTACCAATCGCCTTTGCTGTATTCATGTGTCTTCTTGCCGGAACTGTATGTGGTGCATTCAACGGACTGCTTGTTTCAAAACTGCATATCCAGCCGATGATTGCAACGCTCATTCTGTTTACGGCAGGACGAGGCATTGCGCAGCTGCTCAGCGCCCGTGAAATAAACGGAATCATGGTGCCCGGTCAGATTCTTTACGTACGAATGGAATCGTTTAAGCACATCGGCGGATTTATGCCGGGATGTGTCATACCAACGCCGGTATTTATAGCGGCTGCGTTTGTCCTGCTCACTGTACTATTGCTGAAGCGGACTGCGCTGGGATTATATATCGAAACGGTCGGCATTAATCCCAAAGCCGGCAGGCTTGTCGGTATAAATTCCACTCTTATTATTTTCTTCACATATGTGTTCTGCGGTTTCTCTTCGGGACTTGCTGGCCTCATCTCTTCCAGCCGGATTTATTCCAGTGATGCGAATAATATCGGCCTTAACATGGAACTCGACGCAATCCTTGCCGTAGCTCTCGGCGGCAACAGTCTCGGCGGCGGTAAATTCAACATCGCCGGTTCGGTTATCGGCGCTATAACGATTCAGGCACTTACGACGGGTTTATACGCGATGGGCGTTTCCGGTGATCAGCTGCCGGTTTACAAAGCAGTTGTCGTTGTGCTCATCGTCACGCTGCAATCTGATGAATTCAAACGGATATGGGCGGCATACAAACTGCGTCATACGGCTGTACAGGAGGCTGCAAAATGAATTTCAGATTTCTGAAAAAGAAACTTGACGGGAGTAACTTCCTTTTAAGCGTTACTATAATATTGTTCATACTTATGTACATTGCCGGAATTATTATTTTCAATGATACAGGTTTCGGCAAATTCCAGACGTTTCTCAATATGCTCATCGATAACGCTGGCCTTATAATTGCGGCAGCAGGGATGACAGTCATTATGATTACAGGAGGCATTGATATTTCAATCGGCTCTGTAGTCGGACTTATCTGCATGATGCTTGCTTATTCAATGCAGAACATAGGAATGAATGCATGGCTGGCAATAACGCTTGTTCTTATATTCGGAATCATATTCGGCGCAGTACAGGGCTTTCTCGTTGCATATATGAAACTTCAGCCGTTTATAATCACTCTTGCAGGAATGTTTTTCTGCCGCGGACTTACGGCAATGATCAGTGTAAACCAGATTGCCATTACAACGAACGAAACATTTCTCGGAATGGCGTCAAAGGATATTCACCTGCTTATAGGATCCACTGTAAACAAGCACGGCGTACGCATGTATCCCTTCATTCATCCAAGTGTCATTATCGCTCTTGTCACACTTGCAGCTATCTGGTACCTTTGCAAATATACAAAGTTCGGACGGAATCTGTTTGCAGTCGGCGGCAACGAACAGTCGGCGCTGCTTATGGGAATCAACGTACGAAAAACAAAATTCACTGCGTACGTGCTTAACGGATTTCTTGCGGCTCTTGCAGGTTTTGTATTCTGCCTGAATACAACGAGCGGGTTCGTCGAGCAGGCTCGCGGATTTGAAATGGACGCAATTGCAGCTGCCGTCATCGGCGGTACAATGCTGACAGGCGGCGTGGGAACAGTTATCGGTACGTTCTTTGGTGTGCTGATAAAAGCAACTATCGAAACATATATCAGGTGTAACGGAACACTTTCATCATGGTGGAACAAAATTGTTCTTTCAGCGCTGCTGTGCTTCTTTATAGTGCTGCAGAGCATTTTCATCATGATAAAAAACAAAAAGAAAAGCTGATTGCCTGATCTTTTTTCCGGTGTTTGAAAATGTTTGTCATGCAGCAGCGTGGTTTACTTTTCAAGTATCACAGGGCTGTCCCGCATACATATCCGCGGGACAGCCCTTTTTTCTGTAAGGGAACCTCTAAAAACTTCAGTTTTCAGAGGTAACGCTGAAAGTGCAATGTTTTTAAGTCGCGATATTACAACGACTTAAAACTTGACGGCATCTCTAAAAAGTCACTAAATTGTAATTTGCGGCTGAGGTAAATGTGTTGTATAATGTGTACATAATTAATACCCCCTCTGCACGAATAAAACAGGAGAGAAAATTGCGTAACGCAGTAATTTTCACGACGATTCTTTTTATCTGTTTTACGGCCACTGGATGCAGCGACAAAAAACAAAAGGCAGCACATGTTGAAGAACAGCATAATAATATTATTCTGGGATTTTCACAAATCGGTGCGGAAAGCGCATGGCGTACATACAATACGAAATCGATGCAGGATGCGGCTGCAAAGGCCGGCATTCAGCTTTTATACGCGAATGCGGAACAAAAGCAGGAAAATCAAATCAAGGCAATACGTTCTTTTATAGTTTACCAGGTGGACGTTATCGCATTTGTACCTATTGTGCAGGACGGATGGGATAATGTGCTTCGTGAAGCAAAAAATGCTCATATTCCCGTGATTGTCTGCGACAGAAAAATACACACATCTGACGAAAGTTTGTACGCCTGTTATATAGGCACGGACAGTGTCGAAGAAGGCCGCAAAGCTGCCCGTTTTCTGGAGAAAAAATTTGCCGGAAAAAACGGGCCGTATAATATCCTTGAAATACGGGGAACTGACGGTTCTTCCGCTTCAGACGGACGAACCCAGGGATTCAGGGACATAATCGGAAAAGACAAACGCTTTTCCATCGTATACAGCGAAAGCGGAGACTTTATCCGCTCGAGGGGAAAGGAAATTGCAGAAACCATTTTATCCGCAAATAATAACCGGCTCGCAGTAAACGGAGTACCCATCGATATTATTGTCTCGGGAAACGACGGAATGACACTCGGATTCCTTGAGGTACTGCACAACCACGGGATAAAAACAGGAAAGGATATTACCGTCGTAACTGTCGACGCACAGCAGGAAGCCATTGACGAACTGCTGGCAGGAGAAATAAACTGTGTCATCGAATGTAATCCGAATATAGGGCCGCAGGTCATGGAGCTTGTAAAAAAACTTGCAGCGGACGAACCAATACCAAGGCTTACTCATGTCAGCGAAAGCGTGTTTACAGAAACCGACAATCTCACGAATCTGCCGCCGCGCGGCTATTAATCAGACTGTATATGTTCGGAAAAATAAGCAGCATAAAAAAAAGACTACGATCCTCATACATACTCATTATCGTACTTATGATTATTCCCACCTTGTATTCCGTCATATTTTCCAGAATACATACCATGCAGTACGATAAAATTATTACGAATGTCAGCAGGGCGAACCGCCTCAGCCAGATTGTTAAAGTTAATGTTTCAGACGAAATATGGGACATAGTTGCGGGTAAAATCGAATTCAATGAAGGCAATCAATATGTCATACTCAGGCAAATCCGGTCGGGCATAGCAGGCATGATGGATTCTACGTCAAACGAAAAGAACAGGCAGCTTCTCGTCGTCGCTTCCCGGGCAGAAGATACGCTTGAAAATTATGTTAATATGCTTGGTAATCAGATTAACGATAATGCCTCCGTTGCTGAAAATGAAAAAATAATGGATGAAATAAGGGGCGTTTGTTCCCTTATTTACGATATTCTGCAGAATTTCATTGTTTCGGAAATCGAATCGGCAGCAGATACGAATGAAAGCATCAAACGTTCTTCTATCAATCTTACTTTCATTCAATCAATAATCGGATTAATAATAATAAGCATATCGATATATGCATTTACATCCGTATCAGAAAATATACGCCGGCCCATTCACGACATGGAAGTTCTTTCCTCCCGTATAGCAAACGGAGATTTGAACGCACGGGCAGAAAGACCGAATGTTAAGGAACTCAATCATCTTGCTGAAAATCTTAATACTATGGCAGGAAAGATAGAGGACCTCATAGACGAAAATGTACAGGAACAAATCAACCTGCAGAAGGCCGAAATGAAAACGCTCCAGGCGCAGATTACCCCGCACTTTCTGTACAATACATTCGATACGATAATCTGGCTTGCAGAATCCGGGCAGACTGCCGAAGTTATAGAAATCACGCGCGCATTTTCCGACTTCTTCCGTATATCGCTGAGCAAAGGACACGAATGGATAACCGTATCGCAGGAGCTTGACCATGTGCGCAATTATCTGAAAATTCAAAAAATCCGTTATGAAAATATACTTAATTACGAATTCAATATAGATGATGGAATAGACAACGTTCCTGTTTTAAAACTCGTCCTCCAGCCGCTCGTAGAAAACGCAATCTATCATGGTATAAAAAACAAACGGGGACGCGGTAAGATTACCGTTAGTGCACATCGTATAAACGACAGGGAAACACAGGATTCCGCAGAAAGCGGTGATAGTACCGATTATATCGTATTTTCGGTTGAGGACAACGGAATCGGTTTTACGCCGCCACGTCTCGAAGAAGTACTTAACGAATTGAATAAAAAATCAGATGTTGAAAATCTGAAGGCAGTGTATGGTTTATATAACGTAAACAAACGTCTTAATTTGTATTATGATAAATCCGTGTCGCTTTCCATAAAAAGCGAATACGGAAAAGGTACACTCGTTTCATTTACAGTACCATTTAATATTAATGTGTCAGGGGAATCCGATGTATAGCGTATTTATAGTCGACGACGAAATAATTGTAAGGGAAGGACTTCGCAGCAAAATTGACTGGGAACATTCCCAGTTTTCATTTGCAGGAGAAGCCGGCGACGGTGAAATAGCCCTTTCCATGATACAGGATATTAAACCGGATATTCTCATTACTGATATAAAAATGCCGTTCATGGACGGACTTGAACTTGCACAGGCTGTAAAAAAGATGCAACCGTGGATACGCATCATCATTCTTTCCGGCCATGATGAATTTGATTACGCAAAAAGAGCGATTTCAATCGGTGTGGAGGATTACATACTGAAGCCGTTTACGCTTGAGGAAATGATTGTCTGTCTTAACAAGGCAGCCGCCGAACTCGACAAACAGAAGCAGCAGTTTACCGACATTGCACGTATGAAAAGCGAGCTTGAATCAAGTTACATGCTGTCGCGTGAAAAGCTCCTTTCGGATATAGTACTCGGCATTATAGATTCAAGTACCGCAATTCAGAAGGCGGATGCATTCAACATCAATCTTGTAGCACATTATTATATAGTAAGCGTGAGCATAATAAATTCAAAACACAACGACATAAACGAACTGATTGCCGCAAAGTCTCATGTCATTTCTCTTGTCAACAATGAAACCGATGTAATCGGCTTTTTTCTGTCGCCTGATACGTTTGTTTCGATATTGAAAAGCAGCACGAAGGAAATACTGGAAGACAGGGTTTTTAATCTTGCGGATACAATTCAGCATGAGCTTTTAAAAAATACGAATTACTCAATAATAACAGCGATTGGTCCGATTATCGATCATATCTCACAGATTTCCAATTCATTCAAGGAAGCATCAACGATACTCAAGCAGTGCCATTTTACGGATAAGAGCAAAATAATATTCAGCAACGACATAAAAAAATCGAATGACAGCTCCATCATCCTTCAGGAAAACGATCCGCTTGTGGACAGGCTGAATTACGCAGACGAAAGTGAACTAGACCAGATTATTAAAGAATACATTTCCCTTCTCGGAGAAAATCCTGACCATTTTTCAATTATTGCATCATACCTCCTTGTCGATGTCATCATGGCCGTATCAAAAGTTATAGAAGAGCTCGGAGGCAACATAAAGGAAGTAATGCCGGAAATTCTTACTCACACCTTTGTTGACAACGCAGTTCAAAATCAGGATACATTTATCAGTGAAATAAAACGGGTGCTTTCTGCCGTCCTGAAATACCGCAACGAGCATATCCAGGGGCGGTATGCGGATATCATTCTGCGTGCGAAAAAATACATCGAAAAGAATTTCGCCAATCCCGATATCTGCCTTCATTCAACGGCTGAAGCAGTAAATTTCAGTCCGAACCATTTCAGTACTATTTTTTCACAGGAATGCGGAACCACGTTTATAGAATATCTTACAAGCGTCAGAATAGCACAGGCAAAAAAACTGCTGAAAAATACCGATATGAAAAGCGCGGACATTGCCTACGAGATAGGATTCAACGATCCGCATTATTTCAGCTTTATTTTCAAAAAGGTAACCGGCGTTTCTCCCCGCGATTACAGGAATACCTGAACAGCAGCCGGAATAAGTATCCGGACTGTATAAAGCATTTCGTTTGTGATATACTGGTTACATGTATTCAAAGAACGATGCGGCTCCCTTTCCTCCGATGGGGTGGAACAGTTACGACTATTACAACACGATGGTCAATGAAAAACAGGTACGCGACAATGCCGGTTACATGGCACAAAATCTTAAGCAGTACGGCTGGGAATATATCGTCATTGACATCCAGTGGTCTGATCCCGACGCAGGCACGGACAGCGCTCATTACCAGTACATTCCGTTCAGCCAATTCTGTCTTGACGAATGGTCGAGGCAGATTCCTGCGCCGGACAGATTTCCGTCGTCTTCTGGCGGAAAAGGATTCGCACCGCTCGCTGACTATATTCATTCACTCGGATTGAAGTTCGGCATACATATCATGCGCGGCATTCCTCGTTACGCAGCACATAATCATCTTCCTGTAAAAACTCACGACGGCAGCAGAATAACGGCTGATAAAATTGCAAACCCGTACTCGGTGAGCCGGTGGAATCCCGATATGTACGGCGTGGACTGGACAAAGAAAGGTGCGCAGGATTATTACGATTCCATATTCGAACTGTACGCATCATGGGGAGTCGACTACGTAAAAGTCGACGACATCTGCAATACGAACATGTACCCGCGGGACCCGTATTCTGCAGAAAAGGAAATAGAAATGATTGCCCATGCAATCGAACGCAGCGGACGGGTTATAGTACTGAGCCTTTCACCGGGTCCTGCAGTCATTGAGAAAGCGTGGCACCTTGAAAAGTTTGCTAACATGTGGCGCATCACCGACGATTTCTGGGATGAGTGGAAATTTCTCAAAGCTATGTTTGAACGATGCGAAGTGTGGCAGAAACACGTCGGAAACGGCAACTGGCCCGACTGTGATATGCTGCCTGTCGGTTTTCTAGGTTACGGATTCGGACACGGAATCTGGCATACGAGGTTTACCCCGGACGAGCAGTATACAATGCTGACGCTCTGGTGCATATTCCGCGCACCTCTCATGATAGGTACAGACCTTCTGCAGCTTGACGATTTTACAAAGGCCCTTCTCACAAACGAAGAAGTTCTGGCTCTGGAAAAAAGAAAATCGCAGGCATACCTTGCGTCAAAAACGGACGACATCAGAATATGGAAAGCAGAGGCCGATCACGGCGGCACATATGCTGCGCTGTTCAACTTGAGTGATACGGCGGTAACAATCGACGGCAGTACCGCAGGTTTATCAGGAAATGTACGCGACCTCTGGCAGCACAAGGATATGGGGGAAGGCAGCAGGCTTCATATACAGCTTGCACCGCACGCCGCACTTCTTGTTTTTATGCTGTAAAGACTACAGCGTAATCGTCCCGATGAAAGCCGAATCGGTACGATACGCACCAGGCGTCTTTCCTGTAATCATCTGGAATGCATCGTAGAACTGGCGCCGGGAACCGAATCCGCACTGCAATGCAATCGTATCTATACTATCGTGATTTTCGCGCAGCCGCAGACAAGCAAGCTCTATGCGTTTGCGTACAATATACTGCCCGATTGAAATATGCATCGCTTCTTTAAAACATCTTCCCAGATAATCTTCATTTATATGAAGTTTATCCGCAAGATATTTTACCGACGTATTTTTATCCGACAGATTTTCTTCTATTAAAATAACAACCTGCTGCACAAGAGACGGTTTTGCACCGTTTTCCGGTGCATCGGCATATACATTGAAACTCTCCCCGTACACGCGCATAAGAAGTTCCATAACCATGAGCCGGTATGCCATTTGCGAAAACCCCGGTTTTTCGTGCTCTGCAAGCAGCATGGCAAACAAATTGTACAGAGGCTCAGCTTCTTTCAGGTCAAGCATCTGGGGAAGGACTATGCTGTCCTCCAGCCGCTGATATGCAATGGCACGGCTGCCGAGAATGGTTTTCGCTTCCTTTTCTTCAATAAGTTTCGGAAGCAGATATCTTTTTTCATCATCGGTATCTATGCGCTGCATAAAGTGTACCCAGTAATACGATACCGGCAGTACCGCGGGTTCAAGGCCTTTGTGCAGCCGGTTTGCAGGAAGCAGTACAATTCTGCCCGGTTTTATTTCAAGCCGTTCCCCTTCATCGTCCAGAAGTGCCGTGTTTTTTTTTCCCAGAATGAGTACTGACTCGTTTTCCAGTTTACGCGTCATATGAATCCATCCGGGACTGAGCATTGCACAGCCGCACACGGGTGAACGCGTCTGATCTATGCGCCGTATAAGAAAATAGTTCATTGCCGCCCTCCTGCTTTTAAGTCGGAATACCGCACAATAGCTCCGGTTTATGAATCTAGCATCATCTCTGCAACATGCTATATTTATATCATGAAAAGAATTATATCAATAATAGCAATTTTTATTACAGGAGTCTATTATATGTCTGCACAACGCACAATATTGACGGCAAATACGATTTTTGCCGATTCACAGAAAACCGGGCTGGAATATGTTCTCAGGCTCAATCCAGACAGACTGCTTGCGCCGTGTTATCGCGCTCTCGGGCTTACACCCGAAGCGCCGAACTACGGCGGTTGGGAATCGCAGCAGATAGCAGGCCATACGCTCGGTCATTACCTCTCCGCGCTTTCCGGATTCGTCTACCAGACAGGCGATAAACAGGCAGAAGAAAAACTCGATTATACGATAAGCTGCATTAAAAAAATCCAGCGGGGAGACGGCTATTTCGGCGGCGTCCCTTCTATACCGTTCGATACAGTCGCGGCGAATCCGGATTTCGCAGTAGACCGATTTTCACTTGCAGGCTGGTGGGTACCGTGGTATTCGGTTCATAAAATTTACGCAGGACTCATCGATGCATATCTGTACGGAGGAAACAAAGATGCGCTCGAAATCGTAAAAAAGATGGCCGGCTGGGCAATTGACGAATTCAAAAATACCGACGACGCAGCTTTCCAGAAAATGCTCACCTGCGAACACGGCGGCATGTGCAAAGTCTTTGCGGATCTCTACGGTATTACAAATGACGAAAAATACTTAACAATGGCGGAACGTTTTATACACAAAGAAATAATAGAACCGGCGGAACAGCAGAAAGATGTGCTTCCCGGTTATCATGCGAATACGCAGATTCCGAAATTCATTGGTATTGCACGACTGTATGAACTCACCGGAAAGCAGGAATACCGGACGGCTGCGGAATTTTTCTTCAAAACCGTTCTCGGTACACAGTCATATGTCATCGGAGGAAATTCTGTCGGGGAGCACTTCCAGCCGCAAAATAAGGAAGCGCTCGGTTTCAACACATGCGAAACGTGTAATACGTATAATATGCTCGAACTTGCCGAACATATATTCGAATGGAATAAAAAATCCGATACCGCCGATTATTATGAACGGGCATTGTACAACCATATTCTTGCTTCGCAGGATCCTAACAGCGGAGCTAAAACGTACTATGTTTCAACTAAACCGGGAACATTCCACGTGTATTGTTCCGCTGAAAATTCATTCTGGTGCTGTACCGGAACAGGCCTGGAAAATCCTGAACGCTACAACAGATTCATCTGCAGGGATTATGACGGTATACTGTATCTGAATTTATTTATTCCGGCGACTGTAACAACCGACGACGGATGGAAACTGGAGATAAAAACATTGTTCCCGTATTCCGAAAAAGTCGAAGTAAAAGTTATCAGCGCGGGAAAAAACGCACGTACGCTAAAAATCCGCGTACCGGCCTGGCTCAATGTGTCGGAACGTGCCTCTGCCGGAATCGGTTCCGCAGACAAGGACGGATGGTGGACCGCAGCCGCATCGCTTTCCGGCGGGCAGGATATATCATTCTCTCTGCCGATGAATCTGTATACAAGACGGACACGAAACCGCAGCGGAAACTTCAGCGTGCTTTACGGCCCGCTTGTGCTTGCCGCCGACCTCGGCAGCAGAGGGATGCCAAAGTCGGATATTCTCGACAATGATCAGTCCGCGTTCGGCAACTGGCCTGCAGTTCCGTTTTCAGATTTTACCGGAGACCCGAACAGTCCGTCTTCATGGATTACAATGGAAGAACCTGCGACGCTCACTTTTTCCACAAAGACGGCGGCTGCCGTAAAAGACATCAGCTATACACTGAAACCATTCTATACCATCAACCATGACTGCTACGCTTTGTATTTCAACGCCGACAGTTCCGCGGACAAGACGAGAGAAAACAAACTTGACCCGATTACGACAGATATGGTAGAACCGGGACGCCAGCAGAGCGAAATAGACCATCGTATAAAAGAAAACAATACGGACACCGGTTATATCCAGACAGTTGACAGGAATTTCCGCGGCACAAGCGGAACAGACAGCTATATTACGTACAAAATGAAATTTACCGGCAGTGAAAAAAATCACCTGCTTGTTTCCGTATACGGAAAAGATTCAGGTTCATTTTCCATTACTGTAAACGACAACCCTGTTACGACGGTTACGCTGGACGGAACAAAAGGTGACACACTGCTTGATCTTGATTATATTGTTCCGTCATCAATCATACAGAATTCACTGAAAGGAAAAAAAATGGAAAAACTGTATGTATCGTTTGTTCCTGAAGATGGAACAATTCTACGGCTGCTTGAAATACGTACAACTACAGACACGTTGTAAAGAATTGGAAGAACAGCTGCGTTTACCGCCTGTTGCCGAAGAAGTATTCGCCTCCTTCGGCATCGTTATTTGCATCTATCGTGGTAAACGTTATTGTCTTTCGTGCTGCCCGGCCCCGGCGTGCCCAGTCAACAGCACGGAGAACATATCCTGTAAAAGTTCCGAGCGGCTTTCCGCCTGAAGCAGTCAGGGTAATGGTAATCGTATAGCCATCGTCAAGAGAAATATGCCATGAACCGCCGTATTTCTTACCCCCGATTGTGCCGTCCGAGTTGAGCGTCAGTTCCTCTGATTCGGCGGGAATACCATCATACGCGTTGCACTGCACCGGTCCGCCGCCGTACGGAGTGTATTCTCTCGTTCCGGAACCCCTCGAGGTAAGGATTGCATCGTACGTACCTTCAATTTCTTCCACGGTGAGTGGGGAAAGGTGTTCGTCACTGCCGTTGTAGTCGTTGTAATATTCGTTCTGATTCAGGATTGGCCAGCCGTCAGGCGTAAAAAACATCTGGCGAATCTGCAGATAAAAAAAGTAGCCGGGCAGAAAGTTAGTACGGGAATGGCAGGCAAACATAACCTTTCCGTCTTTAGTTCTGAGAATGGACTCACCGCCGGGGCAGCGCCAGCTCAATTCGTTCCTGAACTGCGCGGCACCGATAATTTTGCTCCCGTACGCGTGATATGCGGACGCAAGCCCGGGCATTGTGAATTTCATATCGTTGCCGGAAGCATCGAGATACGGCCCCGTTATTGTCCTGCTGCGTCCGGTTCCGACGCGGTATTCGTTGTTAAGATCACCCATAGAAACGAAGATATAGTAATATCCGGTATGAGCATTATAGATAACCTGAGCTCCTTCAAACGCTGCTCCCGCACCGCCGGCAATAAGAGTCCCGAATGCACCGTCTATGGTATCGGCCGGAACATCCAGTTCGTTTCCGCTTGTATCAACAGGTTTCAATGATACTGCATCGACGTATATTAAAGCTATGCCGCCTTTCCATGAACCGTATGTTACTGCACAGCAGTCATTATTTCCCACCCTGAATGTCATCAGACTGCCATCCGAAATATTGCTGACAAACTCCGGATCAATTGTACCGAAACCGTTGTTCCATGATGCGGAACCGGAATCTTCAGCTTCGAGCGTTTTATATGAAGCCGTATTTTTTGTCGCCTGCGAACTCCATGCATAGCGGACAAGTACAGACCGGGAATAATTAACTCCCAGCTTTGCCAGTACAGCACCAATGCCTGCATCATTTTCTGCCGCCGTAACAGCCGGATAAAACGGCCCTTCCGGTTTTGATGCTATGGCAAGCGTAATGCACGCAGTCGGCTGCCCGCGTGTAATGTTGTCGGTAATGATTCCGTGATACATGTAATAAAGGCCGTTCTGCTTTATAACAGTCGGAGCCCACGTAGTTGCAGAACTTTTATTCTGTCCCACCCATGAAAGGAATTCCTTATCCCAGTTATTCCCGAGCGCCGGCTGCGCTCTGCATTTCCAGTGGACCAGATCATTTGAAGTCCTTACCTGAAGTCCCAGCTTGTGAATATTACCGATAGATGCATCAGTTGAATACACGTAATACGTTCCGTCGTCATCCTGAAACAGTTTCGGATCATGACAGTTAAGAGCACCCCACGAAGACTGATCAGTGTTATTAACACCGTCGTATTTAGTATATACATATGAATCCGCATCGCGGCCTGCTGCAAATAATGAAATTCCGCATAAACAGACAAAAATGATGATTATTAATTTTTTCATTAAATAATTATTCTCCGGCTTTTGACGAAGCAGCCGAGACTGCAGCGTCAGACAGTTTGCTGCCAAGCTGCTCCGCCTGGTCTTTTGTCATAAATAAATATGTCGTCTGTAAATCTTCATCGTTTGAAGTTGTTACCTGACGCACAAGATTTTTTGTTTCCCATACAGTAAGCGTAAAATAGGGAGACGTACCCTTGAACATATATCCCATCTGAACATCAGGTTCCGCATAGTTCGAAGCCGCCTGCGCAAACAGACCCCATTCCATACGGCAGGGATATTGTCCGTAGATTTTATACGATGCCCTCTTTTTCTTACTCAGCTTTTGACTGTCAAAGTCAGACAGATACACTTTTACAGAATCGGCCAGCGCATGACGAGTCGCATCGTTCATAAGCAGATTATATCCGCCGAGATTGCTTCTGAACTGTACGCCTGCCATGTTTGTTTTCGTGTCATAAACCAGCGAAACAGTAACTTTTCCGAAAACGCCATAATCAGTATATGAAAAGGCTTCTGCCCTATCGTATTTATAATATTCGTTTGCGGTAAAAATGTTTGAAATCCGGTTCAACTGAAAAGATGCAGCTGTATTTGAATTCGCCGGCGATGATTTGCAGGAGCAGAGCATCACCGCACACAGTGTGCAGGACAATATAAACATAATAGAATATTTTTTACTCATATTTGTTAAACTTGTACACTTATACATTCGTTACACCTGCCTCTGTTTAATAGTTATGTTTATTGCCGAAGAAATATTCTCCGGCTTCAGTATCACCTGACACCGCATCTATCGTAGTAAACGTTATGGTCTGCCTCGTCACGCTGCCTTCACGCGCCCAATCCGTAGCTTTGAGTACATAACCTTTGAAGGTTCCGAAAGTCGTACTACCGTCAGCATTTGTAAGCATTATTGTCAGTGTATATCCGTCGCTGCCAAGTGTCCATGTGCCGCCGTAGGTATCTCCGCTGACAGTTCCGTCTGAACCGAGTGTCATTGAAACTGACGCCGTCGGCGCAGCGTCACACGTGTTGTATTTACTGGAAACGGTCTCTCCATACACCGTCGGAATACTAGTACCGGTTCCCCGTACAGTAAGCACGGCATCGTACGTACCGACAATATCCGATACGGTCATCGCATTCAGTTTCTCGTCGTTCCCGTCGTAATCATCATAATATTCATTCTGATTTAAAACCGGCCAGCCGTCTGCAGTAAAGAACATCTGCCTGCACTGAAGATAGAAATAGTAACCTGCCTTAAAGTTAGTACGCGTATGGCAGGCAAATATAATTTTGCCGTCGTTTGTACGCAAAACAGATTCTCCGCCGGGACACCGCCAGCTGTATTCACTATCGAACGCGGTTCCGCCGATTATCTTACTTCCGGCTGCATGATATTTTCCGCTTTCTGTCGCAGAGGAAAACGACATACTTTTCCCGCCCGCATCATAGAACGGTCCGGTAATGGTAGTGCTGCGGCCCATGCCGACACGGTATTCATAGTCCAAATTTCCCAAAGAAACAAAAAGATAATAATAACCGGTATTACCGTTATAAATGAGCTGGGCACCCTCATACCCCGCTCCGTAGCCGCCGCCGATTTTCGTAAAACAGGAACTCATTGTTTCTTCATCAAGCGGATGCGTAAGTATGTTTCCGCTTGAATCGACAGGCTGTAATGTATCTTCATCGACATAGATAAGAGATATACCGCCCTTCCACGAGCCAAACGTCACTGCATAACAGGAAGTTGAACCGACTGTAAACGTTTTGAGGCTGCCGTCGGAAATATCGTACACGAATTCAGGATCAATTGCCCCAAACCCCGCCTTCCAGTTAGACGATGAATCCTCTGAACTGCTTGTCGTATTATATGCTGCCGTGTTGTTTGATGTTCTCAAATCGCCGCAATAACCAGTCCCGGCCGCCGTATAGTATATCGTTTTTCCGTCTGCGGAAGCCGCCGTCACGACGCACGTTCCCGTGGATGCCGTGTATGATGCAGTGACAATAATTTCCGTTCCGTCAGCAAATATCTTTCCAAAATAATCAGCTGCATTCGAATCATCAAACTGGAAACTGTACGTCGACGACACGCGAAGTTTAGTCCCGCTGGAAGAATTACCGTATCCGTACATATTGTTGTTCACTCCGCTGTTCGGAGTAAAGTCATTTGTCCAGTTGTCCGCCCGTAAATACCAGCCGGCCTTTGTATCATTGTCTACAAGCGCAAACGACCATTTCTGCCAGTTGTTGTCCCCGGTGTCATCAAGCGTTATATCGTACTTGATGGTAAAGTCTCCGGTTAATCCGGTAACTCCTGAATATGCCGTTGTCGAAACATCATACCAGTTTCCTGTCGCTGCAAGCGTCTTAGTAACAGAGTCAGTTGCAGTTCCGCTGTCTGTCGTTGTGGTTATGCTGTTCACTGTCATCTTTGTCATTTCGCCGCCGATGTACGCGGACATTCCCTTTGACGGTTTATTCCAGGTATAGCGGACAAGTGTTGAATTTTCGTATGTCGACGAATCATACTCATGTGCCGGTTTGAACGGCCCCGTCGGACTGTCCGCAATTGCAAGGCCTATCCACGCAGTAGGGCCGCTCTCATTAGAACTGTCGAACCCTTTTACGTTGTCGGTAATAATGCCGTGAAACATGTAATATTTCCCGTTCTTTTTTATCACTGTCGGAGCCCACGTCGTCGCAGTATAGTCAGAATTGCTGCCAAGCGTTTCCGTCGTGCCGTTTGCAACTTCTCCTGTGGTAATAAGCATATCGGGATCCCAGTTTCCCTGCAGAGCGGACGAACTGCTGCATGTCCAGTTTACAAGATCGGTCGAACTGCGCACCTGCAGACCTGTTTTATGAGCGTTTCCAATCGATGCATCAGTAGAATACACGTAATACGTACCGTCATCATCCTGAAAGAGCTTCGGGTCATGGCAGTTGAGCGCTCCCCACTTTGACTGTGAAGTTGCATTTGTCGTAGCAGTCGTATATTTTGTGGAAACAATAGTATCCAGCCCGTCCGTCGTATTACCGCCATTATCTGTTGAGCCGGACGTATCGTCCGCAAGTTTGCAGCCGGCTGACATAATTGCAATCAAAGCCAGAACTGCGGAAAAATGTCTCTTATTAATTTTTTTCATTATCGGGTTATTCCTGTCCTATTTTTTCGTGCTGAGTTTTCTCGTTCTCTTTGCCCACCATGCCTGGCCGTCAGTATCTATACCAGTGAATACGATGCACGCCCTGCCGTTCTCCCAGTCCCAGGATGGAAGCAGCTTTCCCTTTATTTCGGCCTTATTTCCGTCTTCATCTGCAAGCAAGAGCTTCATGCCGTCGTCCCCATCCATTTCCCATGAACCGGTATATTCTCCAGTTACAGTCTTATCCGGCATAAAACCTGCTTCCTTTGAAACTGCATCCATAATGGCGCACCGTTCATGCTTCACAAGTTCCCATTTACCGTTCACAGATTCTTCGGGAATTTTCTGTTCCTTTTCCCCCGCATAGCGTTCGGGAGATGCCATCGGCCAGCCGTCGTCCGACCAGAGGAGCTTACGCACGTTGAGAAAAGCCCAGTTATGATCGCGTTCAATGCGGGCATGATGCACGACGTACCATTCGCCGTTATCGTTAAGAACTGAATTGTGTCCGGGTGCGGCCCATCCCTCGCCGTTCTTGAAAGCAAATCCGCCCATGAGTTTGTAACCCACGTTTGCCGCAATAATTTCCACATCGTCGGGAACATCATCGCTGTAAGGATAGTCTGTCATTTTTTGACCTGATATGTCGTAATACGGACCTTCAACGCTGTCGGCTCTTCCGACACGAATGTTGTAATCCGAAGAAAGTGAATCATAACTTACGAAAAGATAATATTTTTTAAATTGAGGATTATAAATGATATACGGCCCTTCCTCTCCGGCACTGTCTCCGCGGGTCGCAATAATTTTCCCCGGCCCCTTTCCGGCAGAAAGGCCAGTCGCCTCGTCCATCTTCATTAAATGGATACCGTCGAAAAACGAGCCGTATACCATCCATAGCTTTTTATCATTATCGAAAAAAACGCACGGATCTATTGCATTTTCATCGCTTGTATAGTCTGATTTATAAATAATACCTTTATCTGTCCATGGGCCGCTTATTTTATCGGCAACCGCATAACAGATACACGATGTCTGCGAACCCATCTTAGACGCAGCGTAGTACAGATAATATTTTTTGCCAAGTTTTATTACATCAGGAGCCCACAAAGCCGATGCATCTGAATAATCCTTCGCTGCTTTGGGAATTCCGTCCAGGGCTGTACCGACATACGTCCAGTTTACAAGATCTTTTGATTTACGTACCTGCAGTCCCTGTGTCGATGCACGTCCGACTGCAACATCGCTTGAAAATATCCAGTATGTATCGCCGTCTTTATATATTGAAGGATCATGTCCGTTCAGATATCCCCATTTGCCTGTATCATTAATCGCTGCCGACTGCATAAGAAACGTATCCTGAGGACGAGGAGGATATGTGATACCTGACGGATTTGTTTCAGAAAAAACGGGAATTGCTAACAGGCTGCACAGTATAAACGCAGCGGTTTCCTTATGAAAATCATGATTTGAAAACTGTTTAAAAAAAATATGCATGCCTTTTACCTTACTAAATAGTTTGTTAACAAAAAAACAGGTATACACGCGCCATTAGCTGTCGTGTATACCTTTTCCGCATTCATCCTGCAGCCTGATTATTTCGCAGCAGGAAGCCCCTTCATGATCGTCTTAATCTGTTTTCCGGTTGCACATGTACCGGAAACGAATATCTCATCAACTGCACCTGCAAAAAGCGGGTCTGCACTCCAGTTAGAGCGGCCGACATACGCCTGCCCGTGAACAAAGCCGGAGAGCTTATTAGTGCACGGAACCTGTTGAATAAGATTACCGTTTACGTACAAACTGGCTTTACCGTCTCCAAGCGTAAAGGCAACATGAGTCCACTGTCCCGCAGCAGGTGTTGCAGCAAGCAGTGTAACAGGAGTGCCCTGTGTGCCGAATACATCAAGCCGCAGCTGATGTTCTACACCGGCATACCCGAGCCACAAATCAGTTGTAGCGCCGTCTCCGATATCTACGATGCGCGCCCAGTCTTTCCACATATCCGGTTTTACCCATGCTGCGAATGTAAATTCATCGCTGTCAAACACGCTTTCATCAAGTGTCAGGTAACAGTCGGAACCGTTGAAAACCATTGCCTTGCCAAATTTACCATCCGTAAGTGTGCCGTCACCGCCGGCATAACCGACCAAATCGTTTCCCGATGCATCGGGAACATCTCCGTCCTCAATCGGTTCCTCAAAATTATAAATACTTAAAGCAGGCGGAATGTCTCCGCCTGCACTACCGGAAGCACCGGCTTCTTTTGTTGATGCGCACCCTGCAAAAGCAATAGCCGCAGCCGCACACATAATCCCTGTAAGGATTTTTTTCATGTTATAACCTCCATAGATACTATTTTAACACCAGCCATTCACGGCCGGTATACAAAAGTGTGCTGCCCACTGCAGAAATCGTCTGTCATAAAAGCAGCACACCAGGTAAAGTCAACGGAATGTTGACTTTACGTTAGAACCAGAAGCAGAGTCCGACCGGAACACGGTACGTAATTCCCTCTGTCGTATTCGATGTCTGGAAACGGGAATACTGGATTTCAATTCCAAGCCGTGCATAGCCGTTGGCAAAATTTTTCTGTACATACGGATAGCCGTACATTGTAAAGTAACGGCCGGCAGATCCTGATGCAGGAAGCGCTGCTGTATCCATCCAGTCAGAAGACATTGCCAGATCATCACACCATTTGCTGTCTATTCGCGATGTGGCATTTGCGAATGAACTGCCGTTTGCATCCTGCGCATACATCGTGTTAAGCTGCATACCAATCTGATACGGAGTGCCCGCAAATGTATAAACAGCATTAAGGCCAAGGACATCATAAATAAGCTTCTCGTTTGTAGCAAGGTAATGGTCATCTGCATAGAAAACACGGTCTTCAAAGTTCACGGTAAGATTGCTGACAGGTTTAACCTGTCCGGAAACGCCTGCATAATAGGCAAAGACTTCCTTTCCGACTGTGTTGTTCTTCCGGTACCGGAAATCGAACGATGCATTAAGTGGTACGTTCGGCACAAGATACGGCATATCGGCCTGAAGATACGCTTCGCCGAAGTAATTTGTTGTTGCACCATCGGCATTGTCATAAGCATAAATACCGGTGTAATACGTTCCCGGTCTCCAGCCGCCGTTGAATATAATACCGGTCGGGGTTTTATACTGTGCAACGAGTTTTACTTTCTTGTACAGATTCTCCCACTGGTTTCCTGTCCAGTAATTTACACCGTTGCCTGAAACGGGAAGAATAGGAAGGCCAGCAAGAACTTTGAGCCCGCTGATAAACTGCGGACAGAATTCAATTGCAGTAAGATGCTGCCCGTTGTCGCGGTCTGCCAGGTTGCGGATATTCTGTCCGCCGAGCGCATAGCCGTTAAAGATGTATCCTGCATTCCACTCTTCAAAACGTCCCGTATAGACAAAAATCTGATCGTTCAGGAAACTGGCACGGATGTTCATCTGGTGGAACGGTGTTACAGCATATCCGTCATCATCATCGTTTGTCTGCGTAACATCGTGATACAGGCTGTACCAGGAATTTCCGCCGGCGTCGAGTCGGATTCCGATATTGAAAACGAAATTTGCGGCAGCAACATTCATGTTAAGTTCGGTGCGTCCGTTATAAAAAGAACCGTATTCAGCAGAAGCTTTTGTCCATTCCGTAGAACTGTCTTTCAGATTCGTATTTTCCTGCCCCACAGCAAAATTTGTATAGTCCATGTAACCATGAAATGATACTGTCTGAGCAGAAAGTAATGTACCTGCTATAAATGCAATAGTACCTACTATCAATTTATTAGTTTTCATGTAATTTCTCCTAATTATGTCTGATTACTCTGCAGAACCAAGGGCAGAAACCTGCGCAGCCGAAAGAGCCGTCGGTGCAACTTTAAAGTTCTTGATATATGACCCGGACGAGACAGAACCTGCGGCACACCATGTAGCAGTAAGGCCTACACCCACTCCCACATATTGAGTTCCCGTAAAGGCATTAATCGTACCGGAACCATGACTATCGTAAGTAACCGTCACCGCTGTTCCGTCAACATAATACGATGCAGAACCATCTGAACCGACTACATAAACGGCTCTATGCCATGAACCTGTGGAAGCTCCCGAAGCAGACCAGTCGACCCAGTTTCCGCCGTAATTTGAATGCATTTCACCGTCGTCAAGGAGTCCCATCATTGACCACTCTCCACCGTTATGGAACGTCCACAAAGCTCCTGCACCTGTTCCGCTAGTGTTGTAGAAATCACATATAATTGTTGCACCAGCAGAAAGAGTTTTTCCGTAAAGCGGATTTTTCCAGCTTATTGTCGGTTCCGTATCCTGAGTAGTCGCAGACTGTACATCGTAAACATCAAGACCGGCTTTTCCGTCTATAATTGCAGATTTTGCAGACGGAATGTCAAAATTATAGTAACCATTATCATCGACCGATATGGTTTGATAAGAATAGGTAGCTCCCAGCTCGGAAGAAGTCAAAGCCTTTTGATAAATCTCAATATTCTTAATATATGAACCCGTATAGCCGGAATTATCCCAGAAATCAACTCCGGTTCCGACTGCAATCACATCTGCGTTGTTTTCGAGAAATGTAATCATCTTTGATACATCAGTTGTTGACGACGAACTTGTCTGTAGAGAAGTTCCAGAAAGAACCTCTGTTCCATCCTTATATACCGTATACTTACTCGATGTAATTACAAGTGCGATAGACTCCCATTTGCTACCGGAAAGACCAAGCGACTGAGTATCCTTATATGCAAAAACAGCCGGACTGCTTGCATTATTTGCTGTCGTGTTCAAAAAGAACTGCGTATTTGTAAACCACAAAAATCCGCCATATGTCTTGTCATAAAATCCAAGCACGCCGCTGTATGTACCGGACGGATTGGAATAAACATCAAATTTAATCGTAACGGCAGAAACATTTTTTCCATATAAAGGATTATCCCATGTAACATTTGCAAGACCGATCTGACCTGCTTTACCGCTGCAACCGTTTCCGGCCGCCTGAACATCAATACAACTTTCACTGTCCGTTGTAGTTGTATATGAACTAAATGTTGACGTACTCAACGAAAATGTACCGTCCGATTCGGACACTACTCCACGATCTGACGAATCACATTTATCCCGTATCTGCATGTCACATCCAGTCATAGCAAGCAGCAATGAGGCAACTGCTATGACAGCCATTACCATACTTGTTCTCTTCATACGTTTTACTCCTTCTTTTAGTTTTTCTGTAATGTATTCTGATTATCAACTTTTGTTGAATTACATCGAATATCACCGATAAAACTACAAGTATGGTAAGGCCACTTCTTCAATATGTCAAGAAAAATATTGATAAATATCAATATTTATAAGTTAAAACTTGACAATCAGCATTTTATGCCCGATGATATATATATATTAAAGTATTTTCGCTGTGATTTAGAAACTATATCAGTTTTTACAGGAGTATATGATATTTATGAAAGCAAAAAAAACATTAGCATGCGCACTGCTCGCGGTAGGAACCGCCTTTTCTGTTTCGGCAGCTTCCGCGGCAACACTTACAGCTGACTTTTCCGCACCAAAAACGCAGGTCAGTAAAAATCTCTATGGTATTTTCTTTGAAGATATCAATTACAGCGCCGACGGCGGCCTGTATGCGGAAATGGTACAGAATCGTTCTTTTGAATATAAATTCGGTACTGAACAGTGGACAGTTGTTACAAAAGAAGGAAAATCGAAAATCCGTCTCCGTGCAAAAAAAGAGAATCCGCTCAACGCAAATAATCCGACATACGGCGAATTGAAAACGACAGAGGCCGATACGGGCATTGCAAATAAAGGATACGGCGGAATGGTACTGGAAGCAGGAAAAACTTACAGCGGCTCGGTATATCTGCGTTCTCCTGACGGCTCCGTTACGTCGGCATCGGTTTATGCAGACAACGGTTCATTCAAAAAGACACTTTCAACAGCAAAAATCAGCGGCATCACAACAGAATGGAAACAGTTTGAGTTTCAACTTAAACCTGCTTCCACAGAAGAAAAAGGCCGTCTCGTAATCATTGCCGACCAGGCCGGAACTGTCGATTTTGATATGGTCTCGCTTTTCCCCCAGGAAACGTACAAAAACGAACCTAACGGACTCCGTCCGGATCTCGCAAAAATGCTGGAAGACATTCATCCCCGTTTTATGCGCTTTCCCGGCGGATGCGTGGTTGAAGGAAGGAAAATTGCCGATGCATACCGCTGGAAGGACACTATCGGCCCTGTAGAAAAACGCAGGGAAAATGAAAACTTCTGGGGCTACCATACGACATTCGGGCTGGGCTTTTATGAATATTTCAGGCTCTGTGAGGATATCGGAGCCGATCCCGTTCCGGTCATCAACTGCGGCATGACGTTTGAAGGGACAACGCAGGAGCTTGTCGGCATGGCCGATATAGACGAATGGATTCAGGATGCGGACGACCTTATAGAATTTGCAAACGGCAGTACCTCGACAAAGTGGGGAAAAGTCCGTGCGGATATGGGACATCCGGAACCGTTTAATATGAAATATCTGGAAATAGGCAATGAAAATCTGGGCAATAATTATTATACGCGGTACAGAGAATTTGCTGAACAGCTGCGTGATACACATCCGGAAATAAAACTGATTTTCGGTGCGGGGTATGCTGCATCCGGTATTGAATTTGACAATGCATGGACACAGGTAGAAGTCATGCCGGAACTGGTAGACCTTGTTGATGAACATTATTATATGACTCCCGAATGGTTTCTGACTAATACGCACCGCTACGACAAGTACGACCGCAGCAAAGCGAAAGTGTATATCGGAGAGTTCGCCTCACAGACAGAGGGCAAACGGAACAACATGTACGCAGCTCTTTCTGAAGCAGCCTATATGACAAGTATCGAAAAAAACGGGGACGTTATAGAACTTGCTTCATACGCACCGCTCTTTGCAAAAGACGGCAGCACGCAGTGGACGCCTGATATGATATGGTTTAATAATTCGCAGGCATATGGTACTCCTGATTATTATGTACAGCAGATGTTCTGCAATAATAAATCGGACTATACGGTAAAATACACGCTCGACACAGCGGCGTCAGAAAAGACAAAGACAGTTATCGGCGGAACTGTAGGTTTGGGAACATGGTCGACCCAGGCGCAGTACAGAAACATCAAGGTTGTAAACAGCGACACAGGCAGGACAATTTTTGATTCAAACAGTGCTGGTCTATCTGATTTTGACACACAGTCGGGAAATTGGGCACTGAACGGCGGAACCATATCCCAGACTTCCGGCGACGTAAACTGCCGCCTGGTACTCAAAAATCCGGGCGCAGACAACTACACATACACGCTGCAGGCACAGAAAACTGGCGGTATGGAAGGCTTTCTCATCATGTTCGGGGTAAACGGCAAATCGCTCTACTGGTGGAATATGGGCGGCTGGGGAAATACGCAGTCCTGCATTGAAAAGGGAACGGCAGACGCACGCAGCGTCATAAGCGATTCAAAGCCGATGAATCTTGCAACAGGACGGTGGTACAATATCAAAATTGAAGTAAACGGTGAAACAGTCAGATTCTATCTCAATGATCAGCTTATTCACACAATACAGGACATCAAAAGTTTTGATCCGCTGTATGCCCACGTCGGAGAATGTGATACAGGCAGTATTATCATCAAGCTTGTTAATATTTCAGACAAACCGAAAGCCGTTCTTATTAATCTGAATAACGCAGAAAAACTTCCGACAGAGGGAACGGTCACAATTCTTTCCGCTCCGCGCGACGCAGAAAATTCATTTAATGAGCCGGCAAAAATCGTACCTGTCACGGAAAAGATAACAGGTGTTGCACAATCGTTCCTATATACAACGAAGGCTGATTCTGTTACAATAATAAAATTAGTTTCAAAGTAGATTATCATATAACTTCGGCACACTATCCCGTCAGGGATGTGCCGGTAACACGAGGCCGTCTCGTGTTTTTATTATGCCTCCTTATTTTGGCTGACCTGCATGTTATGCAGGCCGGCCATTTTTTTACAGATAAAAAAACCGTCTGTTGTAACTGCAGACGGTTTGTATCAGCACATGCTATTTTTCGATTTTAAATCGCAGTACATTCCACGACGCAGCTTTCAAAACTACGTTGTACATTCCGTTTTCCGATTGTACCTGTTCCGCCGGACGGGACATAACTGCATCCGGGTTGTCGAAAGAATTCTTTACAGAAAGATTCTGACCTGTCATCTCCGTCCGGAAAAACATAGTTGTCTTTCCGAAAGATGCAAGATTAATTTCCGTTTCAGATATTTCCTTTCTATTGATATTAAGCGCAAAAACAGTCACTTCTCCGGACTCCGCATTATGCACAACGGCAAAAATAACAGCGGGAACTTCGCCGTACTTCTTCGTAACCTCTTTCGGAGCACATATAACGGGATGCAGAACGGTGCCGTGGCCGTATACCGAAATGTCGTGGTAGGGCCAGTAGATAGTCTGACGGTATGCACCTTTTCCGGGTTCCGTAAAAATCGGAGCAATGACATTAATCAGCTGTGCAAGGCAGGCAATTTTTATGCGGTCGGCATGATTGAGCAGTGTAATCGCAAGGCCGCCGAGTACGAGCGCATCGAGAAGTGAATAGTGGTCCTCAAGGATTCGCGGTGCTGTAAGCCACGGATGCTCCTGCATATTCTGCTGGTACCAGACGTTCCACTCGTCAAAAGACAAATACATTGTCTTTTTGCTGCGCTTTAAAGCTTTTACATAATCGGCAGTCGCGCATGCGGTTTTTATAAAATCGTTCATATCGCAAAATGATGCGAGGAAATCGTCGTCATCACCGAAATTTTCATAATAACGGTGGATTGAAATATAATCCGCGGCGTCATAGGTATATTCAAGTACTATACGGTCCCATTCCGGATATGTCGGCAGAGACGTCGTTGAACTGCCGCAGACGACACACTCTATTGTATTGTCGATTCCTTTCATGAACCTTGCAGTTTCACGGGCTTTTTTCCCGTACTCCGCAGCCTCAAGATGGCATGTCTGCCAGGGACCGTCCATTTCGTTGCCGACGCACCACGTTTTTATGCCGTACGGATTTTCATGTCCGTTCGTTCTGCGCAAATCGCTCCAGTATGTTCCTCCCGGATGGTTACAGTATTCAACAAGTTCCGCCGCATCCCGCGGAGTGCCTGTTCCCATATTCACTGCTCCCATGATTGACGTCCCGGCCTTCTGCGTCCAATCGTAAAATTCGTCTATTCCTATAGTATTCGGCTCAATTGAATGCCAGGCAATATCGGTACGTGCCGGCCGCTTGCCGCGCGGCCCGATGCCGTCCTTCCAGTCGTAACTTGAAAGGAAATTACCGCCCGGATACCGGACAAGCGGTACGTGAAGTTCCCGCACCATTTCAATAACATCACTGCGGAAGCCCTGCTCGTCGGCAAGCGGATGTTCCGGTTCATAAATACCTGTATAAACAGCGCGCCCCAGATGTTCCACGAACGAACTGAACAGTTTGCCGCTCACCGATGCAAGTTCAAAATTTTTTTCTATTGTAATTTTTGTTTTCATGAGGAAGTACTCCAAAAAGGATAATTATTTTTCCCATTTATTTTTGCCGGGATACGGGCAGGTGCCTGCAAGAACATGCGCCCTGTATGCCGGATAGCTCCCGCAGTGCATGCAGAGCATTCCGCCTGTAAATGCTTCGCACGCTCCGCATATTTTCATGCGCCGTTCATATTCAGACTTATCTGCAGTGACACCTTCCTCTTCAGGAAGGTTATCAACAACGTTTAAGATATATTCAGGCGTTATAAGAGACTGGAGCTTTTCAAGTTCGCAGCGTATGCATCGTTCAGGCATGAATAGTGACTGAGGCTACAGAATGAGCAGGGAGTTCAATAGACACGGTGTCGCGCTCTGCAATCTTTACTGCAAGAGCTTTTTCCGTTACAACTTCAGATTTTTCGAAAGTATTGCAATCGTGCATATCTCCCGATGTTACAATCTGCGCTTCCGCTTTGACAATATTCTTTACGAGCCCGGTAAGGCCGATATCGACAGTGCGTGATTTGGCAGCATCCGCATTGCAGACTGTAATCGTATACGTATCAGAACCTTTGCCCGGTTTTACAGAGGCAGAAACGCTGAGTGCAGGAACGGAAATATTTTCCACACCGGCAGCTGCTGTTGCACATGTTGAACCGAGCAGTGTCGCCCCCTGATGAGCCTTATACATATGGAGAATGTACCAAGTCGGAGTAAGCACCATCTTGTCGCCTTCCGTAAGGACAGGTGACTGGAGTACATTTACAGCCTGAGCAAGGTTTGCAATACGCACTCTGTCGCTGTGATTGTTAAAAATGTTCAGTATTATACCGGCGACGACGGCGTCGCGTACAGTGTTCTGCTGGTACAAAAATCCCGGATTTGTTCCCGGCTCTGTTTTATGCCAGCATCCCCATTCGTCGACGACTAGGCTCACACGCTTTGCAGGATCATACTTGTCCATTATTTCACTGTGACGGCGGACAAGTTCATCCATTCTGTATGCATTTTTTATGACACGGTACCAGCCGGCATCATTATATTCGGTGGCGGAACGTTTATCTTCCCAGCTGTATTCAAAAGTATAATTGTGAAGGCTGAGGCCGTCCATAAAGCCGAGTGCATTTTTCATAAGCACATCTGTCCAGTTGTAATCATCAACGTTCGCACCGCCGGCAATTTTCATAATTTTGTCAGGGCCGTACTGACGTACGAATGTCTGGTAACGCCGGTACTGATCGGCATAAAATTCAGCGCGCATGTTTCCGCCGCAGCCCCAGTTTTCGTTACCTACGCCGAAATAAGGAAGCTTCCAAGCGTCTTTATGGCCGTTCTCTTCCCGGAGCCGGGACATGGGGGATTCCCCGGAAAATGTCATATATTCAATCCATTCATCCATTTCCTGAACCGTGCCGCTGCCAACGTTTCCGCAGATATACGGCTTGCAGCCAAGTTCATCGCACAATCCCATAAACTCATGCGTACCGAAACTATTGTCTTCTACAACGCCGCCCCAGTTCGTATTAATCATACGTTTGCGGTTTTCTTTCGGACCAATTCCGTCCTTCCAGTGATATTCGTCGGCAAAACACCCGCCCGGCCAGCGGAGGTTCGGTATATCAATATCTTTAAAAGCCTGAAGTACATCGCTGCGGTACCCGTGTATATTGGGAACAGATGAATCCTTTCCAACCCAGAATCCTCCGTAAATGCAGCGGCCAAGATGCTCTGAAAAATGTCCGTATATATCAGGGCTTATAGTCGATTTTTTTTGATTCACATCTACTATGACAGTTTCTTTCATGTAATACCTCGTCTGTTGTTTATTTTAGCACTACTTTCATGCGAATGCAATAAATACATATCCAACACTTTAGATTCATATCATTTTTAAACAATATCTGCAGGCATACCTGTATGGTTTCATACAGCCCTCTGCAGATATTATTGAGTCAATTCTCTTCTATATATAATGCATCAATTGTTCATATATTTCACGACAACATCAGGTTTGCCGGGACTGTGAAACTGTACAGCGACCTCTCCCCTGCCTTGCGGACGTACGTATGCAACAAGTCTTCCGTGAAAGACACGACGGTAATCAGATTGATATTCAGTAACGTCTGCAATATCGCCGTTTTCCATGCCAGCAAGTTTTCCTGCACCTTCTACAGTTACCGTAACTAAAGAATTGTCCGTAACCACTTCGCTTCCGAAATCGTCCTCCATGTGCAGCTCTATAATCTGCATCTTTTCGCCGTTGTGGAGTTCCGTCTTCATCCTGCATGCTGCCTGGGTCGTTGCAATCTCATCCATCACGGCATCAGAGCATACTGCGCTAAGCGTTCCGTTTTCATACGGTACGGAAAATGCAATATATCCCTGCTCATTTTTGAAACCGTCTGCGAGTTCGTTCCCATTGAGAAAGAGCTTTGCGACGGACGCATTTGTGTACACCCGTATATCAACCGGCATTCCCGTTACATAATTCCACGTATGCAGAAAGTCATTCTGCCCACGGAGTGACGTTGCGATATATACGAAAGGCTCGTCAGTCCACAGACTTCTGCGGAAATAGTATTCGGGCTTTTCAAAACCTGCCATATCAAGGATACCGGCAGGAGATGCATGAACAGGCCAGCCTCTCGCTTCTCCTAGATAGTCTATTCCGGTCCACAAAAACTGTCCGGCAATATAGTCATTATCGGCCACGGCTTTCCATTGTGCATATCCGTGGCTGTTTTCACTTCCCAGGAAAGGTTTCTCGGGATACAGCTTATGATCCTGCGCATAGAATTGTTCCTTATAGTTATAACCGATTACATCAAGGCAGTCGAACAGTTCCTTTGAACCTGAAAGTTCAGGAAATGCAATCGCCATTGTGACCGGATGTGACGTGTCGTACTTGCGGACTTCTGCTGCAAGTATCATTGCAATGACGGACAAGCGGCCGATGTCCGGATGGTCAGGATTATACTTTTGTTCCTCCGCAGGTTTTGACGCATCATTATTTCCGACCATTTCTTTAAAAAGCGGACTGCAATACGGATCGTTCGGATAATCTATCTCATTGCCTATGCTCCACAAGATGATGCACGGATGATTTCGTCTGCTCATAATAAAGGAGCGGATATCCTTTTCATGGCAGGCCGGAAAATCCTCATAATATCCTTCGTGTTTCGGGGGATACACATTGTGTCCCTGCCACCATTTGTTTTTGGGATTTTCCCACTCATCGAATGCTTCATCCATTACGAAGAAGCCCAGTTTGTCGCACAAATCGTACAATTCATCCGAATGCGGATTATGGCTCATGCGGATTGCGTTGCAGCCTGCCCTTTTTAGTTTACGCAGCCGGTATTCCCACACTTCTTCGGGAACGGCATTGCCGAGACAGCCGGCATCCTCATGCACGCAGACTCCCTTCAGTTTTTGCGGTCTGCCGTTGCAAAAGAAGCCCTTGTCGTTATCGAACACGATTGTCCGGATGCCTACTTTACGTTCGTCAATGTCGATGGTGCCGGAACCGTTTTCTACTTTTACGATAAGCGTATACAGATACGGATTATCCGCGGACCACAAAACGGGTATATCTACGACTCCCGCAAAATCAGCGGAAGCACACTCTCCTGCCTTTATCATTACCCTTTCCGTACTGCTGAAAACGTTTTTCCCCGATGCGTCAATCAATTCTGCTGCAACAACACATTCAGCATCCGCTGCCGCATCATTCCGTACTTTTGTATTAACAATAATCGAATTATCATTTTCCGAATGAAAAAAGACACCGTCATCAGTAAAATGCTGCAGGCCTGAAATATTCAGATATACCGGCCGCATAATTCCCGAACCGGTATACCAGCGTGAATCGGCTATATCAGTATGATTTACGCAGACTGCAATACAGTTATCCTCTCCGGCAGGTTTCAGGAAACTGCTGATATCAAAAGAAAAACTCGTAAAGCCATTCTGCCAAGTACCGAGGTAATAACTGTTGCACCACACTTTGCACCGTTTGTATACGCCTCCGAAGCAAAGTTGTACATGTTTGCCGTCAAACTCTCCGGTGTCCGCAAAATGAAACCGATACCAGCCGGTTCCTCCGGGAAGATATCCCGTGCCGCTTGAGTTTTTCCTGTCAAACGGAAATTCGACAGCCCAGTCATGTGGTACCGGTACCTTTCTCCAGGAGGAATCGTCATATCCCCTGTCCCATCTTTCCTTTTGAAAAGGAATATTTTTTTCATTCTCATTCTGCAGAGAAAACAGCCATGGGTCGTTCAGATTTCTGATCATACGTGTCCTTCCTAAAAAAAGGGACTGCGTCCGGCGCAGCCCCTTTCAATTTTTTATTTATATTTTATTTTATAAATAATTACTTTTTCTGCGCATTGAAATCATCAAGCTGTTTCTGCAGCTCGACTATAACATCGTCAATGCCTGCTTTTTTAAGCGCATCGCGGAATTGTGCGACATATGCAACGGGATCATCCATTTTGCCGTAGCAGATACGGGCCATATAGTTACTCCAGACATCCGAAATATTTGCAAGCTGTGAATTGATACCGTCAACATTCCAGACAATCTGACCATACGGGTAATCAATCTTTGCTTTATCATAAATTCTGCTTATTTCAGCAAACTTATCCCATGCACCGCGTGCATCACGTATCTCAAGATTATCGTTTCGTCCCCACCAGTAGTCTGTCGTAATTCCGTCTTTTTCATCGGTATAACCTTTCGGCCTGTCGCGGTATCCGTTTTCTGTAAGAACGTACTGCTTACCTTCAATACCATAGTTGAATAAATCATAGCATTCTTTATCATTTCTGAGAAGATCGTACACCATAAGTGCACGTTCCGGATGTTTTGACGCGGCGGAAAGAGCCATGGCACCGTGAGTAATTGTCATAGTCGTGATGTTTCCGGACTCTTCGCCGAACCAGAAGAATCCGACGTCCGAGCCCGGCTGCCTTTTATCCATTTCAGGGCGGACTGTCGTATACCATGTCTGCGTATGATGCTGATCGGCTGCTGTCTGCCCCAGATAAAATTCCGCACGGTTATCGCTTGTATTATTGAGGACGTCTTTTTTCCAGACGCCGATTTCGTCCCACTTCTTCATAAGTTTTGCATATTCAACAAGTTCGTCACCTTCAAGGAAAGGTGAATAAATTTTATTAAGATTGCTGCGGCGGACACCGAACATCAGAAACGAAGAAATACCATCGAGAGGAACATAGTCTGATTTTGATTCTATATACCCTTCTCCATGATATGTGCTTGACGCACCGTCGCTGTCCCAGGGAGTTACATTCGGCTTCGCTTTTCGTACCCACTCAAAGTACTTCGTAAGGTCTTCCCAGCTGTGAACACCGTTTGCAAGACCTGCTTCTTTTGCCCAGTCTCCGCGGTACATAAATCCGTGGTTAATCCACTGTGCATAGTTATCTTCCGGCATCAGATAAATCTGGCCGTTCATTTTACACATATCCCAATGTTCCTTTGAAACACTGGCCCATGTTTTGGGTGCATATTTTTTAAGCATGTCTTCTGAAAGCGGAAGAAATGCACCGGTTTTTGCGTTCTTCCATGCGTCAAGCCAGTCGGATGCGGTGCCGACAAGATCAACGGAACCGTCCATTTGTGCAAGAGTCAGGTTGTAGTTTGTAAGATAATCGGTCCACGGGATATAATAGATTGCAAGTTCGGCATTGCATTTTTCAGTGAGGACAGCATTAAGCTTTTTGAGCATCTCCTCTGTTGCGCCGTTCTCCGGCTTATTTCCTGTCGTCATATACGTAATGACAACATGCTGTGACATGTCAACTTTTCCGGCAGCTTCTTTCGATTTGCCGCCGCAGCCTGCAAGACCTGCAATCACAAGCACTGACAATGCTGATGCAAGTACACCTCTGATTTTTTTCATACAAATTCCTCCTGTAGAATTTATTCGTTCGGAGGGGTCAACACCCCGCCCTCCCGGGCGTATGAAGGGTATTAAATCCCGACTG
>DCFX01000081.1:50916-122982 GCA_002314445.1 Treponema sp. UBA1793
AGGGTATTAAATCCCGACTGCGATATCTTTAAAGAACAATATATCCGGCTGTTTACGGCCGGATATATTGACTGGTTCAACCTTTTACAGCTCCAACCGTAATACCGGAGATGAAGTATTTTTGCGCGAATGGATACACAAGAATAATAGGCCCTGTTGCAATAACGGCCGTAGCCATCTTCAATGTTTCCTGCGGAAAATCCGTGAATGTGACATACGAACCTGCGACGGAATTCTTCAGATATGCTACCTGATTAATAATCTGATACAGCATGTATTGGAGCGGCTTGTACACGATGCGTGCACTCAGGAACAGCGATGACTGATACCATTCGTTCCAGTAGCCAAGTGCGAGGAACAAACCTATAGTAGCAAGTGCAGGTGTAAGCATTGGAAGTATAAGTTCTGCAAAAATGCGGAAATCGCCTGCACCGTCAATTTTGCCGGATTCTGTAATCTCATACGGAATCGATTTCACATAGTTCTTCATGAGAATGATGAGCCAGGGAGACATAAGAAGTGGAAGCAGAACCGCAAGATAATTATCTTTGAGATGATAGAGCTGTACCATAATCAAATAATAAGGAGCCAGGCCTGCGGAAAACAAACTTGCAAAATAAATAAAAAATGAGATACCGTTTCTGTACGGAAAGTCACGGCGCTGCAGCGCATAACCCGTCATTGAAATGATGCTGAGTCCGCAAACCGTTCCGACAAGCGTCATCAGAATTGTAACAATATATGAACCAAGAAGTATTTTCCCGCTTTTGAATATCATTTTATATGCTTCAAGTGAAAAATCTTCAGGAATAATTGTGAATCCCTTGATGCGGACAACTGCTTCAGAACTGAACGACGTACCAATTATAAGAAGAAAAGGAAATATGCAGAGTATTGAAAAAACCGTAATAAGTATAATTGCCAGTCGTTCTACGAAATAATCCGAAAATGTTTTTTGTACCATGATAGCAACTCCTTCAAAAATTAGAACAGTGAATATTCCGGTTCAATCTTCTTGATAGCTTTATTACAAAGCATGACAAGGATGAATCCGATGACTGACTGATACAAACCTACTGCGCTCGCTGTAGAAAAATTGAAATCATTAACAGTTGCCCTGTATACGTATGTTTCAATAATATCCGTCGTTGGATACAGAATTGAATTGCGCCCCACTATATTATAGAAAAGACCGAAATTACCATGAACAATACCGCCCATTGCAAACAAAAGAAGAATGATAAGCGTCGGTTTCAGGTAAGGAAGCGTAATGTACCTGATTCTCTGAAACGCATTTACACCGTCCATTCGTGCTGCTTCAATAACTTCAGTATCGATTGCCATAATTGCGGCAAAATAAACAATTGTATTGTAGCCGGTACACTGCCACAGCTGGATTAATACGATAAGTCCCGGCCATACTTTCGGATTTGAATACGGAGCCCAGCGTGGCACACCCATGTATGTAAGAACACGGTTAAGAAATCCGTAATCATAATTGAAAATATTGTATACAAGAAGACCGACAAGAACCGCCGAAATAAAATACGGAAGCAGCATAATTGTCTGGGTAATTTTCTTAAACATCCGCCTTGTAATTTCATTTATAAGGATGGCAAAAAAAATGGCTAAAAAATTGTCTAATATAATAAACGTAAAATTATACAGAATCGTATTCCGGGTAAGCATCCACAACTTGCCTGATTCAAAAAGGAACTTAAAATTATCAAGTCCTACAAATTTACTTTTGAATATGCCTGCACCATAATTAAATTTTACAAAAGCAACATAAAGACCCGGCAAAGGCGCATAATTGAATGCAATAAAAAATATCATAGCCGGAATACACATCAAGATTAATGTTTTGTACTTTTTGACATTATCGCAAAAAAGTGCAAATTTATTTTCTTTTACGTTTTTATCAATAGATGGCATTTATAGCTCCTGTTCTGAAAACCTTTTCACAAATAATGATAACACCACACTTAGTATTTGTAAAGCTTTTTATATATTATTTTTCATATTTGATACTAAACTTTAATTTTGATATCTTATGTCTATCTAGTTTTAAGCTTTGTAAGTTCTTCTTCTGTCACAAGTATTGTGTTTGCATGGCGGACCCTTGCAGGAAGTGAATATTCACTACTACTGAGGAAGTTCCACTTATCAGGAGAATTTTCCAGATTATCAGTTCTCCAGCAACCGAATATACCGTCATGCCGGTAAAAATCCGCATACAGGTACCAGATATCCTCGTCCAGAGCCTTAATGATAAAAGGTCCCTCCGTATATCCCTGATTGTCCTGGTCTATCGTGCGGGTAACGTATTTTCCGTCATGCATTATTTTAAAGCTGCCGGGCAACAGAGACCGGGAATATGCCTCCTGAATATCCTTTGCATCGTCAATTTCACCCTTGAAAAAAAGATACCACTTGCCGGCATGCTGAATCATTGTTGCATCTATTTCGGTAATGTTCTGGCCTTCATTTTTCAATTCAAAAAATATTTCCGGTTCCGTAAAACTTACAAAATCGGAAGTATAGTTGATATACGTCCGGTTGATATTGTTTTTTCCGTCAAGACTCCCGTCCCCTGACCAGATAACACCATACTGCTGGATTGCAGCATCCCAAAAAACTTCCGGAGCCCAGCAGTGCATGTCTTTCCAACCGTTCATCCTGCGCAGCGTGACAGCATGTTCGGAAAGTCGGGCAAATTTTATTCTGCGTACATTCGTAAACGTAATCAAATCATCAGAATCGGCAAGAATAAGATACGGGCTGGGATTGCCCCAGTAATCAGGCGATACAGCTTCCGGCGTTCCGTAAATTGTCCAGTCTGTGGCAATCAGAACGAACGTTCCGTCTTTTTTCCTGAACAGAAAGGGATCCCGTATACGGCTGCCGCCTATGCCCTGAATAGTAAATACAGGGCGGCCGTTGTTTAATTCATTCCAGTGCAGGCCGTCAGTGCTGTATGCAAGATACAGCGAATTAGACACAGCAGAATTATCTCCTCCCTTAAAGTAAGAAAGAACCCATGATAATTTTTTACCTTCCACTTTTTGATTAACTCCAAATTATAGATTATTAAATAAACGATGAATAAAATATGTTTTCATTCATTATATAGACAGGAATAAGCCGTCAAAACAAATTCCGGCGGCTTATTTATTTTCTTTATTATATAATAATATTAAAATGCAACTTTAAGTGCTTCAAGTTCTGCATTTGTTATACGTACAGTGTTTCCATGACGTACACCTGCAGGAAATGAATAGGTACCGTCGTTTTGATGTTCCGTCCAGTTTCCGGAAACAGTAGGATCTGAAGACAAGTCAGTTGTTGAATAGCCATAAAAGTTTGCAGTACTTGTCGTAGATGTAGAACCGTAATGATCTACGAAAAGCCACCACGTACTGCCTACTTTAACAACAAATGGACCTTCCACATAGCGGCTTGAACTCTGTGTCGTTGTTCGCGAAACATAGACTCCGCTGTTCATAAGATTGAACGATCCCGCGCCAAGAGACGAAGAACTTGTACCGATTATATCTTTTCCGCTTCCTTCATCCTTAAAGAACATATAGTATGTATTTCCGTTTTTTGCGACTGTTGCGTCTATCTCTGAAACAGCGCTGCTGCTTACGTCATATTCATAGAACAGAACAGGATCTTCAAATGTGATAAAATCGGAAGTATAGCTTATATATGTTCTATTCTTTGTGTCTGAGCTGTCTGTGAGAGAACCATTGCCCGACCAGATAACTCCATATTTCTGCAGTGAGCTGTCCCAAAAAGCCTCCGGAGCCCACGAGTGCATTTGAGACCCTCTCTCTGTTACAAAAGATGTGCTCAGTTTTGCAACATCAACACAACGTTCATTCGTCCAAGTTATAAGATCTTTTGAATCGGCTATTACAAGGCACGGACTTACAGTCGACCAGTAACTGGTAGTTGTGGATGCGTATGAGGTGGTTATACTTCCACCGAACGGCGTCCAGTCTGTAGCAAGAAGAACAAACGTACCATCGTTCTTTCTGATAATAAACGGGTCACGGATACACTGTCCGCCATTACCGACGCTTGAACTGATTGTCAATACAGGACCGTCGCTCAATGACGTATAATTAACACCATCCGTACTTAAACCGAGCCACAATGAATTATATGAAATATTTGTCTTACTTACGGAAGGACTGCTGTCAGACTTAAAATAAACGAGAGCCCAGTCATCAGCGCTTGTTTCAGAAACTCCCTGAGGTGTAACTGTAACAGTAGTTGGAACACCTGCTCTGGTAGTATGGGAATCCATAGGGACAATATTTACAGTATATTCTGTGCCATTTGTAAGCCCAGTAAGTGTACAATACTCTGTCCCTTTATTGATATACTGTGTTGTAAGATTATCTCCACTAATCATTATCTGAAGATAAGCGTAAGACGGATCTGTCCATGTAATAGTAGCTTCTGTGTCTCCTGGATGACTAATCACATTGGACATTGTAAGAGATTCTATACTTACAGGAGCGGAAGATACAGATTTTACTGTCGATTTATTACCATTCACATCTACTGCATACGCATAGAAAGTATATGTTGTACCATCTGTCAGATCAGCCCACTGATAGGTTCCTTCGCCCGCGGCCACATATACAGATCCGGCACTGCATGTAATAAGAACTTTACTAAAATCCCTATCAGACGGATCTGTCCATGAAAGGATGACATATCCGTCTCCGCTTTCTGCTGTTAAATTTGTAATATGAGTAGGTGCTATGGTATCTGTATACGAACCATCCAAATCCTTACATGACAGTATTTGGGTACATATCAATAATACTATTCCAAATACTGCAAAAATAATTTTTATACGCTTCATTTTCATCTTTGTTATCCTTTAATAATTTATCATTTAATACGTACCGTAAACACTGAATTCATGAATACCACGCACCCAGCTTGCATCAAGACTGGCGTTGGTACTTGCCCTGTAAAGACCAGTAACATGCAACCTTACATACCGATAGGCGCTTGTATCATTAATTACATTTTCATTGAAACCAATTATAGTATTGTCTGATTTATCCTGTAATATTGTCCAAGTACTTCCGTCCATACTTCCATCAATAGTATATGTATTGTATACTTCTGATCCTTTATACACGCGAAACGTTACATCAACTTCAGCAATTTTACATTTTGCCCCAAGATCGACGATATAATTGTATACACCTGAAGTAGCATTTGGATTATAATAATTATCTGACTCGTCAGAAATGCCGTCATTTGCAAATTCTGCAGTGTATCCAGTTTGACCAGTATTACTTAAGCTCGTATCTGCATTCAAAGACAAGTTACGCCCATCTTGAACAGGAATCAAAATTCCAAAATCGCAGTTATATTTTATGTTATAATAGTAATCATAGAATGCACAACCATTGCTGAGTGAAATAGGAAGCATACGTTGTGATGACCACTTTCCAAGTGCAGAAAGAATCGGATCTGGAGCTGCCCACCCACTACTCCAGCGGTTTGCCATCATAACATATTGATCCCCAATTTTTTTGATACCTCCTGACTGTGCGCCAAAAGTCTGTGTATTACCTATGTCACACATATCTGCGGCCGCAAGCTCTGAAATAGTCCGAGCAGAGATATACTTTGCAGAACTGGGATACCATCCCGCCGCTGCAGAAGAGAAAAGATAATACCATCCATCCTGCTTTATTAAAGCGGGAGCTTCTCTACCCTGATTTTCACATACAATAATTGAATCAAATGTAGTATCTACATCTGTCCAATCAGATGTAAGGCGATAAATTCGAAGATTTGTATTTGTATCAGAAGCAGAAACGATATAGCCAGTTCCATTTGTATCTTCAAAGAATGTCATATCACGACTGTCGTTGTTTTCAGGCTGAAAAGAACCATGATAGGTAAAGTATCCCCCCCCAGCTGTACCTGAAATACACACAACCCGTCCAAGCGAATAATCAGAGGCATTTTCGTAATGTGCCCAGATAACTATTTGATTATCTTTCTGGACTACACTCATTGCTTCCAGTTTACAACTGTACAATTCGCCGCTCGTTGAACCACCAGTTATATCACTATTTGTTATTACACTATGAGATGGATCCATAACGACATTACCAACTGTAAAGTTTAATCCGTCAGTAGATGTATACTCTGTTAAAGTAACCTGTCCATTTGAATTGGAATATACATAATTATAATATGTATCATCAACTTTCAAACTGGAACGCTTTATAAAACTTGTATACGTAGTATTGTCATATACGTTCAAGCTTGAAGATTCCGGAATGACCGTTCCTGCAACAACAGACGATACTGCAAAAGTTTTTCCGTTAGTTTTAACAGCCTTTACTTTATAATAGCATTTATCGCCTGAAATTGCATAATCGTCATAGATTGTCGATCCTGAAAAATTTATCTGAGTATACGAATCTCCGTCGGTAGAACGGTATACTGCGTAATTTGCTGCACCTTCAATACTGTTCCAGTGCAATTTCATATTAGCAGCACTTGTTTCCCCTGTAAGCTCAAATGGCTGTACAGCTACAACAAGTCCGCCCAATGCGCTGACTGCCTCTCCTGATGACGATGATGCTGATACATTTTTACAAGAATACAATGTATATATTGTTATCAACAGAAAAGAAAATGGTAATAAAAATGCTGCAATTTTCTTCATAGAAATCTTATTCCGGTTCTCCAAAATTTGGTGTTCCATCTGAGTTCCATGTAAACACTTTTGCATGTGTTTCTCGCCATGGATCATCCAATCCTTTTGTAGTCGTTATCGTACGAGTTGCATTACTGTACAAACCAGAATACGGTCTGCAATGATATACGATTACGTCATAATTACCGTCTTTTGTAAATGAACAATGCCCTGGTCCATACAAACAATTTGTTTCTGACGTCGCAAATACAGGCTCACTTGACTTTGTCCAGCTGTCTATACTACATAAATTAGTACTCTGATCTGCAGTCAACATTCCAAGGCAGTACGACTCATCACATGCGCTGGCACTGTATACGATAAAAACTTTACCGTTACGCAAGAGAATTGCAGGACCTTCATTTACATTTACGCTTGCTGAAGATTTCCCTGTACATTCCCATGTATACAGAGGTACAGAAATAAGTGTGACGTCAGTTACTGTTGTAAAATCATCAGAATTTGTTTTTCCAATAAACAGACATGACCATCCGTTTCCGTTTCCAGCAACATCACTGTATGCGGTTCCATGAATGGTAACAGAATCATTTGAGCTGCTACCGTCTTCATCCCAAACCCCTCCGTCATATACATCCTGGGCCCAAACGTAATACCACTGATTGTTTAACTCAAAGACAGTACCATCAACACTGAAGCCATTAATAGTACTTGATGCAACCTGCCCAACAAAACTCCAAGTACCTGTAACAGGATCTTCGTTGACGCATTTTGCGACATACTGTCGCATACTCGAAACACTGCTGCTGCTGCTGCTTGCTGTAAAAAATATATACCAGACACCATTAATATAATGCAGCTCCGGAGCCCAGATATACTGATAACAGCCCCATCCACTCAAAGTCGAATTGTTAATTACAGTTGTCTCTGTTGAATTACGAAGTCCATTTATTGTCGATGACTTGCGGATGTCAATTTGATAAAATGACGGAGAAATCCCATCTGTAGTAGTAGATGTTGTAGTGGACGTATATGTAGCAGTCATATAGTAATAACCGTCTGTATGATAATAAACCCACGGATCTGCCGCAGAGCCATACTGCATCTCACTATAATAAGTAGTATTCCACCCGATTGATAATGCCTGCATTTTTACAAGAGGATTTGTATACACGGGAGTTTCATCCTTTTCAATACTCTGACTGCAGCCTGCAAATACTGCACACCAAGTCAGAATAACAGCTGCAGAAAAAATTGCAACTAATTTTTTTTTCATCTTCTGCCACCTTTATTTTACCGTTGCAAGAACTTTTACACTTACGACAGGATATGATTTATACGTATAATCCGAGTAAGTCTCACTGGCTTCAACTTCATTGTCATCATCCACAGTCCAGTTGAATGCAAATTTACCACCGGAACTAACAGGGGTATCATAATTCGCAGAACTAAGTTCAGTACTCGAACTTAAATTAAAAGTTCGCGATTTTGGATAATAATTTGAATCAATTTGAGTATCTGAAGTTGAAGCGCTGTAAGTTGTTACACGTACAACAGCCGTCGGCCCAACCGTATTACCGTCACTATCTGTATATACAGGAGTGAGCTTGAGATAAAACGCATCGTACGGAACATCAGATGCGTCCAATGCAGAAACTGTATACGCTTTCACTGATGATGACTCTGAAGAAGTAGTACGCACTGCATAAATATCGTCGCTTCCATCATTTGGCGGAAGTTCAAATCTGAAGACAGTACCACTGGCCAGAGTTACTTCTGCATAGTTAGAATCCGCACCTGAAACAATCTTCTGGCAGGAACTAAAAATCAGAGCAGCACCAAGCAGTAATCCAGGCAAACAGTACTTTATTTTTATTTTCATTCTTGCTTGTCCTCTTTATTTCCTGATGTGTCTGAAAGTACATTATTCAGGCACATCAAGTTCTTATTTCTCTTAGAATTTTACTTTGAGTGTTGTCTCAAGTTTTCCTGCTTTACGGTAGGCTGTACCATCATTAAATCCTACAAGAAGATCATTTGATTCATAATCGAATGAAAATGAAACTCTTTCGTATGAGAATTCAAGCCCGGCCTTCAAGTACATATAATCATTATCACTATTATATTTGTCATAATACCGTGTAAGGAAAGCTTTCGGAGTCACCCCAAAATATTTACCCATAGGCATCCGGTATTTTATACCACCCGTTGCACCAATAATCATTTGATCTGAAAGGGCATCAATAACATCAACTGCACCAACAGCTTCAAGATTTTTTACAAGCAGGCCATTTCCTGTGTTGAATGAACCATGAAGAATAAGAACATCGTGATCAGCAGAGGTATAGCGACCGTCGCTGTTAATTACACAATCTTCTGCAAGTTTTTTGTCAGCATATTCCGCAGCAATTGCAAGACCTGGATAAGAACCGTAATCATCTTCAAGATACCGCGGGCGTGTATTGCTGAACCATGTATCAAATGCGGTCTGTTTATCTTCCCACCCTAACAGGAACCCTCCGGAAACGAGAGGATAAGCTTTTCCTTTTCCTTCAATCTGAATCATAGTTGCGCCGACTTTCGGTTTCAGATAGAAAATGTCAAACATATCCCACTCATAAGAAAGCTGTCCGCCAAAACGCATATCCTCTTTATAAACGGAATCATTACCGATAATACCGTTACTGTAACCGACTTGAACTTCAAGATTGGGAACAACCAATAAACTTCCTGTAAGCTTATATACCCAGTCTGTCGCATCCTGTGAGGGATCTGCTGTATCCTGCGTTGTATCAGACGAACCTGCAGTCCATTGTGCAGTAGAAGCAAAATCTGCTGCAACTTTAAATACATTGTTCATTTCATACCCGGCCTGAAGCCCATAAACAGTGTCGCTGTCATCTGTTGAAGAAAGATACGCCTGCAGGGTTCTTCCTTCCAACTGGCCATAACGGCGGTCTGTATCAATACTGATAAATTCATATGCAACATCAGGGCCCGTCGTATAGTTTACATACCCGAGGTTTGAATAGTTACGATCATACAGATTAATAAAGGCATTGCCCACATGAATCTTTGCGCGGTCTACATAAATTTTAAATCCACCGTCTTCTATATCCCCATCGTCATTAAGTGCAAGATTTGTCCCACTGTCATCATCAACGTAGTAACGAAGAGGATCTCCTTCTGTGCAAATACGAATTTCTCCCCAAATAGGAAGTGAATGCGGATTATCTGCCCATACTTCCCCCAGATTCATAAGGTCAACTTTTAATTTGATATTCTGATCTGTTGTAAAACCGCATTTTCCCGTATCAAGATCTGTACCAAAAGTTACCGATGCATCACCTGTGAGATCTGTTGAAATTTTCGGACCAACGGTCGGTTTAGGACCATATTTTGTAATTGTTACATTGCAAGCAGCGGTAAATCCGCCGTCTTTCGACGTTGCAGTGATTACAGCATCTCCCTCTGCAGCTGGAAAAAGACGGCCAAGCTGATCAACTTTCACAATTTTCATATTGCTTGAAGACCATTTTACATCTTTACAAGTCGCATCCTCAGGAGTAAATTTCACGGTAAGAGCCGGAAATGTCTTCTGGTAATCAAGTACATGAACAGAAAGTTCCATATCCTGCTTATCAAGTTCTATACCTTCTACTGGAATTTCGTATGCTTTCTGAGTACCGGCAGCCTTTGCCGCCTCACGGGCAGCTTTCTTAGCTGCTGCATCTTCTGCTTTTTTCAGAGCAGCGGCCTCTTTTGCGGCCTGAGCTTCTGCAGCTTTTTGAGCCTTTTCTGCTTCTTTCGCTGCTTTTTTTTCTTCATCTGTCAATTCCTGATTGTCAGATGCATTTACAGTTGTTTTAATGTCGGCAGACTGTTCTGTTGCCGCGGCATCCGCAGACTGCTCAACAGTTGTTGTTGAAGTTGCTTCTGTTCCTGCCGTTTGCGCGAACGAAATTGCCATGCACAATGTTAATGCACATGCTACTGCTACTGTTTTTTTCATTTAGTTTTCTCCTGTACTTATTTCACAATAATTATGAAAAACATTTATTCTTATTGTTTACTTAATCCGCTGTTGATACCTGATTATAATACCAGTGTGCCTGACCAACCCCGGGAAGACCTGCAGAATATCGATAATAAAGCGAAGTGCCGGATGTGGTACTGTTAGAACCTAACATGAAATATCCGGAACTATTTGTTAATCTAATGCATTTTGTGTAATTACCACTTGAATATGAAACAGAACCAAGGAAGAAACTACCAAGCGTAGAATCAAGGGATTTAATTGTACTTGCAGAGCCTAGCGCAGCACTTACCGTAACCCAGCTCGTATTGCTTGAGCTAATCGATGGCAGATATAAATATTCGCCAGTAGGAATACCATTCAAATCCGTTGCCTCGAGACTGAATGTAGATACGGTTCCTGTTGTGGATTCTCCAGAGTATGTAATGGTCGAAGAACTATCAAGTGCTGAACGTACAACCCATACATCAGAATAATTACTGCTTGAAGTGGATGAACTTAATACTATCGAAGTACTAGTATTCGGCAAAAGGTAGAAAGAATTATTTTGATTCGTAAGCACTACTGCATTAAGAGATGAAGGAGTAAATGTAATAATTGTAGAATCAGCTGAATAAGTTGTAGTACCATCTGCCACAGTTATGACCGTAAATGTGTACGCTGTTCCAGATGTTAATCCAGTAAAGACAGCTTCCTCTGTTCCTATTGCAATAGATTCAACACTTCCGACTGAGGTGCCATCACTTTTTTCTGCGGTCACTTCATATGTATACGTTACACCGCTTTCAACAGCAGTTGCGTCTGCCCAGGTTATCTTTACAGACTCACCATTGTATGCTGTCGTCCCACTTACATTAGAAGCGAGAGGTTCTGTTGAACCTGTTACGCTGACTCCGGTATTGGAATTACCATCGTAATCTTCTGTTTTCAGCGTAAAGGTATAATTTCCTCCTGCGTTCACTGTTATGATTGCAGTTTCTACGCCAGCAAGCACAGTAACATCACTCGGGGCATCAACACCGCTTGTAGAAGAAACAGCGCTTATAACAACTTGAGTAAAGTCTGCATCAGACGGATCTGTCCAGTTAAGTGTTATAGAGGTAATACTATCGGCTGTTGCAGAAATTCCCGATACCGCTGAAGGTGCTGTAGAATCAACACTTGTTGTTGTACTGTCCGAAGATGTTCCTGCTGAACTATTTGAATTCACATCAATAGTCTGTACTTTAAATACATATGAAGTATTTGCAGCAAGTTTGCTGAATTTAACAGTCTGAATGCCACTCGCAACTTTTACAGCACTAATTACTGTCGTACCATCCTGAAGTGTACCCGTTGAACTAACAACAACATGATCAAAATCATCATCTGCCGGATCGATCCATGTTAATGTTATCGAATGATCTGTATATGCAGATACTTCCAAGCCGGTTACTTCCTCCGGCGGTGTTGTATCAGGAAGCGTGTCCGCTGTAACTGTCGCAACAGAAGAAACATTATTGCTATTCACAACACCATAAACATAAAATGTATAATTAATACCTATAGCATCTGTTGTAAGACCTGTAATAGTTGCAGTCTGCACTCCTTTTTCAATTGTTTTTGTAGAGACCTGTGTAGAATCAGATGTTTTTATACAAATAATTTTCACTGCTGTAAGATCATAAGAATCTGTCCACGTAAGTGTGGCAGAAGTAGCAGTCGTTTCTGATACTGCCAGATTTTTTACCGGATGAGCAGCAGTTGCACTCAGCGTAACTGTAACAGTACATGACGCTGACAATTTTCCGTCTGCAGTTGATGCAACAACACGTGCAGATCCTGCCCCCATAGCAGTAAGCGTCGTTGTCATAGAACCGTCATTTGTTAGAGATATAATAGAAGAATCTGTAGAAACCCATTCCACTGTTGACGAAGAACCTGTCAACGAAGCGGTAAGTGTAGATTGTGTTACAGTTGCTACTGCACCGGATATAGTAAGTACAGAGGAATTAAGCGATAACGCGGCATCTTCTGTTGTTCCGGAATCTATATCAGTACTACAGCCACTTAACAAGGCTATAACTGCTGTAAATGCAAGTACTGGTAATAAAAACTTCCTTTTCATTCGTTTTCCTCCTTAAAATCATTCCGTTACGTCTACAAGACCCCATGCATAATCAGCAGTAGAGCTTGCAGATGAACTTGTTCCGCCAAGTATATTGAGACATACTCCATACAACGAATATGAACTATCATAAGACCAGGTCAACATTTTCCAGGCAGACGCAGTTGTCTGAGACTTCGTTGTTGTTGAATAAGAAAAGCTTGCATAGCTCTCATTGCCGCTAAGATAGGAATCTGTTGTTTTTGCGACATATGCATGATGGGTATAACTAGTCGCCGAGAAGCTCCACTTTGTATAGTAAATGGAACTTGAATCCATAGCCCGATCGGGATCTATGTATAAATAATATCCGGAACCGGTTCCTGTACTGTCTGCAGCTTCAAGGCTGAACATGCTTGTATCGGTGGGAGAAGAAAGGCTGGGATGTACAATCCAGCGGTCATATAACAGACCATTGGTACTTATATCACTTGCTGTCATACAAATAACATCACAATATGTTGTAGATGATGTAATGTCAGGGACAAGATAATATGCTGTTGAAGACCATCCGTTCACAAATTTCATGTAAACTTCAACAGGTGTTACAGTAACACTGTCTGTTGTCGTATTTGTCGTGGTACCGTCTGTATAAGTAGTTGTTATAGTTACTGAATATTCAGTATCGACAGTAAGTCCTGTTAAAGTTGCAGTTTCTACATCAGCAGCCACATCCATTGATACAGCTGTACCGGATACTGGTGTTGCAGTAACTGTTAATTTACTGAAAGAATTATCAGGATCTGTCCATGTTACAGTTATACCTCCGGTAAATGATGCACGGGAAGCTGATATATCAGTAGCAAGAAGATATGTTGTCTCTTTACATGTTACAGCAGAACTTTCATTAAGATCATTATCAACTGCAACTGCACTGAATGTATATGTTGTATTCCCCTTTAGTCCCGAAAGAGTTGCCGTTGTAGTTCCACTTGTGATCTGAACTGTATCCGGAATTTCTGCACTACTGTCACTGCAGTCTGCCGAAATTTCTACATAAGATACATCTGTATCAGAAGAAGCTGTCCAGGAAAGTGTTATACTGTTTCCCGTTTTTGAAGATGCTGCAAAATCAGTAATAGATGCAGGAGCAGTTGTATCAGATTCTGTCGTAGTTGCTGTCAGTGTTACTGCATTTGATTCGTTTCCGTCCACATCAACCGTGTACAATTCAAATGTATATGCTGTAAGACCGATGAGTCCTTTCACTCTGCCGGAACCGGTGCCGGCATCGAAAGTTGATTCTGTTACTGTCGTTGAATCAGAAGTCGGATAAGATCTGATGAGTATATGATCAAGATCTCCATCGCTGTCTGCAGGATCAGTCCACGAGAATACAGCACTGTTGCCATATGCAATGACTGTTGCATCACTCACTTCCAAAGGTGGAGTGGATTCAAGGGTACAAGTTACTGAACACTTAGCAGTTACGGATCCATTCTGACTTGCTGCGGTGATAATCGCCGTACCCGTTCCCTGAGCAGTTACGGTTGTTGACGTTCCCGTCGCAGTTACCGTTGCAACACTCGCATCCGAAGAAGTCCAGTTAATAGTTGTATCTGCTGCATATACAGGGGTATATGATGCGGTAATGACCTGTGTCGTAATTCCCTTATATGCAGATGACATGCTTAAACCTGATTCACTAAGTGTAATACTGTTTATCTGCACACCATCATCACTTTGTACTTTCAGTTCTTCTGTATTGAACAAAGTACAACTGACTGCAATAAACGCAAAACACAAAGCTGCAATAATAAAGCTGATATGAAATATTTTTTTCATGTGTACTCCTCCTTACTCGCCTGTCACAATTCCATCAGCAGCATTAATACTTACTGTTGAGCAATCCGTAAATTCTGGGGTTGGAACTGCAGCTGAATCATCAAACGAAAGCGGCTGCCAGACATAACCGGAATTAGACAAATCAGATGAATCCCATTTATTAAATGCGAGAAGATATGATGTTTCCGAAGTACCTTTTACAGTTATGACACTTCCGAATTCCTGTGCCGTATAACTGTCAGGGCCTAATTCTTCAAGTCCCGACCACGGACCAGCCAATGATTTTGCATATGCATAGCGCACACCGGTATATGGCATCAAAGTTAAAGTTGAATATGTATTGTAAAAGTTAAAATAAACAAAATCATAATCATAAGAGCCATCACTTCCGGAATCGAGAGTTCCATAAAATGTCGCAGCAAACAGGTAATAATAATCACCCCTTTTAATAATACTTGCTCTCCCAGTTTCAATAGTCGGAAACAATTGGGCAATAATACCATCGTCCGTTGTTTCATCAATGGAAAGATAATCATCTGACAGTTTATAAATATGTAATTTATAAATATCATCATCACTATCCAGACAATAGCTCAATGCATATCCCGCGTTGTCAGTATCTTTGTAAAGAGTTGTAACTATTGCACCATCGTTTATTTTAAATGTACTATTCTGCACCTCAAAATTTCCGTATGGTGTATCACATGTTGCAACAAGTGTATAATCCAGCAGCGACTGAGTGTTAAATCCCATCCACATAACAAATTTACTGGTATTCGGATTATAAACTACGGTAGGTGCATTTATATCACTGTAGTATAAAAGATCGCTTGATGTAGCGGTAAGAACATTATTTTTAAATGTCCAGTTTACAAGATCTGTCGATTCATAACATTTTATTGCTTTGAATCCTGTATTATCCCCAGTAAGAATATTTTTTGAATAATCCATACCATACCAGTAATACTTACTGCCGTATTTAATAACATTATCATGAGTCTGTATATCGTTTCCCGAAGTATCCATCCAGACGGTACCGTTTGTTATTGATGATGTTCCGGATTCTATTCCGGTTGAACAACCAAGCAGCGCCGTTATAATAAATATGACAGGAAATAATTTCGTAATCTTCATCATATCCTCCTTAATATCAAAAAGTCGCTGCTTTAAGTGCGGCGAGTTCATCAGCTGTAATACGCGTAACTGTTGCTGCCATGGTTGCATATGAACTACCGTTTGCAAAAATGGTCACATCTCCATCTTTCGTCCAACTACCACTGTCAGAAAGATTTGTTGTAGAAAAGCAGTCATACGTTCCTGCGTTATTTGATTCCGTTGCAAGCATAATCCAAGTCCCATCATCAAGCTGATAAACACATGGAGTTTCTGTATATACAGGTTCATTCTGGTCTGTACGGGTAATATACGTACTGGCCAAAAGAGAAAATCCACCATCTCTGTAGGAGTCGATATAGGCAGCCTGTATATCGCCCCCTTCTCCTGTCGCGAAATCAATATCAGCGTCACGGGTAAAGAGATAATGTTTTGATCCATCATTTACCATATATGCACCAGTAACAGAATATCCGGGGTTATACAGAACGTGTTCATTAAGATCATGAACCGATAAGAAGTCATATGTTTCAGTTACAAACACATGATTTATACCGTCTTCATCATCACCAACCCAGTAGATATCGTAGCAGCGGTCGTTTTTATTATAAATTGCACGAGGTGACCATGCATGACGGACAGCTCCATCAGAACCGTAATCATCCGTCACCTGTAAAAGATGCTCGTTTGTCCATGTAATAAGATCATCAGAAAAGGCAACGTAAATACTCTGACTTGGATGCTTCCAATAAGAAAGATCATAATGTGAACCCAAGTCAGTATACTGCCCTGCACTTGTAAAATCGGCTGCAAGAAGTACAAACGAACCGTTATTAGTACGAAAAATATATGGATCCCGTATATGTCCGCTACCAATAGTCGGCGAAAAAACTTTGACGTTGCTATTCAGTGCATTCCAAGAAAGTCCGTCTTCACTGTATGCCAAGTGTAATGCATCACTACTTACTGTTTGAGATGTTCCAATCCCGGCCATAACCCAGCCTGCAGTTGCAACAACACCTTCAGACCAGTCGCTTGGCTCTACCATTGATTCATCAGCAAGTGTATTTGTACAACCCATAATAGAAAATACAGCAATACAAAAAGCAGTAAATGATAGAATAATATCTTTGGTTAATTTCTTCATAATATTTTATTTACTCCGTTACTGGTATAAGCTTCCAGCTCTGCTGCTTTATAACAATTAAATAATTTTTATCAGAAACTAAAGTTGAGCTTGTATTATCCCATGTCGGATTAACATAATGCCATGGAATCTGGAACATACAGTTTGTGCTGTCCATTGTTGAAGTCAGGCTGTTTGTTGTCGTAGCATAATAACCGCTTGAATAATTTTCCAGGGAATAACACGGAGAGCCAACATCATTTATTATCCACCACTGGCCGTCGTTATCAGAATCTTTCGAAATAAGATTAAGTGCAGAAAGCGTTTCATCATTGTTTGCTGTCAACGCAAGCGTACTCCAACGATTTACCAGTTGATATCCGTTTGTCATTGGAACTAAACGCCACTGATATAAATATTCATCATTATATAAGGTATCTGAACTGTCAGAAGGTGTTGACGACAACCATGTTGCATATTGTCCGGAATAAACATTCGTCTGATTTCCAAGATAGTAACCGGAAAGGTTTTCAATATAGTAGTATGTCGGATAAGTTATAGATCCTGAAGAAACATTGACTTTCAAAGCTTCTGAGAAATTCATGGTAACACTAGTCTGATCACTTTCATCGAAATCGAGCGGAATCCATACATACTGGGAATCATAGGTTGAAGATCCGCCAAAAGCCGGACCCCAGCGGTCTCCCATATATAAATAGGTATACCCGCTGCCTCCATTTGTTGCCTTAAGCTTAAACACATATGCCGGCTGAGAACGATCAGAATGAGCAATATCACCAGTTTTAGTCGTATCGCTTATTACTGTCGCGGAGGACCATGGACCTCTCAAATTTGTTGCATACTGAATTTCCGTCTGTGTCGATGCCCAGCCGCTTGTACCAGATGTAATCATGTAATAATAATCACCCTTTTTAAAGAGGCACGGGGCTTCACGCTGATATGCATTTAATACATCATCAGTGGGCCAATAACTTGTATCGATTGAAAGATAATCATCTGTAAGACGATATATGTGCATATGTGTATTTTCCGCATAGGAAGAAATAAAATATGCAGTTCCATCATCATCAACAAAGAGCGTACAGTCGCGAGACATAAAGCCATACGTTTTATTCTCGTAACCGGTCGCTGAATCACCGTAATATTCGTCGCTTGGGCTAGTGTCATGAATATCAAATTCAGGGTCGTCAAACGGACGGCGGCTTTCATAATACGTAAACGGTTCGTCAGGAGAATCTCCATAGGCTACCAAATACTTTGCCAGACCATAATCCCAGTTGATATTTTCCCGGTGAGCCCAAAGGACATATTTCTTGGTCTTTGCATTGTAAATAACTTTCGGACGTTCAACAAATGCAGGGTTAAGATCCGGAGATGATGCCTCTGTAAGGATATCGCCGCGATTTTCCCAGTTCACCAAATCAGTTGAGCGATAGCATGACACTCCTTTAAAATTTCCTGACGAATAGCGGTGTTCGCCATACCAGTAGAAATATTTTCCAACCTGGAGCATACATCCGCCGCTGCCAAAAATCGTATTACCGTCCGTATCTGCTGTGCGGACTCCTGTAACAACGATATTCTTCTGCGTGCCGTTAAGTCCTGCCGTTCCATCTGCACCATCATCTTCACTGTTCATAAGACTACAACTGCAGATAAGAAACGTACACGCAGCAAGAGCTGTTAATACATAAAAGACTTTTCTCATCTTTTTCATACCACCTCATTCCTTTTATTCCAAAATATATTTCTGATATCAAATGAAAACCTTTTCAAATAACACTTTATTATTAATCCACTTTTTCAATCTGTCAACAAAAATCACTAAAAAATGGATGTTTTTTTTCAAAATTTGTAATCTTTTAAGGAATTTGATGTTCTGAACTACTTTTTTATACTAAAAAACTGAAATTTTACTTTAAAAAAAGAAAGGCATACCTCAGGCCAAAAAATAAGGAGGAAATCGGCCTGAAATATGCCTTAACAAATATGTAATTAGAAAACGTTTTCTATTACAAATGTTGTAATAGAATTGGCAAGGAGGACTGCCGAAAACGTTTTCTTTACTACCGGAATTTGTGGCTGAGAAGCAAGATTTTCCCCTGCAGCCAGTGAACCGCTTGTGCGGACAGCAGAAACTGAACTTCCTGTTTTTTTAAACTGTGAAATATCAAACGTGCATTCGTCGTCATTACTGTCATCATTTACCGCAACTATAATAACCTGTTTTTTTCCGCTGTCGTATGCAGCAAGTGTATTTCTGGACGAACCGATGAGCGTACAGCCCGGACGTATAAATCGGCTGAACTGCGCCATTGCATAATACTTCTTGGTCAAAATGATTTCTTTCGTATCGTGATTACAGACTGCCAGTCCCCAGTACCCTCTCGATGTATCAGGCATTCCGTAATCCTTATTCCCATTAAAGCCTTCACTTGAAATATGATTATCGATGACCTGCCACATAATCCAGGCAGACGGCATAAGGCCGTTCATATCCGAGACTATCTTTTTTGCAAACCAGAGAGCTGCTCCCATTTCACCTGCATTCATCCCTGCTGTATCACCTCCGTCAACCTCTGACATCCACAGATTCTTTTTATTTTCTACAGCTATATCATGCAGATGTTTCAGGCCAATTCCCTGATACGTATGGGTATCTATACGGGAAATAACAGCTTTCGCTTCCGGCGAAAGTTTGTTGAATGAATCACTCTGCACGTCTACACTTGTTTCATCGGTACCGCAAATAATGACGCTGCCTAATCCGTTACTTTGCAATGATTTGGCCATTTCAAGAATCATACGGGACTGTGACTCCCCCTGGCTGAAATGGCATCCTTCCTGCTTTTCGCTGAGTGCACCCCAGTAATTCGAGGCCGGCTCATTCATGGGAGCCACACTCTGGAACGTTATACCTTCATCCTTCCTGTAGTGCTCAATGACAGTCGAAAGATAATCCGCAAACGCGCCGTACTGGTCGTCACGCAGGTTATTCTTTGACTTATCCTCTGCTCCTGACGAACAGCCGCTGTATGTCATAAAATACGGAGGAGAGTTGGCGAACGCTTCCACGATGACATCCTGCCCGCAGGCTTTTACAGAAGCCTTGAGCACATTGCGCTGATTAAAGTCAGCTGACCAGTCGTATGACAGTTTTCCTGTCTCTGCATCCCTGTTCAGATAGCCGGGGACGGCAGAATCGGTCCGTTTTATGTGATGATGGGCCGGATCATCTCCGCCTCCTATGTTGTAGCGGATAATATTGAGGCCCAGTCCTTTATCCGCATCATAAAAAGCTTCTGCTGCTTTTTCAGCAAGTTCGTCGGAATACCCTATACGGTTCGCCCACCAGCAGAAACTTGTTCCCCAGCCCTGAAAACGTCCGTTATTGAACGGCGATTCTGTATGTCTGTCTAAAATGATAACATTCATGTCTTTTTTTCCTGTTAATTTGTTTTTTCCGGAACACGCCGACAGCATCAGCAGCCCCGTTAGTGTCATGAGTCCGAAAAGACTCACTGTATAATGTTTCATAAAAGCCCCGGCTACTCTAATTTTGAAAACCTTTTCAAAATTAGAGTAGCATGAGCTCACCCTATTGTCAATCAGAAAAAACTATTACTTTAAAATGCGGCAGGATTGTCGGATTACAAGTTCGGGTTCGACTAACGTTTCATGCGAAACCCTGTCTCCGGATATTGCAGATATGGCATTTTCTATGATAATTCTGCCGTATTCGGCATAATTATATCCGACAGCAGTAAGCTGCGGATTAGTCAAGGCCGTAATATAGGTATTATCGAAACAGATAACGCCGATATCGTCAGGAACACGCATATGATGTTCAGCTATAGCCCTTATAACACCTACTGCAGTTAAATCGTTCACAGCAATAACAGCGTCAGGCCTTTCTTTCTGTTCAAGAATCCTGCACATTGCCGCGTACCCGCCGCTTTCATCATAATATTTATTTGTTACGTCAAATTCCTGCCTGTATTCAAGCCCGCATGATTTAAGGAGTTTATGATAACACGCCCGCAAATCCGTCGTAAATTTTACAGAAGGACTGCCTCCTGCAAATGCTATTTTTTTATAGCCGCAGGAAACAAAATAGTCCATTACAAGCGTAACAGCCCTGTCGCTGTCAATGTTTACCCGGTTGCAGTTAGTTCCGTCAAGCCGCCCTGTTATAACAACCGGTATCTGATTCGTAATAAGATTTACCTTTTCCGCGAATTCAGTATCAGTTATAAGATTATCTACAGAGCCGCCTATTAGAATAATCGCATCGACCCGCTGACCCACCATCTTCTCAAGCAGCTTGAACTCTTTTTCCCGTTCGCCGAAAGAATCACTTAAAAGCAGCGTATACCCCTGTGCGTTTGCTGCTTTTTCACAGCTTACAAACATGCATGAATAATACGGATTACATACGTCTGCCGTAATTATTCCAATCTGCATTGTCCGAGTCTGTATAAGTCCGCGAGCAAGCATATTCGGATGAAAATCATATTTATCTATAATTTCACGTATACGTCTTTGTTTATCTTCCTTTACCTTCGCATTGCCTGTAAGAACACGCGAAACAGTCGAAATGGAAACTCCAGCCTCTTTTGCAATATCACAAATTGTAATTACCTTTCCCATTCCTGGTTACACTCTCTTTAAATGAATATCAAAACCGCCAACAACTTTATCAAGGTACACGAATTTCAACGGTGATTTTTCCGCTTCTCCGCTCCACTGTGCAGTTTCCATTACCGGACCAAAACCTGCTCTGCCTAAATAGGCAAGAGCACGCTCTATATTCCATGTGTAAAAGCCTATGTGCCCGTGAACACCCCGCCCGTTTTTTTTCATAAGCTCGAACGAATCGCCGCAGAACCATGAAGCGGGATTTTCCGTACCGGCATAACCGAACAGTTCAAGCAGTGCTGCGCCTTCTGCCGCAGATGGACCGTTGTCGAAGTTGATTCCGACATGCGCAAACTTAAAACCGAGCATTGCAATAACTGCTTTTTTTGAAAGTGATGTTATTTCGGCCCAGTTTTCTTCTGCTATGAGCGTATTTTTCACCATCCAGCTGCCGCCGACAGCAAGTATGTTCTTACATTTCATGTAATCACCGATATTCTGTTCGTTTATACCGCCGGTGGCCATAAAGCGGACTCCGGGGAAAGGTCCTCCAAGAGCCTCAAGCATATGCACGCCTCCCGAAGCTTCAGCAGGAAAGAATTTAAGTACCGTAAGCCCCTTCTCAAGTGCGGCTTCTATATGACTTGCACAATTTACCCCCGGATATATGGGCACGGATTCTCCAATGCAATAATCAACTGTTTCGGGATTAAATCCCGGTGATACAATGAATTTTGCACCGGCAGCGACAGCTTTCTGCGCAAGGGACGCGTTTATAACGGTTCCTGCACCGACAAGCATATCAGGATGTGTTTCGCTCACAATACGGATGCACTCTGCAATACGTTCCAGCCCCTGTTGTCCGTCAGTAGTCCGAAACGTAATTTCAATTGCTGTAATTCCGCCATTGAATAGTGAATCGGCAATTTTTCCGGCAAGTTCCGGTCTGTCCAGTGTGACGACCGGAATAAGACCGGCCTTCTCAAGTTTTGCATTCATCAATTCAAACATTTTCACATTTCCTTTCTGAATTTGTTAATAATATATATATATTATAATACAATTATAACCTCATAAAACGATTCCCGACAATATAACGCAACATGATATTGTCGCAATAAAAATAAAAGTATAGATTTACCCCTATGAATAACCTTCAGATTACACATGAAGAAACAAAAAAAGCGTTAACAGATTGCGTTGCGCAGATACGTCGGAATATTCCCGAATATACGGACAAATCACAAAATCATTCAAGTATACATGGGTTCTATCCCGCATGCGGAAATACGCAATGGACTTGCGGATTCTGGCCGGGAGAATTGTGGCTCGCTTACGAAGCGACTCGCGATTCAGAATTCAGGGATGCTGCACTTGTTCAGGTGCAGAGTATGAAAAACCGTATCGAAAAGAAAATAGAAGTCGACCACCACGACATGGGATTCCTTTATTCACCCTCGTGCGTTGCCGCGTGGAAACTTGTAAAAAGCGATGATGCGCGGACAGCTGCACTTCTTGCTGCAGATCAGCTTATAAGCCGTTATCAGGCAAAGGGGCTGTTCATTCAGGCATGGGGCACCATGAACGAGCCTCAGAATTACAGGTATATCATAGACTGCCTCCTGAATACGCCGCTCTTGTACTGGGCGTCTCGTGAGACCGGTAATAAAAAATATGCCGATATTGCACGTGCGCACACTCGCACGTGCATGAAAAACTCAATACGGCCGGACGGTTCAACGTATCACACATTTTTTATGGATGCTGATACAGGCAAGCCTCTGCGGGGTGCAACATGTCAGGGTTACAGCGACGATTCTGTCTGGGCACGGGGACAGGCATGGGGCGTATACGGTTCAGCACTTGCATACCGGTACGATACACAGCCGGCGCACCTTGAATCGTTTCACCGCACGCTGGAATTTTTTCTTTCAAAACTGCCCGACGACAGCGTTCCGTACTGGGATATGATTTTTACCGGCGATAATGCCGTGCACGATGGTGAAACGGAACCTAGGGATTCTTCAAGCGCGTCGATCGTGTGCTGCGGCATGCTTGATATGGCAGTGCAGTTGAAAAAAACAGATGCGGAAAAATACGCTCAGGAAATAGAAAAGTATATGAAAACAGCTCGTGTTATGCTTAAAAGCCTTGCGGATAAGTATGCCGTGAAGGACAACACAAAATCAAATGGTCTTGTCCTTCACGGTACATACAGCAAAAAATCCCCGTATAACACATGCACGCCGGAAGGTGTCGACGAATGTGTTTCATGGGGTGATTATTTTTATATGGAAGCGCTTACAAGGCTGAATAATCCCGACTGGAACCTGTACTGGTAAAAGCAGGGGTAACCCCCTCTGTATGAATCAGGCTTCGCTACCAAATGCTTCTATCTGTGTCAAAGCGGGAAACGGAGAATCGTCGTCCGCCTTGATCAGATGACACAGGACAAGGCCAGTTACCGTCTTCGGCTCAAAGGTAAACACTTGTGCGCTGCCGGTCTTGCACAGGCTGACAGTCATTGTGCTGCCGTCGGAAAAAAAAACATCCGCCGATTTCCACCATGAGTCGTGCGGGAAATCGGCACGCAGATACAACGTTACTGAATAAAGGACAACACTGCGGCCGAAATCAAGATGAAATTCCGCTGCAGGCTCCCTGTTTATTCCCCAGCTTGAATACGGCCATTCACCGTGAAACGTGTTCGCAATAAGCCCGTCAACGGCGTTACGGGACGCAAAAACCGACTCGCCACGAGTTTCGACGTTTGCAGACGTATGCGGAAAAAGCGTTTTGTTTTCGTGGCAGTCATACGGATTAAAGGCAAGATTATGCGGCGTTTTTATTTCCGTTTCCGTCGCTTTTCGCATATATATATAATGCCGGCTGCCGGTAAAACTCTTGGTATTATACGACATCTTATGCTCTTTAAATGGAACAGGAAGTAGAAACAAACCGGTGATGTATACCAGTGCAGTGTCCATGCAGTCGTCAAGTTTAACCATTACAAATACGTTTTTTTCACTGCACGAAATTCTGATTTTATCACCCTCTGCGTATTCTTTATCGTAAACGGCATACAGTTCATCTTCACCTGAACGCGCAAACTGAACAGTGTCCGAGCCGTTAATAATTTCAATCGTGAACTGCATAAAAACTCCTTACAGCGAATCAGGCTGCACAAACAGCCATTATTCCGTTATTTAAATAAAACAGTTATTTCATTCGAAAATGAAACAAGCACACGGTATATAGTATCAGGCCACGCAATACGCAGTCTGTGATCAGTTACCGGAACTGTTTCAATTCTGATTTGTATGGGACCGGATTCCGAAGAAAGCGTAATTAAACCTATTTTTCCAACCGTAATTTCCGTCTGCAGGCCGGAACGTATTTCCGGTTTTTCACTCAGCATCAGCGACAGCACGACGGGAAATACATCTTTTCCATCAGGTGTATCTGCTGCGGAATGCAGCGTACAGACATCATGCATGCAGACACTTTCACCGCCGGCAAAATAAATTTCGCGGACATATGAAGCAAGATGCGCTTCAGGAGGATATGCACCGGCTATATCCATGCTTATTCTGTCTTTTTCATGCTGTACGTTTCCTGCGGCGTAGTCTTTCCCGTCTTTCTGCATAATGCCATTTATCGTCGGCAGATTGTGCCATGCTGACTGCATCGTCCAGATTTCATATCTGTCGCTCGAGAATGTCTTTTTAGTATAACTTTCAACGCCGAGATCTATAATAAACGGCCTGTCCTTTTTGTATATGATAAAACTGCCGGTGTCGTTATGATTATGACTGTCCCCGTTGCATCCGGCCTTTGCGGCAAGCGTAAACAGACCCTTCTGTACAATAAAAACTCCAATACTTTCATACCAGATATTTTTTCCTTCCGGTACATCTGCTGCACTTTTTACAGCACCGGCAAAATCATCTATCTCTGCAGCATTGAAAAGAGTCTGCAGCAAATAATAAATATTTGAGCCGTTCTGAGAAGCCGCAATGCAGCCGAACAGCTTTTCCTGTACTGTTGATTTTTTCCATTCTTCGGCTGCAAAAGAACAGAGTTCCTGACTCTGTACCCGTTTTCCGAACAGGTATTCACGTACGCCGCTTTTTCCCGCAACGGGAGAACAGTCTGCAAAATTAATATAATAACCGCTGCCGGGAACATGCATATTCATAATGTATTCCGCAATGTTGCGTATTTTTGTTTCAGAAAATATACGTTCCGTGCATCCGGCTGTCACATAGGAAAGTATATCCGCAGCAGTAAAAAGACAGAGTCCCGCATGACGATAGTATTCCGCGCCTTCGCTGCAGCAGCCGTCGTCACCATAGTCCTTAACAAAACAGTCAAGGCTGTATAACGCCTGCTTAACAAAAGAACGGCTGGCTGCTTCAGCATGAGGAATAAGGAAGGCGGTAATAAGCACATTCTGGGTACACCAGGGCGTCCAGTTGCACATCGGCTCGCCGCCGTTTCCCATCCACCAAAAATGTTCCGTCAGATACGGCATAATGATGCGTTCGGTTGTTTCTTCTTCAATCCGCCTGCATATGACGGGGGATACGGCATCCAGTTCCATTTTTAATAAATAATAAATAACAGAAAGCTGCGCACCTGTTTCACATGCAAAAAGATCCATAACGGGTCTGCTGTGATCCGGAAGCGGAAGCTGGGGCGTATCTCGTTTATAGGAATTATGAGGAGGAAGCTGCCATCCGCTTTCTTCACAGAGGAGAAAAATGCCATCGATTATATCGTCGGTGAATCTGCCGCTGTATTCAATACATTCCGCAAGCACAAGCAGGGTGAGCATATTCCGGCGTTTAAAATAACTGTTCTCAAAACGGACACGGTTTCCCGTTCTGGAAAACAGCAGGTAATCTCCCGCAAGCAGTACAGGCCAAGAACCGTCTTCCGCAAGAGTCTGCCTTACTTTTTCAGCTTCTGCAAGCACCGCCGCCCTCAGATAATCCGGAATCTTCTGCCAGTAAGTGCGGTCGGAAGCAGGTGCAAACGGTTTGAAATTCAGTAATGTATCCGGAATGCATTTACTGTACTGCATAAAAAAAACAGTATTCATACGACGTTCCTCCGGCTCATACTGCAAGTATCGTTCCGGTTTCTTTTTCTCCCGCAGAAAGCTCAAATACGCTGACATTCCCAAAACCGGTGCAGCCGTCCGCACAGAATGTATCTGTAGGCGTAGCATATTCTTCATGAGCAATCACGACAAGATACCTGCGGCTGCCCTTCGTTACCTTCAATGCCTGAATCTGAGAATCCGAAAACAAAGTATTCTTGAAATTCGATTTTACAGGTACACGTTCAACCTGTATTTTTGTTAATGCGCCGCCGGCTTCGTTCACGGAAATAAAGGAATAGAGGCAGCTGAATCCGGGAGACTTCCATTCCGTTTTCAGCGCGCTGTTTTCATCATACGCGTTGTAGTGACGCGACATTTTCGTATTAATAATTTGCGTCTCATGCGGCAGACTTCCGGCAAACAGAACTTCGGTATTATTCTTATCACTTTCGTACCGGAAACGATTTTCGTCGTCCTGCACAATTTTTCCACGGTAATTGGCGTGAAGCAGATTCTGATACGAATGCGCATCCCTTGTATACATTTCATCGGCAATGATAAAGATATCTGGTTTTATATAGACGATTCTCCTGTTTGCAAACACACCTGCCGTATCAATAAAACCGAGATGTCCGCCTTCCGCGTATGCATAGCGTGCAGTATCCTTACAGATACGGTTTACCGCACGGTCCAGATGCCCGCACTCCCAGCTGTCTTTGTATGTATAACATCCTCTGCCGTCAACAAGACAGGTGTTATGCGCAGTACTGTCTTTAAATTCAAACCGTTCGGGTTTATTAACATACGTGTACCTGCCCGAATCGACAAGCACGTCTTCGCCGTTCGCATACAAATCAATATGAAGCTGATCAGAATGTCCGTGTCCAGCACCGAGCGTGCCGCAGTGAAAATGAAAGAACACGGAGTCCGCATCATAACCCGACCGGAAATAAAAATTGCCGCTTTCTGAAAGCTGCTGCGTAAGGCAGTCCGGATGGCGCGATTCCATTTTGCCATACTGTTCCGCAAATTCCGCACCGAAATCCCATGCGCTGTCAAAATCAAGTTTATCGTATCCGCTGCCTTTAAGCACCGGATCATCAAAAACACAGGCTGCGGTTGTAGTTAAGTCACGGACGTCTATTTCATCGCTGTCGCCGGCGGATAACTCGCACCCATCCGGTTTCTGCCACACAACGTTCACCAGCGCCATTTTGTGCACCTTATCAACAAAACCTTCCGGCAGCGGTATATTGTTCCGCTGCGAGAGAATCAGCACGTCAAGGTAATCGTGCGTTACTTCGTTATGGTACATGGGACTCTGCTCCCACTGTACGCCGTCCTCATATACCTGAATGCCGAGTTCAGCAGTAAGCCGGCGGACAGCTTCCGCAGTATACGCCGCAGTACGTTCCGTCGAAGGAAGCATGACACCGGCCATAAACAGCCCGTGGTTTGCAAGCACGCCCCAGTTGCTCATAAGATTATAACTGTTCCAGACCGTCATAAGAAATTCCGCATGTTCTGTTACACTCGAAAGGAAATTATCCATAACGGTATCAGTTATTTCGGGACTTCCTTTGAAGTAACACATTGCCTTAAGCCAGTATTCAAGGCGGAGACCCGTTTCTATCGTGCGCCATGCCTTTTCGTTCGCAGGATTTCCGTGGGGTACTGAATCAATCCAGCCTGTAAGCTGATTCGCAAATGTATGCGCGTACTTTTCATCTTTTGTCACGGCGTATGCCTGTCCGAGGCATATCCAGAACCGCATGCGGTTAAACGCGTAAATAAACTCAGGGTCGTCTCCAGGCTGAAAGAGCCAGTCTATTTTTTCCTTAAAAACGACGGGTTTCGTCGTCTGTTCCATATCCCACCGCAAATCAAATTTAAAAGACTGATTCACTGTTTCATCCGCAATACGTATGACGTGTGCAAGCTCTTCACTGCAGCTGCGTTCAACATATGCAGCCGTCACGTCCCTGTCGTCAAAAAAAAATTTTTTATCCTGATTAAAAAATGAATCAGCTTTCATGCAGTACCTCTTTTATTCATTTTGAGCGATTAATAAAATGATAGTATTACCGCTGCAGTCTGCCCGGACAATTATTCTCTACGAGCAATTCAACTTCTTCTTTACTTAGAAATGGAACATCGCCCGGAATCGTATGCTTCAGGCATGCGGTTGCTGCGGCAAAATCGAGTGTTCTTCTTTTATCAGTATAGTTCAAAAAACCGTAAATAAGACCGGCGGAGAATGCATCCTCACCGCCGGCTCTGTCAACTATATTTTCAAGATGATACTTGCGCGATATATAAAAATCGCCGGCATCGTCATACAATACAGCTGAAAAGTCGTTAATGTCCGATGTATAGGCGCGTTCCCGCGTAAGCGCAACGACTGAAACTGAAGAATACGCCTCTTCGATATTCCTGGACAGAGTTCCGAAATATTCATCAGGAAGCTCCTCCTGCGGCGTATCATAGCCCGCAACGGAAATATCGAGGCAGCGGCGTATGTGTTCTTCATTCGCAATAAGCACATCGATGTACTGCATCATTTCTTTTATACGACTGGAAGCTATTCTGTCGTCCCACAATTTCCGCCTGTAATTCAGATCAAGAGAAACAATAAGCCCTGCATTTTTTGCAGCCTTCAAAGCATTGATACATATTTCTCTTGTGTTTTCCGAAACAGCAGGCATGATGCCGCTTACGTGAAACCACCTGGTACCTTGAAAAATTTCAGACCAGTTGAAATCAGACGAAGAGGCACAAGCGATGCAGCTGCCTGTTCTATCGTAAATGATATGCGAGGGACGTTGATACGATCCCGTTTCAAGAAAATATATTCCCAGCCGGCCCGGCCTGCGTTTCACAAATGAGGTATTAACGTTATACTTACGCAGTTCAGCGATAACGGCATCGCCGACCGCATTATCGGGAACCGCCGTTACAAAAGCCGATTCCTGGCCAAACTGTGCCAGGATGGAAGCAACATTCGCCTCGCTTCCTCCGAAAGCTGCTTCAAGAGTTGTTGACTGAAAAAAACGCTCATGGTCCGGAGTCTTTAGACGGAGTAGAATTTCACCAAAACTTACAACACCCTGCATAAAATACTAAGCTCCCTTGAATTGAGTATAAATAAGTATTTTTGATATGTCAATTTATTTTTGATATTTATTTCTTATTTTAGTATCAAATCTTTACAAAAACAGATAAATGCTTTATTATTAATACTATGGATATCAGCCGTATGTTTTCATTAACCGGAAAAATTGCATGGATTACAGGAGCTTCGCATGGCATTGGCTTTGCAATTGCTTCCGCACTGGCTGAAGCCGGGGCACAAGTCGTCTTCAACAGCCATAATCAGGAAAGTGTCGATAAAGGACTTGCAGCATACAAATCCGCGGGGATAAACGCCAGAGGATATGTGTGCAATGTCTGTGACGAAACGGAAGTATTTCAAACAGTACAGAAGATAAACCGCGATGTCGGTATTATAGACATTCTCGTAAACAACGCCGGAATGATAAAACGCATTCCCATGACGGACATGACCACTGAGGAATTCAGCGAAGTCATCAACGTTGATTTGACGGCACCATTTATCGTAGCAAAAGCTGTTATTCCCCAAATGATAGAAAAAGGACACGGCAAGATTATCAACATTTGTTCCATGATGAGCGAACTCGGGCGTGAAACAGTAAGTGCGTACGCTGCCGCAAAAGGCGGACTCAAGATGCTGACACGAAACATCTGCAGCGAATACGGCAGATACAATATCCAGTGCAACGGGATCGGGCCGGGCTATATTGCAACATCGCAGACAGCCCCTCTCAGAGAGCGGCAGAGCGACGGCTCCCGGCATCCCTTCGATTCTTTTATTATCAGCAAAACGCCTGCAGAGCGCTGGGGATTGCCGGAGGACCTGAAAGGGCCTGCGGTATTTCTTGCAGGCGATGCGTCAAACTTTGTAAACGGGCATATACTGTATGTCGACGGCGGGATTCTCGCATATATCGGCAGATAGCCGGATTAATAATAGTACAGGAGGCGCGGCATGAAATCGAATAATTCATCAACTGACACAGGTTCACTGATATTCGAAACACTGAAAAATGAACTTCTCGAACTGCGGATAAAACCCGGACAGGAAATTTCCGAAAGCGAACTGTGCGGACGTTTTGCGGTAACACGTCCGCCGGTACGGGCTGCGTTAAGACGACTCAGCGATATCGGCCTTGTGGAAATTCGTCCGTATTACGGTACATATGCAACGCTGCTGAATATGGATAAAATCTATCAGATAATCCATATGCGTATTCTCGTCGAAACAAAGGTGATTCAGGACTATATCGCGTCAAATCCCGACGATTTTGAGCTTGAAGAGCTTGAGCACAATATCCGGCTGCAGACAATCCTCCTTGAGCAGCCACAGGTTGATTACACAAAGTTCTACAATCTTGACAACAGTCTGCACAGTACATGGTTCGGCAAAGCTCACTGCTCTGATATATGGGACATAATCCAGTCGCAGAAAATTGAATATACACGTTTCCGCATGCTCGATTTTGTCGTAACGATGAAGTTCCAGGAAATGATGGATGATCACGCAAAAATTGTCTCTGCCATACGGAAAAAAGATTCAGAAAGCATTCCTTCGCTGGTGGGTATTCATCTTAACAACGGTCTGAAACGGATGGGCAATAAGATTTTTACTGAGTATAAAGAGTATATCATTCCGCCAAAGGATACTGAATACTGGACGGAATACAACAGTAAATATTACAAGTAAAAACAAGCCGCTTGCAAAGGTCTGTTAACGTTTTGCAAGCGGTTTACAGAATTTTCAAAATCATTATATCACCTTAATCTAAAAAATTCTGTCACTACATCTAAGGCTGCATTTGCAAATCTCGTCTGACTTTTGCAAGCGTCTCAAATAATTATTATTTAAGGAGATTAAAAAAATGGACACACGGTACTCAACAGGAAAAGAACCATTCAAACGGATGACAACAGAAGAACTCAGAACCGAATTTCTTATACAGAACATTTTCAATGCAAACAATATTTCCGGCGTTTATTCTCACATAGACCGCATCGTAACTATGGGTGCTCTTCCAACAGATCAGAAAATCTGTCTGGAAAAGAACATAGATGCAATGAAGGAATTCGGCGTTAATTATTTTCTTGAACGGCGGGAACTCGGCGTTATTAATATCGGCGGAACGGGCCTTATTGAAGCGGACGACAGGAAATACAAACTTAACCATTACGACGCACTGTATCTGCCGATGGGAACAAAAAGCATATTTCTGAGCAGTGTTGATGCGGAAAAACCTGCGAAATTTTACATGAACAGTACGCCTGCGCATCACGCGTTTCCTGCAAAACTTATTACATACAGCGACGCAAAACACCTGCACATGGGAAGTGCCGCGGAAAGCAATGAGCGCACAATCAATCAGTACATTCATCCAGACGTACTTGAAACATGCCAGCTTTCCATGGGACTGACACATCTTGAGGAAGGCTCTGTATGGAATACGATGCCCGCTCATACGCATGAACGCAGAATGGAAGTATATTTTTATTTTGACATTCCCGAAAATCAGGCAGTATTTCACTTTATGGGAGAGCCCTGCCAGACGCGCCACATCATCATGCATAACGACGAGGCAGTCATTAATCCGAGCTGGTCCATTCACTCAGGCTGCGGCACAAAAAACTATACGTTCATCTGGTCGATGGCCGGTGAAAACAGAACATATACCGATCAGGATCAGATTCGTACACAGGACTTGAGATAGCAGACCGCTTGTATTACAAACGCCGTATCTGTAATATTGCGTTTATATGAATAACAATATAACGGATATGACAACAGGCAGTACAACCCGTCATATCCTCACATTTGCATTGCCGCTGCTTATCGGTAATCTTTTCCAGCAGCTGTACAATATGGTCGATTCCCTTGTCGTCGGAAATTTTGTTGGAGCAAATGCGCTTGCCGCAGTGGGAAACTGTGGGTCTCTGAGCTTTCTGCTTTTCTCTCTGAGTTCAGGACTTTCAGTCGGGATAGGCATCCTCGTATCGCAGTACTTTGGTGCGAAAGACGAAGAGAATGTACGCATAACGATTGCCAATTCTTATTACGTGCTCGGTATTACATCGGTAACCGTTACCGTAATCGGAATTGTTTTTTCTCCCGGAATACTGCGCCTGCTTTCCACCCCTGACACTATTATCGGTGATTCAATCGTTTACATGCGCGTAACAAGTGCGGGCATGATTGCAATTGCACTGTACAACGGGGTGTCTTCCATTCTGCGTGCGCTCGGTGACTCGAAGACACCTCTTTATTTCCTTATAATAGCAAGTATTATCAATGTCGTACTCGATTTATTTTTCGTACTGACGCTTCACTGGGATGTGTTCGGCGTTGCGCTGGCAACAGTACTTTCTCAGGCAGTGGCCGCTGTTGTAAGTCTGCTTTATGCGTACAAAAAAGTATCGTACTTTCATTTAACAAGGCAGCAGCTGAAACCGCGGAAAAAATTCATTATCAGGTCGTTTAAACTCGGCATGCCTGTCGCTCTGCAGAATTCTATGATTTCCATTTCGTGCATGGTTCTTCAGGGCGTCGTCAACACATTCGGCGAAACCGTCATGGCGGCATACACGATCATCGGCAGAGTCGAGCAGCTCGTACAGCAGCCGTATGGTTCCCTTGGTATGGCGCTCACGACATACACAGGCCAGAATATCGGAGCCGCAAAAAACGAGCGCGTAAAGGCAGGCTTCCGCACATCAACGCTCACCGCACTGCTGTTCAGCATAGCACTCATCCCGCTGTGTTTCCTTATGGGGAAATTAATAATCGGAGCGTTCGTAAAGGACAGCGGCGTCATTGCGCTCGGTGTAGAAGGTTTACGCATCGACTGTGTATTCTACTTTGCTCTCGGCATGATATACGTCGCACGGTCGATTCTCAACGGATGCGGCGACGCAGGCTTCGCCCTGTTCAACGGCATGACGGAAGTCGTATGCCGCATTCTGTATTCGCAGCTGTTTATCCGTATTCCGGCACTCGGCTACCGCGGAATATGGATAACGACCGGTGCAACGTGGACGACGACCGCTGTTGTCTGCGTTATCAGGTACTGCAGCGGAAAGTGGAAAAAGGCTGCGCATTATTAACCAGCGCAGCAGGACAATCATATACCTGAGAGTTCAGCTGCTTTTTCTTCGATTTTTTCTGCAATTACTTTGCGCGATTCAACAGGATTCTTTTCGTCGTAGCTGCCGGTAATAATATTCACAAACACGGAACCTGCAACAACTGCGTACACGTGTTCTGCAAGCACTTCCGCCTGTCTGCCGGACGTAATGCCGAATCCGCCAAGCAGCTTAGAACCGCCTTCGCGAGCCGTATCAAGGAACGAAAGCATATCGTCTGTAATAACAGTCTTTCCTCCCGTTATGCCCGCGCGGAGCACTGTGTAAATATATTCAAAACCGGCTGTCGCCATTTTATGCAGCCGCTCCTTCGTCATAGACGGTGCGGCTACAGGTATCTGATGCAGCTTATATTTTCTGCATGCAGCTCCAAGCCCTTCGTCGCAGTCGAACGGCAGGTCGGGAATAATAAATCCGGTAATACCTGCATCACGTGCAGTCTCTACAAAATTTTCTATTCCGGGACGGTATGCCAAAGACGCATACGTCATAAGAAAAAGAGGCATATCCGGATGCATATCGTGCAGTTTCTTAATATATGTAAAGCCGTCTCTCACCGTATACCCTCTGCGCAGGACTGACGAACACGCAGTCTGAATTGCTACCCCGTCCGCACTCGGATCGCTGAACGCAAGCTGTATCTCAAGAATCCCCGCACCGCCCTTAATAAGCGCTTCACCTGCAGCAAGCGCAGTTTCGTCATCGGGATAGCCTGCCACCTGATGCGCCATCAGTAATCTGCTCATCTCTTATCTCCTTCAGCCATAGACTGTGCATAGTGGATGTCGGTTCCCGAGCGAAGGCGAACCAGCTCAGCTTCCAGAAATTGTTCCCACTCTTTCGGCCTGAAGACGGGACTTGTAATAAAGATATCTTTGTCGCCGCGTCCCGACATGTTCACGACGATAACGTCAGTTTTTTTCATTGCAGGCGCAAGTTTCAAAGCCATTGCACCTGCGTGTGCGCTTTCAAGCGCAAACATGACGCCCTCATTCTGCGCAAATACTTTTACCGCATTAAGCGCTTCATCGTCGGTAACTGCGTTGAATTCAATTCTGCCGGATTCCCCCAGTTCTGCAAGCTGCGGGCCGATACCTGCGTAATCAAGGCCTGCCGATATGGAACGCGTTGTGGAAACCTGTCCGTCCGTATCAAGCAAAAAGCGGCTCTTGTATCCCTGAACGATTCCGTCGACAGCATCCCCGCCCATACGGACTGCGTTATTCCCTCTTCCCGGGCCTATGCCGCCGGCTTCCGCCGCAACAAGCCGCGGTTCCTTTTTATCAATAAACGGTTCAAAAAAACCAATCGCATTTGAACCGCCGCCGACGCACGCGCACATCGCTGTAATGTGAATACCGCGTTCGGCCGTCTGCTGTTCAACTTCGCGTCCGACGACAGACTGAAACGTGCGCACCATATCGGGAAAGGGTTCCGGGCCAAGCGCCGAACCTATAAGATAATGAGTGGTTTCAAAATTTGCCGCCCAGTCGCGCATAGCTTCGTTTATGGCATCCTTAAGGATTCGGGAACCCGTCATTACCGGAATGACTTTTGCACCGTACATTTCCATTGATGCGACGTTCGGCTGCTGGCGGCGTACATCCACTTCGCCCATATACACCTGGCACTCAAGTCCGAGTCTTGCGCATGCTGCCGCAGTCGCGACGCCGTGCTGCCCCGCACCTGTTTCACAGATGATGCGCGTTTTTCCCATCCGTTTAGCAACAAGCGCCTGTCCCGCTGCATTGTTAATTTTATGGGCACCGGTATGCGCAAGACCTTCCATTTTTACGTAAATCTGCGCACCTCCGAGCTGTTCTGATGTACGTTCCGCATACAGAAACGGTGTGGGACGACCTATAAAATCCCTGCGCAGTTCGTTCAGCTCGTCCAAAAAACTCTGATCCTGCATATCTGCAGTAAACGCGACCTTCAGCTCCTCAAGCGGTCTGCGTAAAATTTCGCCGACATATCTGCCGCCGAACCTTCCGAAAAATCCGTTATCACTTTCTTTCGACATATATACTCCTGCACTCCGCCTTTTAAATTATTTCTATATTGTTAATAAGCTGTTTCCGAAAGCAATTGTTTAATTTTTGTATGATCCTTTATGCCGGGAGCTTTTTCAATTCCGCTCGACACGTCAATCAGCTCCGGGTGATACTTTTGTACTATTCCGCGGACGTTTTCCCCCGTAATACCGCCGGCAAGCCACAGTTGAGACAATTCCGCAGCCTTCATCACAAGCGTTTCGTCGATTCGTTTTCCGGTACCGCCCGACGATTCCGGATCAAAGGCATCGATAAGAACGCGGTGATGGCCTGCTTTCAGAAGTGCTTTCATCTGCATAAATTCTTCTGCCGACCGTACGCGGACTGCAGGATATCCCGGAGTCTTTCCGTCCGGACTGCACGAATGGTACTGAATACCGTCGAGTATACCTTCCCGGGCAAGCAGACTGGCTTTACGCCCTTCGTCTGACTCCGGATCTGTTATGACGCCGATAAAAACAGGCATGGCATCTTTTTCAAATGATGCACGTATATTCCTGACAATCTCCGTGTTTACACAGCGTCTGCTTTCCGCGCAGAAAATAAAACCGAGAAAATCCGCACCGGCCGCAGCAGCCGCGTGTGCATCGTCCTCGTTCGTAATTCCGCAGATTTTAACAAGCGGACGTTTTCCGGAAGCACGATCAAGATGAGACGCGATTTTTTCCCACAGCAGCGCATCTTTCGTCCCGAAGGTCTGCCCGCCCGCAGCATACACAAAAGCGTGCACAAGCTTGTCTGCCTGAAGCGGACTGCGCGCTGCAGCCTCTCCAATCAGTATGCCGCGGAAATTCATCGTCCTGGCAAACCGTGCGGCAGCTTCGGTCGTTATCCCGGATTCCGCAATAACGGGCGGCAGGCGGAGATGTTCTTTCCGTGCAGAACAATATGCCGCCATCCTGCATCTTATTCTGATTGGAGCAAGTAAATCGACATGGAACGTCGCAAGGTCCCGCGCATTTATACCAAGAACGAGCTGTGTATCACATCCCATGTCGTGCGCAAGGCACATCACACCATAGGCCTTTTCACAGTCATCTTCCTCTCGTATTTCCAGAAGTACGGAAAGGCCAAGTGTAAACGCCCTGTTCGCCATAGACTGCAGAACGGAAGGTTCCAGAATGCGTGCAATAAGAAGCACCGCATCGGCACCGCATGTATATGCAACGTTTACTTCTTCCGCAGTAAGCAGAAAGTCTTTCCGGAGTACCGCCGCCTGCGTTCCGACAGCACCAGCAACAGCGATAAGATCGTCGAGCGAACCATGAAAATAGGACTGTTCGGTAAGCACAGAAACTGCGGCCGTACCCGCGTGTACATACGCCGCTGCAGCCTCCGCTGCATCAAGTTCTGGTGCAATCATTCCGCGTGACGGCGATGCGCGCTTTATTTCAAGAATAGTACCCGGTACCTGCATAAAGGAGACAACGGGCCGCTTGCGCGTTTCCGGAATACGACAGCCGAAGGTCACTCCAAGCTTTTCCATGTCGACACGTCGTTTCTCTGTAATTTCGGCAAGAATATCACGCTGCATTCGAGACCTCTCGAATGTTTTCAAGTTCCCGTTTCACAGCGCCGGTCGAAAATGCGTCTATGATTTTTCTGTAGCCGTCTTTTATGGAAGCGGCCTTCCCGCCGATATACAGTGCCGCCCCGCCGTTAAGCGCGACTGCCTCTTTCAGCGTCCGGCGGCCTTTCCCTTCGAGCAGTTCGTGAGCCAGCTGTGCGTTTTCCGCACCCGTTCCGCCTGCAAGTTCGTCGACGCTGCATCCTTTTATGCCGTATTCGGCAGGATCAATCGTATACGTCTTTTCCTTTCCGTCCTCGCCAATCTCGTACACCGTCGTCTTTACACACGGTGATATTTCATCGAACCCGTCGTCGCTGACGACAACCATAACGCGTTTTGAGCCGAGCAGCTTTGACGCATGGGCAACAGGCGCAAGCAGTGCCTTATCGTACACTCCGAGCATCTGATATTTCGCGTCGGCAGGATTTGAAAGCGGCCCTATCAGATTCATGATTGTCTTAATGCCGAGCGCCTTGCGTACAGGGCCTGCGAATCTCATTGCGCTGTGATACACAGGCGCGAATAAAAATCCGAAATGCGTTTTTTTGATAATGTCGGCCGATTTTGCAGGGGTATTGTCTATCTTGATGCCGAGCGCTTCATAAAAATCAGCGGCACCGCTTTTGCTTGAAACTGCGCGGTTACCGTGTTTTGCAACAGGCAGACCGCATGCTGCCGCGGCGATTGCCGACATGGAACTGATGTTAAAACTGCCTTTGCTGTCACCCCCCGTTCCCACAATATCCGTAAGTTCCGTCGTATCAAGCGGCATCGGCGTCTTTTTCCTGCAGAGTACAGCCGCACATCCTGCAATTTCAGACGCGGCAGGTTTCTTTGCTGAAAGGGCAGTCAGAATCGCGGCAGTCTGACGTTCATCCATACATCCGTCGGTAAGGTCTTCCATAAACATTTCCGCCGTTTTCTGGTCAAGGTCTCTGCCGTCACACAGCTGATTAAGCACTTTCGTTACGGGGAATGATTCACGGCGGTAATTGAGGAACGCCGTAAAAAACTGCCTTCCGCTGTCCGACGCAATCGATTCAGGGTGAAACTGCACGCCTTCAACGGGCAGCGTCTTGTGGCGGATTCCCATAATATCTCCGTCCGCTGCACGTGCAGTCACTTCAAACTCAGGCGGCAGCGTCGATTCATCAATTACAAGACTGTGATACCGCGTAAACGTTGATTTTTTTCCAATAAGGCGGAACAACCCTTTCCCGTCAAGTTCAATTTCTTCCGCAATACCGTGCTTGATAAACTTCGCCTGCACAATCTTTGCGCCGAATGCATAACCTATAGCCTGGTGGCCGAGGCATATACCGAGCACGGGAACTTTGCCGGCAAAATAGGTAATTGCTGCAACTGAAATACCTGCATCCTCAGGACGACCGGGGCCGGGAGAAACTATAACGCGTGAGGGTTTTAGTTTTGCAAGCTCTTCAACACTTGCCTCCCTGCTGCGGACAACGCGTATTTCTTCCGCCGTAAGTTTTGCAAGAGACTGATACACGTTATACGTAAACGAATCATAATTATCGATTAAAAGAATCATAGCATCCCCCTGAAAATACACGTTACTGCATATAGTAACACATAGATAATACTATATGCAGTAACAATGATTCTGTCAAGAGAAACAAGGAAATAATACTAAACTTTATGAAGTGAACTCAACAGATTATCATGTTTTTGAACTGCTGTCGGAACCGTATTCAGGGCCGGACCGGGAAGCGGCAACTTTTCCTTCCTGCGCCTCAAGCGCAGCATGAACCATCACCCGGATATATGAAACCGTATCGTCATTCAACCGTAAAAGATCGCCGATTACATCTTTCACCGACTGGTATTTGAGCTCGTTAAGTAATGAAGCACTTCTCTTTGTTTCGCTGCCCGTTACAAGAAATTCGACAGATACCTTGAGTGCCTGTGCAATGCGTACAGCAACATCAGCCGGCGGCATTGTCTGACGGGAACTCAAATAACAATCAAGTGTCGGTTTCGGAATGGATGTAAGAGCGGAAAGCTCCTTAACTGTCATTCCCTGAAAAGTAAGCTCATCTTTAAGATTTTGTCTGAAGGTACTGCCCATATTTTCAATGATACTTAGATTTCATTATTTTCTGATTGACAATACCAATATATCATTATATATTTATGTAAATACTGATATGTTATTACAATAATGTTTAAACTAGTGATAAGGCATCATTTTCTGTTATGCTGATAAAGCACGGCCGGATACAGTATTTTTCCTCATCCAGACAGGCGGTCTCCGCCTGTCCAGTATTATAGGCCTTTTATTTATTATGTATCAGGATACAGAATTTATCATACTTATTAAACTGAAAAAACTTCTCTCGCAGAATCCCAAGGCAAAACAACGGGAAATTGCAAGGATATGTGCGTTCTCGCTGGGCAGTACAAACAGCGTTCTCCGCAGCTTTGAAAAACGCGGGTGGATTATAATAAACCGGATCACCTCAAGACGTACGACCTATAAGATGACCGATAAGGGCATAGAGGCAATTAACAGGTACATAACTGCACTTGTTTTAAGTTAAACCGTAAAGAGTTCAAATTCAGGAAACTCTTTCACTTTATTCCTTCTATGACTGTCCGCATCGCTGCCAGTTTTTCGCACGTTTCCTCAAATTCACGTTCCGGTTCCGAGGCGTTTACAATCCCCCCTCCGGCCTGCAGATTCCATACGCCGTCCTTTTTGACGGCACAGCGGATTGCGATGCAGAAATCAAGCGCGTTATTCGAGGTAATGTACCCAACACCGCCTGCGTAAAAATTGCGCCTGTCTGTTTCGAGTGCAGACAGAATTTCTATCGCACTGATTTTTGGTGCACCACTGACCGTACCGGCTGGAAATGCCGAACGAAGCACTTTGACAGCCTGTCCGCCGTCAGGAATTTTTCCTGTCACTTCCGACACAAGATGGATAACGTGGCTGTACAATTCCGTTGTCATAAACCGGGTCACTTCTACGGAACCCGCACTACACACGCGGCCCAAATCGTTGCGTGCAAGGTCAACCAGCATAAGATGTTCCGCCCGCTCTTTCGGATCTTTCACCAGTTCTTCCCGCAGTTTTTCATCTTCGGCGCTGTTTTTGCCGCGTGGTCTCGTCCCCGCTATCGGATGTATCATCGCTTCTCCGTTCCTCACACGCACAAGACTTTCAGGTGATGCACCGGTAAACTGGAAATCGCCGAAATCAAGGTAAAACAGATACGGCGACGGGTTTACCGAGCGCAGCCGTCTGTAAATTTCAAGCGCAGGAACTTCGCTCTTTATCCGGAGTCTGCGGGAAGGAACTGCCTGGATAATATCACCTGCGACTATGTGCTTTTTAAGTTCAATAACCTTTTCAACATATTCGTCGTGGGACTGCTGAATATCGGTAATCACTTCAAAGGGGAAATCAGTTTCGGGCTCCGCCATATACGAAAAATCAAGATCACCAAGCCGTTTTTTTATAGTGTCTACTGCGGCTTTTAAATCTATCTCATGTTCTTTGTAATTCTGTGCACACACGCAAATCTTTTCCGAAAAATGGTCAAATACGATAAATGTATGGCCGACGATAAACGCCGATTCGGGGATTCCAAGCGTATCGTTCTGTTTCTGCAGATGAATCGTATCGCAGCGGGCGCAGAATTCGTAGCTTAAATAGCCGATTCCTGCCGCGGGCAGCGGAAAATCAAGCCCATTTCCCGGATCCACCGGATTCTCTGCCGCAATTTCCTGAAGGACATCAAGGATATCTCCCCTCTGCATGAGATAGACAGGCCGCCGTTCTCCATCTACGACAATTGCAACTCCGTCGTCATCCTGAATAACACGGAATGCTTCATCGAGCATAAGAATCGAGTATCTATCCTTACCGCCCGTAAACGACGCAGACTCAAGCACCGCCTTTGCACCAAATTTTTTTGCAAGGGAAAAAGGTGTGTAACGTTCTCCCGGAAGTATCTCTATAAGCATATGCGCTCCTGACTGACTTTATATGTTACTATAAAAAGTAACATATGTATTACTGTACACAGCAACAATGATTCTGTCAAGAGAAACGTTCATAGCAGCCGTTATCAGGTATCGCCGCCCTGTTTGCATTTCCCGTTAATTTGCTTCAATTCCCTGAATTGCAGTGTGATTGTTACAATCCAGACAATGGCATAGCCTGCCGAGAAAATACCTATATACAGCAACACATTCCCCACTGTATGATTCATCCACCAGCATACCCATGCAGCAGGAATGTACCCTGCGCACAAAAGCAGAAAGTGAACGAATGTCTGCAGGGCAAGGCTCCACTGATCCTGACTCCAGACGATACCGGCACATCCGAAAATAAAACCCATCAGAGAGCCCATGCCGAGTTGTATACCAACAGCCTGCAGTTCGTTCGCGCACTGCTGCATAAAGGCTGGTACGACAGGATAAAATTTTCCATCACCGACACAAACGGATATGATAAAGGGAATCGCATACGTAATAGCTATTCCGATCGGCACACCCAGGAGACCGCGTTTCACTATTTCACCAATAATTTTTTTCATATGCCCAGACGCTCCTTGATTTTAGGAACATACCGGCGGGAAACAAATGCACGTTTCCTGTTCCGGAAATTGACACATATTGTCCCGGATAAGCTCATGTCAAAATTATGTACAAAATCAAAATTGATAATATCAGTATTCGATATACGGATATATTTTGAAAATGCCGCATTGGACATCATTTCCTCAATTTCATAGAGCCTGTATTTCAATTCGTATCTGTCGGTCCCGGTTTCGGCAAACACTTTTTTGCAGCTGCTGTAAATCCACATTACATCTGCAGGCTTGAGAAGTGTAACAAAGTCCCCTTTCCATGCCGACAACATAAAAAGAGAGGGATTCCCCGCTGCGGAAATCTGTCTTGCAGCCTCGCTTATTTCATCAGTAACGGAGGCAGTATATATTTCCGCAAACGGCTCCGTATATTTTTCATCAATTATTATTGATACCTTCATCTCCGTTTCAGTATACTCCGGCTGTCAGCATACGTCAAAAATACGTACGATATCCAACAGCGAACGCCCCATAGCCGGACGAAAGAACATCTGCATAATTTCCGCTGTCGTACCCAACAGGGAAAAATCCGCCGCCACCGTATTCAATGAAGAATGACTGCCTCTCCATAAACTGCAGCTCAAATCCGCCACCTCCGCCGATATCGGCCAGAAACGGGCTGTGGAAGAAATTCTTACCATCAGCGCCCACAAATCCGAATTCGGCATTCACGACCCCGTACGGAATGATAACAAACAATACCCTGCCATCGCTTTTTACGATATACCGTCCCCCAACCCGGAACTTGTTACCGATGCTCATTTCTCCAAAAGAAGTTCCGGAATCCGTCCGTCCGCCGTATCCGTTTAACGTGATATAATCACTCATAACCATATTTCCGGTATAGACGGGGAATCCGACTTCCATAGAACCTCCAGAGCGGATTCTGTCCATACGCCATAATCCCGAAACTGAAATGCCGCTTTTAAAATCCGTGCCGGCGGTTTTATTTTCCTGCGCGGAAACAGCGGTACATCCTATTACAACAGCAAATGCAAGAGCCGCAAGTATTTTCCCTGTCTTCATACATACCTCCCTGATTTTATGCATCAAATCTGCAACTGGAACTATATACGGTTGCAGTATCAGTTTCAGTACTTTTATGACAGACGGTATAAAATCAGGGATAAACGGTATGTTTTAAAATTTTTTTTTGATATACTTGATTCTATGAAATACTACAGAAAACTTTGCGGAAAACATATCTATCTTTCTCCGATAAACGCTGAAGATGCCGAACAGTATGTCAGCTGGCTTAACAATCCAGAAGTGACAGACAGGCTCGGACAAACAGCAAATGTCACAAGCCTTGAAAGTGAAAAAGAATGGATTACCAAAAACAGTTCGGAAAAAACATTTGCAATTGTATCGAACGACACCGATTCGCTCATCGGAAACTGCGGATTCAACTGGACTGACCCCGTAAAACGCTCCGGTGAAATTGGTATATTCATCGGTGATAAAGAAAACCGCGGGAAGGGGTACGGCACGGAAGCAGTCAATCTTCTGCTTGAATTCGGTTTTAACGCACTGAACCTTCACAGCATATGTCTTTCCTGTTTTTCTTTTAACGGGCAGGCAGCAGCATGTTACAAGAAATGCGGATTCAGGGAAGCCGGCAGAAAGCGGGAAGCATCATTCTGCAACGGGAAATACTGTGACGTCATCATAATGGATATCCTTGAGGATGAATTCAGAAAAGAGAGGAATTAGACCTTTTTAATTTCTCTTGTTCTTTCTTCTATATTATTCTATAATTATCCCCATCTATGCTGGTAAAGGGTGTGCATAAAAAGCTTATATTGTGCGTCATTTTGTTTATCTTGGCTGTTTTGCTCATCATATACACCGGCAGCAATCTGTCTCAAAAGAAAACAGCTACAATCCCTTCATCCTCTGCATATTATCCGCAGAAACAGATACTTTTTATAAGTTCATACGGTGAATGCCGCAAATCAGTAGGTTTCCAAAAGCGCGGCATATATGAAGTTTTTGATAAAAAAAATATACATCTCGACATTGAATATATGGATATGGATCACTACGATACAGCCGAAAACGAGAACCTGTTCTATCAAATGCTGAGTTACAAGCTGCATCATCACGACAAATATGATGCAATCCTCCTCGGCGACGACGCAGCGCTGCATTTTGCAGAAAAATACCAGGATGAACTGTTTCAGAACATTCCGATGGTCTTTTTCTGTGTCAACGACATCGATGACGCACGGGAGGCAGGTAAAAATCCGTACATTACCGGAATCATTGAAGAATTCAGTCTAAGGGAGACTGTCGATATTGCCGCAAAGTTTCATACTGACGCAAAAAATGTCATCGCCATATATGACAATTCTCTCACCGGTACCGGGGATCAAAAGCAGTTTTTTGCACTAAAAGACAGCTACCCGGAATATACCTTTTCCGGAATCAATTCGTCAGAATGTACATATACAGAAATTGCCCAAAAACTGGAATCAATCCCGAACGACAGCATCGTCATCTATCTGGACAGTCTGGAAAATGCTGAAAACAAATATTATTCCGTTTCGGACAGTGTGCGGTATATCACCGGACACTGCCCCATACCAGTTTACAGTTCTTCCTTTAAAGGTATGGGCCAGGGACTGACAGGCGGAAAATTATTTTCCTTTTTGAATGCAGGCCGTTCTGCAGCCTCCCTCGTTATTACAATTCTTAATGGGACACCTGTTGCAGATATTCCCGTCACAACAAAAGATGAAAGCCTGTATTGTTTTGACTATTCCGTTTTAAAAAAGTACAACATCAGTATGGCCCGGGTTCCCCGAAATGCCCGCATAATAAATAAATCTCCGACATTTCTGGGACAGTATAAGACAGTTCTGCTTCCCTCCGCCGGCGTACTGGCTCTTATGCTGCTCATACTTATCATCGTTCTCATGGACAATCTCCATACGAAGCGGTTCGCGTATGCGCTGCAAAGCTACAACCTCCAATTAAAGGAAAAAGAAGAGCAGATTTTCTATCAGACGAAACATGATTATCTGACGGGACTGCCGAACAGACAGGATGCAATAAAAACGCTTTCGTCAATGATTGCCGAATCAAAATCTGTCACCATTATGCTTATGGATATTGACGACTTTAAGGAAATCAACGATTCGGAGGGACACGCCTGCGGAGATGCAATTTTAGTCGAAGCAGGACAGCGGTTTTCAAAGCTTATACATGACGAAAATATTTACGCATCCCGTTCAGGAGGAGACGAGTTCCTCCTTCTTACGAAAGAAACAGAGACAGACAGTATAAACTCCCTGCTTAATAAAATCAAAAAACTTTTTGATAAACCTGTCATGTTCAACAGAAAAGAACATTATCTGAAAATAAGTATCGGCATTGCAAGTTCGGACAGCTGTACTGCAAAAACAAGCGAGCTTATAGGCAACGCAGATCTCGCAATGTTTTCTGCCAAAAAGTCGGGTAAAAACACATATGTTTATTATGACTCGGTCATGAAAACACAATTTATTCAAAAGAAACAAATAGAAACAATACTGAGCGAAGCATGCAGAAATGACGGTTTTAGCGTTTTGTACCAGCCGCAGGTCGATCCGGCTACAGGCAGAACGCATTGTTTTGAAGCGCTTGTCCGGCTGAAGGATAATCCCATGGCTCCCGGTCTGTTCATTCCTGTTGCAGAAGAAACAGATCTTATCCTGGCCATAGGACGGATTGTAACCGAAAAAGTGATTACTCAGATGGTAGAATGGAGAAAACACGGATTTGAGCTCCATCCCGTATCAATCAATTTCTCAAGTAAACAGATACGCGACCGTGAATATGTAAACTATTTGAAATCATTGCTCGACATATACAATATTTCGCCAGGTCTTATTGAAATTGAAATTACCGAAAGCATACTGCTCGCTCATAACGCAAACGCCATGAAATTATTCGCAGACTTCACCGCGATTGGCGTTAATCTTGCACTGGACGATTTCGGCACCGGCTATTCATCAATAAACTATCTTACGTACATTCCGGTCAGAAAAATAAAACTTGACAAATCATTTATAGACACTTATCTGCATGAAGGAAAAGATGCAGTCATAGACAATATCATCAGACTTTCCCATTGCCTTGGCCTGAAAATTACCGTAGAAGGGATTGAAAAAAAAGAGCAGTGCAGCAGGCTTAAAGATTTCTCATGCGATTACATACAAGGTTATTATTTCAGTGCTCCTGTAACAGGCGGTGAAATAGAGCAAGCCCGGGACACATATAATTAATTTTTGTGTAACTAATTTTATATAATACGAAATAATTTTTTGTTAATAGGTTTCATATATATGTTTACGATTGTTTATATTAATAGATATATTAAAAATGGGATGAATTGACTCATGAGGTACGTAATGAATCACAAAAAAACAAAGAGCCTGATTTTTCAGCTTTCACTATGGCAGGGGCTGCTGGTTCTAATTCTTTTTATCGCCATGGCAGTGCTCTCGATTTCTCTGGTATCAAACGGCACGAAAGGTGACTACAAAGATACGATGGACAGTATGATACCAATTTTTGCAGATACCGTTAATTTATGGACTGAACAATTCGTCAATGAAGTCCATATGTATACACAAGCCGACATTGTTAAGACCGGTTCCACAGACGAAATAACCGCATGGCTTAGAAGTATTGCAAACCGCCGCTCGGAAAAATTCAGCAGTGTTTTCTTTTGTACACCGGACGGCATAGCGCACAGCGGGCTGGGGGATGACGTCGATATTTCCGACCGCGACTATTTTAAAGCCATAATGAAAGACGGAACAGATGTTTATATTACAAACCAGATGCAGTCAAGACTGCTCAACACGGCGGTTTTTGAAGTATGCGTTGCAGCATACAACAATAAAAATCAGAAAATAGGTTTTTTTGCAGGTGTTGTCAAAACAGACCTCCTCCAGCAGTTTGTCATGAAAACAAAAATCGGAAAGAGCGGCAATCTGTTTATTATCGACGGAACAGGAACGGTTCTGGCTTATCCTGACACAAAAATCCTGCAGTCTGATCTGACTCAGAATAAAGGAGAAGGAATTGCCGAAGTTGCAAAAGACATGATGAGCCGGAAACGCGGCAGAGGTTCAATACGTATAAGCAGCGAAGAACATTCTGCAATTTTCTACGCACCGGTAGCAGGTACCTCATGGTCTGTAGGGGCTATAATTCCGGAAAGTCAAATCAATGCCACTGCTGACAAATTTGCAAAATTAATTGCAATCGGCTGTATCTTTTTCGGTGTACTGTTTATGGCAGTCAGCGCACTCCTGATTATACGCCGGATAAAACCTCTGAAAGACGTCGAAAACGCCGTGAAAAAAATATCTTCAGGAAATGCAGACTTAACCCAGAGAATCGATCAAAGTTCAAATAATGAAATCGGAGCCGTTGTCCGGGGTGTTAATAATTTTATGGAAAAGCTTCAGTCCATTATAAGCGGTGTGCAGCAGTCAAAAAACACACTTGCATCTTCCGGAAGCAAACTCCAGCTCGGTATAGAGGATACATCTTCGGCCATTACACAAATACTCGGCGATATCGACAGCGTAAACGGCGAAATACTGAACCAGTCAGCAAGCGTAGAAGAGACAGCAGGAGCGGTGACTGAAATATCACAGAATATCATTTCCCTTGAAAAAATGATAGAAAATCAGGCATCAGGTATAAACGAAGGCTCGGCTGCCGTCGAACAGATGATTGCCAACATCGGAACTGTAAACAATTCCGTCGGCAAAATGGCCGCATCATTTGAAGGATTGCAGGAAAGCGCAGGAACAGGAATCACGCGTCAGGAACACGTAAGCGAGCAGATACAGCTTATCGCCCAACAGTCAGAAATGCTTGAGGATGCTAATGAAGCAATCGCAAGTATTGCAGAGCAGACGAACCTGCTTGCAATGAACGCAGCAATAGAAGCGGCTCATGCAGGGGAAGCTGGAAAAGGATTCAGCGTAGTTTCCGACGAAATCAGAAAGCTGTCAGAAACATCAAGCGAACAGTCAAAGACAATCGGTGATCAGCTGAAAAAAATCAATGACTCAATAAAAGCAGTCGTATCCGCTTCGGATGAATCAGGCGTAGTATTCTCATCGGTAGAAAAAAAGATCAAAGAGACTGATGCACTTGTGAGAAACATACAGAACGCAATGACAGAACAACTTGAGGGTTCAAAACAAATCAGCGAAGCGCTCCGTCTTATGAACGACACAACGATGGAAGTAAAGACAGCATCTTCCGAAATGAGTACAGGCCAAAAAGCAATTCTTGATGAAGTACAGAGGCTTCAGGATGCAACCGCCCAGATGAAGGAAAAAATGGCAGAAATGTCGAAAGGTGCAAAACACATCGGCTCAACAGGAGAAAAACTCGAAACCGTTTCAAATGACGTCCGTGAGGCAATAAGCAGCATCGGTAGTCAGATAGATCAGTTTAAAGTCTAGAAAACAGGTATGCACCATTGACACATAAAATGAAATTCGTAATTATCCAGATTATGGAGGAAGTTTTATGGCTCAATGCGAATGTCTTGCAGGTTGCATTTTTTTTAACGACAAAATGAAGGAACGCCCCGCAATGGGGCAATTGTATAAAAAACAGTTCTGCCTTGAAGGTGACAATGCGCACTGCGCGCGTTACATGGTACGACAGGCGCTGGGAAAGGAACACGTTCCAACCGACCTGTATCCGAATCAGGTAGACCGTGCGGCACAAATCATAGCTGCAAAATAGCGTTCTTTAGTACTTTTGTCATAAAAACAGATCATTTAAACCATTGTTTTTCCATAACAGTGCCCTTATACTGGTACTGTTATGGAAAGAAAATTTCATGCAAAAAAGACCGCAACAGCGGTTTTCATTTCACTTGTTATGCTTGCCTGCATCTCCGCCGCAGACAGCCTTACCCCGGTCAGCTTCGTCTTCAGCGGCAGCAGCAGCGGCTGGGTCTCTGTAAAGGCATCGGTAAAAAACGGCAGCGTACCGGGCAGTAATTTTATGCTGTGCCCGCCGTCCGACGCAAAAAACTTTGTCTTCAACGGACAGAAAGGTGTATGGAAGGAATACGCGGTCACAGTTTCGGAAAACGCGTATACGCTGTTCTTTCGCGGAAAAAAAATATATACATCTGAATTTAAAACCGCCCGCAACCGTGTACAGGAATACCGGACATGGTATTATGCGGACGATTTTTACGGACTCGGACAGATGTCCCGCTCGCTCAGCCTCAAGAACCAGACATTCATTCTGTACAACATCGCAAAATACGGAGACCAGACATACGTCGCCGTTCCGTTTTACACGACAGATGAAGGAAGCGCCGTTTATTATAACGCAGCTTCAAAAGACAGTATTATTTTCCCCGGTCAAAAAAAGGATGCAATTTGTTATCAGTCAGGAACAGGCTGCATAGAAAGTTTTTACAAACAATGCGGTTCAGTAAAAAACGCTGTTTCAGAATTTTATGCATTCTCCTCATCCGGCTCGCTCCTGCCCCGGTGGGCTTTCGGCTTTATCCAGTCCAAATACGGTTACCGGAATGCAGATGAAGTTAAAAATCTTGTTACCGGATTTGAAAACAGGAAAATTCCCCTCAGCGCTGTTGTTCTTGATTTATACTGGTTCAAACATATGGGCGACCTTGACTGGAACAGACAGGAATTTCCCGATCCGGAAGGACTCGATTTATGGCTGGAAAAGAAGGGAATAAAACTTATTGCAATTTCAGAGCCTTTCCTTACGACAGCAAGCAGCCATTATGATGATTTCAAAAAACTTGGAATGCTTGGTACAGGAAATGACGGGACCCCCGTAACGTGGCACGACTGGTGGTGTTTCGACGATTCTGCAGGCTCTGTTCTGAATCCGCTAGACGATGACGCACAGCGCGAACTTGGAAAAATCTACACGCACATGCTCGACACGGGCATTGACGGATTCTGGACCGATTTGGGCGAACCTGAAAGCGTACCTTCATCAGTGCTGTTCGACGGAGTGCCTGAATCCGTGTTCCATAATTATTACAATTATTACTGGACAAAAGCCATTCACTCAGGCGTTGCAGACAACAGGCCGGATTACCGCCAGTTTATACTGTCCCGTTCCGCATATACGGGAAGTTCAGCATACAATGCTTCTACATGGTCGGGGGACGTATCCGTTTCATTTGAAAGCCTTGCAAAACAGCCGGCGCTCGGCATGGAAGCAGGTATGAGCGGACTGCCGTTCTGGGGAAGCGATGTCGGAGGATTCACACCGGAGCGGATACAGGAAGAATTGTTCGTCCGCTGGTATCAGTTCGGCGCGTTCACGCCCGTTTTCAGAGCCCACGGTACGGGTTCCCGGGAACCGTGGACTGGAACGGCAGAAGACTGCAGCATCATCAGTTCCGTCATCCGCACCAGGTACCGGCTGCTTCCGTACATCTACTCGATCGCACACGAAGCCTCTCTGGGCGTGCCGATGATGCGTCCTATGATATATGAGTCGGCAAAAGTTCCTGCATCGTATCTTGATACTCAGTATATGTTCGGCCCTGCGATTCTTGTCGCTCCCGTCACAAAACCAGCAGCTGATACACCGGTAAAAAACGTCTGGCTTCCGTCTGGCAGCTGGTATAATTTCTATACGCTTGAAAAAACGACCGGAAAGAGGACGGTAACAGTCCCTGTTGACAGGCAGACTATTCCGGTGTTTGTCAAAGCAGGAGCCGTTATTCCCCTTGATTTAAACACAGACACCGGCGTACCGGGAAACGGAAAGCAAACGTCCGCCGCCTCAGACCTTGCACTGCTTCTTACTCCGGAAAAAGGCGTAAAGGTGACTTTCATCCTGTATGAAGACGACGGTGTCACAAACAAATATCTGCACGGTGCATATACAGAAACAGTATTCGCTCTCAACGGCATGCATCTGTCAGTAAAATACAGCGGCCCTGCCCGCCCGGTAACACTCTGCGTTCCCTCTTCAGCACCAGTGAGCACTGACGGCTGGACTCCCGCAGTTATCGGAGAATATACAAAAGTATTAAAACGCGTCATCATGCTCTCCGGCAGTGCAGAGTATGATTTATGAACACGCCCTGCATTTTAAAATGCAGGCAGATACCTTTTTTCTTGACAAAATAAAAAAACAGACAGACAATAATATAAGAACTTGTAATACAAGTTCTTATATTATGGCCAGAAACTACAACGTTTTCGCTGATAATATACAATACGTCTCCTCATAATTCACTAAATTCAAGCTTATCAAAACTGTGTATTGCATATGTTTTGTCGAAAAAAAGCAGCGCGCCATTCTATAGGTTCTCTATATGTCAAACCGCAGGAGGAAAAAAAATGATCAAAAGGAAAACAGTACTGTCTTTAGTATTGCTTGCAGCATGTCCGCTGTTGGTATCCGCCAAAAGCAAGAGTAAATCGGATTCAGGCAAAATTGAAATCAACCTTATGCACTTTTCCACATCAGAGGAGGTAAGCAATAAGAACGGAGGAGCGACAGCTTTACGCTATGCTATCGATCAGTATCAGAAAAAGCATCCTGACATCAATCTTGTCCTGAATGTCCTTGCAAACAATGAATACAAGGAAAAAATCGCGACGCTTTCGGCCGCAAATGACCTTCCCGATGTATTCATGCTGCAGGGAATGAACACGGCATCCTGGTCAAAACAGGGGCTTATTGCTGATTTGACTGATGCTGTTGCTAAATCACCGTATTCCAAGAATTACGATCAAAAAAAGTTCTATACGTTTACTGCAAACGGAAAACGATATGCCATACCTGCCCTTGCAGAAGGAACATGCTGTGTAGTCGTATACAATAAAGCAGTGTGGGCAAAAGCAGGCTACAAAACATTCCCGGCAACATGGGACGAGATGATTAAGGCAAAAGATGCCATACAGAAAACAGGGGCAAAATATGTCTGTTCGTTTGGCAACAGGGATAAGTGGCAGATTGATTCGTGTTTCCTGTCCACGGTTGGAGACCGCTTTACAGGTTCTGACTGGACATATTCCATGATTGAAAACCGGGGTGCAAAATTCACTGATGCGAATTTTCTTGCAGCGCTTAAATTTACCCAGGACATTTTTCAATCCGGTATATTCAATCCTGATTTCAATGTTGTCTCAAACAATGACTCAAACGACTATTACATTCTCGGACAGTCAGCATCCGCTATCTGCGGCAACTGGGATGTTTCCTACATCTATGCAAACGCCGACAAAGATGTAATCGAAAATACAGGTTTTGCAGTACTTCCGCAGCCCTCAGGTGCCACAGCTTCATACAAGACACACGATACGGGACAGGGGTATGGTCTTGCCATAAGTTCAAAAGTCGCTTCAGATCCGAAAAAACTTGCAGCCTGTGTCGATCTCATCGAATATCTGACTGGTCCGGTTTTTGCAGACTATCTTGCAAAAAATTTTGCACTGAGCAGCGTGTACAAAGTACAGAATGTTGATTTGAGCAAATTTGACGCATACACACGTGACTTCTACAAATTTTATGAAAACCCCGGCTGTGAAATATATGATTCATATATAAACAGTGCTGTCATCGATGTGCTGAACACAAATCTGCAGACAATGCTTAACGGCACACTTACGCCCGAACAGGTGGCACAAACGGCACAGGCAAAATACGACGAAGTTTATAAAAAATAAATACAAAGCGATGCTTTAATTTTTGTATTATAATGAAATACAACCATATACAGGCTCGATCCGATCTGCGGAGCAGCATCGGGAAAACCGGTATATGGCCTTTAAGGGAGAAATAAATGTTCAATTCCATGATTCGTCCCAAAAAATCTACAATTTTCCTTTTACTGTTTGTCCCTGTTATCTGGTATATTTTCTCAGTATTTGTCCCTTTACTTGCCGCTTTTTTTTACAGCTTTTTCGACTGGAAGGGTGGCCCCGAAAAAATATTCATCGGATTTGATAATTACGTAAAATTGATACACGATCCGTTGTTTTGGGAAGCTGCCCTTCATAATATATTTCTGGTTGGAGTCTGCATTGTCGGACAGATAGGACTGGCATTCGTGTTCGTGCTTATTATAATGTCCAGAAACGTACATCTAAAAGGCGTACACAGAACACTGGTTTTTTTCCCAAGTACTATTTCAGCTATTGCAATCGGTTTCATATGGTCAATGATTTACAATTACCGGTACGGGCTGCTCAACTGGATTCTGAAAATCGTCGGACGCAGTGACCTTCAAACCGTATGGCTGAACAATCCAAAGTCGGTGCTGGTACTCGTATCAATTCCTCTTGTGTGGCAGTTTATCGGCTATTATATGGTCATTCTCTTTTCCGCTGTTGCATCCATTCCGCAGGAATTATTTGAAAGTGCAGAACTTGACGGCGCAAGCGGTGTGCAGCGCGCTGTATATATAGTCCTTCCTCTGATAAAAAATATTCTTGTTATCTGCATAATGCTCTGCGTCGCAGGAAACATGAAAGTTTTTGATCATATTTATCAAATGACAAACGGAGGTCCGGGCACAGCCTCAAATGTTCTCGCATTGTACGGATATACAGTTTCATTCCGCCAGTCCGATATGGGATACGGCAGCGCTATATCAGTCGGTATCTGCATACTCAGTTTTATTATTATTCTCTGCACCCGTACCGCTGTAAATGCATTTACCAAAGAGGACAACTCGCTATGACAAAAAAAATTAAACCCGGTCACGACTCCAAATCCAGAGTTCTTTCCGTTTTTCTCAATGTCATAATGATTATATTTTCGTTTACCTGTGTATTTCCGCTTATCTGGATGTTTTATTCTTCATTGAAGCAGCGGACAGCATTCCAGCTTGATATAATCTCGCTCCCGGCTCATCCGACTTTCCAGAATTACATACAGGTGGCACAGGATAAGGACGCTCATATATGGACTGCGCTGTTGAGCAGCCTGAGAACTACTGTCACATCAGTATTTTTCATCGTGATGTTCGGCTACGTAATAGGATACATTCTTGCCCGTATCAAATTCAGGGGTGAACGGATGCTTTCCGTGTTATTACTGCTCGGCCTGCTGATCCCGATTCATTCCCTGCTTGTTCCAGTCTATGTCGTCTTTAACAAGCTCGGAATTGCCGACACATGGTATACGCTCGTTCTGCCGTATGTAGCATTCGGTCTCCCCATCGCAGTTTTTCTGATAAACGGCTATGTAAAAAGCGTTCCAATCGAATTTGAAGAAGCCGCAGCAATCGACGGATATAATTTTACTCATACCATGTTTTCAATAATCCTTCCCATCTGCACGCCCATACTGGTAACGGTAGCAATTATCCAGACATTTGCATGCTGGAACGAATTTTCATTTGCACTTGTTCTTGTGAATGATGCAGCATATAAAACAGTACCTCTGGCAATGACTCAATTTACCGGACAATTCAATTCTAACTATCCGAAAATGATGGCAGCAATGCTTATAACAATGGCGCCTATTGTTATTTTCTACTTTGCGTTCAGTAAAAAAATAATACAGGGCATGGTTGCAGGAGCAATAAAAGGCTGATACACGCCAATCAGTATGCAGTACGGTTTGTCTGTATCTGCATACTGATTTATCTAAAAAGAAAGGTTGAATTTATATATGTAATTAGGTAACATATTACATATAAGAGGTTCTAAATGTCAAGAAATAGTGTGCTGGCTGCAGGTGCAGCTCTTTTATGCACTGTGCTGCTGAGCAGCTGCTCAGTTACAAAGAAAATGCAGGAGCAGCTGAAAGAGCTCCCGTTTCCTGCTGTCGACATGGCTCATGTAAAAGACGGGACGTATACGGGAACGGCTGAAACGCTGCTTGTGCAGGCAGATGTTTCCGTAGAAATAATCGGCGGTCACATCCGGCAGATAAAAATCCTCCGTCATATAAACGGCAAAGGAAAAAAAGCAGAAACGATTGTAAACACAATGAAAGCCGCAAACACGTGGGATGTTGACTGCGTCAGCGGCGCTACGGCATCAAGTCTTGTCTTAAAAAGTGCCACGGCACAGGCAATTGCAAAGGGTGCGGCTGAATGAACAGAGAGGCTCTCCTGAACGGAATCGACGACAGGCGTATTTTATTCGCCAGCCTGCTTTCGCTCGGTAATGTGCTCCAAACGACGCTTGACAGTTTCTTTTCGGAAATAACAAGCAAGCAGTTTTTTCTGCTTATCTGTATGAATTTGTTTTCGGATCATGATCCGTCAATTAAGGAACTTGCAGAAGTTATGCAGTCGTCCCACCAGAACGTAAAACAACTTCTGCTGAAACTGGAAAAAAACGGTTTCGTCAGAACTTATGCGGATGAATCAGACGGCAGAATTATCAGAGTCAAGGTTACAGATAAAAAAAAACTGCTTGACAAAAAATATGATGAACCGAGCAGAACGGCGATGGGAAAAATGTTCCACGGCATTGACGATAAGGCGGCCGCAACCACTCTTAAAACATTAACGCAGATTGAACAGAATCTTGCATATATCAGAAAGGAGAAAAATGTATGAATGCAATAGTCGTCTATACAAGCAAAACAGGGTTTACCAAACGGTATGCTGAATGGATAGCTGAAGAGCTGCATTGTGAAGCTGCCGCTTTTAATAAAAAAAGCATAAAGTCTCTCGATAGATATGAGCTTATAATTTACGGCGGCGGTATCACTGCGAATACCATAAACGGACTTTCTGCACTGAAAAAATTACGGGCCTATAATGAGAAAAAAGTAATTGTCTTTGCAACCGGTGCGACACCGGAAAAAGCAGTAAACACTATAAATCAGATACGTGACAAAAATTTTCCCGGACAGGAGAAAGCTCGTATTCCTTTTTTCTTTATGCAGGGCGGAATTAATTATGAGCGCATGGGATTCATGGGGCGTAAGGTGATGCATTTTATGCATAGCATACTTTCAAAAAAGCCAAACAGAACTGAAGAAGAGACTGAGATGATGAATGCACTTGCAGCATCTTACGATGCATCCGACCGTTCTTCAATACAGCTTCTTTTGGAATATATACAAAAATGAATTAGCTTTTCTTTTGTATTTCCTCCAAAAATAGGTTATATTAATAGCAGAAGTAATAGTACTATATAGTACGTAATCAGGAGATTAATATGAAAGGAAAAAATTTACTATTGTCGTTTGTAATTCTGGGTGGTTTCTGCATATTCCCGCTTGCGGCTCAAACACTTGCGCCATCTTCAGCAATGCCTGCCGCAGACGGCATGGTAGGTACTGATGAATACACGTGGAAAACAGAACAGAAAGGTGCTGTACTTTCTTTGGCTCTTTCTGCGGACGGCAGTACCCTTTATGCTGCAGTTGACACACCGGCTGCCGGATGGGCTGCAGTCGGGCTTGGCGCGAGAGGCATGAACGGTGCTTTCATGGTGCTCGGTTCTGATGATGCCGGAAAAACGGAAATCAGCGAGCAGACAGGAAAGGGATTCAGCCATACCCCGAATGCGGAAAAAATACTTAAAACACAGGCTGTAAAAGAAACAGGGGGAAGAACAGTACTCGAATTTTCAGTTCCTGCTGCAAAGTTTATAAAAAATGGAAAACTTGACGTAATTGCCGCATGGGCAAAAAAAGATTCCTTTAAGACAAAGCATACGCAGCATATATCGTTATCAGTTCAGACTAACTAAAATGGGCGGATAAAACATTCCGGGGGAAAAAGCAGAATAATGTATCCACGGAATGTTTTATTTTATTTTTGACCTGAACTCTACAGGAGTCATATGGTAACGGGTTCGAAACAATTTATAAAAATACGCAGGTGTACTGTATCCTATACGCGCTGAAATTTTTTCGACTGATAAATCCGTTTTTTGCAGCAGGCGCTCTGCTTCCTTAAGTCTGTATTCCTGCACAAGTTCATTAAAATTCCTGTCTGTCAGTTTTTTAATTTTCCGTCCAAGGTAATTCTCCTGAAAATGAAAATCATCCGCCAGAGCCTTTAACGTTATATACTGGTAATTTTTTTCGATACAGTTCAGTAACTGCATCATCTTAGCATCATTATTAATTCTGCCGACGGTAAGGACACACTTCTCTTCCGGTATCCTCGCTAATTCGGTCATAAGCAGAAACGTATAATACGTGTAAGCATGTCTCCATCCGGCTTCTTTTTCAAACAATTCAGAAAAAAGATCAAATAAGATATTCTCAAACTTTTTTCTCTGTCGCATATCTGCTGTAAGACGCACTTCATATTGACGCTGACTGCACAGTGTATACTCTGCAAATTCCTTTAACGCTGTGCAGGTATGAGGATTATTAAAATCTTCCTGTTTAAGATATTCAATCGGGATAAAGCATTTGAATATAATATCGTTGTCACCGGCAGCCTCCAGACCGTGAATAACATGCTGATTTATCATACACAATTCTTTTTCTTTCAGCAGGAAAGAGGAGCCTGTATTACCAATATAATATCTGCAGCTTCCTTTATATACGTAATCAAGTTCTATATATGTATGCTTATGCAGGTACATCGCCATTTTATTTGTATGCTTGCAGATTTGAAATCCGGCTGCCTTTTTTATGAGGATATTCCGGCTGCCCAAACACTCCTGAGCGGTGCTGTTATACAGGCTCAAATTTAAGTCCTTGTTTTTCAGGAAATAATTCAGATATCCTTTCATAACGTCCGTCATAATAAATTCTTTCATCAGTACGTCGGGAAGCGAAGTGTCCGCCTGGCGAAGACATTCGAGATCCTGTTCATGTAACAACCTAAGTATTGACTCTTTGTTCATGTCGTTCCTTTCTTACTGTACAAACAATAAAAACCGAAGAAATACAGCACGCCGTTACTGATGCTGCCGGAAACGAATACCAGATTCCTTTTACACCGTACAAAGCAGACAATCCGGCTGTAACCGGTATAAAACAGAAAATGTACGGGCAAAGCGACAACAACAATGCAGCAGTCTTCCTTCCGGCGGCCTGAAAATATGCTGTTTCCACGGATTGTATTGCGCTGAAAAACATTCCTGCGTTTGTAATTCTGAGAACGGCAGCCCCCATCGCCCGTACTTCCGCATCAGAAGTAAATACATGCATTATGCCTGCCGCGCACAGGAAGACAATGCCGGAAACAAGTATACCATATATTCCTGCAGCGGCAACACTTTTCTTCAACGCAATGCCGACTCGCTCTTTTTTACCTGCCCCATAGTTATACCCGATTACCGGCTGAATTCCCTGTACGATTCCGTTAACCGGAATAATAAAAAACATATTGATTTTATTAACTATGCCATAAGTATTCAGCGGCGTATTCCCGCCGTAAGTTTTCAGTAAACGGTTAATGACAATAAGCGCCACGCTGTAACTGCCCAGCTGAATAAACGAAGGTAACCCTGTTCCTATAATTTCCCTCAGGATTGTTCCATCCGGCTGAAAGTGCACAGCCTTTATGTTCAGTGCGCTTTTTCCCGAGAAAAAAAAATAATACACACTCATCCCGACCGATACACATTGTGCAAATACAGTGGCACCCGCAGCTCCTGACACACCCAGATGAAACCCGAAAATCATAACAGGATCAAGGACAAGATTCACCACCATCGGTATGAACCAGATATACAAAGCAAACATACTGTTTCCCTCTCCACGGATAAGGCTTGAAAATGCCGTACTGGTAACAGCTCCAATCAGGATAATACGGGTATATTTTTCCGCAAAAGGAAAAAGTTCCGGCGTAATCCCCATACAGAAAAGAAGTTTTTTCAAAAATATCAGACCGGACACTGTAATGCATACGGAAATACTATAGAAAAGACCGAACGTATTCGCAGCTGTTTTATTTGCCTTTTCATATTCACCTTTGCCTAAAGCGAGGGATACTACAGAGGCGCTTCCGCTGCCGAGCGTCGTACTCACAGCGGAAAGCAATATGAACAGCGGAAATGAAACAGAAAGTCCGCCTGCTGCATTCAGTCCAATTCCCCTCGCAATATATATGGTATCGACAGCTGTATTGATATTATAAACACTTAAAGCAATTATCGCAGGAATAGACATTTTCCACAAAAGCTTCCCTACCGGATATTCTCCAAGAAATGATTTGTCAGCGTTATCCATACATGCTTTTTCCTTTATAACCGTTCAAGACGTGCTAAACAGCTAAGGACCGCCTTTTTTGATAAAAACTGCTGAATGTGACCGTACAAAAAATCGTAACGGAATGTTTCGGCTGCCATAATTGTAAAAATATACATCCGGTACAACTGGTACAGTTTCACATCCTGCCGGGTATATTCTTTTTTCTGCAGACTATGCTGTAAGTACGCGGCAAGAAATGATTTTTCCTTCCGTATATCGTCCGACATAATAAATGAGGTCGGAAAATCCGCAACAGGATCTCCCCAGAAAGCCCTTTCAAAATCGATAATTCCTTCTATAGTGTATTCAGCCCCTGCTTTTATGACAAAAATATTACCTTCATGACAGTCAAAATCAACAAGAGACGGGTCTTTCAGGCTGCAAAGAATGTCTGCATTTTTTTTAAGGACATCTTCAATCCTTTCATACGGCAACGCAACATGATGCTCTCTGCTGTCCTTTAAGACCATGTCGAACATATGCAGAAAAGCCTCTTTCCATGTCGTGTACTGCTGTGCTTTGTCTTCCGCAAAATACCCGAAGTACCCGCCCGTAATCTGATGTATCTGTGCAATATATCCGGCCTGCTCAATTCTTATCTTCTCAAGATTATGCTTATCAATCTTCATAATCAGTTTGTTTAACGCAGTTCCCTTAAGCGCTGTCATAAAAAAATAATTGCTGCTGATATACTTCCTGCTGAAATCATATGCAAGAATTTTAGGAATCGGAACAGTTGTTTTTTCTGCAATAAGCCGGAAACATTCAACTTCAACAGGCATAATATCCTGTTCATAGGTAAGAAGCGTTGTACCGGGAACGACTCCCACTTTTAATATAATTCTGTCATGTTCGTTTATTCTTTCAATTGAATATACGGAATTGAACATGCCCCCTTTCAATTCTGTAATCGCCCCAGTCAGACATGATTCACCAAAATTAACCCGTACCAGCATCCTTATCTGATTTTCCGACAGCTGATTCTTTGTTATACTCTTCATTTTTTTCATCCTGCCAATTGATCTTATTTCTTTTTATTATTTGACCGTTCTCGTGTTCTGGCAATCCTCTGAAGTTACTTTTGATACTGCAAGGTATCGTCTAAAATGACTTTTCAGCAGACATATTGCAATTACAGCAGCATACACTCTAATATAGACTCCGGCTACGAAAAAAATAAAAGAGGCGGTTATTATGGATATGCAGCTGATTGGATCAGGAAGAACGGCGGATGTTTACCTGCTTGAAGAAAATAAAGTACTGAAACTGTATCGTCCGTTGTAATTTATAGCATGATATGATAATTCTTTGTTGTTCTGCTTATTGTTGCTAACTTACCATGTTGTAAAGAATTACATGCTATACCGAAGAAAACGCTCATGATAAATATTTCCTGCTAAAACCCCGTAAAAACCCCGTTTTAATACCAAAAAGAAGCCGGTTTTATGCCTTTTCGTTACCCTGTTTGTTTACCTGTTTATTCAGACAATATCCGGCATGAAAAATATATTCTGCTGCATTGTCGACCGCAGGTAAAACAATAGTTTTCATATTTCTGTTATGTACCCATTGTTCGGCTGCCGCATTTAATATTTTGAAACGATAGCAATGTACATCATCCCGTTTCCATGACTCAAACAGTTTTCTTTCTGTTTCGTCGGTTATAAAATCCATAAAAAACCTCTTGCAAAATCAGTATTTTAGTGTAATATTATAAGTAGTGGAGGCTACCACGTCATGTTGCGTGTGAAGCCCCCGCTTCCCGAAGAGCGCTATCAGGCGCTCTTTTTTTATATTATTTCTGTTGAAATATTGCCCTTATACAACAGTAAAACAGACATTTTCCGGTTATGCTTTTCGCCCTTCCATCTCAAAAAACTTCGCATAAGTTCATCGTTAGGCATCGCATCGGGAATATTCAAAACAACATGAGAAAGCCCTTGTTCATAAGCACTCTTTATCCTGCCTTTTATGGCATTTGATGTCATTTTTTCCGGTGTCTTAATATCGGATAAAGTACCATTGAGTATAATATCGGGATTAGACCATGATATTTTATAATGCGTTTGTACATTTTCAATTGCTGGAATTACTTTGATTTTGTACCCGAAATTGCTAAGTTTTTCGACTACAGGTTTGTTGGCAGTTTTCCAGTCATTCGGCGGGTTATCACACAAATCGAACCATCCTCCGTTTTTCCCTTCCGTCCGGGTATATCCTTTCCACAGTGAATCATAATCCGCAAATATGTTTTCTTCTCGGTTGAACTCTCCGAGAATACCAAATTTCATAGCTTGCATTGCCTGCGACGGCAGCATCATCCACCAGTTTCCGTTATCAAGAGGATTGCCTCCGAATCCGTCAAGAGGTTTGAACTTTGCAAGTGATTTCATACTCGGATTGTCCGTGTTTATCCCGTCTTTGCCAATCTGCGATGCGTATATAGCACGGAATGATGTACGGCACTGATAATGATAAGGAGGAAATCCGTATGTTTTCCAGAACGGATGATCCACAGCAAGAATCATTCCGTGCCCGGATTCTGTAAGCAAATGTCTGCATATAGTACTAGTCCTGCTGTCCTCAATAACAAAAAGTTGATATGCGACAGGATTTGTCTTGTCATACTGCATAAGTTTACCGGCAGTATATGCAGTCTCCATGTTTGTCCGGTATACGTTCTCCCAGTAGCCCGGAAGAAAATTTTCCGTTTGATCAGCATCTGCCCAGGCCTTTGCATTTTTCCATGTTTCTGCAAATCTCGTACCATTTTCAATCGAATCAATAAGCAAACCTTTTACAGCTTCTATATATGAACATTCAGACAAACGGGAAACGGTGAATGCACGGAATCGTACTTTCGGCTCCAGTTTGTCCCATTCTGATTTAGTAACCGGAACCTGTCCTTTCAGAAATTTTACTGCATCGGAAAACGCAATCTTTGGAATGTCTGTGGTATTATCTGCTGCATTAATTTTTGTAGATGCATGTTCCATTCCGAGCAGCAAAGCTCCCGAAATAAGCTGCTCACAATTTTTTAATAATTTTTTATTTTGGGGGATATCATACGGTGCAGTAATCCTTGCTTTTGAAGGTATCGACCCGTCCGGTGAAAGCCATTTTAAATAGTCTTTTATATCTTGTGAAATGAATAAAAAAGAACCTTTTTGAGCAGCTTCAGTAAGACTGTCGAGTTCATCGAGCTTACGTTTTTCTTCCGTAAACTCGACATCACTCAGACGGAAAATTTTATCATTTTTCTGCTTGGGACTTTTTTTTTATTGTTATACGGATCACTCAAAGACAGTCCGGTTTCTGCATTTCCGCTGTTTGCAACAAACGTATCGGACGTATCTTTAGGAGGTTCCATTCCATAATTATCATATATCCATTGTTTTGACACAGGAAAGCCGAGTGCCAGTGCTTTCATAAGTTGTTCAAACGAGGCAAGATTTTTTATATTAAACCGATATTGCGGAGAGACAATTCCCGCCCCAAAGTTAAGATAAACAGTCCAGTCAATCAGTTTCTGGACTGCAGACTGTACCTCAAGTGCGATTCCTTTGCAATCCTCATAGAGCATATCTGCCTGTACTTCTCCCAGTGCAAGCGAACCGCCGTCAGTCTTGCTTGTTGCAATTGACTGTCCTGTCAGGCCGTAACTTATCTGCACATCACACGCATCAACAAGCGTATTAAAATCAGCCAGACTTCCGGCCATACCGATTTCTTTCAGGTCTTTAACATTTCCGGCTGCAGCCGCAGAACCTGATTCCAGTCCCATAAGCATCTGTGCAATACTGTTCGCGCGACTTTGAATTTTCTCGTCATCGCCTTCCATCTCAAAAAGGGCGATAATGGATTTAACTGAAAATTTCTCTGTTGCCTGCAGCCAGAATTCATATCCGGCTTTCTTGAACATCCACGGCCAATAAACTGAACGCAATTCCGATGTACCGTAGGGATTCTCATCATCAGGATCATGCTGCATCTGAAGGAACTTGTATGGCTGATCAAGCAGCTTTCGTGTACCTAAAGAGGTATAATACAATTTCCAGTCTGATCCAAAATAAAAACGTTCCGGTTTTCTGGTAATAATATTCTCCGGTATCCATTTACCATTATTTTCGGCAGGCAGTCCCCATACAATTTCAGATACAGAAAACCCGTAATTCAATGCCGAAAGCATGCGTTTTTCTTTTCGGTACAAATTATCAAATAAAGGTATGTTTTTAATAAAATTAAAAACATTGTCAGGACAATCGCCCTGTGTAAATCCTGCCGGAAAGACAAGGGAAGATGTCTTTTTCTTATTAATGAGCGATTTTATCCGCGGGTCTGTCATCATCTGCCGGTACGTCTGATATGATTCAACAGTACCGGAAACAATATCATCAGGATTCGGCATAAAATTGAGAAAACTGCCGAGCATATTATCGGTTATAACCTGCGTCGTCATCGTTTTTGTATCAGGCGGTATAGTCTTCTTCATCGTAATCCTCTTACTCTGTTAATAATTGATTTTGCTGTACTTTGAATGTGTTTCGCCGCTGCTTTTGAAACCGCGATGCTGTTGTTTCCTTTTTCAATGGAATTGACGGCATGAACGAGTGCATCACATAAGTCGTCGAAAGCACCCATAGGAAATTCTGTTAATTCCTGAATAATATTTTCCGCTCCGTGTTCAGGGAAACGGATAATGCCGTTTTCAATAAGCATTGAGATTGAACGCACACGAGCTTCTTTTGACATTCCGCCGACGGTCAGTTTTTTAATAGGCAGGTAAATATGCTCTTCCGCTGCCATTTTCTGGACGTAGTTTCCGTAGATTCCCGAGAAAACAACGTCTTCCCAGCCGATCAGGTTAAAGTGATACATACGGTAATACAGTACAAGCTGCCGCATAGTCATTGTTTCCGAGCAGGTTTTAGCAAACGAAGGCAGAACATAAATGATTCCGGTCGATTTATCTACAGCAATTGGAACGATTGCTGTTCTATCATGCTTGCCGGTCGCCGGGTCTACACCACAAAAATGAGTAAGTTCTGTTCTCGGAGGAAGTTCGTTAAGAAGGTATTTGTAACTCTCGATCCATTCGATATGAATTATTCTCTCTTCATCAGAAAGCGGTTCGTTCATGTATTCCGTCGAGAACGCAGCAATTCCTATCGTCTGCTTCTTTTCAAGGAGATCATCTATAGACCAGTATTCAGGCCAGAGCGGAGTTCCGTCAGGTTTAATACATGACAGACGCACTGCAATCCACCGTTTCAGATCACCGTTTGCACACTCCCGGCACAGGCGGCTTATAGGATCGTCGTTATGAAATATGGTATTTACCCAGATGATAAACGCCTTTTTTCCGAGGTTTAAGACAACCCGTTTGAGCCACCTGTAGATTTTATTCCGCAAGGTATACGAATCGACAGCGTCATCTTTGAGTACATCATCAAGAACAATCAAATCGGGTCGGAACTGGCGGAAGCGGGTACCGCGCATTGAAGCACCGGCACCCTTCGACTGTATGCAGGTTCCGTTTGAAAGTTCCAGACGTGTATTAGTCCACACCTTTCCTTTCAACTCTCCGTAATCGGCAAGCAGTTCCTCGTTTTCTTCAATTTCAGTCTTTATGTTCTGCAGGTTTTCGCTTGCCGCATCCCCTGACGCACCGATAAGCAGCACATAGTTTGATCTGCCGGTAAGCACCCGCCAGAGAACGTATGCGAAAGACCATCGCACAGTCTTACCATGTTCACGAGGTTCAATGAACATGGCACCGGCAAGTTTTTCAGTCGGCTTGAGCAGCGGATGATATTTCTCATTTACAAACGCTTTCAGCTTGTCTGCATCACTTGCTGATAATGACTGTGTATTTGCAACGTTATACAAAATCTGCTGATATTCAGCAGGATCTTCGTAGAAATAATCCGACAGATATGTCCGGCAGAAAAAGCCAAAGTCATCCTTTGCCTTTTCCAACCGGTCTGCTTTTTCCAGAGACGATATATCTGTACCGACAATTTCTGCGAGTAAATCACTCATTGCACTTTTGCCTTGTCTATAATCTGCAGCAGCCGGTTAAGCAGTTCCGGATCCGCCTGTATTTCCTTACGCAGCTCACTTTTCAGCTGCTCCTTTGCTTTATCCAGTGCCTGCACGGCCTTCGTCCGGTACTGCGACATTTTAAGCTGAGCTTCCGCGAGTTTAGCCGCAGACTGCACCATGTCGGCAGGATTATCAAATTCCAGAGAGTCTACAGACCTGATATCTTGTGCAATAAGATGCGATAACTGCATCAACATGGATTCAGATACTTCAGTCGCCGGGTAATCCTTGAGTACTTCCGCCATTTTTTTTGCGGCTTCAACGGCCCGTTTCGTATCCTCAATTTCTTCTTCATGGGATTTAACTATCCGTCTGATTGACTCACGGCTTATGGTGACCCGGTAACCTTTTTCATTTATTTTTTTTGCCACTTCATCCGTGACATAAACAATAGTATTTTTTCCGCCGTCCCATTTATCAACAATAAATTCCACCATTCCGGGGATAGATTCCGGTTTACCTTTGCGTCCCATTGTTATGCCTCCGGAGAAAGTGTAATACCGGGATCTGCGTCGACATTACCGTCTATAAGGTCAATACCTTTCGGCAGCAGTTTATATCCGACGATTTTTTCAAGCGGCTTGTATGGGTGAGGGCTTTCAAGTCGGCTTAAATATCCTTTGTCTGTCAGATACTGCAGAGACGCCCTTATATCATCCGGTTTATAATACTGGTAGTAAATTCCAACAACCTCAGTCTCATTCAGCCCGTCAGGATATACTTCTTTGAGTAGTCGGATAATTGTCCCACGCAGTATATTCAGTTTAATTGCCATTTTTTTGTTGCTCCTTCAAAATCCATTGATTTAACAAATCGCGCAGGTCCTTAAACTCTGTCCGCCAGCCACCCCAGTCGTTAAAGTATTGCTCTTTTTGAATCGACTCATCCTTTACGCAGTCAATTTTTACATTCAGCTTTGTTATCTGCTCCAGCAGCTGCGCATCAGCTTTATCCGATGCAGCCTTCAAGTCGGCCATTCCTTTCTGCATAGTCTCATTATTTTTTTTCTGTTCCCGGAAAAGAAAAAAAACCACAACGGCTGCAAGGACGAGAGAGGGAATAATTCCGATTGCACTGACAAGCTTATACATATCGTTTGCGGCGATGACACCTTCCATTAGTTCTGCTCCTATTTAATAAGTTCGGATACACACCGCAGACCATATCCAAAAAGCAGTCCGCCTGCGGCCCATAACGGTACCTGCCACTGCGGAATTGTATATGCATACTGCTTGCGCATCTGTTCCGCATCAGCTTTAAGGGAGTCGTTCAGGCTCTGCAGTTTTATAGTCTCCGGTTTGTATTCAAGCACTCCCGCTTTATATCCTTCGTTGTATGCTTTGGTTATAGAAGTTTGCGCTTCTTCATCCATGATGGTCAGCAGGTTCAGAACTTCATTTCCGCTGTACGTTCTGTTCAAATCGATTCCGAACACGTTCTCTGAACTGCTGCTGTTCGTCTGCGATTGCTGCGCGGTGAGCCGCAGCATCGGGAGAATCAGCAGCAAGGGCAGCAGCGTCAGTTTTTTGAATTTCATTTTTTACCCTCCCAGCTACGTCATTTGCTTTTTTTTCAGCCGTTTTACCAGCGTTTGAACTGTCTTCTGAAACCTTTTTAGTACTGGAAAAACTGCGCCAGAAGAACACCACAACCATAAGACCACAGGCAATCCAGCCGGCAGCTGATTTTATGCAGCTGCCTATTTTTTTAAAGGGCTGTAGCATCGGCGCTGGCAGCGGAAGTTCCACTGTCCCCTGATGCAGTTGTTTCTGCCTTTATACCGGCAGCCTGTTCTGCCGCTGTTGAACCTTCTGCGACAGCAGTATGAAGATCTTTTGCCTCCGGTGTGTCTACGACAGGAGGATAAGACCGTACATTTCCTCTCGATTCGAGCCATGCCTTGAAGTTTTTATATATGGCCGAATACCCGAATACTGAAACGCCGAAAATGACTGCCCAGTAAAACGGCAGCTGCTGCACAGGAAACCATTTTCCGAACAGCAGCATCGCCGCAAACAGCAGGGAAAAAGAAAAAGGCAGACAGACATAAAACCGTTTGAAACGTTTTTCCTTATCCGCCTTTTTGACATTTTCAGAAAAGACAACAACCATCACTATCGATATGATTACAAATGATGGAAAAATAAAATTCTGTATCATAAGATACCTCCATTTAAGACTTCGATAGACCGGAGAACTGTTATCCGCCGGTTATTTTCAGGCAGCCTGTCCGTAAAAATCCTCAACTACTTCGCCTGTCAGTTCATCTCCGGAAGAAATTCCTCCATCCCGCAATGCGGCGTTGAACAATGCAAGATCAGCCGATGACAGGATGATACATCCCGCAGACCATGCGTAATTTGTGTCGTGCCCGGCTTTTTGCGAGTAGCGGTCATGTATGAGCCAGCGGCCATTCTGGTATCCGTCAGCAGAAATCTGCATTGCATTCCTGTCAATAGTCTGGCCGTCTTTGTCAGTTGTACTGGTGATTGCATGTATCTCTCCGTGGAATGCACGGGGCGGAACAAAACAGCGGAGCGTAAATTTACCTTCAGCTATTGTATCTCCATAAGAAACCGTGTCTCCCGGACGTTCTTTCCCAAAGCAGTAGTTGGCGACAGACTGACATCTGCAGGAGAACAGTGCTTTTCCGGTATCTGTATCTATAAGCTGCAGCAGGTCAACACTGTTGTTCTTCCAGTTATTTTCAAAACTGTCAGGCTTCTCCGGACAAACCTTAAAATCATAACTTCTGCGGTTACGCCAGACCTCTACCTTTAACATTTTTCCTCCCGTGAAAATTTCTATCTATTCCGACAATCTTGTCATAGAGTAATTGATAAACAGTAACAAACCTCAACGCAGGGCAAAGTTTTAAAAACAAAAAAGCAGCAGAACGCATCTGCTGCCATAAGATTATTATTTACTATTTCAATTCTATCGAATAATTTGCCGTGAGAACTTCTATTTTTTCTTTTGTAACACCGGAATGAGCCGTCATCGGTTTTGCCATATGCAGTTCAATTTGATACCAACTATTTTTCACAGTGAATTCTTTTAGTACCGGATGTCTGAAAGAACTCAATAGAAATTTGCCTTCGACATTTTCAAGTACTTCAAGAAGTTGCCGAAAATCATCCGCAGAATAACCATCATAATGTCCCTGGTCAGTATCAGGGTATGGAGGATCACAATAAAAAAAAGTATTTCGGGTATCTCTACTGCGTATGATTTTCAAGGCATCATAACACTCAATCTGAACATTCTGAAGACGAATTGCAAGTTCCTCTGTAAATGCAGTTCGTTTGTTACTTATTTTTTTTGTCGTTGTCCCGGCTGCATCATATCCCCAGCCTGCTTTCCATCCGGCACCGAATGAAGAATTGGCAATTACCCATACAGCCCATGCCCGTTTTATGCGGTCAAACATTTCGGGATTTTCATTTATTACACGTGCCTGCCGGTGGAGTTCTCTGCTGTGCAGACTTATAGAAACTTCCTGTGCAAGAAGTGAAAAGTCTTTTTGTATTACCTCATAAAAATTAATAAGTTCACCGTTAACGTCATTGATTATTTCTGATTTTGACGGCTGTTTCTGAAAGAAGACAGCTCCGCCTCCTACGAATGGTTCACAGTATATTTCGTGTTCCGGTATAAGACTGATTATTTTACTTGCAAGCTGCTGCTTACCGCCATAATAAGTAATTGGTGTTTTCATATTGTATACTCCTTCAGGCTAAACCTTATGACTATTGATGCCGATGCTCTTAGTACCTTGCAAGGTCAGGTGGAATCAGGACATCCTGTAGGCGGTGTCTGCCGTCTGTCTCCGGGTTACAGCCCGGAGGTTTCTGCCTGTTTAATCAGTATACAAATGTAGTGTAAAAACTCTTCAAAATAGGACATAAAAAGAATTATGTATAAAATGCGATCAATAGATAATTTACTTGGTAAGAACAAGGAGTTAGAAAATCAAGAAATATATTTTGCCGATTTATCAAAGCTTAATGATCCAATGGAAGGTTTTTTAGAATTTCACTGGAATGGTGATATTATTGTATGGAAGAATTTTTTTTACCATTATTTATTGTGTTTAGAAAACATTGTTGCTCAATCACAGCTTGTAAACGATGATTATATTTTTACAGAAAATGATATCCAAATATATATGACATTTGATAAACTGCCCACACAAAAATACAAAGATATGATTACGAACATAGCAACGTCTTTTTTTTCAAGTTCAACTATATCAAAGTATCTTTCTTTTTTGAGTAACAGAAAGACTCCAATATATAGATCAGAATTAAAAAGCCATCTAAAAGGTATTCATTTAATTGCATTGATGTGTATTTTAAACGAATACAAGAAAAATGGGTTTTCAAATTTTTCCGGAGAAACCTTACTTGCAAATCTTAAATTTGATGCTTTGTTTAATATTTGGGATAAGAATCGTCTGGAAATAGAAAAAGATACTTCGTTTATAAATAAACTTTATGAAGTAGAAATTAGTATTCATTCACAACTGAGCTTAATACAAAGCTATAATATTTATACAGAAAAAAGAGGAAAGATAAAATCTTTTCTTTTATACGAATTTCCAGATAGTTTTGTAGATAAAATTGATGAATTAGCATATCCCCATGCATATATTTCTTGCTTTATGTCTTCTTGTGATAATTCATCACTTTGGGGATATTATGGCGATAATCATAGGGGAGTTTGTTTAATATTTAAGACGGAAGAACGAAATAATAAACACTTTCTATCACTTACAACAAAGATGGGACAGAGTAACAGTGGATCAATTATAGGAAATGCTAATTTTGAATTTAAAAAAGTAAAATATTCAAAAAACTTTCCAACGATTGATTTTTTTCGTTCATTAGGTCGTATGCCAATGGATATTTTATATAAATATTGGTATATGAATGAAAATGGAGAAACGAGTTTCTTTTCTAATCATTTAAAAACTGCAAAGTCAATAGAAAAATGGCGGGCAAATTATTGGAAGAAATATGAAAAATGTTTGACAATAAAACTGCCAGATTGGAAGAAAGAAAATGAATATCGCCTAATATTAGAAGATTTTATGGACAGCCATTCGGCTATAAACGATAGAAAATTGAAATATCATTTTAATGATCTTGAAGGAATTATTTTTGGATATAAAACAACAACAGAAAATAAGATAAGAATCATGAAAATTATTGAGGAAAAATGTAAACAAAATAATAGAAAGAAGTTTGATTTTTATCAAGCCCAATATATTCCATCTTCAGGAGAAATGGAAATTGATAAACTTGATCTTCTTAAAATTTCATAGCCATCTTACGAATGTTTCAATTCTGACAAAACTTTTTGTATAATTTGTACGATAGGAGAAAAAATGGATATACTGCAATTAGTAAATTCGGTTATTAGTTTTATTGTTGGTAGTTCTGTAGTTGCGTTGATTAATTACAAATCTGCAAGCAATAGATTGAAATTCAAAGAAGGAAAATTTCTAGCTGAAATTAAAGAAAAAGAAAATGATAAAATTGAAGAGCGTGATTTTAAAGCAAAAGAATTCATTATTGAAAAAGTAATAGAAATTAATGCAGACAATTCACTGACAATGAATTACATAATGGAGAGAAATGGAACAACTGAGTTGGATATTCATAATAGGTATTTAATGCAAAGTAAAACAATAAGAGAAATGATTGTAAAATCAAGAATTTCACAAAAAGGAGTTCTTGATGATTTAAACAAACTCTATGGATTAAGTAATTTAATATGGGGTAATCAACAAAGTTATTTTGGTTATTCAAAAGAGAATAATGAAAGCAAAGATAATTTGAGAAAAGAGTTATTGAATTATTTTGATGAGACGAGCAAATGTTGTACACAAATACTAAATTCATTATGGTAAAACCTAATAACTATTTCAACCTGATATTTTGTCGTAAAACTTGCTAAACGATGTGCGTTATTAACTCATGTTTTTCGCCAACTTTAGCTGCGCGAAAAGCATGAGTCAAGCAAATTTTAGCGGTCATCCCACCATTACACAACGACCTAGATCCTCTTCTTTATAATCTGGCACGAAATTAATATTGCAATATTTACCAGACTCTTTGAAATGTGGTTCAGAAAATAAACCTTCTTCAAGGATGCTATTTTCTATAACAAGAGAAACATTGTACTTTTTAAGTAACGTTTCATATTCTGATTCAAATAACTTTTCTTTTTCTGTTTCTTCCATGAATAGCCTCTCATTCTGCAAAAAAAATCCGCAGAGAATATCCTGCAGAATTTTTATCTAACTCATTTTTATTGTTTCAATCTGGCTTGCTTGCAAACATCCTTACTTTTTAAACGTTGGTAGAAGTTTAAGAAGAAGCACTGCAATATAAACCACTACTACAATAACAATAGTTATTATTTCAATTTTTTTCTGTTTGTTCACTTTATACCTCCTGTCTTTAAAACGGCAGCATCAGCTGCTGCACGTTTACGCATTTCCGTTTTTGTCTATGTACGCTATCACGTCCGAACGGAGAGTACACCATGTTCCGTCTTCGTCTTTCCATGATGGAATTTCCCTGTCTTCGACCATAAGCCCGCTTTATGTCAAGAAAGATGAC
>DCFX01000060.1 GCA_002314445.1 Treponema sp. UBA1793
AAAGCAGCATTCATTACGCATATATTACCGACGCAATAAACGAAGCATCTCTGAAAAAAATCCTCCCTGACGATCTTCATGCAGCCGTTGTCGATCTGGGCAGCCAGCTGGAAACTTCGATTCTTGTTACAAATCATCTGCATAAAATGGGCGTGAAACATATCGTCGTAAAGGCTCGTTCTGACGAGCACGGAGAAATACTCAGACTTATAGGCGCCACCGATATTGTCTATCCTGACCTTGATGCAGCGCTTCATATTACACCTATGCTTATTTCATCAGCGCTGTTCAATTATGTGCAGGTATCGCATAATTTTGCGCTTGCCGAAGTCAGTGTCCGTGACGATCTTATCGGGAGAACGCTCGGCGAAAGCAATCTCCGGCAGAAATACGAACTGAATCTTGTTGCCGTGCGGAGTTCAGTTGAGGCTGATTTTACGTTTGTCAGTTCTCCATCTCTGAAACTTGAAGAAAATATGATTCTGCTTGTGGCCGGAACGAATGAGGCGCTGCAGGGGTATGCGTCGCATACAGACGATGAAGAAAAAAATGTAAGAAATGCGAAATTCTTTGCGCATTTATTCAAAAGATAGGCATCGGAAGCCTGCCGCACCTTATTAATGATACAATCCGGACATTCTGCACAAACAGTCAGCGTTTCCTTTTTTGCCGCGCTCTGCCTCTTTCTCTCTGCGGTCGAGTACGCTGTTCCGAAACCGCTGCCGTTTATGCGGCTCGGCCTTGCAAATCTGCCCATACTGTTGTCTCTTGCAAAAATGCGGAAACGTGATACGCTGCTGCTCATCGTATTGAAAGTTCTTGGTCAGGCACTTATTTCGGGTACGCTTTTTTCGTACGTGTTCGTTTTTTCCGCAGCCGGTTCTTTTGCATCCGGCCTTACCATGCTGGTTTTGTATACGCTGTTCCGCAGAACGTCATCTCTTTCCAATTTAGGGCTCAGCGTTGCGGGTGCTCTTGCAAACAACTGTGCGCAGGTAGCGGCCGCACGTGTCATGGTATTCGGGGAAAACGCAAAATATATAGCGCCCGTACTTTTTGCGACCGGACTTGCGACGGGGATTCTTCTGGGACTCTTTGCAAATGCATTCTGCGCTGAATCGCAGTGGTACAAAAATATTGCACCGTCAGCAGGTGATTCCGCACAGCAAAAAACTCATGCAAATCCTGGCCTTTCTGCAGCATCCTCCGTACAGGAACAGTCTGCTCCTGAAAATACTGTATCCTCCGTTCAGCCGAATCATGCTGCCGGAGTACTTTCTGCACGTATCGAATTCGCCGCGGCAATGATTCTGTTTCCTGTCTTTCTGCTGCAGAAGAATACGATTGTTGTCTGGTGCTGCACGGTTGTGTTTTTCGGTATGACAATGATAAAAAAACACGGTAAAGTGAAGGTCCTGCCGTCCGTTTTTATGACGCTTTTCGTAACGTTTTTTGCACTTCTTTCTCCGTACGGCAAAGTGATTTTTTCGATTGGTGCGTTTCACATAACGCAGGACGCACTGCTTATCGGTCTGCACCGCAGCGGCATTCTCACCGGTATGGTTTTTCTTTCGCAGTTTGCAATCTCTCCGCGCATGGAACTGCCGGGAAAAGCGGGTGTCTTTCTGCAAAACATGTTCACCATATTCGACTCGCTTACGGCAAAGCGTATTTCCTTCAGGCGCGGCCACGTTATAGAGTCGCTCGATGCACGGCTTTCCGAACTGTGGACGGGAGCATAAGAGGTGTCAGCCTCCGGTTATCCTTCAGCAGTCGGCTCTCTGCCCGTAACTCCGTATCTCGACGATATCTGTGCATCGCTCAAGTTGTCGCCGTCTCATTTCCTCGTGCTTACGGCGGAAACTGCCGCGGGTAAATCGACTGCGGTACCGCTTGCGCTGCTTAAACACTTCAGCGGAAAGATATTCATGCTTGAACCCCGCAGGCTTGCCGCGCTCGCCGTTGCATCCCGCGTTTCCGACCTGCTCGGAGAGGAAACGGGAGGGACTGCAGGATACATTATGCATATGGAATCCCGTCTTTCCGCCCGTACTCGTTTTACCGTAATGACCGAAGCCGTCCTTACCCGTATGCTGCAGGACGACCCGTCACTTGACGGTGTGAGCGTCGTGGTTGTCGACGAATTCCACGAGCGCTCCGTGCACGCGGATCTTGCACTTGCTTTCCTTAAAGAATCGATGCAGTTGCGGGATAATCTGTATGTTATTGTAATGTCGGCGACAATTGAGACGGAAAGGCTTGCTGCGTATCTGGGGACGGAAAAGGACAAGGCGCCGGTATACAGCGTGCCGGGCCGGCAGTTTCCGGTGAGTGTTGAGTATGCGGGAAACATAGCACCCTCTGATGCCGTAATGCGGGAACTGCGTAAAACAGGCAGTGATGCGTCCGGCAGCATCCTTGTATTTCTGCCCGGCATCGGCGATATCCGGCGTACTGCGGCAGAACTTGCCGGATATACTGCTGATGCGGACATTCTCCTGCTTCACAGTTCCATTGATTTCAGCAGGCAGAAAAATATTCTTACGCCGCCTTTACCTTCAGCCCGCCGGCGCGTCATTCTTTCGTCGGCGATTGCGGAAACGTCGCTTACAGTCCCCGGTATAACAGTCGTCATAGACAGCGGGCTTGCGCGCGTAAACAGAATGAACATTGCAGCCGGGATGGAAACGCTGTCGACAGAAAATGAGAGCGTTTTTTCCGCTGCTCAGCGCAGAGGACGCGCAGGCCGTACCGGGCCGGGCCGCTGTGTATGCCTCTGGAATGAAAATGATGCCCGTACGGCGGAAATGCCTCCTGAAATACTGCGTACAGATTTAACGCCGCTCGTACTTGAAAGTGCACAGTGGGGAGTGTATTCGCCTTCCGGCCTTTCATGGCTTGACTGCCCGTCCGATGCGTCATGGAACAGTGCCCGCGCCCTGCTCGGACAGCTGGGGTGTATACAGCAGGAGCGTAATGCGCCTGATTCATGGAGGATTACACCGCTCGGGAAGGCCGCCCTGGCGCTCGGAATTCATCCGCGCCTTGCGTGTACGATATTTGCCGGCCTGTGTGATAGAGCCCCCGGTAAGATGGATGGCGGTACCGTATCCGGAGGCGTTCCGGTATCTCCGTCTCTCCGCGAATCAATCCGGTGCGCGCTCCGGTACAGCCGGTATGCCGATGCAGCTCCGTCGCAGCAGCAGCGGTTCTGCAGTGATGTGGAGCAGCGCGTAAAAAAATGCGCGGCGTCCTTTCCAGGGTTCTACCGCACGCAGTCCGGTGCTTTATGCAGCTCCGCTGATGGTGAGGCTGCAGAGGACTCAGCATCGCTGTCAGTTACAACACGGGCCCTTCTTGCCGGGTTTCCCGACCGCATCGCGCATCTGCATGACATCAGCGGGGTGTATCAGTTTCCGTCGGGCCGGCTTGCCTCCCTTCCTGCGTCCGAACGGCGGAGTACGAGCAGTTTTCCGGAATGGATTGCAGCACCCGAAGCGGATGCGGGAGAACGGGAAGGACGTATTTACAAATACGAGGTGATTCCTTCCGGCGAAGCGGAACTATGGCTGGCACGCCATGCCACGGTTCATACGGAAACGGAATTCGCCGGCGGCCCGCATAAACTGCGCAAGACGGAATATGTCTGTTTCGGAAAGATTGTGTTGTCGTCTAAGAAAATAAATCCGGAACCGGCTGATTTTGCCGGCGCAGTCTGCAGTTCCGTAGAACGGAACGGTATTGAGTGGCTTCCCCTTTCCGACAGGACGAAAGACTTTCTGCTGCGAGCGCAGTTTTATGAAGAGCACAGCAGTGCGGATCATGCAAAATCGGAAGCTGATGCACTTCGCCTGTCGGTGCGCGAGTGGCTTATCCCCTTTCTCACCGGCACCACAGTCACGGAGGACTCCGTATATGAAGCTCTCTGTTATTATCTCGACGGGCGTACGGTGGATAAAAACGTACCGGTCCGTATCGACATGCCTAACGGAAAATCATACAGGCTTACCTATGAAGCGTCGGTGCAGACAGCATCCTCCGGAAAAAACGGTGATGTGCTGCGTTCTGTCCGTCCTGTGCTTGAAATAATAATTCAGCGGATGTTCGGCTGCTTTGAAACGCCCCTCGTTATGGGAGTACCTGTCCTGCTCAGGTTATTGTCTCCTGCCGGCCGGCCGCTCCAGATTACAGACGATCTTGCAGGTTTCTGGAAAAATACATGGCCTGAAATATGCAAAGAGATGAAGGGCAGATACCCGAAGCACAACTGGGACTACCGGACTGCGGAGGAATGAAAGAGCCGTAAGCATACGGTTATTCTGTATACGCTTTCCGGACGATGGCTGCTATTTCAGGGTATGACAGTCCGAGCGCACGGCATGCTTCAACGTCGCGGATAAGCATACGTTCCGCTGCGTTATTCCTCATTACGTTGATTTCTCCGTCATCAAGCTGTGCAACAGACGTTCCCCTCCCCGCAGCCGTCGTAATGAATCCTTCCCGTTCAAGCTGTTCCCATGCCTGTTTCACCGGAATGACGCTTACGCGCAGATCCAATGCCACCGTGCGGATAGGCGGCAGCTTTGTGCCGGGGGCTATTTCGCTGCGGAGAACCTGGCCTGCAATCTGCTCGTAAATCTGGAGATATATCGGTTTGTCCGACGAAGGGGAAATTACTATATCCATGTTAAAGATTCACTTTTTCAAATTCTTTTACGCAGATGCGGAATGTCAGCACCAATACCGCCAGCCAGACGACGATTCCCGCCGCAAGAATGGGAAGTTGTCTTATCTGTGAGGCGGCATCTGTTGCTGAGATGTACGTGCCGAACGGTGTTTTTAGCCAGACCGGAATTTCAGCGGCTGCATAGCCGGCCCAGTATACAATGCTGCCAAGCAGGAACGGCAGTGCCGGTTTTTCCACCTTTCTGTAACATGGAACAAGAAATGAAAAATTGAAAAGCGAATACAGGATAAGAAGGATACCGTAAAATGCAGCCGTCGCATTTATTCCTGCCATGTTGCCTTTTGCCGTAAAACTGTTTCCGATAATGCCGAACGGGATACAGATACCGATTTCAAACAGCTCCAGAAAGCCGGTGAACAGAAACCGTGCTTTTACGATATCGCTTCGTTTTACCGGCAGACAGGCCGTGTATACCATATCGTTGTTCGTCATTCCCCAGACGAAAAGCATAAAGACTCCTATACACGAATAATAAAACGGCACGTACCGGGGATAATTCGGAATCCACATCATAAGTGGCCCAAGGCACATGAATAGTACGGTCTGCACGTTTGTACACAGCGCAAATTCTTTATAAAGAAGATTTTTCATATCAGCTCCTCCGTTCAATATGCACCATAATGTCGTCAAGCGCAGGCTGAGAAAATTCCAGTCCGCCGGCAAGTGCTTTGTCTTCCGCATGTATCATCCCCTCGAATCCGAGGTCGTGTTTGTGAATACCTATAATATGCGGTTCAATATCGGCCGTGAGCTGGCTTTTCTTTCCGGAAACAAGTATGTAGCTCTGCTTGAAGCTGTCCTTGTCCGAACTGACAAGAATCTTTCCGTTTTTTATGTACGTAATATAATCAGCGCATTTTTCCAGATCTGAAGTGATATGTGTTGAAAAAAGAATGCTGTGTTTTCCGTCTTCAATGAATTCCTGAAAAAGGTATAGAAGATCGTCCCGTGCAGCCGGATCCAGCCCGCTCGTCGGTTCGTCAAGCAGCAGCAGTCTTGCGTTGTGCGAAAGCGCAACTGCAATCGAATACTTTACCTTCATACCTGCGGACAGTTCCTTTACCTTTTTGTTGTCGTCTATTTCAAACCGTTCCAGCAGCGATTTGTAGCGGGGTTCATCCCATTCCGAGTAGAACCGTTTTGTAACTCCAGTCAGCTTTTTCAGTTTTGTACGCGGGTAAAAGTCAATGCCTCCCGAAACGAAACCGACGGTATTTCTTATTGTCAGTTCATCCTTTTCAAGCACATAACCGTTAATACATATACTCCCGCTGTCGGGATGAACGATGTTAAGTATTGATTTTATTGTTGTCGTCTTGCCGGCACCGTTTCGCCCTATGAACCCCATAATGTAGCCTTCGTCAAGAGAAAGATGTACATCTTTCAGCTCGAATCCCGGGTACTTTTTGCAGAGATTGTGCACGTCTATCAGCTTCATAATCCCTCCTGCACTGTGCAATATTGTGTATCTTGTATATACACAATATTGCACAGGCGGACATATGTCAATAGTAAGGTGAGAAGCACTGCCGGTTTTATCCGACCGGCAGTAGTATCCGACAGACACTTGGGGGTGTTGATTGCTTTATTTCCAAAAAAAGGTTAAAATAAAATCTCTCATTTTATAGTAAGAACCAGGCTGTTGTCATCAGTGAATGAGAATCGGAGCGGAGAAATAAATGAAACTGGATACGGTTTGCTGATATTGCTTTGAAAATTAACGTTTTAATTGATAAATAACAGCGGGCACGGTATCAATGCAGGATTTACCGAAGATGCTCAATGATTCTGAATATATTCAAGTTCTTGATTCTGTTTCCAATCCGATAGTTGTTGCTTCTCCTGTTTTTGATGCCGGAAAAGAAGTGATTGATTTTGTTGTAGAATATGTCAATCCCGTATTTCATTCGATGTTTTCAGGTGCCGTTTTTACCGGAGACCGGTTCAGCACTATTGCTGATAAAATTGATGAATCGGTCAGTTTGTTCAATCTCGGGGTAAAAACGCTAAAAGAAAACAAAAGTTTTGAATCGACGTATTATTCAAAGCGCAATAATGCATGGTTCCATATGATTATTGATAAGACAAAAAACGACAGATGCATCCTTACGCTTGTAAATATCAACGAACTGAAAAGGACCGAAGCCAAGCTGACGAATCTTGTTTATACCGATTCCCTGACAGGACTGCCGAATCGTGTCAATTTTAATGAAGTGTTCGATACTATTATCGAAACTGCGGTGAACAACGACCTGTGTGCCGGCATTATGCTGATAGATATAGATGATATGAAAACCGTCAACGATGTTTCCGGACATGTTGCTGGAGACAGTGTTCTGCGAAGAAGTGCCCGTATCCTTGAACATTTTTCCAGTGAAACGCTTCGGGTATTTCGCCTTGGAGACGATGAATTTCTTGTGCTGGTAACGGTACTCGCTTCCCGCAACAGGATGATGACTATTGCCGATGCAATATTTGAATCTTTTCAAAATGGAAGTATAAGCATTTCCGCCGGTATTTCGATTGCTCCCGATGATAATACTCAGGCAGCCGACCTTCTGAAATATGCGGACCTTGCAATGCACGCTGTAAAGAAAAACGGGAAGAACGATATTGCTTTTTTTGAACGTTCAATGTATGAAATATTCCTTCACCGTACGCTGCTCCAGGAAAAACTTGTTATTGCTTCCGAGAATAAAGCGTTCGAGCTGTACTACCAGCCGCAGTTTAATATAGAGACGAATGAACTGCGCGGTTTTGAAGCCCTTATCAGATGGTACGACAACTCATTAGGATGGATTAACCCTGAAGAGTTTATTCCGATTGCCGAGGAAACACATATTATTATAAGCCTTGGAAAGTGGGTTCTTGAAACTGCAATAAAAACACTCAGACAGTGGCAGACCGATTTCGGTTTTGAAGGCATTATGTCAGTGAATGTCTCTCCGACGCAGCTCAGGGATGTGAATTTTGTTAATGATCTCGTACAGCTTGTGAAGCAGTACAATGTAAAACCAAATACTCTTGAAATTGAAATTACCGAAGGAATATTCATCGATAATATCAAACGTATTGTAAAACTGCTTAATCAGATCCGCAGTTTCGGAGTCCTTGTCTCGCTTGATGATTTCGGTACGGGGTATTCGTCGTTCAGATATCTGCAGTATCTTCCGTTGAATACGCTCAAGGTTGATAAAGCTTTCGTTGCCAACCTCGATGAAAAGATGAGCGTAGAGTCGAGCATAACAAAGTCCATCATATCGCTTGTTACAAAGATGGGAATTGATACAATTGCGGAAGGTGTGGAACGCACAGGCCAGCTTGACGCATTGAAAAACATGAAGTGCCATAATATTCAGGGTTTCCTGCGCGGTAAACCGATGGACAAATCGCGGTGCGATGCAATCCTGCAGGGCGATTTATCCGTTCTCGTCCGTACGGGTGATGAACCGCTTGACAGAATAGTTATTAAAAAAAGGCATCAATAATTTACAGAAGTACTGTTTTTGTTTTTTCCTGAGGCGTCTGTCCGTAGATGAACAGCACGGGATACTGTAGGCCTGTTCCGCTTGCTTCGGGATTAACAGGATTTATGGAGAATACGTCGTATTCGGAAAATGAATATGCTGTACGGGTTGAATGGAAATCTGTCTGCTCTTCCAGTGCTTTGCGGTGTGCATCCTTGCTGTATCTGTGTCCGCACCATGCAGGGAAGCTGCCTTTTTTGCCGCCGGAGATAAAGTCAAATCTTATTAATTCGTGCAGCACGCTGCTGCTTATGCCGGGTGCGGAAAGTTCTGCTGAGAAAGTGTTAAGCAGTTCATACCAGAAGAGCGTTTTGTGCAGTAGTGTAAATATATTCTGCTTCCGGCAGTAACCGGCAAGCGTGCTGAAAAACTGCCAGATATCCATATGCCTCTGCACGTAGTGCATCGACGTTTCAAAGTCGTGCGAATTCCAGTATGCATCAAGCAGGGTTTCTATATCTTTCAAAAAAGAGATGTCTTCATAACTGAGATACGGCGTGGACAGTACTTCATACGGTGCGTCCGACATCCATTTCCATCCGTTTTCCCTGCAATATGATTCCATCGTTGTGCCATACAGCACTTTCAGGAAGCCCAGCTGCAGCGCGTCGGGATCAAGGGCAAGCGTCCAGTTGAAAGAGTTTCCGAAACTGTCGAGATTTTCGTAAGGAAGACCGGCGATTAAGTCAAGATGCTTATGTATCGTTTTCGGAATACGCCGTACATTTTCCGCAAGCGTCCTGATGTTCCCGGAACGCTGCACGGCTTCAAGTGTTTTTGTGTTTGCAGTCTGCACGCCTATTTCAAACTGCATGATGCCTGACGGTACAGACTGAAGAAAGTCGAGCGCTTCATTTGATAAGTATTCGGCTTCTATTTCAAAATGGAACATCGTGATTCCGTTGTGATGTGCGCATATGTATTTCCATATTGCAATATACCGTGCAGTATCCAGATTGTACGTCCTGTCAACGAATTTAACAAGTTTTACACGTGCATCAAGAAAACGCTGTAAATCACTGTAAACACGATCAAGCGGCATGAACCGTACCCGTTTGTCAAGGGATGACATACAGTATGCACACGAGAACGGACAGCCTCTCGAAGATTCGTAGTAATATATGCGGTTGTCAGGATCGGTAATTTCCGGGTACGGGAAGGGAAGGGCGCTCATATCGGGAAGAAGACAGCGAGGGCCGCTGTATGTGATATGCAGCTGTCCGTTTGAACCTGAGGATCCTGTATATATTCCTGCAATGAGCGATGCGGCCTGCATATATTTCGTTTTATTAAAAGACGACTGCTGCGTTTTGTAAAGCCTGACAAGTTCCGCGACCGTCTGTTCGCCTTCACCTGCAATTACAAGGTCCAGTTCCCGTTCCTGCAGCAGCAGTTGTTCCGCGCGGTAACCGGCTTCCGGGCCGCCTGCGCCTATCACGCAGCCGGGGAGTACCTTTGGCAGTTCCCTCATGACTTTCAAAGTGATGTCAATATTCCAGATGTATGTTGAAAACAGTATGATTTTCGGATGGTATTCTGCAATGCCGCGGAGTATTTCAAGTACGGGCTGGTTGATTGTCCATTCATCGAATGCGGCAAGCCCGGGGGCGCCGCAGTACAACGAGATTGAACGGACTGCAATATTTGTGTGGTTATAGCGTGCATTTACAGCTGCAAGAAGTATATCTTTCATAGTAAATCAGAAAAGCGATGTACGTATAAGTTTTACGTTGCTGGCCTGACTCACCGGGAAAGTTTTCATTTCCTTTGAAGGTTCAAGCTGCATATGCAGGAGCGCGTCGCCTGTTTCCTTTGTAAGATGCAGCGGAGTTCCGAGATATGTCTGTTGTTTTTCCGCATCTTTATCCGACTGTATGATTAATTCTATCATATCCTTTGATGTAATAGCGCTTTCAATCAAACGGATCTTGCCGAGAAAATCCATGCCGCTTGCTTCAAGATTTTCTGCATGCACCGTGCTGCCGCGGAGCTGATCGGGAGAAAGGATCACCTTGTGGTCAATACGCTGCGAAAGTCCGTCTTTCTGCAGAAGCGGCAGATCAAGGCCTTCAAGCATTGTACGGAATTCTTTTATTACTTCAGCACCCTCATCCTGAGCCGGCTGCAATCCGGTGTCTGCCGTTTCTGTATGGGGAAGAAGCGTTCGTCCGTCGGTAAGGATCGGGAACGGCGCGGGAACAGATTCCGTTTTTGCGCTTCTGACTTTGCCGATGGAATCAAGGCCGCACGAATTAATAAATAATGAAGCTTCATCGTCATCGCTTATAGTAAGAAGATACACTCCGTTGCAGAGTTTTGTCTGTATGAATTTTGCGGTATTCGGATTTTTTTCGATTATCTGTGCATTCTTTTCATCCAGCTTGAGAATATATCCTTTGTACATCATTGCGGATGAGTAGGATTTATTCCAGTCCTCAATACTGATGCGGAGATTCTGCGGAATGCTGTATAACGAGTATTGCGAAAGTAATTCATAAATTTTTTCTGCAGAGTATCCTGCATCGAATGCGCGGATTGCAGAAGTCCTGTTGATTTCGAATTCAGCGACAGTGTTGCAGCTGTTTACGTTCAGGAAAAATACAACAGGAAGCAGTTTTTTCAAAGGAAGTCCGGGCAGTATAGTTACCGTAAATCCTGCATCGATATTAATGACTTTGTTGTACGGTTCTTTGAATTGTTCCTCGTTAACAAGTGGCGCACCTGCGTTGTAAATCTTTTCTCCTTTCTTTGTTTTTCCGGTTACGCAGAGCAGCCCGAATATTTCTGCCGAATCGATTATTCTGTCGAACAGTTGTCCAATGCGTTCATTTTCCGCCTGCGGTCTGCCGGCCTGGCGTGATTCTTCGATTATGCGGCTGAACCGTCCCTGCCGGGGTAATGTGCTTCCGAGCAGAACGGCTTCCCTGATGAGAACGGAACGGGTAATCCCGTCCCGCGGAAATGATGCGGAGCAATCAAGGAAAAGCTGAGCCTGCGAACGGAGGCTCTCGCGGCTCAGACGTCCTGTAGATGCGACGCAGATATACGCATATTGTTTTTTAGGTGATAACTCTGCGAATGCCGAGAATCTGCTGCGGTCGACTGCCACGTTTTTTTCGTTCTGTTTAATAAGCTGCAGATTAAAAAATGCGGTGAGAAGCAGATGCAGGCATCTTGCTTTTCCCGGAAAAATCTCCCCAAGGCGGATTTCGTTGTTTCTTTTGATTGAACCGTCAGCTTTGCACAGTTCCGGTTTTTCCATAATGTAGGAAACAAATGCCGCAATAAACTCAGGTGACAAAGAAAATGGAACTTCGTCAATGCGTACTGCATGTACAGCAGGCGGAATAATGCGGCTGCTGTCGATATACGGCGAAAGAATTTCTTCGAGCAGCGGATTGATGTGTATATACTGCTGTTCTCCGTTGTCCTGCTTGTCCTTATAAATGATCAGCCTGTCAGTCAGATTGATCAGCCTTGTGTATAACTTTGAAAGTGTGTATTCGCCGGCGAAGAAATCGGAAAGGTGTGTCTGCGTAGCATCGGGCAGCAGAGCGACTGCTGTTATTATTTCTTTATCAAAATCGTCAAGCATGGATGTGAGATTTTTTCTGTTCTGTTCCTTGTGCAGAAAAGCGCCGAGCTGTTCAATGAGCCGCTGTTTATTGTACGGCGTTTTTATTTCGCCGAGGTACACGCGCATAATATCAAAAAAACGGTTGTCAGGGAGCGTCGCAACCGCTTCCTGCCATGCAAGTATGCGTTGAACTTTCTGTTTTGTGTCTGAGTCGGTTTTCAGCATATCTGCTCCATCTTTTCATTAAGTTCGTCCAGGTCGCTTTCGGAATTATATCTGATGATTCGGTATGCGTATCCCTGCTCAGCAAGGAATTTCTGCCTGTTGCTGCCGAAGTCTTCTTCGACTGTGTTTCTCGTAATAAGCGTAAAGAATCGTGACATCCTTTCCTTAGGACGGAGAATGCGTCCGAGGCGCTGAGCCTCTTCCTGTCTGCTGCCGAACGTTCCCGACACCTGGATTGCAAGAGACGCGTCGGGCAGGTCAATTGCAAAATTCGCAACTTTGGAAACGACGAGTACGTGAATCTTTCCGCTCCGGAAATCATTATAAATAGTGTCCCGTTCATCAACAGGTGTCTTTCCCGTGATGATAGGTGCGTTGAGTTCTTTTGCGATATCGTCAAGCTGATTGAGATACTGCCCTATGACAAGAATTTTGTCTTCCGGGTAGCGACTGATGATTTCCTGTACTACGCACAGCTTAACGGGATTTTCACTTGCAATACGATGCTTAAGGCGTGCATTCGCCACTGCATATTCTATTTCAAGTTTTTCGACAAGATCAAGCCGCACTTCAATACATTCTGCCGTCGCAATCCAGCCGGAGCGCTCAAGTTCTTTCCACGGCACGTCGTAACGTTTTGGCCCGACAAGGCTGAATACATAGCCTTCGCAGCCGTCTTCACGTACGAGCGTCGCAGTGAGACCTACGCGGCGCACCGTTTGAAGTTCTGCAACGACGCGGAATACCGGCGCCGGAAGCATGTGCACTTCATCGTAAATTATTAATCCCCACGGGCGTTTGCGGAACAGCGAAAAATGCGGATACGGTCCGTCCTTTTCTGGGCGCCACGTAAGTATCTGATATGTCGCGACAGTTACCTGCCTGATTGTTTTTTCACCGCCCGTATACTCGGCAATCTGTTCTGCCGTCAGATTTGTTTTGTCGAGAAGCTCACTCATCCATTGATGCACAGCCGAAATATTGGTCGTGATGATAAGCGTACTCGTTTTAAGCATGGACATAATCTGCATACCGACAATTGTCTTTCCCGCTCCGCACGGAAGTACGATTGTTCCGAATCCTGTACCGGGGCCTTTATTCCCGACGAGCGCTTCTGCAGCGCTTTTCTGGTAACTCCGTATTTCAAGCGGAAGGCCTGAGGCTGTTGTTGTGCGCAGATTTATATCGAGCGGTTCTCCGTCGGCGAGCTGGACTTCATCCTTTATCGGCCATCCGGCCTTCAGTAATTCCTGTTTTACGGTGCCCCTGTCGGTGAGGCGCAGCAGAAAGGTATAGTCTCCCGGACCGTCGCCTGTGTCGGTAAGATATTTCTTTGCGACGGGATTCGCGCTGATTTCCTTGAAGACAACAGGTGAATCTGTAACAAGGTATAAATGTTCTTCTGTAATCGTTTCGTCAGCCTTAAGATTTGAGTCCGGATGAAGCGGTACTTTTACATCCGGCCCCGGGACAAGTCTGAGCTTCCCGAATCGTCCGGCTGTTTCATGTATCCACATGGTGACAGACTGGGGAATATCGTAACGGCTGTATTTTTTAAGAACTTCGACGGCATCGTCTGCTGTAAAACCTGCGCTTGCCGCATTCCAGAGAGAGAGGGGCGTAAGACGGTACGTATGCAGATGTTCCGGAGAACGTTCGAGTTCGGCAAACGGGATAAGATTATTTGCGCATTCTTTTGCTTTTGGTGCATGTACATCGAGAAGAATTGTTCTGTCGCTTTGAACAATGAGAGGATTATCATTTTGCATAACAGTCTATTATATAGCAAGAGAGGTTTTTATGCTACGTTTTACTGATATGTTTTGACAGCTGGCGCGTACAGGGCAATTTTTTTTCTATGGTGAAAATAAAAAAGAATTGGTATAATAAAAAAGAGGGTATATATGACCAGAGAAGATAGTGTTGCAAAACGCGCTGTCCGCCGTTCGACGCTCAAATCATTGAGAGCTAAAAAAAGAGAACGCATAAAACAGCTTAAAGAGAAGTACAACGATGATATCAGGGAAGTAAGTATCCAGTATGCTGAAGATCCGGAACGGCTGCGCGCAAAGTATGCAGCCGGTGATTATGCAAAATCGGAGCGGGAACGGAAATGTGCTGAGCGTAAAATACAGGTCGAAAAGAGACGGATTGAGCGCAACAGCAGGGAAAGGGAATACACCGCGGGTGAAGAAATTTTCAGTTCAATAGTACAGGGTGTTGGTGCTCTTGTATCTGTTGCGGCGACTGTATTGATTATTTATAGTGCTGTCATGGATTCTTCTTCCGCAAATCGTAAGATATATATCATTACATATGCATGTTTCGGCGGCTCGATGATACTTATGTATGTTATGTCGACACTGCATCATGCTCTTGTCCCCGCGGCGGCGAAAGAAGTGTTCAACAGACTTACTCATGATTTCATATTTCTTGTGCTTGGCAGTGCATATACGTGTTTTACATTGACAGCACTGAGAGGAACGACGGGATGGATTTTATTCGGTATTGTCTGGGGCGCGTCGATCGTTGGCATCGTGCTGTATTCGATATGGGGTAACGAACTTGTAATTGTTAATCTGATACTTTATCTTGTCATCGGATGGGCCGGCGTTGTGCTTGCAGGGCGTCTTTATCATGTATTGCCGGTGGAGTGCTTCGGCTTTCTCTTTACGGCCGGTATAACGTACAGCATCAGCTGTGTTTTCTTTATGCTGCAGAAGGTAAAGTTTATGCATGCCGTCAGTGACTCGATTATGCTTATGTCATCAGTGTATATTTTTCTTGCAATGTTTTTTGCCGTTGTATGATTTTTTGAATTGGAATTACCCGTCAATGATGGTATAACGACAGCCGTTGCCTGCATTCCTTTCGTGCATATAGAGAAAAACGGCGGCTCTGCCCGGCAATAAAGCAGAATCCGCCGCCGGTTATATACTCACGGGCATCGGATTAAAGATTTTCTCCACGTACATGTTTTTTATAAGCGCATTATTTTGTGCGCCTGAACTGCACATACTGAACATTAATTCCGGGTTTCGTATGATTCAGGGATATGGTGTAGTATCCTTTTTCCAGCTTTACCTTTGCCGCTGTAATGACTGCAAGATTGCCGCCTGTTCCCCTGCTGTCGAATGCCGCCGCTGCTTTTCTGTCTATCATGATGTTGCAGACAGACTGCGATAAGTCTTTGTCTGTTGTTTTTGTATACGCACCGCAGATGGTATACAAATCGGACTGGTGCACCGCAAGAATAACGTTCGTATCGGAATTTTCAAAGGTTATTTCTTCGTCGGCGTTACATATTCTGCTGCCTTCAGCAGGTACCATATGCTCCGGTCTGTACGAAACAACCGGTGTAAGTGCATGAGGGAATCGTTTCATGGCAGGGGCCTGAAGCAGGAAGTGTAGTATGTCTTTTGCACATTGCTGGAGTTCGCCCAGCGTCAGCTTACCGCTCCTGAGTGCTGCCAGAGTATTGTCATGAAATGCATTGTGTTCTGCTCCGTCGTTATCGACGACCATGTAGACGTCGTTGCGCGCACGTACCATTGACGCAGTGTTGTTAAAAGTACCGATGCCGCCGGAGGCACAATCGTTCATAAGTGCCCACCAGTCTGTCATAACAAGTCCTTCATATTTCCATTCGCGCCGCAGAATTGTTGTGAGCAAATCGTAATTTGATGCAGTATAGTGCCCGTTGACCGGATTATACGAAGTCATGAGCGAAACGGCTTTGCCTTCTTTTACTGCGATTTCAAAACCTTTGAGATATATTTCGCGCAGTGCACGTTCTGATACAATCGAATTTGTCATATGCCGGGACGTTTCCTGGTTGTTGCCTGCAAAATGTTTTATTGTTCCTGATGCGCCGCCTTTGCGAAGTCCGGTGACGACGGCGCCCGCCATTTTTCCGGTAAGAAGCGGATCTTCCGAAAAGTATTCAAAATTCCGGCCGTTGAGCGGATAGCGGTGAATATTTATTCCCGGGCCGAGAAGTGTATCGATTTTATGCTCGACAAGTTCCCGTCCTTCGTACGTATAAAGTGACTTTACCAGCTTTGTGTTCCATGTACAGGCAAGCAGGGTGCCTATAGGCATGAGGTCGGCTTCTTCGCCTGTGTCCATACGGATTCCCGACGGCCCGTCTGAGCAGCAGCCGCACGGAATACCGTAGTCGTGGAGCGCATTTGTTACACCGCCGAATGCGGCTGCCGTTCCCGGAGTTACTTTGCGGCTGCACATTCCTTCTCCCCTGACAATAGACGAAAGTTCTTCCGGAGAAAGCTGTGCAATGAAATCGTCAAGTTTTATTAATCCCCACTTGACCTGCCCGAACTTATAATTTTTGTTTCCGGTATACGGTATTTCCACGGGCAATTGCTTCCGGATACGTTCTTCAAGGTCTACATGCGAAAGCGGAACGGCTTCTTCCGAGACGGTGAATGTTCCGTCATCGTTCTCAACGCCGGGATGAACACGATTGAATGCATCGACCGGAGCAAGCGCCTGTTCCAGTTTTTCAACGGCTGTCGTTTCCGGAACAGTGTATACGCCTGTCTCTCCCAGTTGTACAGGGACCGAAGAGCGCACATCGGTCCCTGCGTAAATGATGTAATTTCCTTTTTCAAGAACATAGCATGATTCATACCCCGTTATGCCGCTGTCGTCGTATGAAGCCATATCGTTTATATTGAATGAAAGCTCGAGAATCTGTGTAATTCCCGGCCAGAGTATGAAGGTTTTTGAAAATGCAGCAAGCTCACGGGCGGGTCTGCCGAGCTTGCCCTGCGGAGCCGAATAATAAAGCTGCACGGTTTCTTTACCGGGATATTTTTTTCCGGTGTTTTTTACGGCAATCCGTACGCTTATTGTATTGTTTTTCACATCTGCAGATTTTACTTCTGTGCTGAACGTCGTGTATGAAAGCCCGAATCCGAATGGAAACATAACACGGTCTTTCGCGAATGTTTCAAACCACCTGTAGCCGACATAAATGTCTTCCTTGTAAAAGTTGCGGGTCAGGCCTCCGAAATTCTTGCATGCAGGATAATCCTGAATGTCACAAGCAATCGTATCGGACAATTTTCCTGACGGATTGACTTTTCCGCAGAGTATTTGAGCTGCAGCGTTTCCGCCTTCCATTCCGCCGTGCCAGACGTACAGAACGGCTGTTATGTGCCCGCTGAATTCCGGTTCATCGATGAATTTCATGTCGATAATGTTCGACACGTTGAGCACGACAGCGACATGCGTGAACGCATTGCACACGGAGTGCAGCATCGCCTTTTCGTTTTGTGTAAGAAGATAGCTGCCTTCTGCGGTTTTGTTGTCCTTGTCTTCTCCTGCTGTGCGCCCGATTACAACTACTGCCTTGTTTGATATTTCCGCCGCCCGTTCTGCGAGTTCGGTACTTACAGGCATTTCCGTCTGGCTCCAGGGTTCGGCAGCCCAGCCGCCTCCGCCGTTGTCGAACGGGTGTTCCTTTATCCATTTTTCATATGTGTCGATCAGTTCGCCGTTAAAAAGCGGGGAGCCCGTGAGCGATTTCAGGTTAAGAAGTCCGCCGATGAGCGTTGTAGTATACGGTACGTGGACGGAACCTCCTGAGCCCGTGCCGCTGCGGTAGTAGTCGAACTGACAGCGTCCGAAAACCGACACTGTATCTGTTTTAAGCAGGGGCAGAGTGTTGTCTTTATTCCTTAAAAGAACGGCACCTTCCGCAGCTGCTTCACGAATTTTATGTGCAAAATCCATATAGAAACCTCGGGTGGGAATAATAGCATTTATATAATTAATGCGCAAATGAGAAAAAAAACCGGCGCGTACTGCAGCCGGGATGAATGAAAAATAAAATGAGGAAGGCTATTTACGTTTCAAAATGATTCCTGCTGCGGCAATGCACCAGCCGATGATAATCATATAAAAACCAGTTCCGAGAAATTTTCCCGCAAGCTTGATACCAACATCGCTCGTATTGAAAAAACAGTATAAACCGCCCGCAACTGTAACGATCAGGGCGATTATTTTATACAGCGAATTGTTCGGAATAAACTGAACGGCAACACCCGCGACAGCTCCGATGAAAACGAGCAGAACGGCAATTTTCATGATGGAATCACCTTTTCCTACAAGGTTAAATCCATTCATAGTGATGTTTCCGCCGAACGCGCTGAAAATCGGAAGCATAAAACCGATTGCGGTTACTGCCATACCTATTGCATACACATAGTTCAAGGGTGAACTTTTCTTTGCCATAAAAACACTCCTTTTGCAAACGGAGTTTGATATTCCATTTGCTTTATTATTCTATCATGCGGGCTCTGTCTTGTCCATTTTGTTAATAACCGGGCGCGATGAATTCTGTCTTTGTGTCTCTGCAAAGCACCTGCGCAGTTCGTCTTCCTGCCCATACTGCGATTGGAAGCCCGCCCGGCATCATTGAACGTTCGCCGGCAAAATAGACGCCGGCAATTGTCTGCGACTTTGCAGGAAGTGTAAATGACGGTTCGCCCGGTCTCCATACGCTCATCCAGCTTCCTTCAAAGCTGCCTGTGTATCGCTCATAAGTACAGGGCGTAGCAATGTCGGTTACTTCTATATTTCCTTTTATTTCGGGAATGCATTTTTCGAGCATGGAAATAAAACGCTGCATGAGTTCCTCTTTCTGCTCCCTGTATGATCCGTCTGCCTTGCGGGCCTTCCACCAGTCATAGCTTGAACCGAGCAGGAGGCATGTGAGTGTCGTGCATCCTGCCGGAGCGTATCCTTTATAATCTGCATAATTATTAATTCTGATTTCATTGAACGATAGTCCGCCGGCTTCAAACGGTGTGTCAAGGGGAATCACCGGTGCGCGCGGATAGTTTGACAGGTCAGCCCGTATTCCCATGCACAGGAACATATTTTGTTCGGAAACAATGGTTCTGCGCATTTTATTAACCCATTTTTCATCGAGAGGGGGACTGAACAGCGTATCAACAGCCTGCCGCGTATCCTGTGTTATTATTATTTTGTCGGCAGGAATGAATGTGCCGTCAGCAGTAACGCCCTTTGAGGAATTATTTTCGACCTCAATTTTGTCAACTTTTGTGCGGAACCGGATTTTACCGCCGAGTGACGTGAACGTGTCTGCCATGTTCTGCGCCATGCGGAGCGAACCGCCTTCCGGATATCCGCAGTCGCCGGAAGCGAACGACGCGAGCGTATAGATTAACGACAGCGCATTATAACGGGAACCGATGGCTGAATGCAGCAGGTGCTGTATGCCGGTATTTCTGAATTGCGACACATAGTCTGCATATGATTGTTTAGTCAATGCGGAAAAACGTAAACCCGCAGGTGCCATTGCGCACAGCTCTCCCAGGGAAGGACGCGTGTGACGTTTCGTCTTTAGTCCGGAAATATCGCCTACAGGAAGATGCACATGCGTAAAACTTCTGATGTCGCTGCATAATTTTTTTACGGCTTTTTTATCTTCCGGGGAAACAGTAATAAAATGCTGTTCGAGTTTATTAACGTCCCTGTACAGATGTATGCGTTTATCTCCGTCAATGAGCGTGTATACAGGGTCTCTGTTGTAAACAGGATTGTTATCTTTTAGGGCGCCAACTTCATGCCAGATGCGGTTAAGCGCAAGTTTGGGAGATGAACCGGTAAGCCAGTGCATGCCGCCTTCAAAAAAATAACCTTTACGGGACCAGCTTGTAGAAAGCCCCCCGGGAATAGTGTGCTGTTCGAGAATCGTAACAGTAAATCCGGAGCGCTGAAGATATATTCCTGCGGTAAGGCCTGCAACGCCGGCACCGATGATAATAACGTTCTTGCTGTTCATGAAAAGAGTATAGCAGGACGGTGCCTTGTCGACAACCCGTCCTGCAGGGGAGTTAGTTAGAATTTGCCTCCGCCGAGCGTCGCGGAAAGTTTTACCGCAATGTTGGGGGAGCTGTCAAAAGATGACCATACGACATACGGGCCTGCGCCGAGTTTTATTTCATTAAGGGGAGAATAATAAAGCATGGCAAAGGCCGTCAGCATATCCGCTCCGAAATTTACATTGCCGTACACAGATGCGGTAAGATCGGTTGTGAACACTTTTGCAAACGATATGAGCCCTGCAATATTATGACCATGAGTTGTCTTATCCCAGGAGTCCTCGTCGTTGCCGTCGTAATAATACTGTCCGGCGAATGTAATTTGAGGTTCCTTCCATGTGTACGAACATCCTGCCGTTGCCTGCCAGATACTGCTTTTATTGTCCCAGCTTTCGCTGTTAGACCAGGCGGTATCCGTTCCGTATGCCCAGACGCATTCTGCGAATGTGTTTATCTTGCTGAACAGCGTTCCCGATGCAGTCAGCACTCCTTTCGGTGCGTGAGCATATTTGTAAAATGCACCGATGCCCAGTTCCCAGTCATCCAGTACGATGTCCCCCTTTGCTGCAAATGCCGTATCGCTTGCCAGCGTATACGCATCTGTTGTGCTTGTATTGCTGCTAATAGTGAATAAAGAGGAATCCGGAATCATGTATACCCAGATGCAGTTCTGCGAGCCGCTGAACACAATCTGCGTACGAAGAGCAAGCGGCCCTTCAACCTGTTCGTCTGTATCTTCCGGATCAATAGCACTCAGATTGACAATGTTGCTTGACGGGCTGAAGAAATATCCTGTTCCCCAGGTAATTGTCTGTTTTCCGAACCGGAAATATGCTGTATTGCCTATGCCGAAATCTGTAAAAAGTTCTTTTACATAAAAGAGATTTTCCAGTGTTTCCTGAGCATTGCCGGAAATTTCGTTAAGTGTCGCGTTTTGTTCAGTAATATAAGGGAAATGAATGCCTCCCTTGAAGTACATGCGCAGGTTTTCCGACGGACGGGCATCTATGGTAAAGAGCGCATCCGCAAGAGGGGAGAGTACCGTGTTCTTTACAGATTTCTCAAAGCTCGTATCTTTGTTGAACCAGGTAAACGTTGTAAGCGACATATCGAACTGACCGCCGATTTTTATGCTGCCAGTCTGGAATAATGTTCCGTGTGCGAGATCTGTTTTTGGAGCATTTTGTTCCGCTGCGGCATTTGCCGTACTACCGGAAATCATATTGTCGTCCGATGCTGCTGCTGCCGGTTGTGCAGTCGAGTCCACAATTGTATTGTCGTCGAACAGATTGTCGTCTTCTGCAAAAACTGCTGATGACGCGGCAAAAACAGTAATTATTGTTATGGCCGCAAACTGTATAATCTTTTTCATAGCGTTAGTTTAATCCTTCAAGATATGCTTTTGTGAAAATCCTGTCGGGCAGTTTATCAAATGTTAAATCCGAAACTACCTGCTGTGTCTGTTCGCCGGGGTTAAGCTCGTTGCGGAGAATTGCCTGTGTCGCGACATACCCCTGCGGAACTTTTGTGTACTTTGGCATCAGTATTTTTCGCATGAGCCGTCCGGAACCGCTGAAATTTTCCTGTTTCAATACAAGGGGAATGTCCTTGCGTATGTAATACGTCGTCTTTATGTAAGATGGTTCTGTCGTAATGGCATGAAGCGTGATGACGTACACGTCGTAACTGCCGAGTTTCTCCTCTGAAAAACCTGTGACTTCATAATTTTTCCGCCACTTGGATTTCCCCTTTTTCATGTCGTCGACTTTGACGTCTGAATCACCGAGTGCATCTTTGAGAGAGGTGTGTGTGAATTTTCTTCCGATGGGATCGTATGACCAGATATTGTCGCCGTCGCGGAGCCAGCCGTTGCCTTTATCAGCTTCAGGAAACAGCTGTACCATCGTGAACTGATCTGAATCGATTCGCTCGAACATTTTGTACTGCATATTTTCTTTCGGTTTGCCGGGTTTTTCAACAACAAGCGAAACTGTTGCCGAATAGTCTCCCTGATATGCAAGAATATCTTCTGTCGATTCCATAATGGTAAACGCTTTTTCGCTTATGTCCTTTGCGACAGGTACGTCTGCGCTGTCTGCAAAAAGAGGCAGTGCGAAAAATCCGCATGCTGCAAACAGAATTGTTTTATTAATTTTCATAAATTCTCCTTTACTTTACAGTCCGCAGCGCCGTAGCCGGACTGATTGTTGATGCTTTTTTTGCGGTACTGTGTACGGCAAAAAGGGTAAGTACAATCATCAGAATATACTGACCGATGATTGAAACCGGCGAAAGAACAAATGTCGCATGTCCGTTATTCAGGAAGAATGACATTGTATCACTGTTAAAATGAAACAGGCCGAATATTACCATTCCTATAATACCAAGGACAAATCCTGCAAGCGCTCCGCCAAGGGAAAGAACAAGAGCTTCCGTAGTGAATACCATGCCGGTGTCTTTTCCCGTCATTCCGAGCGCGCGCATTGTACCTATTTCGCGGATACGTTCGTAGAGAATCATACGGTATGTGTTTGAAATACCGACCATGACGATAATAAGAATGACAAGCAGTATAACCAGAGTAACGATATGAACAACCGAAAGTATCTGATTAAGCTGCGGAAGTATATCGTTAAGAGACAGCACTGTATATTTAGTACCCTTCCATTCGGAGTTTTTGAGCTGCTTTCGTATTGCAACGCTCGGGTTCTGCGGATTTGCTTTAAAAGCTTCCATTCTGCTTGTAACCGGATTACCGTCATTGCGGATAAGCTGTTCTATGCGTGCAGCAACGTTGTTCTGCTGTTTTCTGTCTGCAAGAACAATTGCAAATGTATCGTATGCATTTTCCGGCATTTCAAGCAGTTCGTTAAGGGTATCCTGCCGTACATATGCAGACATGCTGCTCATAAGACCTGCATCCTTGATAATTGCAACAAGTGTGAATTCTCCGACGGTATTCTGTCCGTTCATTGTCTGGGTCGTATAAAGCACAGAATCGCCTACCTGCATATTGAGAGAATCAGCTGTCTTTTTGCTCAGTACAAGAGCACCTTTTTGTGACAGATTCTTTAAATCTCCGGACAGTACCTGAAATGAGCTTACAAGGTGAGTTTCTTCATCAAAATTGCGTCCCATCAGAGATACGATAACGCGCTTGGCATTAAAGAGCAGCTGTCCGCTTGAGCTTGTGTACTGTGAAGCGTAACTGTATTTTATGTTATTCTTCTCAAGAAGCGAACGGATATAGACAGGGTCGCGGATAACTGTTATGAGCTTTCCTTTTGAATCCTTATCAGTTGCAGGTCCGCGTTCCGAGCCCTGAATGAATACTGTTCCTCCGATAAGCTGCGTTATCTGGTTTTCGAGATTTCCCAGAGCGCCCGTTGCAAGACCGTCGATTGCGGTGACTACGAAAAAACCGAACCCTATGGCAACAGCAAGCATGACGCTTCGCCGTTTCTGCCTGGAAAGATTCCGCAGTGCAAGTTGTATTATTTCTTTCATTTTATTCACCATCCTTGGAAAGCGCTTTGAGAGGCGTAATTTTGAGCGCAGCCGATAAAGGATATATGTTTGCAAGCACACTGCCTGTGGTAATTAGCAGTATTGTTCCGAGTATATTTTTTACAGTCGGGATGAATGCGATAAGACCGCCGCCGAGTATAAGCTTTACCGTATCATTGTCAATTGCGATTTTAAAACTATTAATAATCAGCATGCAGATAATTGCGATTATCGATCCGATGACCGATGAAAAAGCCCCGATGAATACAGACTCGTTGAAGAACAGCCTGCGGATGAAATTCTTTTCAGCTCCGAGTGCCCTCATCGTGCCGATTTCCGAAGTCCGCTCAATGACAGAGACTGTCATTGTATTCATGATTATTATGAATACAACTATTGCAAGTATCACGACAAGCGCAGTAAATATTCCGCTTATGCCGTCTACTGAGGAAGTAAACGTTGCCGATGCATTTTTCCAGTTTAAAGCACGTGCATGTATTTTGTTTGCGGTAAACATATTGTTAAGTTCTTTTACTGTTTTTTTGTCGTTTAAACTATTGTCGAGTTTCAGTATGATAAAATTCCACGCGCCATCGTCGGTTTTGTTAAGCTTGTCGCGCAAAGTCGTATCTCCGAGAATATTATTAAAGTTTTCCTTTCCTTTTCCAAGCACTCCGCTGTCCGATGCAATCATTGTATCGCTTCCTCCGAACAAATCATCTTCGGAGCTGTCTGCGATTGTTGTATCTACAGAAGAGGGGAGTGACTGTGCAAAAGTCGCTCCGTACGTAAGGTCTGCAAAAGCACGTGCGAATGACGGATTGCAGTAGACAAGAGGATACATTGCGGAATGTTCTTCCGGCTGCGTATAAAATCCGCATATTTTTGCTTCCCGTACGATGCTCTGAGCTCCGTAACCGGCAAGGAGGATTGTATCGCCGACGTTCAGGTTTGTTTTGTAATACTTATAGTACTTATCCCTGAGCCGTGAATCTATAAGAAGCGTGTTTTCATTTTTGTCAGGATACGTACCTTCCGAAATGTGCTGGCCGGGAAACATTTTGAAATAGGTGTCGTTTTCCCCGGCGAACAGAAAACAGGTCGGCATACTGCCTGAATCTCCTTCCATATCAAAATCTGCTTCGTCACCCTTCATAAGCATGGCTTTTGCGGAAATGAGCTTTGTCTCACTTTTTACACCTTTAAGGGATTTTACCTGTTCTTCGATTGCATTAATATCCTCCAGCGCGGGAATCTGCTGAATGTCTCCGAGAGAGGACATGTTTGAAATTCCGAACATATCCATTTTTGTATTTTCCGGCGCAGGTGCGGAAATGACAATGTCACCTGTATAATGGGCGCGGAAATCGAGTTCAAGCCCCCTGTTTACCGATTCGAGAAATCCGTTTCCGAGTTCTACGATTGCAGTACCAAGAATGATGAACATACCGATGATGATTGATTTTGCCCTGTGTTCCTTGATGTTGCGGAACGCGAGGCGTAGTGTAACATTCATTACTGCACCTCCGCCAGTCCGTATGAGTCGGAACCGGTTTTGTGCTCGTCTTTTGTAATTTCGCCGTCAAGCAGGTGAATAACGTGGTCGCACATATTGACAATGCGTGTATCGTGTGTGGAAAAAATAAAAGTTGTCTGGAGTTCAGAATCCCTGTTAAGGTTTTTCATAAGCGAAAGAATCTGTCCGCTGTTCTTTGAATCGAGGTTTGCAGTGGGTTCATCAGCGAGGATAACAGGCGCTTTTGTGACAAGGGCACGTGCAATAGCGACACGCTGCCGCTGTCCACCGCTTAATTCCGAGGGTTTATGTTTTTTCCAGTCGGTGAGACCGACTTTTTCAATCAGATAGTCAATCCATTCCTCTTTCTGTTCTTTTGAGAAAGAATCGACAGGGCTTTCGGAGTCTCCTTTCTTGCCAATCAGAACGGGAAATTCGATATTCTCGTATACGTTAAGTACGGGGATAAGATTGAATGTCTGGAAAATGAAGCCCAAGTGTGAACGCCGCAATCCTGTAATACGGTTGTCGAGCTTTGCCGGTAATGTCGTTTTTACCTTTTTTTTGCCGTTTCCGGTGTTTTCCCATCGTCCCGTATCTGTCTGGGTTTCTTCCAGATTGATTCCGTTATAAACGTCAGTTCCGTCAATTATTATTGAACCGGCGGACGGTACGTCAATGAGTCCTGTCATATTGAGAATTGTCGATTTTCCCGAACCTGAAGGTCCTGAAATTGCTGCGAATTCACCTTTTTCGACAGAAAACGTTGCGCCGTTTACTGCAACCACCTGCTGCTTACCGAGCGGGTATACTTTGCGCACATTGCTGAATGTTACGACTGCCATACAAACTCCTCTAAATAGTAAATAATTTTCTGTGCATATTACATGCTGTGTAAATGATTCTTACGGAAATAAGGATCAATATGAAATTTAATCATTCATTCCGCAAAAATTTATTAAAATTCTATAAAAAATCCGCAGGGTTAATTTCGTGTCCTTCTGCTGAGCAGAAATGAATAAACCGCCTGATGATGAACAGGAGCGGTGTTGTGATTCCCAGCACAGCCAATTCCCACGGGCTTCCGTAACGGTCAATTTTCATTGCAAAATTAAAATGAACCGGTACTTTTTCTGGCAGTCTCCGGCATACATAAAAAAGTACTACAGCCTGTACTATTGAAAGAATTGTGAAAACCAGCCAGAACACTGACAATTTGTGTTCTTTCTTTTCTTCATCTTCCGAAATTTGTTTTATCATCTCCATCTTTTCCTGTTTCACTGTTCAATGTTTGTTCATGTTCGTTATTTGTCATTTTAGCGACAAACTCAATGAATTCCTGCCATACCGTCATGTTCAGCGTATAGATGCGCCGCTGCCCGTCCTTCTCATAATCGATGAGACCTGCTTCCTGCAGAATCTCAAGGTGATGACTTATGGACGGTTTACTTATGCTGAAGCAGTCAGCAATTTCACCTGCGGTCATTGATGTCTTTTTGAGCATTCCCAGTATCTGCCGCCGGGTTTTATCGGCGACCGCTGTCCATATATCCGCCATATCACGCCTTTCATATATATTTAGATAAACTTCTAAATATAATATAATCTTTAACATGCAAAAAAGTCAACCGGAGTAAAATGTGAACTCTTTTATTTGTCCTTCATGTCCTCCTTTATTTGTTCACGCATATTTTCAAGTATTTTGACTATATGGTCTGATTTTATAAGTGCAATGCCTGCCTGCTCATCGCCCAGGACGACAAGCGTATCTCCCGGATTAAATTCAAAGAGTTCTCTGGCTTTTTTGGGAATAACTATTTGTCCCCTGTCACCGACAGTAACGGAGCCGAACAGATATTTTCCCTTCGGAGGAATGGGAATCAGCCGCTCTTTCTCGGAATATGAAACAAGATCATCAATTGTAACATTGTAGAGTTCTGCAAGTGCACTGCAGTTTTCAATGTCCGGGAGCGATTCACCACTTTCCCATTTTGCGACAGCCTGCCGTGAAATATTCAGTTTTAAAGCAACTGCTTCCTGAGTAAGTCTGTTTTTCTTCCGCAGCGACAGTAAATTTTCGCCGATATGATTATTCATCTTTTTCATACTGCTTCCCTAAACATACTTATTTGTTTTTCAGCTGTCTACCAATCTGTGTAAACAAAAAAAGGTGTAAAATGTCAGCATCAGTTGCGGGATCCGTTTTTTTCGTGAATAAATTGCAATCGCATCATAGAGTATATATACTAAAGAAATAAGTGCTGCAATTTTGCAGCAGAGGCATAAAGTATGTTTACAAAGACTGTTCCTGTGACGCTTTTGACCGGTTATCTTGGTTCCGGTAAAACGACTCTTCTGAATCATATTCTTAACAATCAGCATGATTATAAAGTGGCCGTAATTGTAAATGATATCGGAGAAGTCAATATTGATCAGACGCTTATAGAAGGCAACGGCGGACTGCCTGCGGGCAGCATTATTCCGCTTTCAAACGGGTGCATCTGCTGTACGCTGAAAAAGGATCTGATGAAGCAGATACAGTCGCTTATTCATTCAGGAAAATATGAGTATGTTGTGATAGAAGCAAGCGGAATCTGTGAGCCGGCTCCTATTTCACAGGCTGTTACACAGCTTGAGGGGGCGTACCTTGATAATATTGTTACTGTTGTCGATGCGCTCCGTCTTGCAGACGAATTCGGCTGCGGAGAAAAACTGGTAAAATCGTACGATGAAACTCATTATATTGAACACCGGAAGGGGAGCAGTACCGCGGCGCCTGAAGAAATAGAACGTCTTCTTGTCCAGCAGATAGAGTTCTGCACTACGGTAGTAATCAACAAGACGGATACTGTTACAGCCGGACAGCTTAGTATTGTCCGCAGCGCGGTTAAACATCTTCAGCCGTCCGCGGCAGTGGTAGAAACAACCTTTGGAAAAATCGATTTTAAAAAAATACTGGGCACGAATTTATTCGATTTTGATGCAGTGTACAAAAGTGCCGGCTGGATTCAGGCAATGCAGGAGGATGACGACGGTAAACCTGAAACAGAGGAATTCGATATAAGTACTTTTGTATATACAGGACGAAAGCCTTTTACCCGCGGATTATTTGATGCATGGGTAACGCAGATTCCCCGGAATGTCATCCGTGTAAAAGGAATAGTGTGGTTTTCGGACAGGAATGACCGCTCATATATTTTTGAACAAGCCGGCAGCCAGGTAATGACGCGTGAGTTCGGGCGCTGGAGCGCAGGCAGTCAGATGATAAAGCTTGTGTTCATCGGGAAACAGGCTGACTGGCGTAAAATTGAGGCTGCTCTTGACTCGTGCACAGCCCGCAGCTGAATCGCTCTTATGTTTTAGTGATTACATTGAATGCAAGGTCCATGATTACAGGCGAATTTTCAAAATTCAACCTGATTTTTGCACGCCGCCTGCGTTTATCAACTTTGATAATAAATCCTTCAAGTCCTTTCAGAGGGCCTTCTTCAACGACAATCCGCTGATTTTCGTCAAAATATACTTCAGATGCCCCTGCTGTCTCTCCGAAATGCATGAAGTGTTTCAGAATTTTCAAGTCATTATTGTCAAGGGCTGTGATATTCTGATTGCTTTTCAGGAAACGGTAAAAATATTCAGATTTGCGCATGAGTTCCTGTGTAGGGATATCCAGAGTCTTATCTGTTTCAATGAAAATATAACCGGGAAATAAGGGCTGCAGCTCATTTTTCATGCGGCCCTGCTTCTGTACGTACAGTTCTCTGCGCAGGAAAATCAACTGCTGTACAGAGCTTGCCTGAGGAAGGTACTGCTTTATTTGGTCGATAAACCTCTGTTCACGACCTGAGTGCACCTGAGCTGCATAATAATTCATATTATTCTTTCCGCATTATCGCTTTATATAGTTTTTTTCCACCCATTTGGTATATTCACCGGAAAGAATGTGGTCAAGCCACTCCTTATGCGACAGATTCCACTGTACCGTATGCAAAAGGCCTTCCTCGAACGTCATTTTTCTCGTCCAGCCGAGTTCTTTCTTGATTTTCGTGCAGTCAATCGCATATCTCATATCGTGTCCCGGTCTGTCTTTTACGTGTACAATTGTCTTTTCAACTTCAGCTGCATCTTTGTCCAGTTCCGAACAGGTAAGCTCTATAACTTTGTGCAGCAGCTGTATATTCTGCCATTCGTTCTCGCCGCCTATGTTGTACTTTTCACCTGTACGTCCGCCGTTCAGTATGAGCCAGACTGCCCGGTTGTGGTCTTCGACATAAATCCAGTCGCGGATATTCTTTCCTTCCCCGTACACCGGCAGATTTTTTCCGTCCCTGATGTTCGCTATCATGAGCGGCAGCAGTTTCTCCGGAAACTGGTACGGGCCGTAGTTGTTGGAACAGTTGGACAGCGTAACCGGCAGGCCGAACGTGTGATAATAGGACATGACGATATGGTCGCTCGACGCCTTGCTTGCAGAATACGGGGAGCGGGGGTCGTACAGCGTTGTTTCGGTAAAATATCCCGTATCTCCGAGCGATCCGTACACTTCGTCGGTGCTGATATGATGGAAAAGCACATCATCCCGCATGGAGCCGTCCTCTTTCTTCCATGCATTCCTTGCACAGTCAAGCATAGTGAACGTCCCCATCACGTTCGTCCTGATGAATGTTTCGGGGCCCAGAATGGAACGGTCAACGTGGCTTTCCGCTGCAAAGTGTACAATCGTATCGATGTCGTACTGCTCCATGATGCGTTCGATTTCCGGTCTGTCGCAGATATCGGCCTTTTCAAAGAAATAACGTTTTCCGCCGTATTCCTTTTCTATGTCCGCAAGGCTCTCAAGGTTGCCTGCATAGGTAAGACTGTCAACATTTATGATATTTCCCGTGAATCCGCTGTCCTTACTGAACAGAAAGTGGATGAAGTTGCAGCCGATGAAGCCTGCACCGCCTGTAATCAGGATATTTGTTAATTTTCTGCCTGCCATGAAATGACTCCTGTAAAAAAATTAGTGGAGCTTGCCCACTGTTGAGGACGAAAAGAGACTACAGCCTTTCTGTACTGCCGGATTTTCCTATCCCTGCCATTTACCGTTTATGTCGAAATATTTCATATTTTTGTCAAAATGCTGATGTTTGCAGTCCTTTTCCGAAAGAATCGGCGTAATATCCGGCGCTATTCTGTTCCATGCGATATTCAGCTGCGGGTCGTTCCATATAATGCCGCTTTCTCCCTTGGGATCGTAGAAATTCGTGCATTTGTACGCAAAGACTGCTCTGTCGCTCAGTACATAAAATCCATGGGCAAATCCTTCTGGAATGTAGAACTGATTCTGTTTTTCGCTGTCGAGCATGACACCGTACCATCGTCCGAACGTTTTTGAATCGTTTCTGAGATCGACAGCAACATCGTATACTCTGCCGCATACAGCCCGGACAAGTTTTCCCTGCGGGTGTTCCGTCTGGAAGTGCAGCCCGCGTAGTACACCCTTTGCAGATGAGGACTCGTTGTCCTGTACGAAGTTCATGGTAAGTCCTGCAGCTCTGAAATCCTTCTCGCTGTATACTTCAAAAAAGTATCCTCTGTTGTCGCCAAAGACTTTCGATTGTACTTCAAAAAGTCCTTCGATGTTGATCCCGTCAACGGCGCATGGTGTAAATGTAAAAGGCATTTTTCTCAACTCCTGTAAAAACGAATTGAACCGCCGCCCCGCAGGCAGCGGTATGAATCCGGACAAAATCAGTATGATTTCTGTTCGGTATTCCCTGCGATATATTCAAGATAGCGGCCGTATTCAGTTTTGTATCCGGCTGCGATTTTGAGCAGTTCGTCATGCGATATCCACTTGTTTCTATATGCAATTTCTTCTATACAAGATACATACAGGCCCTGCCGTTTCTGAATCGTCGCGATAAAGTTACCGGCTTCAAGCAGGCTGTCGTATGTTCCTGTGTCGAGCCATGCCATACCTCTTCCAAGCAGCTCAACGGAAAGTTTTCCCCGCTCAAGATAGGTATTGTTGACTGTTGTGATTTCTATTTCACCGCGGGCGGATGGTTTTACACCTGCTGCAATATCGACGACTGTGTTATCGTAAAAGTATAATCCGGGAACTGCATAGTTGCTTTTAGGCAGTTCCGGCTTTTCTTCGATACCGAGTACTTTGCCGCTTCCGTCGAACTCCACCACGCCGTAAGCTGTCGGATCCTTTACGTAGTAGCCGAATATTGTTGCGCCTCCCTGCGTATTTACACGTTCTGCAGCTTTCTTCAGGTTCTGTGTGAAGCTCTGGCCGTAGAAAATATTGTCGCCCAGCACGAGTGCCACTGTATCGTCTCCGATAAAGGGTTTTCCCACGATGAATGCGTCTGCAAGCCCTTTAGGCTTGTCCTGGACGGCGTATTCAAATTTCATGCCAAGCCAGCTGCCGTCCCCGAACAGTTCCTCAAATAGCGTAATGTCGCGGGGCGTAGATATAATAAGGACTTCCCTGATGCCGGAAAGCATGAGAACTGACAGAGGATAATAGATCATCGGTTTGTCATACAAGGGAAGAATCTGTTTGGAGATGGATTTAGTAATAGGATGCAGACGGGTACCAGAACCGCCTGCGAGTATAATACCTTTCATATGAAAAGTATTATAACACGTTTTGAACTTATATCGCAATAAAATGAGTACTAAATAGGAAACAGACTTTTAAAAGTATCAGTATAATTCCTTACTCAGCTGTTTTGCCGTTTCTGTGCTGAATATGTTTTTATACGCCGCTTCCGCTGCTTCCTGCCGCTTATCCGGATCGGGGAAATCTTCGTACAGGTTTACGAGGAAATCCGCTTCAACCAGAATTCTGTAATCGGTACCGTCTATATTGGTATACGTGTGGTGATGGCCCACAAGATAGCACACACGTTCGATGATATTATCCGCATAATACAGTTCGGAAAGCATTTTTCGTGCTTCCTCCGGCCCTTCGATTTCCTGATACTTTCCGCTGCAGCTGTCGTATTTCTGCTCACTCACATGGATACCTATATCGTGTACGATTGCAGCTGTTTCTGCGATTTGCTGCGTCATCGTATCGACCTTTTCTCCTTCGCAGATAAGGTGGGCAAATTCATACACTTTAAGAAAATGGTGAATTCGTTTAGGATCGCCTTTATCGTAGGAGATCATCGCACGGAGAAGCGGAATATTGTTCATCTTAAACCTCTTTATTTTTTCAGCAGAGCAGCAAACGGATTGTAGCCTTCGTCGTTATCACTTTGATCCGACATATATTTTGCCGTTGTTTTGTCCTGTTCTACTGACGTCGTCGGCATAAGCGAAATCCGCTGTTCACTTTTGTTCACTTCCTTTACTTCGACAGTCATTTTTCCGCCTTTTTTGAACAGCTTGCTTAGGTTGGAATTACGGTCGATCCCTTCCATTTCTGAAATGTGGACAAGGCCGTCAAGTCCCGGTTCAAGTTCCACAAAGACTCCGTATGTAGCGATACGGGTGATGATGCCGTCATGTTTTGAGCCGGCAGGATATTTTTCTGCCGCTGTATCCCACGGATTTGCAAGAAGGGCTTTCATGCTTACCGACACGCGCTCGTTTTTCCAGTCGGTCCGGATAATTTTTACGGTGATATGCTGATCTGCTTTCAGTACGGAACCGATATTGTCCACGCGGTCGAGTGCGATTTCCGAAACAGGGAGGAGCGCCTGAAATCCGTCTATGTCTACGAATGCACCATAATTCTGCAGAGATTTTACCGTTGCGTCGACAGTCATACCTTCCTTGAGTTTTCCCTGGAGTGAAATCATGTCCTTCGCATGCTCGTCTTCCATAATAGCACGGTTTGAGACAATGATGCTGCGTCCGTCGTTTTTATATTCCTGAATTTTGAACGTCAGATGCTTTCCTACGAAAGAGGCAGCTTCACCTTTCTGCTTGTATCCCATTTGTGAATACGGGCAGAAAGTGCGGTTATTTCCGATGAGAACTTCATAACCGCCTTTGATTTCCTTTTCGACATGGCCTTCAACGGGAATACCGTTCCGGAACGCGTTTTCAAGCATCGATTTGTCGGCCTTATCTCCGCTTATTTTGGTTGTAAACTTCATTTCACCGTTTTCCGTGCCGATGAAGTACGCCTTTATTTTGTCGCCTTCCTTTACGGAGCAGTGCCCGTCGGCATCGGTCAGTTCCGCGCGGTCAAGAACGCCTTCACTTTTTGCGTTCAGATCAAGGAAAACAGTATCGTCTGAAACTGCAACTATCGTCGTTTCAATCTGCTCTCCGGGTTCGAACATATTTTTCATACAGTAAAACCTCTTTCTCAATCATTTGCTGCGGGACAGGTGCTGCATTTCTTTGCATCGTATCGGTGTACGATTTTAAACCGCCTGCACTTTGTGTGCTATCCCGCGCATAGCATCTATTGTAGCATATCCTTTACGTTTCATAAATGCCGTAAGCCCGTCAAGTACTTCAATCATGGTAAGCGGATTTGCAAACGTGTTAGTTCCTACTTCAACAGCACCTGCACCTGCCATAATAAATTCGACTGCATCCTGCCACTTTTCAATACCGCCTATCGCGATGACGGGTACCCGTTCCTCTTCCGGCAGTGTGTTCATTGCTTCAACAGTCTCCCAGATAAGGCGTACTGCAATGGGGCGTACTGCAGGCCCTCCGAAACCGGCTTTGATTTTGTCGAACACGGGTACTCCGCGTTCAATGTCTATTGCGACGCCCTGGAACGAATTGCACAGGCTGATGGCGTCCGCTCCCGCTTTTACGCAGCTTAAAACGACACCTGTCAAATCAGGAGCCTGCGGCGTAAGTTTTACGATAAGCGGTTTTTTAGTTACTGCGCGTACTGCGCGTACTGCCGTATCTGCGTTTGCACACGTCATTCCCCATGAAGCGCCTCCTGCTGCGACGTTCGGACATGAAATATTCAGTTCAATCACCGGTACATCGGTTTTGTCGAGCAGCTTTGCTCCTTCAACATATGTTTCAAGCGTAGAACCGGAAAGATTTGCGATTGTTACAGGTTTAAGTTTAAGCATTTCATGAAGTTCATGTTCGATAAAATGAGGAATGCCGGGATTCTGCAGGCCTATCGAATTCATGAGTCCCGACGGCGTTTCCCACAGACGTATTCCCGTATTTCCTTCCCTCGGTTCGATTGTGAGACCTTTGCTTGCAATACCACCGAGCCTGTTTACGTCGAAGAGCGGCGCATATTCCGTTCCGAATCCGAACGTTCCAGACGAACCTATGACGGGATTGCGGAATTTTACACCGGCAATCGTTACCGACAAATCCGGTTCTGATGTAAGCGGTTCTCTGTGAGGCTGCGAAACCGGTTTTGGAAAGGTAAGTATGCGGCTGTCAAAAACGGGGCCGTCTTTGCAGCAGCGTTTGTTTCCTTCCGTCGTGGGAATTGTGCAGCCAAGGCATACGCCCATACCGCATGCCATACGCGACTCCATGCTTATCCAGCAGACAATGCCGGCCTCTTCGCTTATTTTTTTTACGTAAGCGAGCATCGGCGCGGGGCCGCACGCATAGACAGCCGAATAGCCTCCGGCACGCAGCGTATCTGCTGTGAGTGCTGCAGGCAGCATACCGTGGATACCGCTGCTGCCGTCGTCTGTCGTTACGGCAAGCGATGACGGGTGAATGTTTTCAAGGCCGTATCTGCCGCTTTTATAACTTGCAAAAAAATCATATGACTGATCAGGAAGTGTTTCGGAAAATCCTGCAACGGGAGCAATGCCGATGCCTCCTCCCACAATACACGCTTTTGTACCTTTTTCCGGCATTGGGAACGTGTTGCCGAGAGGGCCGAGCAGCTGGACTTCATCGTCTGTTTCAAGGCCGCAGAGTTCGGCCGTTCCCTGTCCTTTTACGAGGATAAGGAACTGGAGCTCAACACCCTGAGCCCTTTTTTCCGCATGAAAAATACTGACTGGCCTGCCGAGAAGGACTCCCGTTTTCATGGCACGGAGCATGTAGAACTGGCCTGCAGCCGGCATGACGGCTGCACTGCCGCTTATATCGATTTTAAGGAGGTATACGCTTCCTTCCGGTTTTGCACCTTTTTCCATACCGCAGTATCTTACTTTTCCGGCAGTATATGCGGGTATGGGCAGGCCGCTGCAGTCTGTGATTGGTTCCATCTATAATTCCTCCTGTAAAAATATCCGGCAAGATATATATGACGTTATTGTATTTATTATTCGTATAAAGAGGCTGCTGTCCGGCACCCGGAGTATATGAAGGATATTGAATCCCTGCCGCAGTATCTTCAAAAATCAACATATCCTGCTGCTTACGCAGCGGATGTGCCAATTTCTTACTAATAAAGTAATAAATTGTGCATAAAAAGTAAATGATGGGACGGGCAGATAAATACAGCATGGAGAGCGGTATAAACCAGGGTAAACGCATGAACTGGGTGATATCCTGCTGATTTGCCTGCAGGAAGATGAACTCCAGAGCGCCGGAAGCCTGGAATAATTGTTCCGGATGTACAGATATATTTTCCTTATCAACAGGAGATTTATTTTGAATGTCACAGATATTTTTCAATAAACAAGGCTGATTTCATTGTGAAAACAGCCTGACTTCATTGTGAAACCAGTTCTGTTTCAACGTGAAACCGGACTGTTTTCATCTTTTTGTTTTTGTTCTATCCGAAAATTGCAGGAATTTGCTGTGAACAGTGTTTTTGCCCCGAACCCGACCGGCTATTCATCTAAAACATTTACCGCTTCATTTCAGGGAAATCACCTCTAATAGAAATTTGTAATATGTAACTGGTATTTACCGCCCGGTACCGGAACTTTCCGCTGCCGGGCTTTTTTGTCAGCTGTTGTACTTTGAGCGGAGCAGTTTGATTTCCTTTTTATAGCCGTCGTGTTCGTTCGGCGTTTCAAGAATAAAAGGAAGTTCTTTCAGTGCAGGATGATTTATGACACGGGCAAGCGCTTCAAGTCCGATTTCGCCTTCACCTATTTTCTGATGCCGGTCTTTATGGGCTCCGAGTACATTCATGCTGTCGTTCAGGTGTATTGCTCTGAGCCGTCTGAGTCCCACGGTTTTGTCGAATTTTTCGATTGTGCCGTCAAGATCATGGACTATGTCGTAGCCGCCGTCCCATATATGGCAGGTATCCATACACACTCCGACGCGGTCTGTAAGCGTTGAACCGTATTTTTCTTCCGCCTGATCAAGTATGCTGCGGACTTCTTCAAACGTGCGGCCTATTTCGGATCCCTTGCCGGCCATCGTTTCAACGAGCAGGGTAGTGTGGCAGATTGTTCCGTCTTTTTTGTTTTTTGCATCTATCTGTCCGAGTGCATCCGCGATAATACCTGCAGTGAGTAAGATACCCGTTTCCGCTCCCTGCCCGGTGTGGCTTCCCGGATGGAAATTGTACAGGCAGCCCGGCGTATATTCCAGGCGGGCAAAATCGTCAACCATCATTTCGAGCGCAAATTTGCGGAGATCGGGGTTGGCAGAACAGGGGTTCATCGTGTACGGAGAATGAGCGACAAGCGGTGCAAAATTATGTTCCTTCATGAATGCGCAGAGGGCTGCAGCGTCGCCTGCGTCAATCTGCTTTGCGGACCCTCCGCGGGGATTGCGTGTGAAAAATGCGAATGTGTCCGCACCGACGCTCACCGCTTCTTTACCCATCGCGGCGTATCCGTCCGATGTGGATTCATGATAACCGATATGCAGCATTTTGCCCTCCCTATATTGTCAGTGATTTTTTTGCATCAAGCAGCTCTTCTTTTGCAGCGAGAGCAGCGCGGGCAGCCGCATCCGCAATATCGCTGATGCTGAGCGCACCTTGTTCTCTCTGGGCTTCAAGCGCGGGATCTTTTTTCCATGCACACAGTATGCCTCTTGATGAATTTACGGTGCCGCCAGCTTTATCAAGCAGTGTTGCGGCTATCCGCGCTTCGCCACCCTGTGCACCGTACCCGGGAATAAGGAAGAATACGCCGGGATATGCATCCCTGAGTGCGCGGGCATCGCTTTCTTCAGTACATCCGACGACCGCACCAACAGGAGAACAGGTTTCGTCTGTGTACTGACCTGAAAACAGGAGGGAAAGCCGTTCGAGTTCGGTTCCTACCTTGTCGAGCACCCTGCCGCCGGCTTTCAGTTCCTGCTGTTCAATATCAGTCATCCCCGGATTTGACGTGCGGAGTAGGACGAACATTCCCTTTCCCTTTGCAGGTCCGCAGTAATTTGAGAACGGGCCGAGTGTGTCGAAGCCCATGTACGGATTTACTGTTATAATGTCGGTTTCAAAGTCGCCGGAAAAGTGTGCGCGTGCGTATGCATCCGCGGTGTTTGCTATGTCGCCGCGTTTTATATCCGAAATGCAGATAAGACCTGATTCTTTTACGGAACGAATCGTTTCGACGTATGTTCTCATGCCGGCGATACCCATTGCTTCGTAATACGCAATCTGTACTTTACAGCAGCATGCGCTTTTGTCGGCTGCGATACGGCGGATTATTTCTTTATTATATATGAGAACGGCCTCCGCCTGACTGCTGAAATTCTTCAGCAGTTTTTCCGGAAGGTATGAGGGATCTGTATCAAGCCCAACGCAGAGCGGGCCGTTTTTTAAAGCCAGCTTCTGTAGTATCTGCATGTTATGTTCCATGCAGATAAGTATATCAGACTTCTATCTTATTTTCCATCAGCCAGCCGGTAAGGAAAAAGTATACGGCGCCAAAAACTGCAAACCGCCAGATATAATTCCAGAAAATTACAGCGGAATTAAGGTTCTGAATCTGGTACTTTACCTGATCAATACCAAGGAATCCAAGCCGTATCGGAATATAGAAGAGGAAAAACAAAATCACAAGAATAAGGAATTTATTCGGACGCTTTGTGTGAATAAATGCGGAGTAAAGTGCATAGGCACAATTGATTGCCGCCTGCAGCACTGCGAACATGATGATTGCCATTACAAGAAGCTGCAGTACGCCCGCCCAGTTATCGACGAATACATATTTGTAGATTGATTTTACGCTTTCCCAGTATGTACTTCCCGGATTTGCATTATAGAGAATACCGTTGAGTGTCGTATGCATGGAAAGACCAGCAGTCGGCCCCATGAACGACAGATAAAATGCAGCCGGAATGACATAAATCAGATATTCTGCAAGGTTTATAAGCTGTTTTGCGAGCAGCAGCGTGTAGCTGTGTTCCGGCACGAGCAGCATGAGGTAATTTGTATCGCTGAAAAGCAGCGGTCTCAGATTTCCGCTTCCACGGACAAGTGCATAAATAGGGATGGCAAGCGTACAGAATATACCGACGCTGTACATGAACATGCCGAAAAACGTCACGTGGTTCGATTTTGTCTGGAATGCAATGAAATTAGTCAGCGCTGCACCGAGCAGCACGATTGCAATCACAAGACTTGTATAGAGAATGCGGGACTTGCTCGCTTTCCATTCCTGCTTAAATGTAGCTTTCATATTTGCCGTCTCCTAGCTTCTGTCTCTGAACATCTGGATATAGAGCGCATCAATATCCATACCGCGTTCCGCACGCAGCTGTTCTGCGTTTCCGTAGAGCAGTACTTCACCATTGCTGATGAAACAGACATCATTGAACATATGTTCAATGTCGTGCACGAGGTGGGTGCTTACTATTATCGAGGATTCAGGATTGTACGTCTGTACAATTGTGGAAACGATACGTTCGCGTGCAACCGGATCAACGCCGCCGAGCGGTTCGTCGAGCAGGTACAGTTTTGCTTTTCGCGAAAAACATAACGTCAGGTTGAGTTTTTCGACCATACCTTTTGACATAGCGGAAACAGGTACGTTTTTTTCCAGCCTCACAAAATCGAGCATTTCAAGCGCTTTATGTATATCAAAATCTGTAAAAAAATCGTGATAATAATCGATTGCATCTTCAGCAGTCATCCAGCGCGGCATGATGTTTCTGTCGGGCAGAAACGAGACAAGTTTTTTGCTTTCAATACCGACTTGATTTCCGCATATATGTACGGTTCCGCCGCTCTCTTTCTGCAGACCTGCGGCAATTTTCATGAAAGTTGTCTTTCCGCTTCCGTTCGGCCCCATAAGCCCGAGAATGCGTCCCGGTTCAAGGGTCAGCGAAATGTTTACGAGCGCAGGCTTTGTTCCGTAACGTTTCTGGAGGCCGTTAACATACAGTATTGGTTCCATAAAATTCCTCTTCAAAAGATGCTTCCAATATAACAGTTTTTATGCAAATATGGTAGAGAATACTGTATTGAACTGTATCGTATGTAGCTGTACTTGTTCAGCGCAGAAAACGGCTGGAAGCGCTGCTCTGAACAAGACTTTCCACTTCTTCTCTGCTGAGGAGCGCTATATCTCCGGGAATAGTATGTTTCAGGCATGCTGTTGCCGCTGCAAATTCCAGCGCATCTTTTGATTCACTGTAGTGCAGAAGACCGTAGATGAGGCCCGCAGAGAAAGCGTCTCCGCCTCCGATACGGTCTACGATGTTTTCAATGTGATACGTACGCGAGATGCAGAACGTATTTTTTGCATCATACAGCAAAGCTGAAAAATCATTTATATCTGTCGTATACGTCCTGCGTCTGGTCAGCGCTACTACGGACAATGCAGGATATGCCTGCTTCACTTTTTCAGACAGTTTTTCAAAATATTCGTCAGGCAGCCCTTCTGTGGATGTATCGTATCCCGGTACTGAAATACCGAGGCAGAGCCTGATATGTTCTTCATTTGAAATAAGGACGTCAACATACGGCATCATTTCTTTTATAACATCTTCCGCTGTCCTTCCGTACTTCCACAGTTTGCGGCGGAGATTGATGTCAAAAGAGACTGTCAGGCCGGCTTCTTTTGCAGCCTTTAACGATGCCATGACGGCTTTGTATGTGGTTTCGGAAAGAGCAGGGGTGATGCCGCTTATATGGAACCAGCCGGCGTCCTCGAATGCGTGTTTCCAGTCATATACGGAATTGTCTGCCCGTGCGATGCAGCTCCCTTCTCTGTCGTAAATGACATTCGAGGGGCGCTGACCAGCTCCCGTCTCCAGAAAATAGATGCCGAGCCTGCCGTTCATCTTTATTATGAATGAGGTGTCCACGTTATACTTTCTCAGTTCGCTTATGGCCGCGCTGCCGATTGCATTATCCGGCACCGCAGTAACAAAACCGCCCGGCTGCCCGAATCCTGAAAGAGCTGCCACGACATTTGCTTCACTTCCGCCGAATGTACACTCCATGTCTTTTGACTGGAAAAAACGTTCATGATTCTGGGGTTTGAGACGGAGCAGAATCTCGCCGAATGCCATTACTCGTTTCATAGTAAGTTATACAACCTCTTTTCTGTCTGATATAATTTATTATAAAAACTAAAATCAGATATGTCAATTTGTAAATTGAAATAAAATTCAAAAAGTGATATCAAAATATTTACAAAGTGTTAAATAGTATCTAAGATATATCCCGGTGTCCGCTGATTGGGCAATATGATACAGCAAGGAGTAAATACATGGATTTTATTCAGAATTTTTCTTTAACCGGAAAGGTTGCCTGGGTTACGGGAGCTTCGTACGGAATAGGTTTTGCCATTGCTTCTGCATTTTTTGAAGCGGGCGCAAAAATTGCCTTTAACGATATCAGCCGGGAGAAAGTCGACAGCGGAATTGCGGCATACAGGGAAGCCGGAATAGATGCGAAAGGGTATGTCTGCAATGTATGCAGCGAAGATGATGTTGCGGCAACCGTCAAAAAAATTAACGAAGAGCTTGGCACCATCGATATTCTCGTAAACAACGCAGGCATTATAAAGCGGATACCCATGACGGAAATGAAAGCCGAAGAATTCCGTGCCGTTATCGATGTGGATCTCAACGCACCGTTTATCGTATCAAAAGCCGTCATTCCGCAGATGATAGAAAAGGGTCACGGAAAAATCATAAACATCTGTTCCATGATGAGTGAGCTTGGCCGTGAAACGGTGAGCGCATACGCGGCTGCAAAGGGTGGCCTGAAAATGCTTACCCGGAATATCTGCAGCGAATACGGAAAATATAATATCCAGTGCAACGGTATCGGTCCCGGATATATAGAAACACCCCAGACAGCTCCGCTGAGAGAGCGGCAGAGCGACGGTTCCCGTCATCCGTTTGACTCATTTATTGTAAGCAAAACACCGGCGGAGCGTTGGGGGACGACTGCAGATCTTCAGGGGCCTGCGGTATTCCTTGCAAGCGATGCTTCGAACTTTGTGAACGGTCATGTGCTGTATGTTGACGGCGGCATTCTCGCATATATCGGAAAACAGCCGCAGTAATCACGGAAAAAAATGAGCCGGAAAAATTTATCAGCTTCAGTTTCTCCCACCTGTCGTGCATTTTTTGCAGGACTGCATTGCCAACATATACAATCATGTGTATAGTATACATGCAGCGCCGGCTGTACAAGGAGGAACTATGTTCAAAGCCGATGACAACAGATATGACGGACGGATGCAGTATTTACGCTGCGGAAAAAGCGGAATTATGATGCCGCGTGTAGCGCTGGGATTGTGGCACAATTTCGGTTCCGTCGACGATTTTGAAAATCAGAAAAAAATGATTTTTAAAGCGTTTGATATGGGCATTACTCATTTTGATCTGGCCAACAACTACGGGCCTGCAGCCGGCAGTGCAGAGGAAAACTTTGGGCGTATCCTGAACAGTGATTTCAGAAGCTACCGCGACGAAATTCTTGTTTCGACAAAGGCCGGATACGATATGTGGCCCGGCCCATACGGAGACCACGGTTCACGGAAATATCTTACGGCAAGCATAAACCAGAGCCTGAAACGGATGAATCTTGAGTATGTCGATATCTTCTACCATCACCGCCCGGATCCTGATACGCCGCTTGAAGAAACGATGGGGGCGGTAAGCGATATCGTAAAAAGCGGAAAGGCTCTTTATGCGGGTATTTCAAACTACAACAGCAGCCAGACGCGCGCCGCAGCCGCAATCCTTGCACGCAACGGCACGCCGCTGCTTATCAATCAGTTCAGATACAATATGTTCGACAGATGGAGTGAGAATGACCGCCTTATGGATACGCTTGCAGAAGTTGGAGCAGGTTCTATCACATTCAGTCCTCTTGCACAGGGGCTGCTTTCCGATAAATATCTGAACGGCATTCCCGAAAACAGCCGCGCGTCACTCAATCATTTTCTCCGTTCGGACAGTATAACCCCCGAAAAAGTTGGAAAAATACGGAAACTTAACGATCTTGCGCATGACAGGGGGCAGTCGCTCGCACAAATGGCGTTATCATGGAATCTGCGTAAGGATAAAGTGACGGCGGTACTTATCGGCGCTCATAACCCTGAGCAGATAGAAGATAATGTAAATATTATCCGTCATCTGGGTTTTACAGAGGAAGAGCTTGCTGTTATAGGGGATATCCTGAAGTAAGATGAATACACAGGCAGAAAAAGTAATTGAGCAGAAGCTGTTCACGTTTCAGGATAAACAGTACAGGGAGTTTCAGTGCAAACTCATGCCGACAGTTGCCCCTGAACGGGTTATCGGCGTGCGGACTCCTGCTTTGCGTGCATATGCGAAGGAACTTGCAAAAACTCCTGCTTCAGCGGAATTTTTGCAGGTTCTGCCTCACGCTTATTACGAGGAAAACAATCTGCACGGATTTATTATTGAAACGATAAAAGATTTTGATACAGCAGTACAGGCTGTCGATAAACTGCTTCCGTATATAGACAACTGGGCGACATGCGATCAGATAAAGCCGAAAGCGTTCAGGAAAAATATTCCGGCACTGTATGAGAAGATAAAGGAATGGACTGCGTCCGGTACAACATATACGGTGCGTTTCGGTATTGAAATGCTCATGAATTTTTTCCTTGATGAAAATTTTACACCCGAATCAGTTGAGCTTGCCGCGCGTATTCGTTCTGACGAATATTATATAAACATGATGATTGCATGGTATTTCGCGACAGCACTCTCAAAGCAGTACGCTTCTGTCATTAATTATATTGAAGAAAATAAACTTGATGTGTGGGTGCACAACAAAGCAATCCAGAAGTCGGTGGAGAGTTATCGTATTACAGACGGACAGAAAGACTTTTTACGGGCATTGAAGAGGTCTTAGCGGTAAATTTTTTTGCTGTTCAAAATGAATTAAGTATTGTATACTGATTGTCAGGTCATTTTGTGCCATACGAAATACATTTTGATGTTTCCGGAACCGTAATTATCCTGATATTGCTCTATGTCTTTTTTACGTATAAGCGGTTTCCGGCCTGGCGGAACAGGGTTTATTTTCTTCTTCTCATTGACTCTCTTGTAGCAATCATGCTTGATATTGCTACCTGCTATACAAATGCATACTTGCCGGTAAGTATGATTACATGGAAAAAACTGCTTGTCGTTTTCCAGATTCTGACTATCAATTTTATTCCGGTACTGTACTATATTTTTGTCATCTCTATGACACATTCCCGTATGGAATTGAGCCGGAGTCATTTAATAATAATAGGCTGTGTTTTATTGTATGAGCTGCCTGCCATTATACTGTCTCCCGTTACCCGTTTTGTCATGTATTTTGGGAAAGACGGCTCGTATCATCACGGGCCGGGAATGGAATTTCTGTATCTTATCGGCCTTTTCTTCCTTATTCTCGGGCTGTATCAGATTATAAAATACAGCAAAAGACTTAACGGACAGCAGATTTCCGTTTCGGTTTTTTATACGCTGGCTAATTCTACTGCCATCATAGTCCAATACTTTAATCCGTATCTGCTTATTACCGGCTTTGCATGTGCTATTTCGCTCTTTCTCATGTACCTGACATTGCAGAATCCGCTTGAATTTATTGACAGCACCACGGGTACGTACAGCAGAGAGGCTTTTGGTGAAATCATATACAATGAAGTTGATTCAAATAAATACTGTTCCCTTGTGGTGCTGCAGATAACGAACATCGAAGCAATACGAAGACAGTTCGGAATGGAAAACGGTTACTATCTTGTTAAAGAATTTACGAAAAGACTTACAGCCGTATGCAGAAATAATAATCTGTTCCGCATATTCGGATATTGTTACGTATTTATATGCAGGGACAAAAAGGAAGCGTTCGGGGAAATTGATGCAATCCTGGATTTTTTAAAGACTCCCGTCTCCGTGGATTTGAAAAATTCTGTGATAAGCAGAATTGAATACCCTGTTGCGGCAAATCTGTTCCTTTTTGAGAACATCCAGGAAATACAGCATGTCGATGCTGCAAAACCACGCATCAATATTGAAGATATTATCAGCATAATACAATTTGTCGTTTCAGGTGCTACAGGGCATAACGAAATTGATTTTACCTATATAGATAAGAACACTATAAAAAAGTATCGGGATAAAATGACAATCGAACGGACTGTGCAGGAAGCTATAAAAAACGAGTCGTTCGAGGTCTTTCTCCAGCCGATTTTTGATCTTCGGTCTAAAACATTCGTCGGGGCGGAATCTCTTATCCGATTGAAGGGTGCTGACGGTGTTTATATACCCCCTTCTGCCTTTATTCCGGAGGCGGAGCAAAGCGGAGGGATTCTGGAAATCGGCAACATATCGTTGAAAAAAACATGCCAGTTCATGAAAGATGCTGATATAGAAAGCCTTGGCATAAAAGTCGTCAACGTAAACCTTTCGATGATACAGTGTATGCAGGACGGAATCGTAAATCACCTTATGAATATCATAGAGTCTTACGGCATACCGAAAAACATGATTCAGTTTGAAATTACCGAGACGATGGTCGCTGATGATGCGGATCGTCTTGCGGAAGTTATCAAAGAGCTGGCAGAGGAAGGTATATCCTTTGCTCTTGATGACTACGGGATGGGGTATTCAAATGCGGCCCGGGTTATGCATTATCATTTTGCGGAAGTGAAATTTGACAAAAGCCTTGTCGACGCCGCAGAAAAAGATACGGGCAATATGATTCTGCTGAAGCACCTTATGAGTATGGTAAAAGAAGCGGGAATGCTTGCGCTTGCGGAAGGTGTTGAAACGGCAGAAACATCTGCCACACTGGAATCAATTGGCTGCGACCTTATTCAGGGATATTATTATGCGAAACCCATGCCGTGCGGCAAATTTGTCGAATTTATGAAAAAATGGGTTGCTGAACACCACTCATAAATTCAACAAACTGATTTTTCCCTGTGCCTCTTTTTACAGGCCGAGCATCCACTTAATTGCCGGTTCCAGATATTTGTTCCAGAAAACCATGTTGTGCACTCCGCAGCTTTCGTGGTAGCAGACGTTTACACCCTCGCTGATGAAGAAATCGCGTGTCTGCCTGTTTTGTTCAATAAGATAATCTTCCGTTCCGCATGCCATGAAGAGTTCGGGAAATTTGCCGCCGGCTTCTTTGATACGGCGTACAAGTATTTCCGGATTGTTGTCGCTTTCTTCAACGGTTTCCAGATTTCCGAAAATCCGGGTATAGTATTCATAATTTGCGATTCCGTTATCAGTTCCCGGTTTCATGGTTGCAAGCGAATGGACGATGTTTGCAGATGAAAGTCCCGCTCCTTTGCTGAATGTTTCCGGGTATTTGAGAACTGTATGGAGCGCTCCGAACCCTCCCATAGAAAAACCTGCAATAAACGTGTCTTCTTTTTTTGTTGCAAGGTCAAACGTTCTGCGCATGTACTCGACTAATTCAACGCCAGCGAACGTTCCGTATTTACATCCAGTCGCTGCCCCGTCGAGATAAAAACCGTTTTCCGCGTTGGGAAGCACGACTGCCATGTTGTATTTGAATGCCAAATCAACAATATCGCTTCCTGTTATCCAGTCTTTGTCGTCTCCTGAATAACCGTGCAGGAGAAAGAGCGTTTTTGCAGGACGCGCGTATGCAGGATTGTTATTGACATACCACTCGCGTGCGTCGTTGGGCAGGAGAACTGTCACGGGGACAGGTCTGCATAGAGATGTTGAATAAAAGGAGATGTTTACATATGCCATTTTGTACTACCTCGAAAAGAAATTAAATAAATTATTTGTTCAGCGGTTTTCGCTTTTCAGTTCTTCCCGTTTTTTCCGGAATTCAATTATAGGCAGATCACCCTGTATCAGATTTTCCCCCATCTGCAGCTCACTTATTTTGGGCTGCTGCGTAAGCACGACGCGGCGATCCTGATGCAGGATAATACTGTCCATTATATTTCCAACCTGATTTACGATTTGTTTCAAAACGGGAATACGTACGAAATTCTGATAAAACCGGAGGTAGATATGCGTATTTTCCTCGTCAACCGGCACAAATGCGGCCATAATACGCAAGTGAGGCGATATACGGTTCTGCCATATATTCGGCATATAAAGCTGGAGGCTGAACAGTTTTTCATAATCCTGTATTTCCTGCGGTTTCAGCGGTTTCTGTCCCTGATCTGTCACATTATTGACGTAAAAGGTCATGAGATTGTCCTGCCATTTTACAACAGGTCCGTTTACAATCGTCTTGTTTCCGCGCCCGATTGTTGTTTTATGCACGAACGGGAGATGCACGACATCAAGCTGATTTTCTATGGCACGCGTATAATGCACATTCCATGTTTCATCAATTTCTCCGTAGGAAAAGCTGCTTTTCAGTTCCTCAAAAAAAGGGATTTCCGGCAGGACATCTTTCTGCTCACCATACCACACCCAGATAAAACCGTATGCCTCTTTAGCCTGATATGCAGCTGTATGATATCTGTCGGGAACGGAGCTTCCTCTTCCTTCTGCGGGGATGTACGTAACTTTACCTGATGCATCGTACTGAAAACCATGGAACGGACATGCAGCCTGTCCGTTTATTACAACGCCTTTTGAAATACCTGCACCCCGGTGGCAGCATTTGTCTGCAATACAGCAAATCCTGTTCTGTGTATCCCTCCAGAAGACAAGTTTCTCTGAAAAGCGTGTTATTCCCGTTAATCTGTTTTTCTTTACTTCACGGGCATCAAGCACCGCATACCATTGATTACGAATCATACTGTACGTCTCTTCCTTTATCAGATAAGTATAACACACTTTGGTCAGAAAAGAAAAAGACTGCCGGGAGCTTAACCGTACGTTTATTATTCACATTTTACAGACTTACAAAAAAATCTGATTAAGCTGCCTTTGTACAGAAAAACAGTCCGCTCCCACCTGAAATAATTACGCTATGCTCCGGCTCGCCAGAATAGGCGAGAGTCGCACGCGGAATTATTTCAGGTTCCGCTCCCTGTTTTTCTGTATACTGTTGCCAATCAGTACTTTTTTTCCACCGTTTGCAAATGGAAAATAATAAACAACGTTTTTGAGAACAAAACAACGGGATTCTGGAGGGGCACGGGGGTTGTGTACCCTGTCTTTTGATTCTTCTAAACGTCGTCTATTGGTACATGCCGTTCGAGGAGAAAATATTCTGCATGCCTTGTGTAAAAGAGAATGCGGAGCAGAAAATAAGCCCGCGTGCGACCCTGAGCGAAGCGAAGTTGGAGCTTAAGCGGATTATTTTCTGCGGGAGCATTCTCTTTTACAAATGCACGACAATAATTTTGTTTCCAGAAGTTCCATGCATAATAAACGTACGATTATTTGTGCTTTACCGGAATCCAGATTCCGCTTTCATAATCCGGTTTACTGCCGTCGTCCATTGAATACCATTCAATATTTAACGACAGCGGCATCTCATAGTCGGGATTGCCGGGCAGCCAGTTTTTAAATATTTCGGTATTAACTGCCTGGAGTGAGCCGGGGAGCGGTCCGGTACAGCGGAACTTTGCCCATTCGACAGCAGGAATTTCAAGTACGCGCATTCCCGAAGGGATTGTTCCTCCGTCGTATCTGCCTGCAATCATGTACGTAAACTTTTTTGTCTCCGGTTTATCGTCGATGCACACGCCGAATTCGCCTATCATGCATTTTTCAATAACCGACTGTATCTGCTCCGTATTCTTATTCTGCGTGCAGTTTGTCATGAATTCGGTCCAGAACTTTGGTATTTCCTGATACCCTTCATCATATGTGAAATCCCGTTCATAACCGATTACCTTAAATGCATCCATCTTTTCAATTTTGTAGTCCATTCCGCTTCCTCCCTGGATAACTATGGAAATTGTGAGCGGCAGAAACGGTTTTATTTTATGTGCATCACCTTTCATCTGCATGGGTGATGCACCGTGAAAACGCGTAAATGCCTTTGTAAAACTTTCAGGAGTCTCATAGCTGTATTTGTATGCAATATCGATGACCTTGTCACCTGCAGCGATGACGTCAAGTGCTGCAAGATAGAGCCGCCGGTATCTGATGTATTCCGCAATGGTCCAGCCTGTCATAAGTTTGAATCCTTTCTGGAAATAAAACGGCGAAATGTGCACTGCTTCCGCCACGTCATACCCGTCGATGTTGTCGAGCAGGTGTGTTTCCATATAAGAAACTGCCCTTTTCAGGCTTTCTGTCCATTCCATGAGACCTCCTGATGATAGAACTATACTGTACGAGATGAATACTATCCTGTCATTCTATGGCTTTTTTTGTCGGGATGCTACCTCGTGTATGCCGGACAAAGATAAGCAGAAAATGACAGGCGGCTGCATATAAGTCATGATATACTGCGTATATGAAATATTTTGGAGAAGGATTAAGTGAGCTTCACAAAGATTTGAATAAGCAGATAGGAAAAAGAAGTTCCTTTAGTGAAGCTATGGAGCTGTTTCTGAATCTTCATGAGGCACTTCATGCGTCTGCTGTCACCGGAGGAGTTCCGAACGAAGTTGATGCGCTGCTCTGTGACCTTACACCGGAAGAAGCTGCTGCGATGCCTGAAAAAAAAGGCGAAACAATCAACTGGGCACTCTGGCACATGGCGCGCATTGAAGATATTACGATGAACATGTTTGTCGCACAGAAAAAACAGGTATTTACAAAAACCGTACAGCAGAAAATCAATTCACCGATAACAGATACAGGAAATGCGCTCACGCAGGAAGAAATACGCTCGTTCAGCAGCCGGGTACGACTTCCAGCCCTCATTGCATACTGGAATGCCGTTGCGTCCCGGACGCGTGATATCGTTTTATTACTCACGGCCGACGACATGAAGCGTCCTGTGGATAAACACAGCCTTGATGCGGTTCTTGCGGCAGGCGGAGTGACAAGCCGGCAGGATTCGGTCTGGCTGCTCGATTACTGGGGCGGCAAAGATGTCGCAGGGCTTCTTCTCATGCCTCCGACGCGCCATCTTATGCTGCACCTTAACGACTGCTGCAAGTGGAAGATGATGCTCCGGAAAGGAAAATGAAGTCAGGATTTATGCTGTTTTGCAGCAGATGCTTTCCCTGGCTGCCGAGTCCTGTACCATGACACTCGGATTGAGGATGTAGTCTATTTCAGATTCTTTGAGCAGATGCTCTTTGACGACGAGTTCCCGCACTGAAACGTTTTCTGCAAGTGCTCGTTTTGCTATTTCGGCGGATTTGCGGTACCCGATATACGGGCAGAGGGCTGTTGCCGTGCCGACGCTCCGTTCGACAAACGTGCGGCATTGTTCTTTATTTACCGTTATTCCGTTTATACAATTGTCGATAAGTGTTTTCACGGCTCCGGTGAGCGTCGTAATCGATTCAAATAATTTATAGAACACGACCGGTTCAAACGCATTCAGTTCCATCTGTCCTGCTTCTGCGGCCATCGATATTGCGGTATCGTTTCCTATTACGCTGAATGCAACCTGCGAGACGACTTCCGGTATGACCGGATTTACTTTTCCCGGCATGATGGAGGAACCGTTCTGCATTGCAGGGAGATGAATTTCGTTGAATCCCGCACGGGGACCGCTTGAAAGCAGCCGGAGGTCGTTGCACATCTTCGACAGGTCCAGGGCGCAGACCTTGAGGACTGAGGAAACGGAGGCAAAGCTGTCGATATTTTGTGTAGCGTCGAAGAGGTCTCCGGCCTGTTCCAGCGGACAGCCGGTGATGTGCGCAAGGATCGGGACGACGCGCTGTTCGTATGTCTCCGGAGCGTTGAGGGCGCTTCCGATGGCTGTACCTCCAAGATTCACCTGGTATAATTCATTTTTTACGTCATGAATCTGCTTTCTGCAGCGGCTGATCATGCTTTTATATGCCCCGAAGCTCTGGCCGAGCGTCATGGGTACTGCATCCTGCAGCTGCGTTCTGCCCATTTTTATTACTCCTGCGAATTCGGCCGATTTTGCGGCGAGCGATTTTTCCAGCCTGAGCAGTTCCGATTCCAGCGGACCAAGCAGGGTAAGCGCAGTCAGTTTTCCTGCGGTTGGAACGACATCGTTCGTCGACTGAGACTTATTTACATCATCGTTCGGATTGATAAACGTGTACATGCCGCGTTTTCCACCCAGGAGTTCATCAGCGCGGTTTGCAATAACTTCGTTTATGTTCATATTGGCGCTCGTACCGGCTCCGCCCTGAATCGCATCCACAATAAATTCGCCTCTGAAGCTGCCTTCTGCAACTTCATCGCATGCTTTTACAATAGCATTTGTTTTTTCTTCAGAAAGGACTCCGCTTTCGTGGTTTGCATATGCAGCTGCTTTTTTTATGCAGGCAAGACTTGTTATAAAGGCAGGATTAAGGGGCATTCCTGTAATATGAAAATTATGCATGGCACGCAGACTCTGTACTCCGTAATAAGCGGCTGCCGGCACACCCATGCTTCCAATTGAATCCGATTCGATACGTTTTTCCGTTTCCATTTTGTGAACTCCTGATTTATGCAGGAAGTGTATTTTAATTCAGCAAAATGGTAAACATAATAAATGAAAATGTGTTAAAAATATAGTTTTATACTGTATATACAGAATAAAGTAAAGTTTTTAATGTATAAATCTTTATAATGTAAATATTCCTTTTTTCGTCAAATATATGATATAGTACAAGTATGGAAAAAGAACTTGATGATGTCAATCTGAAGATTCTTGATATTCTGCAGAGAGATGCCCGGACACCTGTGAAACAGATTGCAGCCGAGGTATGCCTGTCGTCACCGGCGGTGTCGGCACGCATTGAGCGCATGGAAGAGGAAAACCTTATCAGCGGTTATCAGGTAAAACTGAATTACCATCAGTTCGGCTATTTTATAAAAGCGTTTATCAACCTTGAAGTGGAACCGAAACAGAAGCCGGAATTTTACCCTTTCATAAAATCAGTACCGAATGTCATAGAATGCAACTGTGTTACAGGTGATTACGCCATGCTTATTGAAGTTGCATTCCGCAAAACGGAAGAACTTGACCGTTTTATAAACGAACTTCAGCATTTCGGAAAGACTCATACGCAGATCGTCTTTTCGACATCGGTCGAGCACAGGAACGTACCTGTCCTGCTGCAGCATGTCAGTGGAGAGAAATCTGAAAAACCGGAAGAGAGAGAAAACTGAAGGGAACGCTTTTTGTATGCCCTCAGCGAGCATGATTCAGAGCCTTTTCCACGATATAAAAAACAAGCTGGATGAGCGAACACATAATCAGATAAATAATAAAAATATCAACATATGCCTCTATATAATTATACCCGTACGATGCTTCGATTTTTGCAATCGCAGTAATATCTTTTACAGTCATAAGAAAGGAAAGTGATGTTTCCTTGAACAGATTTACGGTGAGCGTACCGAGGTTGGGAACTGCTTCTACAGCAGCCTGCGGCAGAATGATAAGCCTGAATGCCTGCTGCTGCCGCATGCCGAGTGCATAGGCTGCATCAAGCTGCCCCCTGTCTACGGTGGTGATTGAAGCGCGGATTACTTCGGACAACATAACCGATGCATGCAGCGTAAATACGACGACAGCATAGACAACCGGATGAATGTCGAATACGTTGAACGAGCTGCTGCATCTTACCGCAACTGCATTAATCAGGCTCGGCAGCAGGCTGTAAATGAACAGAATCTGTACAATCATCGGCGTTCCTCGGATAAGCGAGATAAACACTTTGATAATCTGAGAGGCAATCTTTACATGATACAGTCTGGCAAGCGCCATAAGATACGCGGGCAGGGCTGCCAGGAGTATAGACAAGACCGTTATTTCAAGCGATACGGGAATGCCGCGGAGTGCGAGGATGAATGTTTTTTCAAGAAACGGCAGATTCAGTTCCATTTGCTGCCGTCCCTGCCGGGAATTGACTTTCCCCGCATTGCGCGCTGTTCAAAAAATCCTTCAATCAGTTCAATTGCAATTGCGAGGACCCAGTAAATGACAGCAAGTGCAATGTATGTCTCAAGTCCGTGGGCGCCATAATTGCGTGCGACGATAACGTCAGTCTCTCCCATAAGGTCTATAAATCCGATTGTAAAAGCCAGTGCACCCTGTTTGAGCAGTGCGATAATTTCGCTGCAGAAAACCGGCAGTGCGGCCGTGAGTGCCTGCGGTATGATGATAAGCCGTGCTGTCTGGATTGGGGTAAATCCGCAGCAGAAAGCTGCGTCCCACTGGCCTTCATCGACAGAACTGTACGATGAACGGAACAGTTCGCACATTGAGGCAGCGAACAAAAGGGAAAGCGTGATTGTGACGTAGATCAGTTTGCCGTTGTAGCCTGTTCTGATGCCTGTGGCCAGCCTGAATAATACGGGAAGGCCGTAATAGACGATGAAGAGGAGGACAATCGAAGGCGTACATCGTATGATATGCACATATACCGCCGCCGCTGCCCTGGCAATATGAGAGCGGGAAAGCCGGGCCCATGCAAGCAGCGTACCGAACAGCGTACCGCATACGACGGACAACAGCATTACCTCAAGCGTTCTTCCGGCGAAGGGTAAGAGTTCGGTAAACGATTTTAAAATAAAGGCTGGATCAAACGGGCGCATTGTGCGTAAGCATACTATTTCTGCACGTATTTTGAAATATCTTCGCCGAAATATTTGTCTGCAAGTTCCGTGTATGTGCCGTTCTCATGCAGCGTCTGTATTGCTTTATCGTAGTCGGACGCAAGTTGTGTTTCTGCTTTATTGAACAGAGGCCATGTCGGAACTGCCTTGTAGATTACATATGAAAGTTTATCCGCGAACTGATGGTACGGGCCGTTTTCGTCGAGCACGTTCCGTTTGTACGCAACCTGCAGGTCAAAAAATCCGTCGTACCGTTTTTCCAGTACCCAGGTGTATGACTCGGGGATATTGAATACGTCCGACGGGACGAGCTTTATTTGCGCGTCGGGATGGGCTTTATTAAAATCGGTGATAATGGCATATTGAGCCGACTGGGGAGAGATTGGCACGAGCTTTCCGCTGTATTCTGCAAAGCTTTCGAGGTCGTGAATTTTACCGGCATCTTCGCTGCGGAACGTCAGCCCGATGACGCTCGCCCCGAGGTAATTCCGGGGGAATAAATATTTTGCCCGGCGTTCGTCTGTGGACCATGCACCTTTAATACCGACCGCGTATTTACCCGTCTGAACTCCTATGAGCAGATCGTCGTCCGATGTAGGGATAAATTCAATTTTATACTGCGGATACATTGCATCAATTTCTTTCCAGACCGCAACTTCAAAACCGTCCGAATTGCTTTTGCTGTCGACAAAAACATAAGGTACATAGGTTTGTGTGTGTGCTACATATATTGTGCGCGGCGTATCTGTCTTATCTGCTGCCGGTGCAGGCTGTTTCCTGCTGCAGCCCGGAAGGCTGAACGCATATGCAGATAATCCTGCAATAATCAGCATTTTTGTAAAAGACTTGTTCATAGTATAGCTTCCTCTTCTTTTGGTTTATTATATATTTTATATTATAAAATAGTAGGATTATATATGAAAAGAGTCAATAATTTGCTGATTGTGGATAATTTTACTATAGATTTTGTCTATAAAAAAGATAAAAAATAAAATATACTTATTGAGAGACATTTCTAAAAGTAACAGACTTTTGAAATTGGCTCATGCAGAGGCGGTTTTATGTATGAACTAGTACAGGTCGGGGAGCACAGCTATTATATCGATTGTCCTGCAAAGATAGGTATCTATGCGGAAAATGACGGAAGTGTCTGTCTTATAGACAGCGGAAGCGACAAGGATGCAGGGAGAAAGGTAAGGCAGATTCTTGAACAGCACAGCTGGCATCTGAAAGCGATTTTCAACACGCACTCAAATGCAGATCATATCGGCGGTAATAAGTATCTGCAGAGCCAGACGGGATGCTCAATATATGCGCCGGGAATTGAATGCGATTTTACGCGTCATCCAGTTCTTGAACCGTCCTTCCTCTACGGCGGATTTCCTCCTGCCAGCCTCAGACATAAATTCCTCATGGCTCAGGAAAGCGATGTACACTATCTTACACAAGACGTTCTTCCGCAGGGAATGTCGATTATCAATCTTCCGGGGCATTTTTTCGACATGGTGGGCTATCGCGATGCTGACGACGTTGTCTATCTGGCCGACTGCCTTTCAAGCAGGGAAACGCTGGAAAAGTATCAGGTAAGTTTTATTTATGATGTGGAAGCGTATCTTTCCACCCTTGAAACAGTTAAGACTCTCAAGGCAAAAATGTTCGTTCCGGCACATGCTGCGGCAACTGAAGATATTGCACCGCTTGCCCGGCTGAATATTGATAAAGTACACGGAATTGCAGAAAAAATAATTTCTATTTGCGCGGCACCAGTCTGCTTTGAACACATTCTGCAGCGGCTGTTCAACGATTACGGGCTTGTCATGACTGACGAACAGTATGTCCTTGCCGGAAGCACCGTAAAGTCCTATTTGTCGTGGCTGAAAGATGCCGGGAGAGTAACAATTCAATTTGCAGACAACATGATGCTCTGGAGCGTCCCCCGGTGATGACTGTTATTTCCAGTGAAAGTTTTCTCTTCCTGCTCCTTCTTCAAAGTGTTCTTTTACAATGCCAAGGTCGATTTTTACAGCAGAGCCCGTTCCCTTGATTTTTGCTTCTACTGCATTCCCTTCCAGCACAAAACAGAATTTCTGCTGGTTTACTGCCGTTGGTGCAAGAAGTGCGGCTTCAACGCCGTTTTTAAACCACTCAGGAACGGGGCCGTCCGTTACACTTACCTGGCTGAACGATTTTGATTTATGAGCCTTTCCCGGCTTCATGGGATAGCCCGCGGCAATGACGCATACAAGTTTTTCTCCTGCGGCGACAGGGACATTTTTCTTTTTGTACGTCCCGGCAACCCAGCAGGTACCGAGACCCAGAGCCGTTGCGGCCAGAACGATTCTTTCTCCATAATATCCGATACGCTCCTCAAGATCGGAAGCATCTTTCCCTGCCAGTACAATGACATTGCTCACATTTTTAAACCAGCCGTAATGATTGAGAATTGTGTCAAATATGCTTTTATCGTTACGGATAAGCCGGCATGAAAGCGAACCGTCTCTGTTTGCGGCGGCAATGCTTTCTTCCAGTTTTGCAGCAGTATCCTCATCAAGCGGTTTATCTTCATATGCACGTACGGAATGGCGTGAGTGTATACATTCATTGATACCCATAAAATACCTCTGGACTATACTATATCAATTTGCAGATGAAAAATCATGGGGAATGAAGTGAGAAGACGGACAGAGGCATACAGCGCAGTTTGACTGCGCTGTATGGTGAGAAATTATTCAGAGCGCACTGCAACAGCTTCTATTTCTATGCGTGCATTTTTAGGCAGGCAGGCAACCTGGACTGCAGAACGTGCAGGGCATGCTCCCGTAAAAAATTCAGCATATACTTTGTTCATTGCAGCAAAATCTTCCATATCCTTGAGAAAGACAGTCGTTTTAACAATATCTGCCATATCAGTTCCTGCTGCTGCAAGTACTGCACGGATGTTTTCCAGAGATTGTTTTGTCTGCGCTGTAATGTCTTCTCCTGCGAACGAGCCTGTAGCGGGATTAATAGGAAGCTGTCCCGATACGTAAATAGTTTCACCTGCGCGGATGCCCTGCGAATAGGGGCCTATCGCGGCAGGTGCATTTGATGTTTGAACTTGCTGTTTTGCCATAGTTGATTATCCTTTATCTTTATTTTGTTGTTGTGACAGTATAATTCATTTAAGCAGGGCAGTCAGCTCCGCCGCACCGGGCATATCGTCCAGCCACTTTGCATAGTGGGCATACGAAACAGTCATATCAGGATTCAAAATGAAAGCGGCAGGGAGCTGAAGTTCTTCGCCTTCCGAGATTCCGTGCTTAAATCCTTCCGCCTGCACTTTTGCTATTTTTATCATTGTTTTTGGGCCAATCATTTTCAGCTTGCCCGGTGCCGGCAGAATTCCGAATTCATGATACAGCGATTCCGTGGGATCGCATATAATTTCAAACGGGAATGCAGTTTCGCTGCCAAGTTCCTGTCTGAGATGGTCAGGATCACTTTGAAGAACGACAAGCATTTTTCCGCCTGCCCCCCTGATTTGATCATATCCACGTGCATACTGGACCATGTCGTACTGACAAACAGGGCAGCCGTAATATCTGAGGAATACGAGGATAGTTTTCCCATCAGGTACCATCTCTTCGCTGAGTTTTACATCTTTCCGGTACGGTGTCGAGAACTGAAAATCCGGAAAATGGTCTCCTTCTGTAATTTTTACCATTAAAAGTACCTCCTGAACATTTTTCTGCCTTCCGGCATACATGAATTATGCGTTAAAGACGTATTTGTCCAGCCGGCTCATTGCTTCCTTAACCCTGCTGAGCGGGAGCGCAACGTTCAATCGGATTGCACAGGGGCCGTGGAACATACGTCCGTCCTGCCATGCCACGCCGACTTTCCAGCCGCTCTTTTCCAGTTCGTCTATCGTCTTTCCGTGTTTTTCACACCACTCTGAGCAGTCGAGGAAAAGCATATACGTTCCTTCCGGTTTTGATACATGTACACCTTCAAAATGAGCGGCAATATAGTCGCATACGTAATCGACATTTCCGCTCAGGACGCTGCACAGTTCGTCCACCCATTCGTATCCTTCCGGTTTGTATGCGCCGATAAGGGCATGCATGCTGAGCACATTCATATCGTTGTAGTGCGGTTTGCTGCTCTGTGCCCGTACGCGGTCGCGCAGGTATGAATTGTAAATTATATGATACGAGCCGATAAGACCGGCAAGATTGAACGTTTTGCTGGGAGCGTAAAAAGCTGCCGTCCTGTTTTTTGCATCTTCGCTGACTGACTGAACGGGAATGTGCTTATGGCCTTTCAGTATGATATCGGACCAGATTTCGTCGGATATGACGACACAGTCGTTTGCCTTGTAAATTTCCATTGCTTTTTCAATTTCCCACTTTTCCCATACTCGTCCGCAGGGATTGTGCGGATTGCAGAAAACGGCCACGTGTATTTTGTTCGCTTTGATTTTTGCAGCCATATCTTCAAAATCCATCCGCCATATTCCTTTTTCGTCTTTTTTGAGCGGAGAGAGAATAATTTTGCGGCCGTTGTTCTCGATGCAGCCTGTAAATCCTATATATGTGGGAGAATGAAGCAGAACCGGATCGCCGGGAGCAGAGAATGCGCACAATGTGGAAACGACACCACCCAGAACGCCGTTTTCATATCCTATGCATTCTTTTGTAAGCCCTGTTAAATTGTGGCGCTTTTCCTGCCATCTGATGATGGAATTGAAGTATTCGTCTTCAGGCATAAAATAACCGAATGCAGGATGTTTTGCCCGTTCGATTATCGCCTCGGAAATTGTCGGTACTGTGGGAAAATTCATGTCTGCAACCCACATAGGGATTACGTCGAAACCTTTTTCCGGCAGTTCCGGGGAAAAACCCGGTATTGCACCCAGCCCGTCAACTGCGATGGCATCTTTACCGTGCCGGTCCATGATGGAAGTAAAATCATATTTCATAACAGTCACTCCTGAAAATTCAGACGGCTCCTGTTCAATGATGAACAGAAGTACCGTCTGTTATTATATGCAGTTATACACAGTGCCGGCGTATAGTCTGATTGTCAGATTGTATCGTCAGCAAGTGCCTGTGTTATAATTGTCTCTCTGTTTGTTTCGAGATCCTCTTTTTTAACTGCGCCTGTTTTCAATCTGAATATTGAAAGCACCGCACAGACAGCAATAATAATCAACGAAACAATCATATCCTTTCCTTTGAGATCTTTGAACAGATTGAATGCAACGATGCCGGCACATACCGCGGAAAGTACACAGATTACGTTGTACAGGGGAACGGGCATGCGGAGCATACATTTCTTCCATTGTTCAGGATACCTCTTCGGCAGCGTAATACATGCAATGTTCAAATATACATTCATGAGCATGCACGGAATCATTACGAGTGAAACTATGGCATCGAGACTGAACCCCATGAGAAGCGGCAGGACGCTCAGCAGATAGAATGTAAGCTGAATGACCCACGGATATCCGTTTTTTGTCTGCTTTTTGAAAGCAGAAGGAAGCCATCCGTCTTCTGCGATTTTCATCAGAGGATACCGCAGCATCGCTATTCCGCCAAGAAGACTCGTTGCAATAGCGCAGACACCGCCGCCAAGAACGAACATAATATAAATACTGTTCGGGAATATAGCCTTTGCGGTTGAGCTTAAATTAGCCCCGGCAACTTTGTCGTATGGCAGAACGCCGGCCGCAACAAAACTCATTGCGCCGTATACCACAGCCAGCGCTACTGTAACCCATAGTATACCGATTGGTATTGTTCTTTTAGGTTTGTTTGTAACAGCTACAAGTGAAACAGGTGCCATTGTCGTTCCCTGACAAGCCCAGCCCATAATAGCCAGAGCGCTGAAGAATCCCGGCACTCCGCCTTTAAAGAATCCTCCGTCGCTGTTTGAAAAATACCCCGGTTTTATCTGCGGCAGGCCGAAGATGACAAACAGGCCAATAGCTGCAATAAGAACGATGGTCATTACGTTTTCAAGCAGCGTTATAAAACGTGACCCTTTTATACTGCTCGCAAAAAACAGCGTCATTATGATGATGGCTGCCGGACGGGTGTAAGGTTCAACGACAGGAAAGATTGCAGCAATATAGCCTACGAGCGCAAGTGCGTAACTTGACATAGCCATACTGTTGACGAGAGTCATGGCGGCAGAGAATCCTGTCATCAGCGGATTGAACAGCAGCGCTTTCTGACTGTAATCTCCGCCTTTAAATACGAACATTGCGCTCATTATGACGTTGTACATATAAGCGAGCAGCATGAACAGACATCCGCCCACGCAGACCAGTATAATTGACCGCCCCGTGTAAGCAATACCGTAGCCCAAGAGTACGAAAATACCGGAACCGATTGCTCCGCCTAAGCCCAGACAAAATATGTTAAACATATTAAGCTTTTTTCCTTGTTCTTCCATAACAAACTACCTCCTTCTAAGTAGCTTTATGCAAGGAAACGCCATTGTTTCCGAAACTCTTTCCATTTCCTGTTTCTTGGTTCAGGAAACATCATTGTTTCCGTTTGTGAGCTCATTTGTATTGTATAGGTGCTTTATAAAATTTGTCAACAAAATTTACAATAATTTTGTAATTTTTAACAAGGAATTTTACATTTTATATTGACTTTTTGATTTTTCCGTCCATAATTATAGTGATGGAACAGTTGAAAAAAAAAGAACTGATCTCAAGAAATCTTACAGAAAATGACCGGAAAATACTTGAATCATACGTTGCTGTTGCAGAGGGAATCGGCCGGGTATTCGGAAACTGCTGCGAGACAACTATTCACTCTCTTGAGAATCCTTTCAAATCACTTATCTACATTAATCACGGCGAAGTGACCGGGCGGCAAATCGGTTCTCCTCTTACCGATCTTGCTCTTGAATTGGTGGAAAAGGCAAAAGATACGACAGAGGATATGGTAGGCCCGTATTTTTCAAAGACTGCTTCCGGCAAACTGCTCCGTGCCGTGACTGTTTTTATCAGAAATGAAAACAAAGACCTTATAGGCTTTATCTGCATAAACCTGGATATAAGCGCGCCACTGAATCAGTTTATGAAAATACTGATGCCGCAGGAAGAAGGCGGTACAAAAGATTCTGTAAGCGAAAACTACTCAAACACTGTTGAAGATCTTGTACATTCTGCATTTTTAAGCGTACAGAAGAAAATGAGCCAGACGACCGGTGTTGCTCCGATTGAGAAAAACCGGAAAATTGTGCAGAAACTGCAGGAACTCGGTATTTTTGAGATTAAGGGAGCTGTCGATACGGTAGCTGCCGAACTCGGCGTTTCAAAATTTACCATATATAATTACCTGCGTGATGTGCGGGACAGATAACATGCAGATACGTCTTATGAAGCCTGCCGATTACGACGCGATGTACCGCCTCTGGACGACGCCGCCGGGAATGGGACTTAACGACGTCGACGATTCACGCGAAGGCATAGCGCGGTATCTTGCACGCAATCCGCATACCTGCTTTGTTGCAGAACAGGGCAGGATTATAATCGGTGCAATCATGTGCGGACATGACGGACGGCGGGGGATGATTCATCATACGGTTGTTGCCGAAGATGAACAGCACAAGGGAACGGGTACGGCTCTGGTCCGCGCGGCACTGGAAGCTCTGAGGAAAGAAGGTATAAGCAAAGTCCTGCTCGTCGTATTTTCCCGCAACGAAAAGGGAAATGCGTTTTGGGAAAAACAGGGATTTACGGCACGTACAGACCTTGTCTACAGGAACAAAGCGCTCCGCGAACTGGTGCGGATGGATACATAAAGAAATGCGGATGCATCCCGATGATTTAATCCGTATTTTCCGAAATATACTACAGGATATAAAATGCATTTACCTGGCGGAAATCTGTTCAGCAGGTGTTCTGTGCAGAAATCTTTCTTTCCATGCGGCAAGCTCTTTTTCTGTCGTTATAACTTCGTAGCTGCTGTATTTTGCCATAAGACCTATCCTGTCCGGCACGTCAAGAATGGTGAAAATCCTTTTCATACGGTTCTTTACCGAACCTGTCGTCATACCGTACCGGGACGCAATTGTATCGTATTTCATTTGGGTAAGCGCAAGCTTCGTCCATTCCCGGTCCCGTTCCGTCAATTCCGGAAACTCCGTCAAATCGAGAATTCGGTCTTTCTTTGTACTTTTTTCCATTCTGATTTTTTCATATACAAAAAGGAGAATAACGAACAGCAAAGCCGTATACTCTGCCAGAGAAAATACTTCAATAAAGAATATCTTTTTGCCGCACCGCAATCCTGTGCTTATTAAAAGCAGAAAAACAATACCGGCAGCGGTAATTTTTATTTTTGTATGAGTATGCAGATAGCCGCGTAAAGAAAATGTTATAAACGCCAGTACATACATCATCATGCCCCAGGGAGTACAATGAAAATTTAACAAATTAATTACTGCGACTAAAAGACTGTATAATCCGTATAATTCAAATGTAAGCGGGCGAAAGCACAAATAGAGAAAAATCCCTATACCCGCGACATCTGCGGCGCACAAAAATTGAGTTGGAAAGAAAAATTCCGTATTTTGAATATACATTCCCGCTGCCTGAGTACACAAATCAGGTAATAGGAAAGGTATTGACAGGTCTGCAGAAAAACCGATTAATCCGATAACGGCTATTATACGCCAAATTGTTTTTCGTTTATTCATCAGCGGTTTTGATACCCTGTTTTCAGCGAAGTTGTTGTTGTCTTCACCCATACCTGTATCTTAAACGCGATAGTGTATCATGTAAAGAACTTCCTGTTTTGTATAGTCATGATTTTCCAGTCTGTCCTTTGTAACGGTATTCATCTATTTCATTTTAATATGACTTTGGTCACATTAAAATGAAAACTGGTGTGACCTTGGTCATATTCAATGATTTTCGGGTTGTCCTTTAGGAAAGATCACAGGTATGATGAATCCTGCGGGAGATAGAAACGTATGAAAGAATTTATAATAAAGTACCAGGTTATTATTTTCTTTATTTTATCCGCAGTAATCGGTTATGCACCCTGGATATTCATTGGGAGACCGATATGGCTGATTTGGGGAATGTCGGTATCCGGAGCATTGCTGACTTTCTATCTGGACGGAAAGAGCGGTTTGTTGAAAATCCTGAAAAGAGCCATACCTAAAAAGGAAGATATAAAACCTCTGCTTTGTATCCCGCTTTTTTTTATTATCACCGATGCACTGGCGTTACTGATTGCATACATCCTGTTTAAGGATATTCCGGGATTTGAATTTATCAGAAAGGAACCCTTGTATATTCCTGCTTTTATTATCGCTGTGTTATTTGGAGGTCCGCTTGCAGAAGAATTATTCGGCCTGCGCGGGTATGCGCTTCCGAAATTACTTCAAAAAATGAATCCGGTACCTGCAACTCTTATTGTGGGACTTTTTTTCGGGGCCTGGCATTTTATAGAATTTAATGCTCCCGGATCAACACAGTATGCGCTCGGAATGAGAATGTACCCGTTTTTTATTCTGATTGAAATCGCGCTGTCTATCCTTATGACCTGGTTATATCAGACATCTGCCGCCCCCCTTTTTATCGGAGGAATCTACTGTCATTTGAGCATGAATGTAATCAACTGCCTGATGACTACGAAGATTACCTTTTCGACATTGGCTGGCGTTGCACCAACAAATAACCATTACATTGTCATATTCGGAATTGAAATGATAGTCTGTGCCGTTTTTTTGATAATAAAAACCCGCGGGCAGCTGAGATAATCTGCTAAGAAAGATAAAGAGAATAAATTATGAAAAAAATAATCAGCTGTATTCTATTTGTATGTATCAGCATAGTTGTCTGTGTTGCGGAAGAAGAAACTCGGGAAATTGAAGAATCTCCTGGAGCGAAGGAAGCTGCAGATATAAAAGATACCGCTGCATCGAAGAGTCCGTTTGTGGACACCGGTGTTGATGTTACAGGTATATTTGAGACCGAACGCAGTGCCGGTGTACAGTGGGGCGATACTGCCGGCATCCGCGACATTCCGTTTATACCCGTAGTTTTTCCTGCCTTCTCGATAAAAATCAGTTATCCCAATCCATATACATTCAAGCCGACTATCCATAATATTTTTTATTGCGGATATTTCTGTGGTTTATCCGTTTCTCCTGTTGGAATTACTGTTTGTACAACAGGTACTGTCAATATTACGCCGCTTTTTACGATTGCAGCCTGCGGCCAGCTCGGCACGGCATGGAATTACGGATCCCTGTATACTGCACTCGGCGTTTATGATGTGAGCGAAAACAAATACAGAAATTTTCCCGCCTTCGGAAGCCTGTTTTGTGATTTTACCGCGTCTGCAGTTCTTGTCATTCCTTTCGGGCCTGTTATTGTCGAACTTATCTATGCTCCTGAATTCGTTTATCTTACCGGTACCGGAAACGGGGAAGTTTGGAAATTTTCAACCCAAAGCGAATGCGTAAACGGCTGGCGGTATGTGTACGGCGGTATGATTGCATATCAGTTTCCAAAAAAGGCCGGCATGGCCGGTATCCAGTTTATCGCACAGGGATGGTATTCAAGTGATTACTTTGACGAAGTATATCAGCCCTATGATCCGGACTTTGTGACATTTTCCATTATACCTTCATTCCAGATACAGATTGCAAAAAAACAGGGACTCCAGATTACCGTGCCGGTATCACGGGTACGCCGGTTTGAAAACGAAGATTATACTGCGAATGAGATACTGCTGCAGAATTGCGTCGGCGGTGTGTGGCGGCTGGTATCCGTTAACTTTTTATGGCATATACAAATTAATTAAGGATATATTGGTTTATTTTGCGGAGTACAAATTCCGTTTGATTCTACAGGAGAAATAGTATGAAAAAGAAATATGCGGTCTGGATTACTTCCTTTTTTGTTTCAGCGGGCAGTTTTATAACCGGTTGCCATACCATGCCGTATCATTCAGTTTACTACCCTGAGACGCTGGATCATACTGCTGCATTCGATACGGATAAGGTTCCATATGACAGAACTGGATATGTATTTCAGTATAAAAAATCAAATCAGGACGGCAGCTTTCCGGCTGATGTATGGATTTATTATCCGTCGAAAGAGCGGAGTGAGAGTTTCAAGATATACCGCTTTTCAAAGTTACAGCATGCGACGGACCTTGTCTGTGCCGACTATGATCTCATACATTTCCAGCCGGAAACGATTTCCGCATATCTTGTTGATAAGGAAGGGAACAGAAAACTGAATGCCTTTTCACAGTATATGGGAACTGATCTTACGGTTACATTTCATAGTCACACGCGGCATTGTACTATGGGAATTACCCCTTCATATAATTATAATTTTGACTGGGCAGACCTTAACACGATGCTGCCGTATTTGAAAAAAAAAGGAACTGATTTTGAGGCAGGATTTCTTGCGCCGGATAATCTTGCCCGTTTTAAGTTTGCGGGGTACAGCAGATTTCGGTTTACGGGGCAGGAAGAACATGACGGAAAGTTTTGCGACGTATATGAAGTAAAAATACAAAATCATGAAAAAAAGCCGGGACATCTTTATGCGGATGCGGTTAATTATGATCTTGTTGAAATAAATATGTCACTGCCCGACAATCCTGGTTTTAATTCTTTTCAATTCAAACTGATTACCAAGGGTAAAATGACATTGGATGAGTGGAATAGCTTTATTCTGAAGATGACAAGACAGACGTTGAAAGTGAGATCATAAATACTCTTATACTTAACATTGCTTCTACAATTCATCTTCAGCAGAATTTATTCGTGCGGAGGGTTTAATACCCCGCTGCTTGCGGCGGGGGTATTGATTAATGCCCGTATATTTTTCCTCTTCTGCTGTTATGAAAAGTACAGATTCATATAATCAGCGTCCGAATAATCATTTCCCTTTTTAAAGAATTTTTTAAACGTACCGAATTTTTCAAATCCGAATTTCTCGTATACGTGAATCGCTGCGTAATTATCCGATTTTACTTCAAGAGTGATGATTTCAAGATGAAGGATGTTTTTTGCCGCATCCAGCGCTTTTTTTATCAGTGCGGAACCTACTCCCTTATTGCAGTAATCATGGATTACTGCAATTCCCAGTTCCCCTCTGTGTGAGAATCGCCGCGGCAGTGCATCTATATTGCAGTCTCCTATTATTTTACCATTATCTTTTGCAACAAACCATATCTGTGTTTTTGAATTTTGAGAGGATTTTATGAAATCTCGTTCTTCAGCGGCAGAGAAGGGCAGCCCTTCAGAACCGAACGACAGATTATCACTTTCTGAACCGACCTGTTTCAGATATTCGAGCATCTGTTCTGCATCTTCCGGAGCTGGTTTTTCTATAGTATAGTGTATGTCTGATTTTTGGGTCACTTTGGTAATTCTGTCCTTTATTTCATTAATTACAGCCGTATATCCTGTTTCATCCATTTCCTTCGGGTCCGGGACATCCCAGATTGTAATTTTATCCGCATATTTTTCCATGAAAGACGGCAGTTCAGTCTGTGATAAGAATGAAATGATAGTATCTGCCTTAACGGCATCTTCTTCACAGAGCAATTTTCTTTTGTTATTTGATATGTCTATTCCTGTCATCCGTTTAAAAGATGCAACGGCACGCAGCGCTTTTTCACCGTCGTCCCTGAGACAGATATTCTGGTGGTTTTCACTTACGTGGATACCTGCAGAATAAATATTTGTATATCCATAAGAGCGCATGAGTGCCTCTGCGAACTGGCTTCGTGCTGCATTTCCCCGGCAAATAAAGAGAAAGGATTTGAATACTTTCTCTTCAATATATTTCCTCATCGCTTCTACTGTGGTGAATACTTTTCCCGGGTTTACCTTTTCCAATGCCGCCGTATCGACTACTCCGCCATATGCTGCGGACAGGCAGACGGTTCCCGCTTTGTGAGCTGCTTCCGCATCGTACACGGTATCACCGATGTACATAAATTCTCCGGGGAGCAGATGGTATGTTTCCATAAGCCGCTTCATTGCAGAATCTTTGTCGGTTCTGTCGTCGCGGCCTGTTTCCACTGCACAGAACGAGCGGGTCATGCCGTATTCTGCAAGCGTCATATCACACGTCTCTTTTCCCTTTCCGGTAATAAGCGCCGTGAGGATATTTTTTGATTTCAATTCTTCTATCAGTTCGGGAATGCCGGTAAAGGGGGTGCTGCAGTATTGCAGATTCTGTTTGTACAGTACGACAAGTTCATTGTACGCCTTCTGCCAGTTGTCCCCGACAAGCAGCTTAAGCATCCCTTTTTCATTTAAACCGAACGTTCCCGCAATTTCCTCATACGTTGCCGGGTGGTCAAGATAAGGGGTGAGTATCTGTTTGAACACAGAGACACACATTTCCATTGTGTCTCCGATTGTCCCGTCAAAATCGAATGCGACCATTTTAATCATTTTGCTGCTCCGTTTATTTTTCGTATAACTCTGCACGGGTTGCCGGCTGCGACGCTGTCGGGAGGAATATCCTTCGTTACAACGCTTCCTGCTCCGATGACTGACCGCTCTCCGATTGTGACTCCGGGCAGAACGATAACACCGCCGCCGAGCCAGCAGCCGCTGCAGATAGTCACAGGTTTTGCATATGTGTTGCAGAAATACCGTCCGCTTTCCGTATCCCAGTCCTGTACGACACGTTCTTCGTATTCGACAGGATGCGATGCCGTGTAAATCTGCACGTTTGAAGCAATAAGCACGTTGCCGCCTATTGTGATTGTATTGCAGTCGACAAAAGTACAGTTCATATTGATTGACACGTTGCTGCCGATGCGGATATTCCGTCCGTAATCGCAGATAAACGGCAGCCCCACGGAAACGTTCGTACCGATTGTCCCGAACAGCTGTTCAAGAACTTCGCGTTTTTCTGCTTTCTGGTCATATGCCAGTGCGTTATACTGAGCAAGCAGCCTGCGCGTCGTTTTTTTGAATTCAAGGAATACGGGATCGTGGCAGTTGTAGATTTCGCCTGCCGTGCATTTTTCAAGTTCTGTCATAATAACGCTATACTATACTACTGATTGTTACAAAAAAAGTCACAAGGTGTTTTTTTTATCAACAAATCCGCCGCACGGATCAATTCTGCGGGCTATTGTTTCCATTATAAACAGGACGGGAACCTGTGTCGTTGCATTGAAACCGCCGTTTATCCGCTCGTGGTTCATCATATACGAAATGTTCCAGTCGGACAGTTTTGCCAGCGTTGAGTGAGGACTGTTCGTAATACTAAGAATGCTGAAATCTTTTTTCCGGAACTGAAGAACGAAGTTGTTTACTTCCTTTGTTTCGCCGCTTTCCGAAAGTACGACAAGCGCTCCTCCGTGAGGAAAATTGTTTCCGACAGGATAGAACGTATCTTCCAGTCCGACTGAAAATTTCCCGAGATTTGTAAAATACCGTGCACCGTATTTTGCAAGAGTGCCCGAAGAACCCTGTCCGGCAAAAATGACTGTGTCGGCCTTTCTGATAAGGGCCGCTGCGCTTTCTATTTTTTCCTCGAATGCACTGGTGTTTGTTCCCGTCATATACTGCAGAATTTCCTTCAAATCTTCCTGAGGGGGTGTGTTCATGATGCCTTCTTTTTCCGACTGTACGGCCTCTTTGAACTCTGCGTATTTTTCAAATCCCGCGGTATTGCAGAACCTCAGAACGGTAGAGGTCGACACATGTACTGCGCCAGACAGTTCCCTGATTGTCATGAACGGTATCTTGTCAAGGTTTGCAGTGATATATGTATAAATACCGAGTTCCGTTTCATTCATTTCCCGTATTGTGTCGTATGAGAACATCACCGTGCCGTATCTCCTGCCAGCCATTATTATTGCAGCCGCACCTGTTGTCAAGTTTTGATTCGTGCGGCAGATTTATTGATTGAATTTGCGGTTTTCATATGATATACTGCCCCCATTTCAGGGAGTTCTATGAATAATAAAAATCACATTACAACACCGTCTTATACGGCGCTCCGCACAGACGGAAAGAATACGGACTTTATTGAGTTGTGCCGGCTGCTTGATGAAAATCTCGACGAACTTGTCGGAAAGAAATTTCAACGGTCACAGTATGCACAGTATAATACGCTTGAGCAGATTCATCATGTGGTTGTCTTTTATGACGGTGCCACTGCAATTGCAGGAGGCAGTTTTAAGGAATACGACGGAACGACGGTTGAACTGAAACGCGTTTTTGTACGTAAGGAATACCGCGGGCAGGGAATTTCAAAAAAACTTGTCACTGCCCTTGAAGAGTGGGCGGTTTCTTCCGGTTATGAACGTATGATTCTTGAGACAGGCACACCGCTCGCCGCTGCGATGGGGTTATACCGCAGGCTGGGATATGCCGTCATTCCGAATTACGGGCAGTATAAGGATATGCCGAATTCTATCTGCATGGAAAAGAAACTGCTGCCCGCTTCATAAGCTTATTGACACGGACAGACCGTCTATAGTAGGTTTGTGTCGCAGAACAAAAACACGAGCCGGTACGGTAGTCCGGCTGACTGTACGGAAGACCTTGCCCGAAAAGGTGCCGTTTTTCCTGCAGCCCAGTAGCCTTCAATCGTAAAATTGATGTCCGGTTCTGCTCTTAGGGGGGTATTACGCCCTCAGGAGCAGACTATGGACGATTTTGTTATTACCACCATTTATTTTGACGGCCAGTTCTGGTCGGCACTTATCGAAAAAAAAGAAAACGGCATGCTGTATACCGGCAGGTACATCTTCGGCGCAGAACCGTCTCATCCGCGTCTGCTGAACTGGATGCTGTATGAATTTGCGGGTATCCCGCTTTTTCCGGCGGAAAGTCCGGTACGCATCCGCGTAAAGTCACTCAGTTCAGGACGTTCGTCCGGTTCTCTGTGCAAATCGCTCGACGTATTTAAAGCCGCACAGACGGCATACTTTGCGCAGAAAAAACAGGAACGGCGCAGGGAGTGCCGAGAGGACAGGCAGTCCCATTGGGAAGCGGAGCAGATAAAGAAGAAAGAAAAGAAGCGCCACTGATTCGTGCAGCGGCATTAATTCAGCACAAATAATCAGACATTCCGTACGGAAAGCACGTTGTGTCCGCACTTTGCAGGGAAAGACCGATACGATTATTGCAGGAATTACAGACAGTAATCGAGGAGGTATTGAATGAAATCTATTGTGATGAAAAAAATCGGAAAAGTGTGTACCGGAACAGGTTTTTCGGTGCAGCTGGACAAAGCGTATGCAGCAGGGCTAACAGGGCTTTCGGGATTTACCCACGTTACTGTTGTGTGGTATGCGGATAAAGCGCCGGAATGGAACGAGAGCATGCTTGTCATGCCTGCACCGTATAAAAATGCACCGGAACACATGGGCGTATTTGCAACCCGCTCTCCCGTGCGTCCGAACGGAATCTGCACAAGTACCGTGCAGGTCACCGGTTTTGATACGGAAAAGGCGGTAATCAATCTGGCATGGATTGACGCGGAAGACGAAACACCCGTTCTCGATATAAAGCCGTATCATCCGTCTGCAGACCGTATCCTTTCGGCAGACGTTCCCGGGTGGTGCGCTTCATGGCCAAAATCGTATGAGGAAAGCGACAGCTTTGACTGGGAAAGTGTTTTTCAGTTTTAGGGAACTGCCGGCTGGTTCAGCGGGAATTTATCCGTTCCTCATTCCGTTATGAGAGCGGGATAAAGATACTGGTACTGCCGTCGCTGTTATATGTCTGATATTCCCAGCACGATGTAAGCGGCAGTTTCGATGCTGCAATGAACCCGCTGTAAATGCGGCGGTAGGTTTCGCTGATTGTTTCTATTCCCGCGGAATGGATACAGTGCAGAAACTTTCCGCCGGGTACTGCTCTGCTTGTAAAAACCGGTTCCTGTACGAAAACCGGATCGGTAACGAGCGCACACAATATCAGAATTGCACCGCCACTGTCGGTTTCTGTTTCCCGTCCGGTTCCGTCAGCAGCGCAGCCTGCGGACGGAGTCCATGCGGTATACTGGCAGAACGTCTCCGGTGCTGTACATCCTGCGACGAGATGCGTTTTTTTCGAAAATGCCGACCACATCCGGTTGAACGACGTCGTTTTTTCAGTAAGGTAAAAAGGCAGTCCGGTAATATGGAATGGCAGCCTGTCAACAATTTCAGCTTTGAGCCCGGCAGAAGCGAACCAGTCGGAATCGGATTGCGATAATTTTTCAGAGGCAGTGTAAAGTGGCTGAATCACCGGAACAAACCGCGGAGTCATCAGAGAGGCGACAGAATCGAGCGTTCCTGAGGCCTTCAGGGTGCGGGGCGAAAGCCCGAACCTCCGCCGGAATGAGCGGGAAAACGTTTCGTAGTCGTCGAATCCTGCGGCAAATGCGACGGATGCAAGTGTTCTGCTGCCAGCCTGCGTTTTTTGCGATGCTATGCAGCGTGCACATTCACTCATAATTCTGCCGGTTATATATTCCTTTGGATTAATTCCCGTAACAGATGCAAACAGCCTCGTAAAATGCCAGACTGAGTAGCCGCTCTTCGCCGCAAGTTCTGCAGTACTTCGTATTTCCTGTTTTCGGCATACTTCTCCGCTTTGCTGCAGACGAAAGGCTGTCTGGAGTTTGTCTTCAAAAAAAGTAATTGCACCGGTGATGCATTCATATCCGTTCATAGCAAAAGTCCCTGATGAGAAGTATAGTAGCAGAAAGTACAAAAAAAGTCGGGAAGATTCATATCCTATGCAGTATAGTTTGTGATGTCAGGTAAACACTATGGAAACAGATATTCAGACAGAAGCAGTTCAGGCAATGCAGGATTATATCGAAGCACACGTATCCGGTACCATTACGCCGGGAGCGCTTGCACGGATAACCGGTTATTCTCCGTGGTATGCGTCCCGGCTGTTCCAGCAGTTTCTGAACATGACTCCGGCAGATTACATCAGACGTCTCAAACTGTCGAAGTCCGCACTCCGTCTCAGGGATGAAAATGTGCGCGTCATCGACGCCGCATTCGACGTGGGATTTGAAAGCGTTGACGGCTACCAGCGGGCATTTTACCGCGAATTCGGCTGCAATCCGCGCGAATATGCGCTCAATCCCGTTCCGATTTATCTGTTTTATCCGTTCGGTGTAAAATACAAACGGCCTGACAGGGAGATTTCTATGAATAACGTAAAGACTGTTTTTGTACAGGCTGTTGAAAAGCCTG
>DCFX01000027.1 GCA_002314445.1 Treponema sp. UBA1793
AAGATTCTGAAGATTGACTATGACAGCGTTGAAGTCAAGAAAAAAACGGACAGGTTCCGCCGCTATTTCAAACATTAATTTTTCGAATTCTTTTTCACCGGCTTCCGTTAAAGAATAGACGGCCTTTTCAGGCATATTTCCCTCTTTTACAAGCGTACTTCTTATCAATCCTTCCTTTTCCAGCTGAATTACTTTTTTATATATTGAAGGGGTACTTATTTTCACCCATTTTGATATGCTGCGGTATTCCACCAGTTTCTGAATATCGTACGCGCTCAGCGGTTCTTTCTTTACCATGCCGAGTACAATCAAATCAATTGCTGCCATATATCCCCCTTGACAAGTACTATAATTTATAGTACTACAAAGTCCGCAGCTGCAATACTATAATTTATAGTACTTTATTTTATATCTTTTAGCAAGAAGAAAGGAACGTACATTATGAACAAAAAAATGGATCTGCTGGCAAGTGCACCCGTCCCCAGGGCGCTGCTTGCGATGGGAATTCCCACAATGGCCGGCATGCTGATAAACGCGGTATACAATCTTGCCGATGCGTACTTTGTCGGAGGGCTTGGAACAAGCCAGATGGCCGCAATTTCAGTTGTCTTTCCCCTCTCACAGGTCATTGTAGGGCTGGGCCTGCTTTTCGGAAACGGTGCGGCGTCAAGCATTTCGCGACTGCTGGGACACGGTGAACATGAGACAGCAGATAAAACCGCAAGTACTGCCCTGTACGGCAGTATTTCTGTCGGTGCAGTAATAATAATTCTGACGCTCATTTTCCTGCGTCCCGTTCTCACGCTGCTTGGTACAACAGAAAGTATAATGCCCTATGCAGCACCATATGCCGGCATTTGTGTAGCGTCATCTGTTTTCAGCATTTTCAATGTCACGATGAATAATATTGCAACAAGCGAAGGCTCAGCAAAGACAACAATGGGTGTGCTGCTTACCGGTGCGGTTCTTAACATGATTCTGGATCCTGTTTTTATTTACACGCTGAATCTTGGCGTAGCAGGGGCAGCCGAGGCGACAGCCCTTTCGCGATTTGTTTCCTCCCTGCTGTATCTGGGGTATATACTCAGAGGAAAAAGTGCGTTCAGTTTCAGTATAAAAAAATGCTGTTTTTCAAAAGAAATTATGTCTGAAATTATGAAAATCGGTATTCCCACTCTGATATTCCAGTTATTAACAAGTCTTTCAATTACGCTTATTAATATCCAGTCAAAAAAATACGGAGACTCGGTCATTGCCGGAATGGGAGCAGCAACCAGAATCATTGCGATGGGAAGCCTGATGATATTCGGATTCATCAAAGGATTCCAGCCGGTTGCAGGGTACAGTTACGGAGCAAAGAACTTTGCACGCCTCCGGGAATCCGTCAGAATTTCCATAGTGTGGTCTACACTGTTTTGTCTTTTGTCCGGCTGCGCCGCAGCGCTGTTTCCATCTGCAATCATTTCTCTGTTCACAAAAGGCGACCGCGAAATGATTGAGGCAGGCAGGAGCGCATTGCGGGCAAACGGATTGTCTTTTATACTCTTTGGCTTTTACACAGTCTGTTCATCGCTTTTCCTTGCCCTTGGAAAAGCGAAAGAAGGTTTTCTGCTCGGTGCCTGCAGGCAGGGAATCTGCTTTATACCGGTTATTTTTATTCTGCCGCTGCTCTTTGGAAAAACCGGTATTTTTTTGGCACAACCGGCTGCCGATGTGCTGTCTGCATCCATAGCAGTACTCATGGTACGGAGACTTCACCGGGACCTTGCAGTTGAACAGGCTGTTTCACAGTAATCTGTTTTGCATAGAATGAGGCCGTCCTGAAAGTTTCATTTACGGGACGGTCTGCCCGGTTTGTTCTCAGGTATCACTTCCCGGCCTGAAATTCTATTTATGCAGGAGGCTTTTACCCGCCGCTGTTCCAAGGAGTACGAGCAGTGCCCCTGTCACAACAATCAGTATCCGCATTGACACCGCGTCTGCAAGCGGGCCGAAGACCGCCATCCCGAGCGAAAGGCAGCCGCTGTACATGATGCTCTGAAACCCGAATATCCGTCCCTGCATATCGTCAGACGTACGTTCCTGAATAAGCGTAGTTGTTGCGGTCTGAATCATTGTGAGTGCGATTCCGAGAATGAGCATAAGTGCGAGATATACGATGAAACTTGGTGTAATGCCCATCCCGACGGTGAGCAGCCCGAATGAGGCAAGCCCCGTCAGCAGCGTGACGACGCGGTTTTTAAATCCGCCCCATGCGCCTATAACGATGCCGCCGAGTGCCATTCCTGCAAAACCGACAATCTCTACGGCGGTCAGATACCAGTAGGTGTCGCCGAATGTGCGGCTTGTATAAAGCGCGCACTGAAAGCCGACGGGACAGCTCAGGAAAATAAACAGTCCGTAACAAAGCAGCAGTATGCCGATAAAGCTGTTTTTGCGGGCATACGTCAGCCCCTGCTTCATGCCGGCAAAGGCGGATCGGGAACCGGAAGAACTGCCTGTACCTGCGGCGGCCTCATTTCCGTTATCCGTATCCGCTGACGTACGCGGAATCTTTATAAATATGAATATGCCGATTCCGATTGCCGCAGTCACGACATCTATAAACAAGGCGACGTACAGACTGCTGAACGACAGAACGGCTCCCGCTGCGGCAGGGGAAGCAAACTGCACGACAGACTGGACTGCCGCGTTGATGCCGTTGAAGCGCATAAGACTGTCTTTGGGAACAAGCAGCGGAATAACAGAGTTTACAGCAGGCATCTGGATTCCGGTACAGAAGGAACGCAGGGCGGCAATTATAAGAATGAGCGGAAAGAGTTCCCTGTCCGTGCTGAGGAAGGGAACCACGAGCGCAAGTGCAAGCGTAAAAACTGCAATGGAACCGTCTGATGCAATAATCAGCATTTTCTTTGAGAACCTGTCAGCCCATGAGCCGGAAACGAATGAAATAAGCATCTGCGGTATATACGAACAGATCATAAGTGCTGCAAACCACTTGCCGGAACCGGTTTTAAGGGTAATATACCAGACAAGCGCAAACGATGTAATAGACGAGCCGAAGAGCGAAACGCCCTGACATGCAAGAAAAGCGGATGCTTTCTTTTTCCATGATGAGTTCAAAGTAATCTCCTATTCTGTACTTTTACAGTGCTGTAATCCGTGAGGTTTCGGACAGAACTGTCGTTTTATTAAGTTGTACAGAAGATTTATTCACCCCGCCGCCGTTTACGGCAGAATGGCCGTTCCGTGCAGCGGGGAAAAGTACTATATCTTTTTTACCGGCATCAGTTCAATATATCCGCGTTGACCTCGTGGTTCAAACTGGATGCGCGGATTCGCCGTATCCCAGGCATAGCCGGTTACCGACGGATCATATTTTTTTACGGCATCCCATACCTGCTCTATCGCCTCCGAGAACGCTTCCTCCTTAAATGGTTCACCCCTGAACATAAGGTATGTTGCAGACGGAAGCTGAATGACATCGAATCCTTCGGGAACGGTTCCGTCATACTCAAGCGGGACTTCAACGCCCTGCACGTATTCTGATGTTCCCGGCGTTATATACTGCTTAGGCAGCCACAAACTGACAGGTTCTCCGCTGAGCGATTTCATGCTCAAAAGCAGCCCCCAGACATCGCAGCCGACTTCGTCGCAGTATGCAAAATAGTCAGCAGCTTTTACGCCGCGCTTTATAAGTACCTTACGGGCAGGCTTTTCAACAGCCTGTACAAA
>DCFX01000016.1 GCA_002314445.1 Treponema sp. UBA1793
GCGATGGTTCCGTCGAGCCAGCCGCTCATGCCTGTCACCTGACTGTTCGTGTTGTACGTGTACTCAGTATTCTTTCCGCCGGGTGTCGTCACTTCTGTCAACCGATTCAGGCTGTCGTAGCCGTACTGCATGGTAAGGCCCGTCGCACTCCAGTTCATGGATGTCACAAGGTCATATGCATTGCTCTGGTATGTTCCGTCCTTCATGTTGTAATACATGGCCGTGCTGCCGTTCGTCACGGACTTTACGGTTCCTGCTTCGTCGTACTCATATGAAGTTGTCTCCGTCCTGCTGCCGTTCTGTGCCGTCTCGTCTTTCAGCTTATTCGTTTTCGTGTATTTCCGTGTAAAGACTGTCCCGTCCGCATCGGTATAGTTCACGACATTTCCCCATGCGTCGTACACGTATGTGAGCTTACTGCCGGTTGGTGTCGTTTCTGCTGTCACGCGGTTCAACGTATCATACGTATATGTCCGTTCATTTCCCGTTCCGTCAGTCTGCTGTACCACACGGCCTAAAGCGTCATAGGCTTTCTCCAGGTCTTTCAGCACCGTGCCGTTGTCTTTCACTTTCTCCGATGTTTCAAGGTTCATCGTATTCGTATATGCGGTTGCCTTTCCGTTCTGGTCAACTTTCTGCGTTACGGTTCCGTTGTCATCATATGTGTATCTGACTCCCGGATCGTTCTCTCCTGAGCACACTTTTGAAATACGGCCTGCATCATCATAGGTGGTAAGCCGTATGCTCCCGTCCGGTCCGGTCACCTGTATTTCACGTCCCGCGTCGTCGTATGTATATGAGGTTACGTATCCGTCCAGCGTTTTCGTCTCAGGGCTGTTCCGTTTTGTGTACGTGCAGACGGTCACTGCTCCCTCGGGATCGCTGCGTTTGAGCACGTTACCCCTCCCGTCGTACGCGATGAGTATGTCCGCGGCTCCAGGGCTTTCCCTCTTTTCCGTATGCGGTGTCCATGCCTTTACGAGCCGGTTGAACATATCGTATTCCATGCGCAGGAAGAACTCTCCGGTATAGGCCGTGTTGTTTTCGCGAGGATCTGTTATGTCCGTTCTGTTTCCGGCTTCGTCATACGCGTACGATGTAACCTGCCCTGCTTCGTCTGTCTGTGTCAGGACGTTCCCTTTCCAGTCGTACGTCCATTTCTTCGTATGCCGATTGTCTGCAGCCGTTCCTTCATATCCGCTTGTTTCTTTTATGACGCTGCCGCGTCCGTTATACTCTTTTTCTTCTATATATATACTGTTTCCCACGGGCGTACGCGACTGTATTGTTTCTCCCAGTCCGTTCACCGTACAGGTCGTCGTCGTGGTTACGTCTCCGTACCCCGTGGTTATCGACGTGAGATATCCGTCCGCGTTGTATTCTTTCGTAACAGCCGGCTGTACTTCTTTTGTACTGCCGTTTTCTATTACGCTCACCGCTGGTTTCGTCACCACAGCTTCAAGCCCCAGGCTGTTGTAGCGCGTAGTTGTACTGCTGCCGTTTCCGTCGACACTTTCCAGTACGCGGCCGCGGCCGTCGTAGTATGTCTTCCGGCTTATCCAGATGCCGCTTCCTTTATACGCTCCGTTTTCGATGATGTTTCCCGGCCAGTCGGTCTGCTGCCGTGTCTTTCTTTCCGTTTCGTCTGTCACTGTCACCGTGTTTGTGTCGTCATCGTATGCATATATTTTTTTCGTACTGTCGGGATTCGTGACAGCTGTCACCCGTCCCCGTGAGTCATACTCGTACTTCGTCGTAAGGTCTGAAAGTTTGTATGTCTCGTGTACAGAGACAGGTCCCTGCATACTTATTACTTCGTCATAGCCGTCGTAGTCGAACGTTGTTGTTATCGTGTCGCTTCCGTCGGAAAGATTTTCCGGCAGAACGGTATTGTCCGTCTTTACAATCGATACGAGCCGTCCCAGATTGTCATACGTGTTTACCGTGACTCCGCCTTTTTCATTGGTGACTGTGCTCGTCAGTTTTGTGTCGTCGTACGCGACCGTTACCGTCGACTTCCCGCCGTCCTTATGCTGTCCGGTAAGACGTCCCAGGCTGTCGTAGCCGTATGCCGCCGTATTTCCGTCTGCATCCGTATCAGATACGAGCTTTCCGGTCAGGAGATTGAACTTCTGCGTCGTTTTCAGCGTACTGCTTCCGTCTGCTCCCGAGGCGTTCCGTACAGACAGTCCGGATTTCGTCACCGTATAGGAATCGCTTCCGTAGTCGTACGCGTACGTTGTTACCTGACCGGCAGGGCTTGTTGTCTCTGCAAGCTGCCCGTCGGAATCGGTATACGCATAGTTCCAGGTGCCTCCTGCTGTCGTCTTTGCCGTCATCTGGCCGTATGCGTTATACGCATACGATTCGGTTACTTTCGTCGTAATTGTCTCTCCTGAGGAAACGGTTCCGGTACTTTCTGTCGTTACGGAAGAAGGCAGATCAGTCCGGTAACCGGCAGAGGGAGGCAGGAATGTGCGCGATACGGCCATACCGCTTGTCCTGCCGTCCGTTGTATACGTATGATGCTCTTCCGTAACATTTCCGTAACCGTCATAGTCATACGAATCGGCTGCGCCGTTCCCCTCTGCCTTTGCCGTACTCCTTTCTGCCGTCCGCATCAGCGTGCTGTTCAGCGTGAGTGTACCGGAATCAATTATTTTTCCGCTTTCTTTTTCCTGCCGCGTTATGCCTGTTTCATATACCTGAAGTTCTGTCGTATTAGTGCTTTGCGCTACAGAGCGCAGGTTTAATGCGACTTCAAGCGCTTCCGGTGCCTCACTCAGCCGGGGGCGGTCCTTCTTTGTGTATTTAAATTTCAGTGTCGACACAATGCGGCCGTCGTCAATAACTTCAGACTGTGTTACAAACTGATTCTCCGTTGCACCGCTTACTGTATATGTATACGCGGTAGTCCGCACAGACTCACCTTCTGCAGATAATGCGACGCTTCTGCTGACTGCCTGCAGCTTTTTGTACGTTATGTTCCATACATATGACGTATTATCCGACTTTATCGTATCATCGTATGATAAATCTTCTGTTTCCTGATACGCTACCGCAGTCGTTCCGATCCCCGGACCTGAGACGGAACTTAATGCCTGCACCGTTTTCGTTTTCGGCTCGGGCTGCCCGTATCCGACGGGGGGATTCTTCCGTTCGGTCGTTGTCGTCAGTTCTTCCGGCGTATATCCGTATGTCCAGACTCTCCCGCCTGCATCTTCGGTACGAATCAGTTTTCCGTCTTCAGTCGTATAGGAAATGCTCACACCGCCGCGTACCGCTACCGAGCTGATTTTCCCCGACGTATACCCGAATGTGATAATCCTTCCCAGCGAATCTGTCGCGGTAATTCCGCCCGATTGATAATCGAACGATATGCTGTTCTTTCCTGTTTCGTCGGTCATTTTTGTAACACAGCCACTGCTGTCGAATGTTACTTTCCTCCCGCCGCTCTGGTATAACACTGCGCCTTTATATGAATATGATGACCCCAGCGGTATCCAGGTTATGAATCCGAAAAGATAGTACACCTTTTTCCGGAAAGTGAACTCGATTGTCTCGTCGGTGTATTCATGATTTTCCATCACCAGCGTCAGGTTGTCTCCATCCTTCACCGTATCCTTCAGCACCATCTGTGCAAGGCTCACCGTATTCCCGTCGGGATCGGCCATCCACAGCTGGGAACCGTTCCATGCAAGATACGGCATATTCATCTTCCAGCCTTCCGCTATTTTCCACGGGCTCTCTCCGTCTATTTTTATACCGCTGCTGCCGTTCGAGTCTGAACCGCCTGTCTCTTTTCCGTCCTTCTGCGCTCTCGTCGTGCTGTACACCCGCTGTACAGCAAAATCAAGTCCGTTTTTCCCCGGCAGGGCAAGTTCCGTAAAGCGGGTCGACACAACGCCGTCGTTTGAGACAAGAACCTCTCCCGGTCCTATGCCGCTCTTAAACGGACTGTATGCTCCCTCCCTCATCTGCTGCGGCGTTAATACTTCTTCCTTCGTTGCCTGTACCGAAAAGTCGGTAAAGTGATTCGTGGGGAAGAGCATTACATGACGTGCCGTGTCGGCATGTCCGTTTTCAACCGGCACCCAGCAGCCCCAGAGGTCATCATAATAAAACGGCTTTAAATCCGATTCCGTGTACCCGTCCGGTATCTTTTCCGGGCTGTATGCTATCTCCAGCACGGCGTCTTTTTTCAGATCGGCATGGTTCGTTGTTTCCGTCTTTTCACCTTTCTGCCGTACTTCCGTCACTGAATAAATGCCGCTCACAAGCGGCTGCACCGGCTGTACTGAAATGGAATTGAGCGGTACTTCGTTGATCTGTACTTTGATGATATCGTCTGCTGTTGCGCCCTGCGGTATTGTCAGCGTGATGTTGTCGTATTCGGCAACGGTATCTCCGCTGTCCGCTATGCCGACGCTTGCAATTCCCGCCTGAGCGCCGAACCATGCACTTTTCGGGCTTTCATTCCCGGCGCGGTCAACAGCCCACACGCGGTAATAAACAAGCTGTTCCTTTACGACATCGGTATCGGTATACGTGTTTGCGCCGTATGTCCGGCCGGTCAGTTCCCTCACTCCATCGCTCCAGGCCGGCTTTCTCTCTATCCTGTAACTTTGATATGATTCCCCGTCGTCAATGCCCGTCCACTTCATCGTTATGCTGTCGTCCGACGGTACGGGACGGACGTTCTGCGGTTCCGGCGGATTCGATGTATCGATATATTCTTTCTGTTCCGATTCCGTAATGTTGCCCGCCCGGTCTACTGCCCGCACCGTGACTGTCCGTATGCCGTCTTTCAGCTCCGGCAGCTGCAGCGGGCTTGCCGTTTCCGTCCATGCGCCGTCGTCGATTTTATAGTCATAGTGATCTATACCTGACATACCGTCTTCCGATGCAAATGTCAGGACGGGACTGGTATTGTTCGTCCACCCGTCCACGTCTGATTTTATTTCAAAAGCCTGCGGCGGCGTCACATCAACACAGAAACGGACACGCTCCGTATTGCTGATGTTTCCGCACCGGTCTTCCGCGCGTATCGTGTACGTGTAGAATCCGTCGGCAAGCGTACAGATTTTTTTCTCTATATATCCGGTACCCTCTTCCCATGGTTCATTATTGAACTGCCACCACAGCTGTTCGTCTGCATGACCGTCCGCTTTAAATTCCACACCGGACTGCGCAATGTACTGCCCCTCCGACGGGGTCAGGAGTGTTATTGCAGGCTCCGTACTGTCACGGTGTATTGTCACCTGCTGTTCGTCCGTCCGGCCCATATTGTCGGTAACGCACACGCTCACCGTCTGTACACCTTCTTCGAGCGGTACGTCTACGGTATACCGGTCATCTTTAAGCGGGACTGCCGTTCCGTTGACGGTAACGCTTAATCCGTCACCACTCCCCGCGCGTCCGCTGACAGTCATGCTGCTGCGCTGCGTACATATATCTCCGCATGGTTCGTCTATTGTCAGCTGTACGTTTCCGGCTGCCCTGTAGACGGGTTTCTCCGCAGCTGCAAGTTCGTTCCGCAGAGATTTGTCCCGCAGCGTCACTTCCAGTACCTGATATCCTTCATGAACGGCCGCTGTACCGGTAAAGCGGCCGTCTGTAATTTCAACTTCCTTTGCACCGATGAAGCATCTTGTATTGCTGAGTGTTACCGTTCCGCCCACGGAAACGTAACCGCCTTTTGTATATTCGCACGACGTGTCGTCAAGGCTGAACTGCGCAGAACCGCTTTCCATGCGGGCGGTAATTGTTTTTACCGCAGTACTGTTTCCCAGCGTTCCCTTTACCGTATACCGTTCGCCCGTACCGGCAATCGCTTCCATCTGGTTCAACGGCATCCAGAACACGTTACCCATCTGCCTCGGATAATACTGTCCGTTAATGACAGGCTTAGTCAGGCAGCTGCCCGTCCATCCTATAAGACAGTCTCCGCTCCGCCCCTGTCCCGTTATCAGGACAGACTCATCCGGCCACCACAGTTCAAGCGATACCGTTTTATCGCTCAGGGGGCTGCCGTACAGCTGTACTTCGTTACATAAAAAATCAGCGTCAGATACGAGCGTTACCGTATCCGCAGCAAGTCCTTTCAGGTCCGCTTCCCAGAATCCGCGCTCATCGTACTGAAGGCTTTTTGTATTCCACCGGTTGCCCTGAACATACAGCGACAGATCGTTCAGTCCGTCCGCATATACCCGTATCTTTTCCAGTTCGTACTGCCGGTCCAGTTTCCATGTCTTTTCGGATGCGGCTTTTTCGTCCGTTTTTACAGGCGCCCCTGTAAAGCCGTCGCTGTAATGTGCACCCAGCTGTATTGAACCGTCATCGCATGTCCCGCGCAGAATAATTCCCTCAAGTTCCGCACCTCCCGTATCAACGTCAAAAAACTGCGTACCGGCTTTTTCTTCATCCGGGTTTATTTTCTTTGTATACACACTTTCTGTTCCGATGTACGCGGAAGGGAATACGGTATACTCTTTCCCGTTTATACTCCCGCTGATACTGTCTCCGTCAGTCCCTTTGACGATATATTCAGCTTCATACTGTTTCCCTGCCGGATCGGACATACTGAATCCGTACCGCCCCCGGCTGTCTTTTCCGCTGTATACGGGAGAACGGACGGCAGCGTGCGGTGTACCTTCTCCCCATACTTCTATCTGATTGATATACCGCGCAAGCTCCCAGCCGCCGGGGAATGTTATCCTTATACGCTTTGTCCGGATGCCGCCGCTTATATCAAGCCGCTGCCATCCCGTCCTGAAGTTTCCGCTGAATGTCTGTTTTCCGCTCCACGCCGTTCCGTCCCAGAACTCAAACGCGATGCTCCTCCATGTCTCGCTGCAGTAAACTTTGAGGGTCTCCACCGTATACGTTCCGTCAAGTTCCCAGATTATTTCACCATCCTTCGACGGATTTCCCATTGCCGCTGCAAAAACATCAGTCACTTTCGTTTTAAAGGGTGCCTGCTGTATTTCCCAGGGAATGGACCAGACAGGTTCATACCACGTCTCCGAAATGATTCCGTCCCATAACCGTGACGGTTTCAGGTTTATATATTCCTTCTGGTTAAAGCTGTATGATTCCGGCAGTATCTTTCCGTAACGGACTGTATCAGCCTGCTCTTTCCACGTTACGGTATAGATTTTTGCTTCCGCCGCGTCTTTGCCTTCAACCGTCACAAGCATTTTCTTTGTGCTCCGCAAATCTTCCGTAAAACGCAGACTCACGCTCCCGCTGACAGCCCCGCGGATTATACCTCCCTCAACCGGTATCAGGGTTCCCTCTTCTTCGTAAAAAATCCTGACTGTCGTTTCCGCACCCGTATCAAGTATAACATCTGCCCCGTCTATGTAGTGCACCGAATCCCAGTAACTTTCCGCCCAGCCTTTCGTCTCTCCGCTGCCCAGCGCCCAGTACGTCGCTTCATCATCGTCAAAGGCATACCGTGCCGGCGTGTACATGCCGGTCGACGCTGACTCCCTCACACCATCCGTAAGACTGTCGCCCCACGTTGTATCCTGTCCGTACAGTGTCATCCCGCAGAAAAGGGCAATACTGATAATGACTGCCGGCAGTTTTCCTGTTTTTATTTTTTTATTCAGTCCGTCTCTCATCTCTCCGCCGCCTTTTTATCATCTATTTCTTCTGCCGTCAGCACGCCGGTATCCCACTTGTAATAATCAGCCTCATTACCGCTTATGATTGTTGCTGTATTGATTGTTATAGTGATTTTGCTGCCGTTATCAGTTCTGTCTTCTTTTATTCCGTATACCAGGTTACCGGTCACGGTGCAGTCATTAAGTACTGCAGATGCACCGCCGAATATATGCAGTCCCGTCCTGTTTCCGCTCAGAGTACTGTCTTTAATGGTCACCGACGCTCCCTGACAGACCTCCAGCCCCTGATCCGCATACTGAATGAGGCTGTTCGTTATGGAGGCTTCTGCTCCGGATTCAAGATACAGTGTGCCCCAGCCGCACACCTGTTCATCAGCAGCACGGAAACCGTCCGCACCGGTATTCTCCGCTTCGGTAACGGTAACGGGTTTACTGCCGTTATTAATTATTAATTTCCCTCCGCCTTTCACCCGTATGCCGCTTAACGGGTTCATATCCGCTCCGCTGCAGCACAAGACGTCCGTTCCCTCAATTTCTCTTCCGTCTCCGATTGTAAGTGTCATTCCGTCAGGTATAACGACAGTGCCGAGCAGCACGTGTCTGCCTACCCACGTTTCATTTCCGTACAGTGTCCCGTACCGGGAATCGACTACATGTACCGGTATGAGGGCTGCCGCACTGCCGTTCCCCGTTATCTGCATAGAATAAGTCGAAGTATCACCCGTACGGGCAGAATCCTGTTTGAACGCATGCGACACCGACAATCCGTCCGCGGTACTTCCGTCCCCGAAATTCCATCCGTATACGGTTCCGGTACTTTCCCCGGAAACAGGTTCTATTTCAAGAGCGGCAGCCTGATACGGCCTGACCGTAATGCCGCCCGAACTGTAATCGGCTCCGGTACTTACGGAAAGCGTAAAACCGCCCAGATCAGGGGCGGCTGCCGTCAGTTTTATTACGGCAGTTTCGTTTTCATACTCTGAGCCGGCGTATCCTTCACTTGCGGTCAGTATAAAACACGACGGCTTGTTGTATGTCAGATAGACAGGTTCCTGAAACATGACCCAGCCCTCTCCGCTGGCGGCAGCCTCGTCCGAATACAGCCGCAGGCCGCTTTCGTCAGCGTTTCCGGAACTGCCGGTACATCCGCCGGTAGCACCATCCGAAACAGCACCTTCCACCTGCTGACGCAGCAAATAGGTACCGCCGTTACCGGAGTCAATACCGGTAACCTGCTTTAACACAAGCCGGTAGGGCTCCATATCGTAGTCCTGCACGCGGAAAGCTATCTGCACCATACCGTTAGAAGGCAGTACAAAATCCTTATCCCTGCGGCTTTCGCTCCCGTCCGCTCCAAGTATAAGCTCCTTTCCGCCCCGGCCCGTAATTTTCCACGTTATAATTCCCTTATTATCCGCAAGCAGAAAGGCCGCAGGGCCGCCGTTGTACTCAGTAAAACTGCAGTTCAGGGGAGTTTCATAAAACGTGTATCTGATATTTTTATGTCCGAACCCGCGGTCCGATGCGATGGTGTCTTCGAAATAATATGTCCGCACTCCGTCGTTTTCAGAGCTGACGAACTGAGCCGCGGACAGTGTCTGCATTCCGGTCAGGTTCCGCCACACGGAACGCTCATTCTCCTGAAAAAAGGTATTGAAATTGTCCTCTGTTATCTCAACGCTGCCCGCAAGAAAAGTCCGTTTGTATCTCACTGTGCCATAACTGTCGGGACTGATGGCACCAAGCGTTATCTTCGTCTTAATAAGGCTGCCTGCAACGCGCGAATCCGCAGTGTCGGCCGACGCATGTATTGCGGCAGGCAGCAGAATGGAGGCTGTCCGCACACTGCTGTTGCCGGCAGCGTCTTCTGCAGTAAGCTGCACATACACTGTTTTATCGCTCGAACGGTCTATACCGTCGAGCGGTATCCTGCAGCTGCAGTCATAATCGGATACGGACGCAAGGGCAGTATGTTCCGCAGATATAAAACTGCCTGAGCCGGTTCTGTACTGTACGGTAATTTCCGCAAGTCCCGAATTAACACCTGCATCGCTGACATTACCCGAAACAGCAAGATACTGCATAAGCTTCCCGTCCGCAGGTGCCTCAAAAGCGAGCCCGACAGTTCCGATAACGGGAGCTTTCCTGTCAAGTTTTACGCTTCCGAATGATTTGGAACTGCTCTTTCCCGATTCATCGACCGCGGCGGCAGAGACATCATATACTCCGGCACTGCCTGCGGCCACCGAAAACACGCCGGTACTGACGTCCCCGTCAGCATACAGCACTACAGATTCCACTTTGTTGTCATCTTCAGCACTGACACCGACAGTTACCGGTCCCTTTACCCATGTGCCCGCTTCGTATCCGTCTGCAGTAAACGTGATAACGGGAGGCGTTCTGTCTATATTAACCCGGAAGCTTGTCCATGCTCCCTCATTTCCGACATTATCAACTGCACGGACTTTTACATTCTGAGTAGTATTGACGGTATAGTCCGGAACATATACCGGTTCGGAAAGGCTTTCCACTACGTATGCTGCAATGCCGCATCCGCCTGTGTCATCACCGGAGAACGTTAATATGACAGGTTCGCCAGCCCACGCACCTTCCGTATAAACAGCCCCGCTTTCTGTTACTGCCGATACGGCTGCAGACGGACCGGTGCTGTCCACTGTAAACGTCTTTGACCATACAGAATAGTCAAAACTGGAACTATGTCCGGAACTGTCTCCTTCACCGCCCATAAACTTTAATAAAACTGTTGTCGTACTGCCGGCAGTATACGTAAACGAACCGTCAGTTTTTTCTTTACCGTTAATAAAAAGCCGGGTTTTACAGGAGCCGCCGCCGCCTTCCCCATAGCTGCCCGGTCCTGAACCTGAGCTTTCCCAGCTCCATGACGTCTCCGCCGAAGAATATAAAATATTCAGGACGGTACCATCTCTTATATAGACGGCATCTTCTCCCTCGTAAACGGACGCATCGGGCATACTGACTGACAGACTGTAATTTTTACCGCTTCCGTTCTGATACCCGCTAAGGTCGCCTTTTTTTGAAAACGTCAGCCCGTATCCTGCAGACAGTACAAAACCTGCAAGCAGCATCGCAAAACCAAAAACTCTTTCCTTCATGTTACATTCCTCTCTACAGGCACCATACAGTCCCTGAATATGCTTTTAATCATAGCAAAACAGGATGAAAAAAAAAACGGATAAATTATACAATTTTGCCGTAGAAATCCGCTCATGAGTGATTTCGGACAGCTTTAACATTATTTTGCCGACTTCGATGGAATTATGTTGATTTTTGCAGGCACCGGAATTGACTTTTCTTTTTTTTACATTAAAATACTAGCATACATGAAAAAAAGACTTTTTTTTGTTTTTATTTTTTTTAATCTGGCTGCGCTGGCTCTCACTGCTCAGAAAATAAAGAGTATGGAATTTCATGACCAGCAGATAACAGACATTCTGCTTGTTCTCGCACAGACGTCAGGCACCTCAATCATTCCGGACGAAACAGTGACAGGAACGGCCTCTTTCTATTTTTCCGATTCCGATCTTGAAGATGCGCTGTCTCTTTTTCTTTCTACATATAAAATGTATTACACAAAAGAAGGCTCCGTCATAAAAGTTTCGCGTATAAAATCTTCCTACGATGCAGCCGGCGGGCTTGTATCACTAACAGCAGACAGTGTCCCTGTTGAATCGCTGCTTCGTTCTCTGTCGCATGCGATTGGAAAGACGGTGTTATATGATACATTACCGGCTATTTCTATTTCCGTCGACATAAATGCCCTGCCTGTAAAAGATGTTCTTGGAATCTGTATAAAACGACTCCCCGACTACACGATAGAAACAGGTGATTCATATTTCTACATAAAAAAGGAACAGAAAGAAACGGCAGCAGCGGCAAAAGAGAAAAAAGAAAACGGAATAAAACGGAACGGTGATATATATTCTTTGTCTCTTGACCGGGGAAGGTTTCTTGACACCCTCACCTCGCTGTTTTCCGCTGCAGGCAAAGAATACTCGCTTTTCGTACAGTCTGATATACAGCTTGAAAATATGTACTTTGCAGGAAAAGATTTTGATACGATGCTCCGCCTTATTCTTGAACACGGCAATGCAGATTATATAGAACAGAACGGCATATATTACATAATTGACATGCAGAAAAAAGGGATCGGTTCTAAACTGAAATCGACGGATATCGTACAACTGTCGTGGATTCAGGCACAGGATATTCCGTCTCTTCTGCCTGCTGATCTTACAGCCGGTTCGGTGCTCCGCATAGATAAAAACACTAACTCCGTACTGCTCACCGGTACGCCGGAAGAAATCCAGCCGATAGAAAAATTCATCCGCCAGGTGGATGTGCCTCTTAACGGACTGCAGTATAAACGCATTGATATAAAATATCTTGACGTAAAATCAGTTATACCACTTATACCTTCTAAAATGATTCAGACACAGCCTGTCCAGATTCCGGGTACAAACTCGCTTCTTGCATCAGGTACAAAAGAAACGCTGGATGGTCTTGCAACTTTTATAGCTGATATAGATATAAAAAAAGCCGGTGTCCCCATCCATCTAAAATATATTCAGGCCGCTGACGTATTAAAAAATCTGCCTCCGTCTTTGACAAAAGACATGATTGTCGATTCCGGGTACCCGAATCTCCTTTTTTATACAGGAACAGATGAAAACTGTAAACTTTTTATGCACGAACTCAATCTGATTGACCGTCCAAAACCGCAAATACGGTATCAGCTGCTTGTAATACAATACACAAAAGGAAAATCGTCATCATTTAAACCCTCTGCCACCATAAAGCAGTCCTCGGAGAGTCCCAACTTTGTTTTTTCAGGCGATCTTTCAAACATAATGACTCTTACGTTCGATGTTATCGCAAAGTTCGGCTACGAATTTGCAGCAACGCTCAATGCGCAGATTTCGGATAACACGGCAAACGTATTCACGGACACGACGCTCACAGGCCTTTCCGGGCAGGATATAAAATTCCAGAATACGGACACCTACAGGTACATTGAATACGAAGTTGATGAATCGTCAAGCACCACTACAAGAACAGGGGTAACACAGCAGATTACGTCAGGTCTTATTGTCAGCTTAAACGGCTGGGTTTCGGGAGACGATATGATAACGATGACGGTAAATGCTACCGTTTCAAAGCAGAACAGTGACACATCTTCGTCAAGCTCATCCACGTCTGTAACAACATTACCTTCAACATCAGAGAGGGTTGTCAACACGCAGGTCCGGACACCATCGGGGGAACCTGTTGTAATCAGCGGGCTTATAAAGGATGACACATCTGTTACCGTACAGAGACTTCCTGTTCTTGGATACATTCCTCTGCTGGGATATCTTTTCAGGCAGACTTCAAAATCAAAGGATAAAACGGAAATAGTCATCTATATTGTACCGCATCTCATTCAGGAAACAAAAGAAAGCGGCAATGACGACCTTCGTCTTGAACGTTATTATAAATCTTTTGTTGCAGTAAAATAATGGCTGAAGAATCTGTTTTATCATTGGAAACATTCTCACATATACCGGAAGATTCTCAGCAGTATCCGGCCGAATTCATCGAGGCAACAGGAGCCATAATCCTTGCAGTTTCAGAAACGGATGTTACTGTCGGCATAACGGAAAAGACATCGCCTGATGTCATTGCAACAATCCGCACTTTTCATTCAGTACCGGTTACATTCGTCACTATACAGCAGATGGAATTATCCTCATGGCTCGGCAGAAAGTTCGGGGAAGGTTCAAAAGAAAAAATAACATCGGATACAAAAAAGACGAAGAGCAATGAAGATACCATGCTGCTGGATAAGCTTGCAAATGACGCTCCAACCGTAAACATGGTAAATTCAATCTGTATCGACGCAATACGAAGCGGTGCATCCGACATACATATCGAAGCAGGCAGCACTCATGCCCGTGTCCGTTACAGGATTGACGGCATTCTCCAGACGGTCCGCACCATTGAATCGGAACGATTTGCGGCAGTTTCATCCCGTATCAAGATAATGGCGAACCTTAATATTCTGGAAAAGAGGCTTCCACAGGATGGGCGCATAACTGTCACGGTCGGAAAAGAGACAGTAGATCTCCGTGTTTCAATAATTCCGATAGCATACGGAGAATCTATTGTCATGCGTATTCTGGGAAAATCGTCCGCTCCGCAGAATCTGGGCAGCCTCGGTTTTTCAGAAGATCAGCTGGTAAAAATCCGTTCCATGCTGGCGATTCCCCACGGACTCATACTTGTCACAGGCCCTACCGGAAGCGGAAAAACGACAACTCTTAACGCAATGCTCAGGGAACTTGTATCCGACGAAATAAAAATCATATCAATAGAAGATCCTGTAGAATTTCTTGTCGACGGTGTCGACCAGATACAAATAAACGACCAGATCAATCTCGGTTTTGATACAATACTCAGGCGAGTGCTGAGACAGGATCCTAACGTGATTATGGTAGGCGAAATACGCGATAAATCAACAGCAGAGCTTTCGATTCGCGCGGCGCTCACCGGACATCTTGTTCTGTCCACGCTGCATACGAACGATGCAGTTTCCGTAATTCCGCGTCTTATCAACATGGGAATTGAACCGTATCTTATTGCTTCCGTGCTGAAGGGGGCTATAGCCCAGCGGCTTGTGAGAAAATGCGCGGAAGATAAAAAGAGTTTTAAAGGCCGCATAGTCATTTCCGAAACATTTCTCATGGATTCAAATATGGAAAATATAATCCTGAATGGTGCATCGGAAGAGGAACTTTCCGGTTATCTGGCAAAACAGGGAATGGTGTTCCTTGAAGACGATGCAAAAAATAAAATAAATGCAGGACTTACAACAAAAGAAGAAGCTGAAAGGGAAATACAGATTGCGGAGGAATAAGTACGGTTTATACATATAAATGCACGGTTGCCGATAAAAGCGGAAAAATAAAAACGCTGTACCGTTCCGGCACAAATAAAAACGAGATCATAAATTCCTTCTCCGGCAGCAGTTACATACCGGTAAAAATCGAGCCTGTTACATCGAAAGCTTCAAATCAGTCATCAAAAAAAACTGCTAAAACGGTTCTCGAATTTACCCAGATGATGGAGACGCTTCTTGCTTCAGGACTTTCCATAAAGGACGCTCTTGAAATAACTTCTCTCATCGGAGTAAAAAAAGGCGACTGCGGAGAACTGGCGGGAGAACTGCTTTCGGAAATCCGCAAAGGAGTTACATTCGCAAAAGCTGTCGGCGGTATGAGCGCAACGTTTCCTTCAGTATACCGTGGTATTATAGGCGTCGGTGACCTTGTCGGTTCTGTGGAAAAGATATTTCCCCGCCTGCGCCTGTACCTTGAAACAAATAAAAAACTTCATGACAAATTAGTCAGCGCACTTATTTATCCCTGCATGGTATTTTTTATTGCAGTCGCAGGCTCAATAGGTCTTGCTGTTTTCGTTTTTCCGAAACTGGAAACAATGTTTTCTGAATTCGGAGGCGAAGCGGCGACACTTCTTCAGAACAATATACATAACCTGCAGAAAGGAATCAGTATCGTTATCATTTGTCTGTCGCTTATACTATTCGCCTTATTAAGCATAAGAAAACTAGCAAAGAAAAACAACAGCGTAAAAACCAGCATAGATGCGTTGAGCCTGAAAATTCCGCTGCTCGGCAAGTTTAATGCAGAATGGCAGACGCTTAATTTTTCATTCGCAATGGAAACACTCACTGCCGGCGGCGTTACGATAGAGACTGCAATCTCCGAAGCAAAAGCCGTTGTCACGAATGAAGCATACAGAAACGCGCTCACCGCAGTAACGTCCGATATCGTAAAAGGTATTTCAATTTCGGAAGCTTTCTCCCAGCATAAGGAATTTCCGTCTTATATGAGCAGATGGCTTATGGTAGGCGAACGCTCAGGAAAAACGGAACAGGTCTTTGAACAGATTCGTACTTTTTTTCAGAACGACATCGAAAAATACACTTCGTGGTTTATGTCTCTCATAGAACCATTTCTCATCGTCATGGTTGGCGTACTGCTGCTTGTTCTTGTTATTACAATTATTGTTCCGATATTTTCTTTATACGGAAGTATATTATAAACTGCAGAACAAATAATCAGCCTCATCATCCCGTATTTCTTTCATCTGGCCCATTTCGTCGTACACAGTGGTAGGGATGGATTTGATGAGGACAAGAATGCCAGGATGGCATGTTCCATAGAAACATTTTATAAAACTAAGATAAAAAGCGAAATAGAAAAAAAAGGCAGAGAGTATTAACTATGCAGTATAATGTTTTTTTGCTCCTACCGTGAAAAAAGAGGTTCGCTTTGCCAACCGGCAGGGAATCCCATTCCGCATTGATGGAAGCTGCCCGGGACGGATCAGCTTCATCAGTTGATTTAGTTTTTGTCTGGAATCATAACCAGGGGCGCTGATATCGAGCAAATTGGTAATTATACAAATGGAAGCATATAACCGGTCCTGTGCGGGCCATGAAGATACCCATTTGGCTGGTTTTGTAGTAGGGATCAATGGTCTGATAATCACCAACCCCGACGCAAGCATCGGAGTATGGAGTTCTCTAAAGGTATTGCAGTCGGGATTTAATACCCTTCATACGCCCCAAGGGGCGGGGTATTAAACCCTCCGCACGAATAAAACTTCGTGAAAACAGACGGCTATGATGTGCACAGATATTCCGTACCAGATTTATATGCTGCATCCAGCTGATAAAAACTTTTGCAGATGATTTAGTAAAACCGAAAAACGCAGAAACCCGACTTCTCGCAGGGAGACTACGTTGTAGGTTCGAAAAAAATTTTGAAACGGTACTGAATGTAGTAGTTTCAAAAATCATCCATGACGGCGGAGAAACAGATGTATCATATTCACTCTCATAATGTTCCTTAAATATTTCTCACGACCGATCCCAATGTCCCTGTAATTCTTTCAAGTCCTGAGTAAGACGTCCTTCCATTATGGAAAAGACTCCTGTTTTCATACCAATGGGAATCATATGCAAGCGATAGGCACAATTCCAGTTGTGTACGGAATGCTATCTCAATCTGTCCGATAGCTTCAAAAAGAAGGGTTCTCAGCTGTAGGTCGAACATATAATCGTTCCAGATATAACTCCAGCAGGAACCGGAAAGAAAAGGTGAATCTGAACAGTCATTACTGTTTGTCGAGCGGTAAGGCCGGCTTCGTGTATTTTTTACTCATTATGTCCTTCCGAAATCCATTCAGACAAAAAAAAGAACCTCGCTGGGTGCGCATATACCGGAGTATAGAGGCGTGCAAAGTCTTCTTAACTTTAATATAGCGTGTCCGGACAAAATTAGCAAGTAATTTATTTTGCCAGGCAGTTTTCATTTTCCTTTACTGCAAGATTTCGTATTGAGACTACTTCCGCATGTCGTCATATACATTTGGCGTAGTATCGTGCGTGCTTCGTCCTTCTCCTTCGCAGAGAAACGGTACGGCGTGTCAAAGTACGTGTCCCCGCTCGTCTCGTCAAGCCATGTTTCGCCGTACGGCGTGTACTCCAGTCTCTCATACACTTCGCCGTTATGGTCAGTTACTACAGACGTGCTTCCGAGATGGTCTGCATGGTAGTAATACGTGTACAGTTTCTCTACAGCCGTATCTGCGTTGTCGTAGTTTTCTCCTGTTCCTAACGCTATCTGTTTCGTCACTATCCTGTCGTTGCCTAAGAATATATGCTTGCTCATCCTTCCGCCCGCACCCTGGTAAGGCCGCAGGATTGTTTCACAATCCTGCTTCATGTGAATTACAGCCGTCTTCGCCGTCTGTAATTCACACCGTGCTGGTTTCCATCTTCTTCTTGATGGAACAGTATTTACTGTCCGGCTTCCCACAGTTCATCGGTGAAAGCACCTCACATCCATTGCTCCGCAACAGGCTCCGCCCGCTGTTACAATCCGGCGTAGGCGGGTAGTGCCTTAGCTGCTGCATCCGGTGCAGGTTGACATGTTCTACACGTACCACTGATCACGCGGAAATTTATCCGGGTGCTGCGCCGCCGAAACTTGCTGCAGCACCCGGATTCATTGCTGAATCTGTCGTTTACTCGTGTCTGTTACTTTACTGCTTCCAGTTCCTTTCTCAGTACCGGCTCCCATACTGTACCCGCATAAACTTTTATAGCTTTCTTCAGGCACATCTTTTTCTGCTCCGCTTCACTGGGTGTTCCAATCATTATTGTCCCTTGTGCAGCTCCTGCTCCAGGATGCTTTATCAACCGTATCCCATAAAAATATAATCCGGGTTTGTTCGGTACCGTAAACGCAAAATCCTTCACCTGTTCTGAATTCTCATCATACGTATCAAGCGTCCTGTTTGTTGAATGTACTGTCATGTTTCCCATGTGCATGTCGGAATAACTAAAGTTCCCTGTCCCTTCCATATAAGTTACTTTATACTGTGTCCCCATCTTAAGCGGTTTCGGGCAGAACACCAGGTTCCCTTTCACTTTGTAATCCATCACATCAGGCTTGCCCGATTTTGTCACTTCTGTAAACGTTATATGGCTGATTCCGTTTGCCATTCCGTAGACAAGCACTGAATTCTGCGGCGTGCCCATGGACACATCATAGGTCATCTTTGGTGACGTCATGCACGAACTCAGTACTGTCATGATTCCTATCCCTAAGAAAAGTGTTATTAATTTTGTAATTCTTTTCATAAAAAACTTCCTGATTTTTCCCTGTTATCTTTTTTAATGGTTTAAGTAAATGATATTCAAAAACTTGTTATACAACGTACCCCGCACTTTGAGGATTTTGCGTATTCATATTCAAGTCCGTAACTAAAATATTCGTCATACGCATAATAGCCCTCCGCCGGGGATTGCGACGACGACCAGTATACGCCTGTTCCTAACAGCGTTACTGTTCCGCTGTATCCGCCGTCTGTCAGTACTGTAAGCCCGGCGTTGATCGCTGTCCTGTTTTTGTACAGGTCATCAAGCTCTTTTTTTGCCGGCATATACCAAGTCTTTGACAGCCCGCTGACACTGTACGTATTGCAATAATTAAATGCAGGATACTCCGTTGCTGCATTCGTTCCTGCTGTTGTATCTGCTTCGCATATCACTGCCCAGTTGCCGCTGCCGTCGCTTGTGCTCGTACTAAATGTGGTACTGTATTCCGCCCCATATGCATCTGCCCATTTAAGCCCCTCACTTGATTCTGTAACAGCCACTATTGACTTGACGCTGCCGTCATCTTTCAGCGCACAGACTATTCCTGCCGGTGTAAGGCTGCTGTCATATGCAGAAGACACCGTTCCGTTTGTGTAGTATATCTGGCCGACAACTGCCTTTTCTATCGTAGCCGGATCATCTCCTGTTTCTGCCTTGCATCCTGCCATACCCAATGCAAACACCACTGCTGCTGAAAGCAGTTCCATTTTTTTCATCATCTTCATGTGTTCCCCCTTTTCTGATGATTTTTATTATATAAAAATATCAGGTACAGTAAATTATTCTGCTACCTGTATTATTCCAAGTATCCATCTCTAACATTTTATACAATTTTAACTACATAATGCTCGCTCCGCATTAGATCTCTCAAAATTACATTTAATACACATCCCTACTCGACAACCAAATAATGCTCCCATCAATATTACTTTTTACAATATATCCGTTATATGGCATATCTTGATAATAATCATCATCTGTATAAAAGGCATAATCATTTTTATTTATAACATCAAGTATTTCAATAATTGTTTTCGTATTACGCATTTCTATTTTCCGGTTATAAAAAAAATTATCTTTTGAAACAATGGTATAATGCTTTTTATTTTTAACGTCATAACAATCCAAAAAATAAGCCAGAACATTTTCCTTTTTATCAACAGTGTATCTTGATTGCTCTTTACTAATTTTTCGAGTATCATATAAAAATATTTCAAATTTATCTATTTTACTATATGAAGTTGGGTAAACATGCACACAAAATCCAGAATCATGACTTTGACCTATCAATGAATAACCATTCGGAATAATGATATAATTCGTAAAATCGGAAATTACTACATTTTTTCTTATCGGTGCGGTAGTATTATTTTTACCAAACATAAGTTCTATTTTCTCATTTTTTTCGTCACTTCTATAATCAGACCATATAATCTTCTTTTTATTGCTACACCCGAGCAGTAAGGATATAAAAAACAAACTACTAATTAAGCATAGATGATATTTCACGGTACTCCCCCATATTCTTTAAAATTTCTTTATTATCATTCAAAAATTTCATTGCCTGTTCCTTTGTTAATACTTGCTTAATTGATTTATTTGACAATGGATCTAATACAGTTACAGATAAATTCCAACTTGTCAATTTTCCATCTGTTTTTGTATAATTAAATTTCACATCCCCCGCATGCCCCTCTGACAAATTTTCCATAATCGACCCAATCAAACCTAACCCTCCCAGTACCGTACTTACATTTTGGACATTTGTACCTTTCAATTGATTTTTATCTTCATAATCACTTTCACTATACATTCCTCTCGGTAGAGCACTTCCAAGTGCAATAATCGGATGACTATCCAGTGTTATTGACGATGAATTCACGTTACTATATGGATTACGCATAACAGTTGTTTGATTTTTACCATCATTATAATATATACCTGAAAGAGAATTATTTACTGCAGTTGTATTAACCGGTTCAGGAGTAGGCGCAACATCCGATTGTATTGATAAACAACTTGCAGCAACTGCAATTACCGCTACAACCAGCCATACATAATTTCCATCCGGGTCTGTGTACTTTATCGGGTTATTCCCTGCATAATGGTACAGGTTCAGGTTTATGACATTGAATACACCTCCGCCACCCGGCAGACTCCGGTTGTGTTTCTTCGCCTCGTCGTTAATCGGTGCCTGCGGTAAATATTCACCCAGCGCCGGATCGGCAGATATCCATCTGCTGTACTTCGGGTCAAGGTACCGTGCTCCGTAGTAATACAGCCCTGTTTCTTCATCCTTTTCTTTTGCACTGAACCGGTACGGCGTGTCAAAGTAGGTATTCCCGCTCGTTTCATCCAGCCACGTTTCGCCATATGGCGTGTATTCTAAACGTTCGTACACTTCGCCGTCACGGTCAGTTACGACAGACGTACTGCCTAAGTGATCTGCATGGTAGTAATACGTGTACAGCTTTTCTACAGCTGTATCTGCATTATCATATGTCTCGCCCGTCCCCAGTGCAACCTGTTTCGTTACGATGCGGTCGTTGCCCAGGAAGATGTGCTTGCTCATCCTTCCGCCCGCTCCCTGGTAGGCGTCATCGTACCGCTGTGTAAAGAACTTGTTGAAGTACAACGTCTCGCTTACACTGCTGCGTTTTACTGCACGCTGCCCATCTCCTCCGTACAGGTATTCGGTGGTGTAGCTGTCGTCCTTCGTCTTTGACAACAGGTTCCGCTCATTCCATGTGTAGTCACGGTAGTAGTAATTGCTCTTTGTGCCCGCATATGCAGTACTCCCGCCTTTCATCCTTGCCCATGCATAGTCCGATGAATATACGTTATCTGCCTCGGTCTTTATCAGGTGGTACGTTACTTCATCACTTGAATCAGTATCCGCAAAGCTTTTGTCCTGCTCGCGTATCAGGTTGCCGTTTGCGTCGTACTTGTAATACCTTTTCCCTGCCTGTACGGCCCGGTGTGCATAGCTGCTGTCGTATGTGTATGCAAGCGTGTAGTTCAAATCGTCTTCAAGTACTTCGCTTTCCTTGCTCGTCTTGCCGGTCATGTTGCACAGGCCGTCATCACTGAATGCAAATGACTGTGAATACGATGCGTTGTATGACGGCCTGTCTGCCGTTGCATATTTATTTTCGGTACTGCCTTCCACTTTTATAAGCTGGTAGAGTGAGTCATATGAGTAATCCTGGCTTGTTGACCATCCCTTACAGCTGTTGGTATATCCTTCCACGTTCCCCACGGTGTCGAACGTGTACTGCATGTTCTGGATGACTCCGTCTTCCTCACTTTCCGTCACCAGTGACTTCAGCCACCGTCTGGCAGGGTCATATGTGTATGTTGTGTGCGTGCCGTTGCCGTATGATATGTACACCCTCTGCCCGTATTCATCGTAGCCGATGTCCTTTACGTAATTGAAATCGACGTATCCGTCCTTCACTCCGGTTACGGTCTGTACATTGCCGCCTGCGTCGTACGTGTACGTCACGGTCTCCCCGTCAGGGTATGAGACGTGCTGCATCCTTCCCAGATAGTCGCTTTCATACCCGGTGACTGCTGTTACCGAATCGTACCCCCCCGCCCGTACGATGCTCCGGGTTTCCTGCGTCATTTCTCCGAGCTTCCCGTACGCATACGTTATCGTGCCGCTTTCATCGGTCCGGCTTATGACTTTTCCTGCCCCGTTGTTGTCAGCTCCCGACGCTCCGTATTCCTGTACGATGTCCGTGCTCTCAGGGTAATCTGTCTTTATGAGCCGGTTGAATGCATCATAACTGTACTTTATCTGCTCGCCTTTCCCTCTCAGCACGGGATTGTCTTCACGCAGCAGCCGTCCGTAGTCGTCGTAATACCAGTTAGTCTTGCCCGTGTCCTTACTCTCAAGGCTTGTCTTCTGCCCCAGCATGTTGTACACGGCCGTCACTGCATTCTTCTGCGCGTCGTATGCTTCCGTCATCTGGCCCATTTCGTCGTATACATAAGAGGCTTTCGTCAGTTCCTTTCCTGTCTTGTCCTCCCGCTCCGTCTCCGTGATGTTTTCTACGGGGTCTGCATACTGCACGCTCCTGTTCCCTTCAGGGTCGGTCACGGTCGTTATGTGTTCACCGCTGTCACTTACGGCGTATTCCGTCTTCTGTACCGAGCCGTCGGGTAATGTCTGTTCAGTCACCCGGTCGAGCGAGTCGTACGTATTTGCCGTGTACAGCTCTCCGTCAGGGTCATCGTACACTGCAGAGAGAAGATCAGACAAATCACCTTCCACGAACCTGTTCATGTACTGTTTTACTTCACGGCCTTTCTCATCGTACTCCATGCAGCCGCTTACGTTCCACCCTGTCGTACGGCTCCCGCTTCCCGTCTCGTATTTCTCGCCGCGTTTCGCCGTCAGTGCCTTCCGTCCCATCCCGTCACTCACTACGACCGTCTCCATCACGGAGCTGTCCCCTGCGTCAAACGTGATTTTGTTGTCCGTTACGGTATACCACAGGGCGTGCGTGCCTGAACTGTCAAGGTTGTCGTATGTGTAATATGCATACTGCACTGCGGGCATGCTGCCCGTGTCGTACGGGCTCCATACTTCCGTCAGCCGCCACTGTGCGTCGTATGCGTACCGCATCACGTTCCCGTTGATGTCAGTTTCGCTCTTCTTCGCTCCCGTCTCGTGGTACCAGTCCGCTCCCGACGTGTACGATGCCGCTGTCCCCGCCCCCTTCTGCCTGATGGCTGTTATATACTGATGGTCTGTGCTGTCGTATGTGTATGTTATGGTTACGCCGCTCGTATCGCTCATTGAGCTCATATTCCCGCAGTCGTCGTACGTAAAACTGTTCGTCAGGTAACTCGTACTGTCACGGTACTGTTTCAACGATTTCAGCGTCCCGTATGTATCGTTGTATGTCCCTGTCCGCTTCCGGAGGAGCGTCCCGTCTGCGCCGTACACGCTGATTGTTTCGGGATGGTTATGCAGGTAGATGTACGGTGATGTATATGACGATGTGTTGTCGTCGTCCCAATACGTTATCTCTGCCGTGCGGTATGCACTGCCGTTCATTGTCTCCGTTATCTTTGTCACGTTCCCGTATTCATCGTATTCGTACTCGTCAAGGAACGTCATCTTTCCGCTGCTTCCTGCTTCGTATGTTTCATTCAGTGAGCTCTTTACAAGCGCTTCGGGTGAATCGTACAGTGTCTGTTCACTGTATTTCAGCAGCGTGCCGTCTGCTGTATATGTGCTTTCATCCTTCACCATTTCTTTGCGGTAATACTCATCGTTGTAATAATTCGTCACAACATATCCGCCGTCTGCGTCTGTCTTTGTCACGCTGCCGTAGCCGTAGAAGTCTTTCGTCATGCGGTTGTAATAGCCTGCGCCGTATGCGTATTTTGTCGTGATGCTGTGTTCACCGTGGGGGAGCGCTGCAAGTCCGTTTTCCCCGCACCCGTCGCTGACGGTCACGCTGTTCATCACGTACTTACTCTGCGGCATGTCGCTTGTCCCGTACTTCACTTCGTACCCGATGCCCCATGTTTCTCCCGTGCTGCATGCTATGCCCGTCACTAAATCGGCTCCGCCCATCAGGTTGCGTTTCACCCACAGCCCGCCGTTGTCTCCGGGAATGCGCATAACCTGGTCTGCGTACCCGTCTCCGTCCATGTCCTGCATCTTTACACTTGCTCCGGTCAGGCTTGCCCCTCCGCTTACCCCGCCGTTTGCATCCACTGTAATATTTATGGTTCCGAAGTACACAAACATAACTACGATGTCTATTCCGTAATTGAAGTTTACAGACAGGTTTCCGCTTACTCCTAAATTCAGCGTCGTTGAAAAATCAAGGCTGTCCGCATATTTGTCAAGCGCGAGTCCGAACGGGTTCAGCGCCACATTCGGCAGGCCATCCAGGACGTGCGATGATTCGAGTACAGAACCGACTATCGGTATTCCGGAAAGGAAATTTGCTCCAAGGTTTCCGTCCGTGCACAGACTGAATGCTGATTCCATATCACTTGATATTTTCCATGCCGGTATCGTGATTGTCTGCGCATCTGTAAATCCGCTTCCCGTATTGTAACGTACCGATACCGCTGTTCCCGATCCTGTTTTTTTTGTCACCAAATCTTCAAGGCCGTCGCCGTTTATATCAAGCAGCATTGTCTCCGTGTTTGATGCGCTTGCCGAATAGTTCAGTCCCAGTCCTCCTGACACTCCGCAGTTCAGGCTGTTTGCCTGTGTCAATGCTTTTCCAAACGACAGGTTCGCTCCGTATGTCTCATTCGTGCTGCCGGACAGGCTGCCGGAAGAGAATGTGCTGCACGACGGCTGGGAGACGAATGTATCTCCTGTATTGTATTTGAAACTGCCGTTATAGTAATCAGGCAGTCCGTCGCCGTTTATATCGGTAAAACCTGCTGTTTCGGTGTTTGTTCCGTGTGAATACACGTACCCGCCGGATCCGTTTCCTCCTCCGTGAATGGTTACGCCGACTGTCTGGCCTTTTGCGTTTTGCTTGGGGCTTATTGAACCTCCCGGACTGATTGTTCCTCCCTGGGTTGATATATCACTTTCGTTATAATCTATGACACCTATTGAGCTTACCGTACCGGTATTTTTTCCGTATGAGACTGTACCGTCCTCGTCCCGGGAACCGTATATGACGGAAAGGGAACTGTTTCCCTGCAGGATATCAGGCACACCGTCACCGTTCACATCCTGTACACTCTGGAGCATACTGCTGCTGCCGGTATTAGTTCCATTCGTTTCACCTATCGACAGCCCTTTCGGCGATGCTGACTTTACAGCAGCTATTATTTCATCTACTGTCTTTCCCAGGTTGGCTGCGGACAATCCACAATCAAATGAAGCACCGTAGGTGACATCCTTTCCGCTGCTGCTGCTTTTTCTGAGCGTCGGCATTGTAAAGGTACCCGCTGTCGACGTACTGCCTGTGCCGTTTTCCGGAATTCCCGGTATTTCGTAATAGGCAGAGCCTCCTGCCCTGTTGCAGTGTATGTAGTCCCCCTCTATAAATGGTGCATACGTTGTCGATTCTGTTTTTGTGGAGCGTACCGCACTCTCCCCGCTGCCTGTCCATTGTGTTGTATTTTTTGCAACGTTTGCGACATTCCCCAGAAGGATTTTTGTGCCTGTATCGAATGTCTTTCCTGATTCTTCTTCTTTTGTCATCGTTATGCCGGTTTCTGATGACTGTATATTGCCTTTATCATCCCCGGTTGCTATTGTCGTTTCATTTTTTGCAGGCAGGTAATACAGACTTTCTTCTACACTGCCCCCTGCCGTACTGTCAGTCGCATTTTCTGCGGCTGTTTTGTAATCGGTGTTTTTGCCGCTGTCAAAACCGGCTCCGGTTGTTGACTGGGCGCTGCTTGTGCTGCTGTATAAACGTTCTGCAGAAAAAGGATTATCGCTGAGAGTGCCTTTCCATATTCCATAGTACCAGCCGTTTTTTCCACCGTACAGGCTTTCCTTCGTGTTCACGCACAGGGCCGTCTGTTCTCCGTTTTTTGTTATCGTCCCCACTTCCGGTGCTACAACCAGGTTCCCGTCAGAAAAGCCCGTGCTGCTGTTCCATTCAGCGCCGTACCCGGTAATGCCGTATTCCCCGACACACCCGAACGGCTCAGCTTTCTCTTCAAATCCGTCATCGCCCAGTATTTCCATGGTGAACGTATTATTGCTCACGTCATATTCATAATCGCTGTCATAGACTATTTTTTTGCTGACCGTTCCGTACCGCCCGATTTTTTCAAGCTCCAGCATAGACGCAAGCGGTTCATCCTCTTTTTCATATGCCGACCATGCATCGCTGTCAAGCACATAAACGGTTTTCCCGTCTGAATCAAGCTTTGAAATCATAAAATCATCCTGTGTTTTTTCCGTCCGCCATTCTTCGTTCAGCGTGTAGTATGTCCCGTCGCTGCTTACCGTATAGTACGGGAACTGTTCCTTGAAAAAAACGTAATCTGCATACCCTGAAAGCAGGTTCTGTGCAGTCTCCCTGTCCTGGTCTCCCGCCGCCTTCAGTTTCCAGTAATACGTTTTGCTGCCGTCCTCTGCAGCAACTTCCGTATACGTGTACAGGCTGTCTTCTATCGTCTTTATGCCGCTGTCACTGAAATAGGCCGAGCCGTCTGCCTTTTTGAACCCGCCTATAAATGCCGGCAGTGCATCTGCCGCGGTAAAGTCCTTCTGCCATGCTGCCGCCGTTACGTCCGTATCCTCAACTGCAAACCTGCTCTGGCTCTCTATGTCCTTCATTTCTGATGCAAGCACCGGCTCCGTCCGACTGTTGTACCCGCTCAGGGTAAATACGATATCCATACCCCCGTCGTGCGCGGTTATACGCTCCGTATCGTCCGTTACGGACGTCTCCGCATTCCACGAGTATGTACCGTCGGTGCTTTCCACTTTTGTACTGCCGTCATCAGCCGTTACAAACCGTATCTTTTTCCCGTTGAACTCCCCGAGCGGTATGACCGTCCCCTTTTCGAGCACGCTGCCCGTGCCTTTTTCCGTCCTGCTTCCCGTTGTCTCTTCTGCAGGCCGGCTCTCATACAGCACTTTTTTACCGCACCACAATGGTATAATGCCGTCGTACAGGCTGTACAGCTGTACCGCGTCTGCAAGTACATCGTCCGGGAACAGTCCGAGCAGTTTTTCTCCTGCCGTATCGCTGCCCTTCAGGTAATACAGGGCAGTCGTGCAGTCATATTCGTACGACTGCGCAAGATACTGGAGTTCTTCGTCAGTTGTGCACTTTTCCTTCACTGCGGCAAAATCAGTGCTGTTCAGGACGGCCGGGACAAACCGCTTTTCTGCAATGAGTTCGCTGCATGCTGCATCAAGCTGTCCGTCCGTAAGGCTGTCCTCCCAGTTTTTATTAAGCGTGAGCGTCGTTTTCAGATCGTATTTTACCGCAGAACCTGAACTGCCCGACTCCGTAACAGGATCTGCACAGCTCACGCTGTACAGCGGTACCAGTGCTTCGCTGCCGAGTATGTCCGCTGCAGCCGGGTATGATGACGTTTTGGTGTCAGATGATTCAACCGTCTTCGTCAGGGAAGATTCTGCCGACTGCGGAAAATATTCAGGCACGTGAGATACGGACAGCGGCTTTATTTTTGTATACGTTATGTCTATATTCCAGTCTGTGTCTTTTTTCCGGGTGTCCCGTCCCGTGTCCTCTATGAAATAAAATTCCTTGTCCGCCGCCGCACTGTACGTCTGCACGCTTGTCGCCGTACTGAACGTCTCTTCCCCGGACGTCTGACAGTCGCCCGTCACCAGCGCAGTGCCCGCCGTATCCGTTCCCTCAAAAAGCAGCGTCCGTATCTTTGCCGACTTTCCCGTCACCGTCTGCTGTATACTTACCGTGCCGTCGAACGGCGCACGCCACACACGGAACGGCGTCTGCACGTAGTAGTTTGCGTTGTAGTTTGTTATTTCATCGTCGGTCAGCGCCACACTCGTGTCGGATACGGCACTGCCCGCGCCGTAATATGTCTTTGTAAACGAAACAGCTCCGCCGGAACCTGACGCACCGTTGTTCTTCAGGTAATAGTTCTGCCCTGACTCTGCAATATCGGGCAGCCCGTCCCCGTTTATGTCCATGATGCTCCGCGTTACGCTCGACGAACCCGACTGGTATACCTGGCTCGTCGAAACACCTGCTGTTGCTCCGATTCCGTACAGGCACACACCCGCACCGCCGTACACATTCCAGCCGTATGAGTTCGAGCTGCCCGTTTCCGCGTCTATGTCGCCGCTTTCAACCTGCACTCCCTCTGCATCAGAAAAGCCGGTTCCCGTGTTATATGCTATATAAAGCGTATCACCCTTCTGGTATACATGGTCCGGCCTCCCGTCGCCGTTCATATCTGAAAGCATATCCCCCGTCCAGCTTTCAGAGCTCGTACTTGAAGCCTGCCCGCCGCCGGTAACACGTACATCAACAACTCTTGTTCCATATCCGACACCTGCGCTCAGGCTCGCAGACACTCCTGTAGATGTTCCATTCGACACACGCAGAGGACCCGGATTTGTCCACTGCTCCTGTTCTGCAAAATACTGCGGCACTCCATTTGTGTCCTTTTCAAGCCCCTTATAGGTGAACTCATAGCCGTAATCGCGCGTCGTGCTGCTGCCTGAATATACTTCGAACTTCTTCAACAGGCTTGTCCATGCTGCGTCGTAT
>DCFX01000015.1 GCA_002314445.1 Treponema sp. UBA1793
GCCGTTCTGTACGAACTGCGGTATACAAAAAAAGGAATACTTGAACTGTATGCCGCAAACGCACCGTTCGGCGGAAATGTTGTCGGGCTTGAAGCTGCATCGTGGCGGTATTTTAACCGCCCTCCCGATTCCCTCACCTGGGCGGAAGCGGCAACACTTGCAGTCCTCCCCAACCAGCCTTCGCTCGTCTATCCGGGCGCAAACAAAGAAATACTCCGCTCAAAACGGGACAGGCTGCTCCGCCGGCTCTGCAGCAGGGGCTGTTTTGACAGCCGCACGCTGCAGCTCTCGCTCGACGAACCGCTGCCCGGCAGGCCGTATCCCCTTCCCTCGTCTGCCCCGCACTATCTTGAGTTCATGAAAGCCCTGCATCCTGATGAAACAAGAATCAGCACGACGCTTGATGCAACTCTGCAGAAAAATACCGCGCAGATACTTGAAAGATGGTCACTGCAGTTTTCACACAGTGGAATCAACAATGCGGCCGCAATAATCATTGATACGGCAACAGGCAGCGTGCTTGCCTACTGCGGCAACACAGGACGGGGAGGACGTAATGCCGCAACAGGCGATGTGGATATCATTCAGTCAAGAAGAAGTTCCGGCAGCCTTTTAAAACCCTTCCTTTATGCCGCGCTGCTTGATTCCGGCCAGCTCCTTCCCGGCCAGCTTGTAACAGACATACCGACACGCATCGGAAGCTATAAACCGGACAATAATGTCCCCGTTTACAGAGGGGCTGTCCCTGCATCGGAAGCACTGTCCCGTTCTCTCAACATTCCGGCGGTTCTGGAACTCCGCGGATACGGCATCAGCGCATTCCTTGATTATCTGAAAAAATGCGGCTTTACCACGTTCGACCGTACCGCAGACGACTACGGCCTTCCCCTCATACTGGGCGGCGGAGAAATCACGCTGCATGAGGCTTCCCGGGCGTATGCAGCGCTTATGAATAAAGCATGCGGAAACGGAACATTTCCGGCCTCAACAGGAGCATCATACCTCACACTAGCCGCCCTTGAAGAAGGAATCCGGCCGGACGACGAGGCATTATGGGAATCGTATGCGAATGCAAAAAAAATCGCCTGGAAAACCGGAACAAGCAGCGGTAACAGGGATGCATGGGCAATCGGCACGACATGCGAATATACCGTCGGCGTATGGGCAGGCAACGCGGAAGGACAAGGCAGCGCGGAACTGAAAAGCATCAGTACGTCAGCGCCTGTCATGTTCGACATTTTTTCCACACTGCCCGTTACCCGCTGGCCTGACGTCCCGTACGATGACCTTGTTCTGGAAACTGTCTGCGCCGCTTCCGGGTTCAAAGCAGGAAGCAGCTGCGCGGAAACAAAAAAAGTCCTCAGGCCGGCAGCTGCTCCGGAAAGCAGCCTGTGCCCGTACTGTACCACCGTCTCGCTGACACCCGACGGAAAATATCAGGCTTCGGCACAGGAACTTACCGGACAGTATGCCGGACAGCTGCCGCTTATGGAAAAGCGGTTTGTCCTTCCACCTGCTGTTGAATACTGGTATACGAGGCATTCCCTCGGCTACAGAACGCTTCCGCCGCATCTGCCGTTCAGCAGCAGTTCCGTGCAGCAGGAACTTGCAATTGTCTTTCCGGAACAGAATGCCACTATCTGCATCCCCGTGGAAATCGACGGTACGCAGGGAGCTATGGTCATGCAGGCCGCAGACCGCAATAAAGAAGCGGCCGTGTACTGGGATATAGACGGAAACTATCTAGGAAGCACAAAAACCATCCATGAGATGACTGCACATCCCTCATACGGCAGCCATGTTCTTACAATTACCGATTCAAGAGGCAACAGAAAAGTACGTACGTTCAAAATTATTTCACCGGAAGAACAATAATACTTCCTTCCATTGCTGATTTTCCATTTTTATACTAAACTGTCCTTATGTCTTACGAAGTAACTGCAACACGCCGGCGGCCGCAGCATTTTGAAGATCTTGTTGGTCAGGAATTCGTTGCGGAAACACTGAAAAACTCGATTGCATCAGGACAGATTGCCCATGCATACCTCTTCTCCGGACCGCGCGGCTGCGGGAAAACATCATCAGCCCGCATTCTTGCAAAAGCGCTTAACTGCGAAAAAGGCCCGACACCGTCGCCGTGCGGTATATGTACACATTGTACGGAAATTACCAGAGGCTCAAGCCTCGACGTCATAGAAATAGACGGTGCATCAAATACAAGCGTCAACGATGTCCGGCAGATTAAAGACGAAGTCATGTTTCCGCCGAACTCAGCACGGTACAAAATATATATCATCGACGAAGTCCATATGCTCTCAACAAGCGCGTTCAACGCGCTGCTCAAGACGATTGAGGAACCGCCGCCGTACGTCGTATTCATTTTTGCAACGACGGAACTGCAGAAAGTGCCGGCTACAATAAAAAGCCGCTGCCAGCAGTTCAGTTTCCGCCTTGTCCCTGTCGAAAAGGTAAAAAATCTGCTCGCCGATGCGGTCAAAGAACTCGGCATACAGGCGGACGATGAGGCACTGTACTGGATTGCCAGGGAATCGACAGGTTCCATCCGCGATGCATATACGCTGTTCGATCAGGTAGCCGCATTCAGCGACGGACATATTACCTACGACAAAATCCGCGATAAACTCGGGCTTGTCGGAGTCGACCGCCTGAACGAGCTGTTTGAAAAATGTGCAGCAGGCAGACCGGACGATGCACTCAGTGTACTTGATACGTACCTTCAGTCAGGAATTTCAATTGAACAGCTTGTTTCCAACAGTGCTGACTATATCAGAAGCCTTCTCCTCATCAAAAACGGAATTACGAAGGAAGCCCTTCTCGGCAATGCCGCTGAAAGGTACAGTGCGGGCGTACTCAAAACGTGGAACACAGTCCAGGTTGAACGCGCGCTGTCCCTTTTCCTGCAGCTGTACCGCGACATACGGTATTCGCTTTCCCCGCGCTATGAACTGGAACTCGCGTTCAGCCGGCTCTGCTGGCTTTCACAGTATGTATCTCCTGCGGAAGTAAAAACTGCAATTGATTCAGCACATGCGCTTCTTGGAGGTGCTCCTCAGCATGCACAGATGCAGGCTGCACAGCCGGAACAGATTGATACGGAAAGCCCGGAAACGCATGCTGCTGCAAGTTCTGCAGATGATGCAGTTCCTGCCGATGAAGATTCAGAACCTCCGGCACAACCGCAGCAGGAAGCGGCTGCACGGCAGACACATTCTGCTGCCGTACCCGGAACGGCCTCAGGCTTACCTCATTTTTCCGCGCTTGATGAAATGACGGGGAGCGGTGAGTCACCGGAGAACGGTGAAACACCGAAGAGCGGTGAATCACCCGCAGAAAGCCCGCAGCCGGAGAATCCGCACCCTTTTCCTGATGGCGGAGCTCTGCCGCCTGAACAAACAGCAGCGGCGGCAGTCACACAGGATGAACCTTCCGGACATGTTCAGGAAGCTCCTTCTGCAGCCGCCGGCACATGGGTGAATACAGACATTCCGCCGGAAGGCGAATATGCTCCCGATGAAGAAGCTCCGGCAGACGATCCGGACGATTCATTTACGGGAGACGATGGTGACAGTTCAGGGGCTGCAGAAACGGAAAGCATACCTGTTATAGATGACCCGTCAGACGATATGCAGCAGCATACTCAGGACATACAGCAGACGACAGATTATACAACCGCCGACGGACGTACGGTTACTGTGGCACAACTCCGGGGTACAGTAATCGCACAGCTTTCCGTAGACGATGCGATGACCGCATCGGCATTAATGCAGACCCTTCCGTGGAATATACAGGATGATGCAGTCTCGACGCAGATAGAAACGCCGTACCAGAAATTACGGCTGGAACAGCATGTAAACGACATCACAAAGGTTCTTGCAAAAATATGCGGACGTCCCATGAATTTTTCGGTAACTTTAAAAGAAGCAGCTCCTGCCGGGCAACCGTCAGAAATACCGCTGCAGGTAAAAATTCTGTGCAGCGTATTTAAAGGAAATATAACTGGAGGAAAGAAATGAATCCTTTTGAATTATTGCAGAACACTGCAAAACTCAAGGAAGAAGCAGAAAAAATGCAGGGTGAACTTGCAGAGATGCGTGCAGAAGGTTCTTCCGGCGGAAAAATGGTCACAGTCACTGTCAACGGAAAAATGGAAATGACAGAGGTTCACCTTGATCCGATCTGTGTAGACAACCGCGACGTAAAAATGCTTGAAGACCTTATTATTGCAGCTCACCACGATGCAGTCACAAATATGCAGGAACAAATAAAAGCAAAAGCAGGCCCGCTCCTTCAGGGTATGAATATCCCGGGCCTTAATCTTTAGTAACGGAAAGCCGTCATGAATGCTCTCGATGAACTGACAGATTCTTTTTCACACCTTCCCGGCATTGGCAAAAAAAGCGCGGCACGGATTGTAAACAACCTGCTCAAGGCAGACCGGGCATACGTCCAGCGCTTCGCAGGCCAGCTTGCCTCTCTGCAGGATAAAATACAACCGTGTTCAATCTGCGGTGCATGGACAGAAACAGACCCCTGCCCCATCTGCTCAAACCCGATGCGCGATACATCGAGCATCTGCGTCGTAGAACAGCCGCAGGATGTGCAGACAATCGAGTCAGCGCACGAATACGCAGGTTTGTACCACGTACTCGGCGGCGCAATATCACCCATCGACGGCATAGGCCCGGATCAGCTCACAATCGCCTCCCTCCTGTCGCGCGTAAAAGACGGCGGCGTAAAGGAAGTAATCATAGCAACAAATCCCACTGTCGAAGGCGATACCACCGCCCTGTACCTGCAGCAGGTACTCTCAAGGCAGGACGGCATAAAAGTAACACGCCTAGCCTCAGGCATCCCCGTCGGCGGAGATCTTGAATACACCGACAAACTCACCCTTATGCGCAGCTTCAGAGGCCGTACCCAGATTTGATATACGTTACATATGTACGAAGGGTCTGACGATGATTAAAAATCAATAGAGGGGTCCAGGGGTGTCCCCTGGTCATGCTGGGAAAAGTAAGTGGTTTGGAGAGAGAGCACGGACAAAGCAGGTGCGTCTGTCCGTGGGCTTTGAAAGTAGAGGGTTTCTCTCTCTCCAAATAAACGTACCATTTATTGCAAACCTGGACAATTCTGCGCTATAGTGACCGTATGGCATATAAAATATTTATTGATGGAAAAGACGGAACGACCGGACTTAAAATATACGAACGGTTTGCACAGCGGAACGATATTGAACTCATGCAGATTTCAGAGGACAAACGCAAAGATTCCGGCGAACGGCGCAGATTAATAAATGAGTCTGATTTTACATTTCTCTGCCTCCCCGATGCGGCAGCTGTCGAATCTGTGGCGCTCTGCACTAATCCGCATGTGCGCATCCTCGATTCATCCACGGCTCACCGGACGGCTGCAGGCTGGGACTACGGCTTTCCGGAACTTGCCCCTGCGTTCCGAAGCAGCATAGAAAAATCAAACCGTGTTGCCGTCCCCGGCTGTTATGCAAGCGGATTCGGTTCAATCTGCTATCCACTTACGGTATCGGGTATTATGCAGCGGGACTATCCTGTTGTATGCCACGCAGTTTCGGGCTACAGCGGAGCCGGTAAAAAGGCAATCGCACAGTATGAAGATGCGGAACGCAGCGTGGAATTCGATTCACCCCGTCTTTACGCACTTACGCAGCAGCACAAACATCTGCCTGAAATGCAGAAAGTCAGCGGCCTTTCATATACCCCGATTTTTGATCCGTACATCTGTGATTATTTTTCCGGCATGTCGGTGACAGTCCCGCTGTATGCACGGCTGCTTGCAAAAAAAGTCACAGCGCATGACGTATGGGAAATGTTCAGCAATCAGTATGACGGCTGCCGTTTCGTAAAGGTTGCAGGCTTTATGGGTGAAGGCACGCTTCCGGAACCGTTTATTCCCGCAAATACGCTTGACGGTACGAACAATATGGAAATTTTCGTCTGCGGAAACGACGAACGCATCATGATTACATCGCGTTTTGACAACCTGGGCAAGGGAGCGTCAGGAGCTGCAGTGCAGTGTATGAACATCATGATGGGAATTGACGAAGGAACCGGCCTGTAATAATGGAAGATGCAGCTCAGAAGGATTCTTTCCCGGACCTTTTCGCATCACCGTGCGGATATTTTGACAACCGGACTTCACACTATACGGTGTTCCGGCTGCCGACACCGGAAGATTCGTTTGAAATGATAAAGCAGGAAAATCCCGGGAGTGCAGAAAGATGCAGCGCAGAAACATGCCAGCAGCTCATTTTTGACGATTTACTTGCAGAAGGTTTCCGCCGTGCTGATGATTATATATACCGCGCCGACTGTCCTGACTGCAAAAAATGTATTCCCATCAGACTGGCCGTAAAATCTTTTGAACCGTCAAAATCGCAGCGGCATACGCTCAAACACAACAGCGATATTATGCTCTCCATCACGAGTGATGCTGCGCAGTTTGTCACCGATGAAAAAGTACTGCTTTACAGCGGATACGACAAACGCCACAATCCCGGAACGACTAAAACGCAGGAAGAATACAAGTCAGAACTCATACAGATGAACGGCTGCATTTTTCCTCATAAAAAATCAGAACAGGCAAAAAGTACTGATTCAGTCAGTCCGGTATATTCCGGCACGCTGAACATGGAATACAGGACAAAACCGGAAAATGGCAGACAGGGCAGGCTTATCGGCGTCGGTATTGTAGATGCCGCTGTACATTCACTCTCCTCGAATTATTTTTATTACGACATTTCGCCTGAAACAATGAAGCGCAGTTTAGGCACATACAGCATACTGCGCGAAATTGATTTATGCAGACGGCTTGCATTCGAGTGGTATTACTTAGGTTACTGGCTTGCAGAATGCAGGAAAATGGTATACAAGGCAAATTTCAATCCTCACCAGCTGTTCCAAAACAACCTCTGGAGAACGATTGAAAATAATGATCGTTAATAAGTGAGAGAAGAAAATGGGAAAAAAAGGAATCGTACTGGAAGGTGGAGGACACAGGGGTATTTATTCAGCAGGCGTGCTCGATGTGTTGTACGAAAACAACGTAATTGCCGACGGCATTATCGGCGTTTCCGCGGGAGCTGTACACGGAGCAAGTTATGCTTCCGGCCAGCCGGGCCGTTCTGTCAGGTACACGGCTAAATATTGCGGCGACAAACGGTACATGAGCATGCGCTCTCTTTTTAAAACAGGTGACATGTTCAATGTAGAGTTCTGCTATCATGAAATTCCCGAAAAGCTTGATCCTTACAACTTTAATGCGCTTGAATCGTCGCATACCGCCTTTTACGTAACGTGTACCGATGTCCAGACAGGAAAACCGGTGTACCATCTGTGCAGAACGCTCAGAGGCAGTGAAATGAAGTGGATGCAGGCATCCGCGTCAATGCCGCTCGTTTCGAAAATTGTCGAAGTGGACGGACACAGGATGCTCGACGGGGGAATGGCGGATTCTATTCCGGAAGAAGCATTTGAAAAAATGGGGTATACGAAAAATATCGTCATCCTTACTCAGCCTGCCGGTTATGCAAAAGAGAAAAACACAATGCTCCCCCTCATCAGGGTCGCACTGAAAAAATATCCTGCCCTTGTGCATGACATGGAAACGCGGCATACCTGTTACAACAAAGAACTGGCAGACGTGGAGCAGAAAGCAGAAAAGGGTGAACTACTGCTTATACGTCCGTCAGCAGACCTCAAAGTAAGCCGTGTCGAAAAAGATCCTGCAAAAATCAGGGCACTCTATAACCTTGGCAGACAGGATGCAATGACTCAGCTGAAGGCTGTCAAATTGTTTTATCACCTGTGACAATTGCGCAAAATGTGTAAAAGTGTTAATTTCTTCCTATATGAATACACTTGTCGCGTTATGCGCAGTCGGCGCTGAAAAAATTCTTGGCAACGAAATTAAACAATTGGGCTACAAACTCACCGGCAACGCGCCCGGAAGAGTCAGCTTTCTCGGCGACGACGATGCGTTGTTCCGTACGAACCTCTGTCTGCGTACAGCAGACCGTGTTTATCTGCAGCTCGCATCTTATTCTGCCGGAGATTTCGACGAGCTCTTCGACGGTGCATACGACATCGAATGGCAGGACTATTTTAGAAAGGATACCCGTGTTGTTGTAGACAAAGTGCGGACATACCGTTCAAAGCTCAACTCGGAGCACAGCATTCAGGGAATGGTCCACAAAGCGATTTACAAAAAACTCGGCGAAAAATGGCACATGACAACGCTCCCAGAAACAGGCGACGAAGAAGATGTACGTGTTTACATTGACGAAAATACGGCGTTCATTCTGCTTGATTTATCCGGCCTTCCGCTCCATAAGAGAGGGTACAGGACAGACGGCGGAATTGCGCCGCTGCGTGAAACAACTGCAGCCGTCATGCTTCAGGAAATGACGTGGAGACGAAAAACACCGCTCCACGATCCGTTCTGCGGTTCAGGGACTATTGCAATTGAAGCCATCCTCTACGCATATAATGTCGCACCGGGATTCGGACGCCGCTTTGCAATTGAGACGCTTCCCATTTTCAATCAGCAGAAAGCGGTTGAAATGAAAAAGACAGAAGCGGCAAAAATACGCACAGATGTGGAAGTCCGCATTACCGGCAGCGACATCGACGAAGCAGCAATAAAGCGGGCACAGGAAAACGCCGAACACGCATGCGTCATGGCAGGGCGCGCCCTCCAGCTGATAGGCAGGGACGACCGTATTCCCAGACCCGACTTTATCCAATCCGATTTTGAAGAACTGCATGCACCATACGCGGAAGGCCTTCTGCTCTGCAACCCGCCGTACGGTGAACGCCTCGGAGATGAAGCGGAAGCGGAAGCCCTTTACAAAAAGATGGGCTCCTTGTGGACGGCTTTCTCCGGCTGGGAAATGGGCGTTATTACATCGAATAAAAAGTTTCAGGAATGTTTCGGTCATTACGCAACACTGCTCAAAGATTTGAAGGCCGGCAACCTTGATACCTGTTTCTACATGTATCTTAACAAAACAGAAGCAGGAAAAAACACAAAGAAATAATGGAGTCTGGTTTATATGGCAATTGTTGTTGAACATGATAAGCGCAAGCACGAAATTCTCGAAAAGGCACTTGATGTCTTTGTGGAAGAAGGTTACGAAGACGTCACTTTTCAGAAAATAGCGGACAGATGCGGGATTACCCGCACAACGCTGTACATCTATTTCAAAAACAAACGTGAAATCTTCCTCTGGAGCATCAAGCAGCTTACATCAGGACTGGAAATTGTCATTATGAAAACCATGAACGACAAAACTCTTAATGCCGAACAGTGTTTCCGCAGAGTACTGCAGCAGATTGTCGACGGGCTTGAGGAAAACAAGAAACTGTTCAGCGTACTCCTTGTCTATCTTCTGCAGCTGCGGAAATCGGGAATTGATCCGCAGGAACGTGTTGTCCGCCGCGTGCTGAGACTGCGCCACGTCATGAGCACCGTTCTCATCCGCGGGATGAAAACCGGAGAATTCAAGCAGCTGAACGTAAAAGATGTAAACGATATGTTCTACGGCCTTATAGAAGCCGCAATATTCAGGCTTTCCGTGCTTGCGCAGAACAGCATTGACGACGTGCGCACCACGCTTAACCTTGCAGTAGACGGTATCCTCACAAAACCGGCGGAAGCAGAATAATCTTACAATCCGCCCGAATAATCATACGAAACTTTTTCAGGCATCAATACGGATTTGTTCACTATATTAGACGACGGTGAAGAATAATCATTGTCCGTCGAACTGCTTGAAGAAGCAATCGTAAATGACGAAATAGTATCGGTTCCGTCTGTCATCGTTATTGATGCCGGGTCCGTCCAGTAATAACAGGTATACGTTTCATCTGTCGATTCAGTCTCTACCTCTCCGACAATTCCCAGAACAGACACCGCGGTTCCGTAATAAGATGACGGAAGAATATCAGTAAGATGTATGACTGTATTTTGTGCAACAGATGTAAGGGGAAACAGGCTTGCAGTGCTGCTCGTCGCCAAAGCAATCTGCGGTGAAACCGACGATATCCCCGTAGGTGCTGTTATATCAGCGTCAGAGATCGTAAGAGTTTTGTAATCAGAATCATATGTCAATCCGGCACTGCCGGCAGAATAAACTACCGTCCCGGAGGCTGTTACATCACCTGCCGCCGTTGTAGACCAGCTGCTGACTTTATACGACGAATTATAATACCGCACGCGGTACTGGTAATTTGTGCCCGACAATGCATAAGGATCGGTAAATATAACCGATGAAGGAAATGATTTGCCCGCAGCAGGTTTTATTTCGCCTATGCTGGAGGGAGTCGAGTATGTACTTGAGCTGAGAACTTTTCTGCGGTAAACGTTAATATATGTGGTATCCGCTATAGGTACAATTGAAATTGCAACTCCCGTGGAAGATGACGAGACCTGAGGCGCTTCATACGTAGTTGTTCCCGCATTGTCCGTAGTAAATTTACAGCAGACACAAACCGCAGCGGCAATCGAAACAGCGATGGCAACCGGCACATATGTTTTCTTTATCATGAAATTGTCCTCATCATACAGACTTATACCTTTCTAATATCGGCAGATGAAAATGAATACTTTAATGCAGGGAAATATGCATCTGCTGTTTACAATTTATTTTTCTCATTTTATACTCGTACCCCGGAGGCCGTTGATGAAAGAAAAAAAAGAGAATCCTTACGTGCACAAATTTTCACGAAAATACTTACGGCCCGGTAACGACGATCAAACAGAAAGCGGTATTACGCCCGGACTGAAACTGGCTGGTATCATCATGATATCATGTATCGCCGTTCCCCTTCTGCTTATGGGAGTCGCATTCGTCGCGGGACTTCTTTAATATCCATAACCACTATACATTTATATCGACTGCGGATATAGTATCGCTATGGCAAAACGCACCGGATACGCCGATTTACCGCTTCATGCAGGGACTGTCCCAAAATGGCTTGCCGACCGCATGATGCAGCTCGGCACCTTAATCATAGAATCCCTTATCCAAAACTACGGAAAAAAGGAAGTCCTTATCCGCCTGAGCGACCCGTTATGGTTCCAGTCGTTCGGCGCCGTACTCGGAATGGACTGGCATTCTTCCGGAATTACGACAAGCGTCATGTACGCACTCAAACGGGGTCTCAATCCGCGTGCAAAAGATTTAGGAATCTGCATCTGCGGAGGACGCGGCAAGTACTCACGGAAAACGCCGGAAGAACTCATGTATCTTTCAGCTGCAACAGGGCTGAACGGAGATTCTCTCGTACGCGCAAGCAAATTGTGCGCAAAAGTGGACAATACCGCCGTACAGGACGGATTCCAGCTGTATCAGCACAATTTTATTCTCACCGATGAAGGTGACTGGGCTGTTGTACAGCAGGGCATGAATGCAGCATCACGCACCGCACGCAGGTACCACTGGTGCTCGTCTAATCTGCATTCATTTGTCGAAGAACCTCATACAGGCGTCGTCGGCGAAAACCGCGGTAAAATATTGAATCTTACCGATAAACAGGCACGTCCCGCACGCAGCGCAATTGTAGATATTGCACACGAAAATCCCGACCGCATTATGCATGAAGTCTCCCACATGATAACCCCTGCTGCAGCCATAGTAGTACCTGCTGAGGCACAGCTTCCGGTACAGGGAGAGCTGTTCCCTACTTTAAATGCAGCATCAGCCCCGGCTCTCCCCATAGGTACGGATGCTGAACGCGTAGAAATTGCGGCTTCACGCAACTGCTTCATGCCCGCCCATCACGATGTCCGTGCGGAAGACGTAGACCTTAAACGGCTGGGAGCCGTGCTTGCGACAGCATATGAAAGCCAGCCAAAAGATTTTGAATCGCTTTTACTAACTCCCGGCCTCGGCCCGCGGACCCTTCAGTCTCTTGCACTTGTAAGCGAAGTCGTATACGGAACGCCGTCGCGCTTTACAGACCCTGCGCGCTATTCATTCGCCCACGGCGGAAAGGACGGCCATCCCTTCCCCGTCCCGTGCCGGATTTACGACGAAACGATCCGTGTTCTGGGAGACAGCATAGAACAGTCAAAACTCGGGGACACCGACAAGTCGGACTGCCTTAACCGGTTATATAAAACGACACGGCAGATAGAACAGAACTGTTCTCCTGAAGCAGACTTTGACAAAACCATGAGACATGAATGGGCACATTCGCATGAATGGGGCGGACGCACAGTCAGCGGAAAGATATAAAATCAGAAAACGCATCCTGATTCATATAAAACTGTATTCTGTTTCTTTTTTCCGGCGCGAATAAGATCCTCTGGCTTTTCAGTGATTAACGCTCTCCTATTATGCTTTCAAACTCTTCGAGCCATGATAGTTCAAGTTCAAAGTTTTTGATGACCAAAGAGATCATAGATTTCACTACCCGCGAAGTTTTAGTATTTTCAGCTGACAAACTCTTAACAGTCTGTATTTCTTTGGCTATCTCGCTTCGAAGAAAATTTCTTCTACATTCCAGAATATGCTTAACGGTTTGCTCATCTGCATACATCGAAAGCATCGCCCATGTGGAAAATGGCGGTACGGTTCTGCTCTCAGCCCATTTTTCTGAAGTAAGAGCATCAGCAAGAGCAGAACGGGCTTCCGGTGTAATCGAAAAAATGCGGCGTTCCGGCCCAAGGGAAAAATTTTCGTCATTCCCGCCGCAAATTAATCCAAGATCTTCAAGTTTTTTTAACGAGTAATAAACCTGTGGTTTTGATACTCCTGCCCAATCCTTAACCTGGCGCTCTCTAAGAGAAATTATTATCTGATAGCCATGCATAGGTTTTTCCATAAGAAATCCTAATATAACCAGGTCAGGAGTAGTCAATAATGTATCAATTCTCTTTTTCGCCATCACAGTCCTCTTATTTTTACAGTGACATACGAACCGGATGATGTCAATATAATTACAATATACTATTTTTTCTACTTTCGTTTTACAAACAGGTACCTCCGGAGTTCCCTGCATTTCTATAACAGTATTTTATAAAGAAGATTGTTGACGAAGAAAATGGTATATGCTATTCTAATTTAGAATAGGAGAAATAAAATGTCTAATATTGTTTGTAAAAGACTTGGTATTGAAGTTCCGATACTTCAGGGGCCAATGGCCTGGGCTTCGGATAGTGTTCTGTCTGCAGCTGTGTCGAATGCAGGAGGAATAGGTATAATGGGCATTGGCTTTTCCCCTGCTGCCATATTCGAGTCAGAAATTGTCAAAATAAAAACTCTGACAAAAAAGCCCTTTGGATGCAATTTGATTACCGCAGTACCAAATGCAAATGAATTACTGGATATTATTTTGAGGGAAAAGGTTCCGGTTGTCGAACTTGAAACGACACCAGCTTTTTATGGATCTTTATCCAGTTTTACAGAGAAATTGAAAGCAAACGGGACAATAGTCATAGGAAAAGTCTGCTCTGTTCATGAAGCTGTAGTATTAGAAAAGGCCGGTTCAGATTTTGTATCTGTCAAAGGTGCTGATGGAGGTGGCCATATCTATGGCTATACGGGAACCTTTTCGCTTATTCCGCAAGTCGTTGACTCTGTTTCGATTCCGGTAATTAACTCAAGTGGCGTTGGCGACGCACGCGGGGTTGCGGCGTCTTTTGCACTGGGAGCCAGTGCAGTCGAAATTGGCAGCAGATTTTTGCTGGCTGAAGAATGCCAGGTTCATAGTAATTATAAGAAGGCTATTCTGGAGGCAGAAGAGGGAGATACAGTCCTGACAGGAACCTCTATCAATGATCCCGTGCGAGGGCTGAGGAACAAACTTGCAGACGAGGTACTTGAAATCGAAAAACAGTTCAAGGGCGATGAGGCAGCCAGCAGAATTCAGAAAATATGCTCCGGATCTTTGCGTAAAGCAGCGGTTAATGGAGATACTGAAGGCGGTTCTGTCGTTGTCGGTCAAGTCGTCGGACTCTTGAATAAGATACAAAGTGTCAGGGAAATCATCGATGAACTGATCAGCCCTTCACAGAGGAAATCACAAAATTTTATGAATTGAATAATCACTGCTGAGGACGCATCTGTTAAAAAGCAGGAAAAAATGACATTGACAGCGTGCTGCCGATCCCGCCTTCGTGAAATACGCTCTTACTCACGCACCGAGATGAGGATACCGGCGGCTATCAATGCACCCCCCAGGAGAAAAAGCGGAGTAATTTTCTCGTTCAGACACAGCCAGCCCAGCAGAACACCAACGACAGGCTGGGCAAAAAAAGTCAGGGATGCCGATGATGCCGGCAGCCGGGCAAAAGCATAGTTCCACAAGAACATTGCACCGGCAGTAGAGACAATCCCCAGAAAAAGGATTCCGGCGATAATCCCGGCAGTAAGCGTTCCCATTCCCTGTGTAGAAAGTTCCCAGATTCCCGCAGGAACAGTCACGGGCAGCCCGCCCAGAAACATAATTGCACTGGTCTGAATCAAATCGAGTCCCTGAACTGTTTTTCTGACAAGGACAGAGTACAACGCCCAGGTAAGAGCTGCGCCCAGCAGACTCATATTTCCCAGAAACAGCGATGACGACAAATCAACAGTGCGCGGGTCAATCACTGCCACTACTCCCAGGCTGGCAACAATAACAGCCGCAAGTTTCCGGGGTGTAATCCGTTCCTTAAGCAGGATACATGCAAACGGCAGTACCAGTGCGGGAGTTGCGGATGTAACGAGTGCACCGTTCACCGCCGTTGAAAGCTTAGTCCCGACAAACTGAAACCCAAGAGAAAGACCATACCCAGTCAGGCCGACACCGAAAATCTGCCAGAACAACCGGGCACTCATTTTCTTTATTCCCGCAGGGCGCACCAGAACCACAAGCCAGAGCGCGACAAAACCGAGAACAAGACGCATGGTTAATAGCGCAAACGGAGGAATCACGTTCAATACTATTTTGCTGACGACATACATACCGCCCCAGATGGAAGCGGCCACCAACCCGGAAAAAAGCGGAATTAACATTTTTTTCTGCATAAATATTTTTACCTCAAAAGAAAACAGGTATCCGGACAATTTCCCGGGAACTGAATATTCAGACTATAGGACGTTGTTCTTTTACGGTCAATAGTATTCAGTGGGTATAATTTTATGTTTTTTATTCCTTTTTAATTGACTACCAGTATGGTATGAATTATATTAAACATAGTCATTACCTACTATATTAGTAGTTTTTAATGAATGGAGGTCACTATGTTTGGAACCCTGGCACGGTATTGTAACGGCTTTCCCGGTTATGGAAGATTTGCATTTGGAGGTATTGGTATGATGATAGTAGGAATTATTCTGGTTGCAGCTGTTATTTATTTCATCTGGAAAAGCAGCAGCAGCAAAACAGAATCTCCCCTCGACCTTCTTCAGAAACGATTTGTCAACGGCGAAATAAGCGAAGAAGAATATAAAGCAAAGAAGGAAACGCTCAGGGGAAAATAAACGCTAATTCAACAGCTGCCGGAAGCAGATATGCAGGAGAGACAGGCCTCTCCTAGTGTACAGTTTACCACTGAGTGCCTTCGTAATTTGATTTGTACATCCGTATGTCGCCTGTAAGACAACTGTTGATTTCTTTCTCATTAAACACGGTAAAATCAAACTGCTCTTCCCCAAGCCATGTCTTAACTTCTTCGTACCTCTTACCGGAGCCTTTCGTGTACACGGCAATCAATTCCTCAAGTCCGCCCGCTCCGCCGCAGTCGTCAACTATTCCGTAATTTTCACCGCCGGTCACTTTGACCGGTTTTGCTGTTGTGAGGGGTGCATCAGATATGACTTTCTCCAGTTTCAGTTCAAACTCCCAGTTGTCACCGAAGTCGTAGGTAAACAGGCATCTTGTCTGCGGATCGGCGAATACGGTACCGACTTTTACTTTCCGCGCATCGATGACTTTCATACGGGCAGGTACCTCACCGTACGGATCTGGCAGTTCTATAAGCGTTGCAGCCCCCTGCAGTTCAAAATTAAACAGATGGCCGCCGGACGCTTTAATCATAGACAGGATTGCATAGCCGAGTGTCGTCATCTTTGCGTCTTCCCGTATGATGAACCGCCGCCACAGTTTCGGGGTTAAGTCTCTCAACTCGATATAAAACTGAACAGACTGTACATTCTCTTTTTTTGCCTTCACCGCTTGAACGGCCGGCTTTTTCATATCTTCGCTTATGAACAGTTCTTTCGGTATCCGGTATTCTTTTTTATCGCTGCAGGCTGATGTAATATAGCTGCATATTCTGTCATTTATTTCCTCCGGAGACGAGCCTGAGCTTAACGCAAACAGAAGAAACTGCTTTAAGAGGTTCATACCTGACCGGACATGCAGATTATATGTTTTACAGAAATCGATTTTTCCGATACTGCCTTCAATGTAAGTCTCAAAAAGAGAGGAAAGGCCTTTCTGAGCGAGATATGTTTTAAGTTCACGTATGAACGCGCCGGAAAATTTTTCTGCTGACGTAATTCCCGCCGCAGGGAAACAGACGCCGAAAAGTGAATATGCATTGCAGACAAGAAAATACTTTTTCCTGCCTGCCGTAACTATATCAACGCACCATTCGCAGTAGCGGTTTTCCGCCGCTGAATCCGAATCTTTCAATACAGGTAATTTTATCTGCTCTCTTGCTTTTACACTTAAGCGTATCTGCATACACAGGCTTCCTTCTCATAACAAGTTTTTAGTATATGGATTATAGCACAAAATGTTTCATACGAGAAAGCAGACTGTTGAGGATGAATATGTTTTTCTGTACAGGAAGTCCAATTTTTTTATACGTTCTTTTCAAAGCAGTACACTTCCATGTTCTCTTTATTTGTACAAGACACTTCTGTACTAATCAAAAAAATGATAACACGGTAAGCCTGACGCTCCCCATGCCGGTACGAATCGTAAAATGCGATGACCATGTTACCGCAGACAAAGGTCTTGCAGCACTGCAGCGGGGTCCCATCGTTTACTGCATAGAAGAACAGGACTGCTCCGTTCCCATAGAGCAGCTAACGGCAGGCCAATTTGCAGCCGCAGCTGTGTCATTCAGGGAAAATATTCTGGGTGGCGTCACCGTTCTGACAGGAGAAGGCGTTACGGACGTTCCCTATTTTGCCTGGTCAAACAGAGGAGCCGGAAAAATGAAGGTCTGGATTCCGGAATGAACAACAAACCCGACCCAAAAGCGGGGAATGGAGTTCTCTAACAGAAATAAGTTTTATTCTGAACAGAATGACGGTTCAGACTTCCTGTTTTTTGAATTCCTGTACAGTTATACTTTAACATGAATGTCTGTGACATTTAATTTGGATTTCACAGATATTCAAGCTGGATTTCATAGACATTGAATCCGAATGTCACAGACATTGAAGCTGAATGTTACAGACATCCGGAATTCAAAGCTCAGAACTTTGCAGTTAAACGTTTCTTCCTGAATAACGGAAGTCTGATCTTTAAATGAGGAAAGAATATGAAGGCAGACGGAAAGCAAGCCCCCGTTTTTATCAATCTGCTACAGCCTTCATAACAGGAATGTCTGCTGCTACAACTTCGTAATGAGGCATAATGGAATTCTCCTTACGCAGGCCTGCGCCGCATGTTTTTTTCCTTCAAGTATGAATCGGCAATTGCTGACGATCCGTCCCACCATGCTTTTGTGGAATCGTCATACAGCATTTTCCCTGTCCGTGAGTTCATAAAAGAGACAAGTATCTCCGCAGCAGGTTTTTCTGTTTCTCCGGATAATTCCCGGCAAAACAGTGTTATACTATTATTCTGGAGGCTTTCTATGAAAAAGGCATCATGTATATCAGCCTTTATTCTTTTATTCAGTGCAGTGCTTTCAGCAAAAAGTATTGCAAAAAAAACATCCGATATACCGCTCTGCGGTAAAACGACCGGATCTGTTACTGTTAATATGAAAACAGAAGGAATGTGCAGTGCATTCGGATCATTGTGGGTTACAGCCCCGGACCACGACTGTGTTTTCAGGATAGATACTGCAGCAAGAAAAATAACCGGAATTATTTCCGTAAAAGGAATGCCTATTCCAATCTGTGCAACTGATTCTGCAGTACTTGCAGGCTGCTATACAAACGGAAGTATTGCATGTATTGATCCGGTTTCCAATTCTGTATCCAAAAATATATCTGTCCCGGGAGGAATACCGTCATCTGTCCTCAAAGTACATAAGGACATATGGGTTCCCAGTCACGGGACTGGCAGTATTTGTGTTTTTAATTCAGAATATAACAATACGGGAATTACTATACCGGTGGGGGATAAACCTGCTTTCGGCGTTATGGCCGGCACAAATGTCTGGTATCCCTGCTACGGTGGAACAAAAATTGTATGTATTGATACCGCTTCAAAGAAAATTACAGCTTCTGTAGATGGAGGGCAGAGCCCTGTCTATGCGGTAATACGTGTACAGCTTCTCTACAGCTGTATCAGCATTATCATACGTCTCACCCGTCCATAAGTATTCTGCTGATTTGTTTTACAATTTTGTATTAGCGGTTAGAGTTTTCCTTGCAACAGTGATAATAGTTGACATACTTATGATTATTCTCTTAGTTTCATTATTAGATAGTCTTTTATATTAGTTTCAAAATAAAATTTAAATATTATCAATATAACATTTACCATACTCGATAGAAATAGAAGAATCTGAACTCGTATAAATTTTGAGAATATTATCTTGAAATTTAAAATCCAAAAGTACTTCTTTGTTTTTAAAGTCATTCGTTAAAATACCAGAAAATTGCACAATATCACTTAACAATATTTTGATATTTCGATTCTTCTCCAGATAAAGTTCTACTATCAAAGATATTTCCTTTGAAATAAAATTTATTGATATTTCCTTCAACAACGAATCGTGTAAACTATAAGCATCTTTATCTATTCCCAATAAAGTTTTATCAATCTGCATTTTTCCCTCCCGGTAAAATATGATGTCCCTGAGAATCATGCCAATGAGCACCTCTCTTTTTTCCTCCTGGAGCGTCATCCTTATCCCATCTCCTTACAATATTGCCATCACTATCTTTCCATTGCCGATGTTCTCCTCCTGTTATTTTTCCCGTCGGAGTTTCAGTTATACCATCTGGAGGAGTCCAATCATCAGGATTTTTCGGCCATTCACTGGAATTGCCAGAATCATTTATATCTCTTTTTGTCTCATTTTGATTGCCATCATTTGCAACTTTGTCAGATGTTTGTGCATTGCTTTCAAGTCCTGCTTTAGCCTGATCAGCCTCTGTGTTTTCATTCTCCTTTTTCTGTCCGGCATCAGATGACCAGTTATCTCCAAGTATTCTGCCATTCGAAGGTGAAGGCGGTTGGAGAGGATTCGTTGGTTGAATAGGATGCATTGGTAGAACAGGTACCAGAATCGGTCCATACGGAGTTACTGCAACCTGACTTCCATCCGGATCCGTGTACTTAATCGGGTTATTCCCTGCATAGTGATACATGTTCAGGTTTATGACATTGAATACACCTCCCTGTCCCGGCAGACTCTGATTATGTTTCTTCGCCTCATCGCTAATCGGTGCCTGCGGTAAGTAATCTCCCAGTGCCGGATCCGCGCTTATCCACCTCGAGTACTTCGGATCCAGATACCTCGCCCCATAATAATATAATCCTGTTTCCTCATCCTTCTCTTTTGCACTGAACCTGTACGGTGTGTCGAAGTACGTATCTCCGCTCGTTTCATCAAGCCATATTTCCCCATACGGTGTATACTCCAGCCTCTCGTACACTTCTCCTTTATGGTCTGTCACAACGGATGTGCTTCCAAGGTGGTCTGCATGGTAATAATACGTGTACAGCTTTTCTACAGCTGTATCTGCATTATCATACGTCTCTCCTGTTCCCAGTGCAACCTGTTTCGTCACGATGCGGTCGTTACCCAGGAAGATGTGCTTGCTCATACGGCCGCCCGCTCCCTGGTAGGCGTCGTCATACCGCTGTGTAAAGAACTTGTTAAAGTACAGCGTTTCGCTTACTGAACTGCGCTTCACCGCACGCTGCCCGTCTCCGCCGTACAGGTACTCCGTCGTATAACTGTCGTCCTTCGTCTTTGACAGCAGGTTGCGCTCGTTCCACGTATAGTCACGGTAGTAGTAATTGCTCTTTGTGCCCGCATATGCAGTACTCCCGCCTTTCATCCTTGCCCATGCATAGTCCGTCGAATACACGTTCTCCGCTTCAGTCTTTATCAGGTGATAGGTCACTTCGTCGGAGCTGTCAGTATCTGCAAAACTTTTATCCTGCTCGCGTATCAGGTTGCCGTTCGAATCATACTTGTAATACCGTTTTCCTGCCTGTACTGCACGGTGTGCGTAGTTTGAATCGTATGTATAAGCAAGCGTGTAGTTCAAATCGTCTTCGAGTACTTCACTTTCCTTGCTCGTCTTGCCGGTCATGTTGCACAGGCCGTCGCTGCTGAATGCGAACGTCTGGCTGTACGATGCGTTGTATGAAGGCCTGTCTGCCGTTGCATATTTATTTTCGGTACTGCCTTCCACTTTTATAAGCTGGTACAAAGAATCATATGAGTAATCCTGACTTGTGTTCCATCCTCTGCAGCTGTTCGTGTAACCTTCAACGTTTCCCACGGTGTCGAACGTGTACTGCATGTTCTGGATGATTCCGTCTTCTTCACTTTCCGTTACGAGGCTCTTCAGCCACCGTCTGGCCGGGTCATAGGTGTATGTCGTATGCGTGCCGTTGCCGTATGATATGTACACCCGCTGCCCGTACTCGTCGTAGCCGATGTCCTTTACGTAGTCAAAGTCGTCGTACCCTTCCTTTGTGCCCGTTACCGTTTCTACGTTGCCGCCTGTGTCGTAGGTATACGACACAGTCTCACCGTCCGGGTATGCGACATGCTGCATTCTTCCCAGATAGTCGCTCTCATAGCCGGTGACTGCAGTGACGGAATCGTAACCTCCGGCACGTACGATGCTCCTCGTCTCCTGCGTCATTTCTCCGAGCTTTCCGTACTCATACGTTACCGTGCCGCTCTCGTCGGTGCGGCTTACAATCTTGCCTGCTCCGTTTCCTTCTGCTCCTGATGCTCCGTATTCCTGTATGATGTCCGTGCTTTCCGGGTAGTCTGTCTTTATAAGGCGGTTGAAGGAGTCATAACTGTACTTTATCTGCTCGCCCTTTCCCCTCAGCACGGGATTGTCTTCGCGGAACAGCCTGCCGTAATCGTCGTAATACCAGTTCGTCTTTCCCGTGTCTTTCGACGACAGGCTCGTCTTCTGCCCCAGCATGTTGTACACGGCCGTCACTGCGTTCTTCTGCGCGTCGTACGCTTCCGTCATCTGGCCCATTTCGTCGTACACATACGAGGCTTTCGTCAGTTCCTTTCCGTTTTTATCTTCCCACTCAGTCTCCGTGATGTTTTCCGCGGGGTCTGCATACTGCACGCTCCTGTTCCCTTCAGGGTCGGTCACGGTCGTTATGTGTCCGCCGCTGTCACTCACGGCGTATTCCGTCTTCTGTACCGAGCCGTCGGGTAATGTCTGTTCAGTCACCCGGTCGAGCGTGTCGTACGTATTTGCCGTGTACAGCTCTCCGTCAGGGTCATCGTACACTGCAGACAGCAGGCCGGTCAGATCACCTTCCACGAAGCGGTTCATGTACTGTTTTATTTCACGGCCTTTCTCATCGTATTCCATGCACCCGCTTACATTCCACCCGGTCGTACGGCTCCCGCTTCCCGTGTCGTACTTCTCCCCGCGCTTTGCAGTCAGGGCCTTCCGGTCCATCCCGTCGGTGACCACAACCGTCTCCATCACGGAATCATCTCCTGCTTCAAACGTGATCTTGTTGTCTGTTACGGTATACCACAGGGCGTGCGTGCCTGAACTGTCAAGGTTGTCATATGTGTAATATGCATACTGCACGGCCGGCATGCTGCCCGTGTCGTACGGGCTCCATACTTCCGTCAGCCTCCACTGTGCGTCGTATGCGTACCGCATCACGTTCCCGTTGATGTCAGTTTCACGCTTCTTCGCTCCCGTCTCGTGGTACCAGTCCGCTCCCGACGTATACGATGCCGCTGTCCCCGCACCCTGCTGCCTGATGGTTGTTATATACTGATGGTCTGTGCTGTCGTATGTGTATGTTATGGTTACGCCGCTCGTGTCGCTCATCGAGCTCATATTCCCGCAGTCGTCGTACGTAAATGTATTCGTCAGGTAACTTGTACTGTCACGGTACTGTTTCAATGACGCAAGCGTTCCGTATGTATCGTTGTATGTCCCTGTCCGTTTCCGCAGCAGCGTCCCGTCTGCTCCGTACACGCTGATCGTTTCAGGATGGCTGTGCAGGTAGATGTACGGTGATGTATATGATGATGTGTTGTCGTCTTCCCAGTACGTTATCTCTGCCGTGCGGTATGCACTGCCGTTCATCGTCTCCGTTATTTTCGTCACGTTCCCGTATTCGTCGTATTCGTACTCATCGAGGAACGTCATCTTTCCGCTGCTTCCTGCTTCGTATGTTTCATTCAGTGAGCTCTTTACGAGTGCTTCGGGGGAATCACACAGTGTCTGTCCGCTGTATTTCAGCAGCGTGCCGTCTGCCGCGTACGTGCTTTCATCCTTCACCATTTCTTTGCGGTAATACTCGTCGTTGTAATAATCCGTCACAACGTATCCGCCGTCTGAGTCTGTCTTTGTCACGCTGCCGTAGCCGTAGAAGTCTTTCGTCATGCGGTTGTAATAGCCTGCGCCGTATGCGTATTTTGTCGTGATGCTGTGTTCCCCGTGGGGAAGTTCTGCAAGCCCGTTTTCCCCGCATCCGTCGCTGACGGTCACGCTGTTCATCACGTACTTACTCTGCGGCATGTCGCTTGTTCCGTACTTCACTTCGTACCCGATGCCCCATGTTTCTCCCGTGCTGCACGCTATGCCCGTCACTAAATCGGCTCCGCCCATCAAGTTCCGTTTCACCCACAGCCCGCCAGTGTCTCCGGGGATGCGCATCACCTGATCTACGTACCCGTCTCCGTCCATGTCCTGCATCTTTACACTTGCTCCGGTCAGGCTTGCCCCTCCGCTTACCCCGCCGTTCGCATCCACTGTAACGTTGATTGTTCCTATATAGACACAAAAAATTATTATTCTGAAGCCGAAATTAAAGTTCACGGCCAGGTTTCCGCTTACTCCTAAATTCAGCGTCGTTGAAAAATCAAGGCTGTTCGCATATTTGTCAAGCGCGAGTCCGAACGGGTTGAGTGCTGATCCGGTAAGATTACCGAGGGCGTTTGAGGATTTAAGGGACGAACCAACTATCGGAATTCCGGTAAGGAAGTTAGCTCCGAGGCTGCCGTCCGTATACATGCCGAAGGTATACTTCATTGAAGCGTCTATATTCCATGCAGGTATTGTTATTGTCTGTTCTCCGGTAAATCCGCTTCCCGTATTATAACGGACTGTTACGGATGTTCCGGAACCTGTTGTCTTTTTCACAAGATCCGGCAGTCCGTCGCCGTTTATATCAAGCAGCATTTTCTCTGTATTTGATGCGTTCGCAGAATAATTGAGTCCCAGACCTGCTCCGACTCCGCAGTTCAGGCTGTTTGCCTGTGAAAGGGCCGTTCCCAGTTCCAGATTCATGCCGAAAGTCTTATTCTTTATTTCAGACAGATTGCCGGGGCTGTACGTACTGCATGACGGCTGGGATACGAATGAACCACCTTCATTTATCAGGACACCGCCATTCAGATAATCCGGAAGCCCGTCGCCGTTTATGTCGGTAAAGCCTGCCGTCTCATTGCTTGTTCCGTTCGATACGACGTATCCTGAACTTCCGCTTCCGCCACCGTGAAGGTTTTCTGAAATAACACGTCCTTTTGAATCACATACAGGGCTTACGGACCCCCATGAACTGAATGTTCCTCCTGTTGTTGCAGTACTGTTTTCATTACTATTCAGGCTGCTTATTGCATCTATTGTATTTGAACGTTTTCCGTATGTCACGGTACCGTCTTCATCACGGGCTCCGTACGTAATGGAAAGCGGACCGTTTCCCTGGACTATGTCAGGTATACCGTCTCCATTCATATCCTGTACGTTCTGAATCATGCTGCTGCTGCCTGCATTTGTTCCCTGCATTGAGCCCGTCGCCAGAGAAGATGTGCCTGATGAATTTATGGCTGCCGACAGTGCATTTATAGCATCGGAGATTCCGCTTACGTTAAGGCCTCCCACTGAAACAGATGTACCCCAGGTTTTGTCAGTCCCACTGTTACTGCTTTTCCTGAGCGACGGCAGTGTAAAGGAACTCTGGGAAGACGAACGGTCCGCTGAATTTTCTGGAATTCCCGGTATTTCGTAGTAGGCAGGCCCGCCCGCCCTGTTGCAGTGTATGTAGTCACCCTCTATAAACGGGGCATACGTTGTTGACTCGGCTTTCGTAACACGTTCTGCATTTTCCCCGGTTCCTTCCCATGCTGTTACATTTTTTGCAATATTTGCGACGTTCCCTATAAGCACGTTTGAACTTATTGTAAATACCTTCGTCGTTTCTTGTTCCGTGGTTACTGATGCGCTTTCTGTTCCCGGATCACCATCCTGATTTGCTATGGTTGTCACGTTTTTTGAAGGAAGATAATACAATGTATCATCCTTGCATTCGTCCGCATTTTCTGCGGCTGTTTTGTAATCGGTGTTTTTCCCGCTGTTAAAACCGGCTCCGGTTGTTGACTGGGCACTGCTTGTACTGCTGTACAATTTTTCGGCTGAAAACGGATTATCGCTGAGAGTGCCTTTCCATATCCCGTAGTACCAGCCGTCCGTGCCGCCGTACAGGCTTTCCTTCGTGTTCACGCACAGGGCCGTCTGTTCTCCGTTTTTTGTTATCGTCCCCAGTTCCGGTGCTGCAACAAGGTTCACGTCAGAAAAGCCCGTGCTGCTGTTCCATTCAGCGCCGTACCCCGTAATGCCGTATTCCCCGACACACCCGAACGGCTCTGTTTTTTCTTCAAATCCGTCTGCGCCCAGTATTTCCATGGTGAACGTAGTATTGTTCACATCATATTCATAATCACTGTCATAGGCCAGTTTTTTACTGACCGTACCGTACCGCCCGATTTTTTCAAGCTCCATCATGCTTTTTATGAGCGTATTATTCGTGCTGTAGGCATTCCATCCTTCTTCGTCCACTATTTCGGTCGTACTGCCGTCACTGTTTTTTATTGTTGTTGTATAATCCTTTTTTGTCTTTTCCGTCCGCCATTCTTCGTTCAGCGTGTAGTATGTCCCGTCGCTGCTTACCGTATAGTACGGGAACTGTTCCTTGAAAAAAACATAATCTGCATACCCGGAAAGAAGCTCCTGTGCAGTCTCCCTGTCCTGGTCTTCAGCCGCATTCAGTTTCCAGTAATATGTTTTGCTCCCGTCCTTCGCAGCCACTTCCGTATACGTGTACAGGCTGTCTTCTATCGTTTTTATGCCGCTGTTACTGAAATAGGCCGAGCCGTCTGCCTTTTTGAACCCGCCTATAAATGCCGGTAATGCATCCGCCGTGGCAAAGTCCTTCTGCCACGCTGCCGCCGTTACGTCCGTATTCTCAACTGCAAACCTGCTCTGCCCCTGTATGTCCTTCATTTCGGACGCAAATACCGGCTCCGTCCGGCTGTTGTACCCGCTCAGCGTAAACACGATATCCGTGCCGGCTGCATGCGCAGTTATACGCTGCGTATCGTCTGTTACGGACGTCTCTGCATTCCACGAGTATGTACCGTCCGTGCTTTCCACCTTTGCACTTCCGTCATCTGCCGTTACAAGCTGTATCTTTTTCCCGTTGAATTCCCCGAGCGGTATAACCGTTCCCTTTCCGAGCACGCTGCCCGTGCCTTTCTCCGTCCTGCTTCCCGTTGTCTCTTCCTCAGGGAGGCTCTCATACAGCACTTTTTTACCGCACCACAATGGTATGATGTCATCGTACGGTTTATACAGTTGTACCGCGTCTGCAAGTACGTCGTCGGGGAACATCCCCATAAGTTTGTCTTCCGCCGTCCCGCTGCTTTTCAGGTAATACAGGGACGTCGTGCAGTCGTACTCATATGACTGCGCAAGATACTGGAGTCCTTCGTCTGTTGTGCACTTTTTCTTTACCGTATCAAAATCAGTGCTGTTCAGGACCGCCGGGACAAACCGCTTTTCTGCAATGAGTTCGCTGCATGCTGAATCAAGCTGTCCGTCCGTAAGGCTGTCCTCCCAGTTTTCTTTCAGCGTGAGCGTCGTTTTCAGGTTATATGTTACAGTAGAACCGGAACTCCCCGACTCCGTAACAGGATCTGCATGCGTCACACTGTACAGCGGTGCCAGAGCTTCGCTTCCGAGTATGTCCGCTGCCGCCGGGTATGATTCCGTTTCGTAATCCGCCGCTTCGACAGTCTTTGACAGGGAGTCTTCTGCCGTCTGGGGGAAATACAGGGGTACGTGCGATACGAGCAGCGGCTTTATTTTCGTATACGTTATTTTTATGTTCCAGTCTGTGTCCTTTTTACGTGTATCCCGACCCGTGTCCTCTATGAAATAAAATTCCTTATCTGCCGCCGCACTGTACGTCTGCACACCTGATGCCGTACTGAACGTCTCTTCCCCTGACGTCTGACAGTCGCCCGTCACCAGCGCTGTGCCTGCCGTATCAGTCCCCTCAAAAAGCAGCGTCCGTATCTTTGCCGACTTTCCCGTCACTGTCTGCTCTATGCTCACCGTCCCGTCGAACGGCGCACGCCACACACGGAACGGTGTCTGCACGTAGTAGTTCGCGTTGTAATTTTTTATTTCATCGTCGGTCAGTGCCACACTTGTGTCAGATACGGCAGCACCCGCACCGTAATATGCCTTCGTAAACGAAACAGTTCCGCCGGGACCTGACGAACCGTTGTTCTTCAGGTAATAATTCTTCCCTGACTCTGCAATATCGGGAAGCCCGTCCCCGTTTATGTCCATGATGCTCCGCGTTACGCTTGACGATCCCGACTGGTATACCTGGCTCGTAGTCCCTCCGACGGCAATATTGGCAACGGTACCAACGCCTCCGTACACGTTCCAGCCGTAGGAGTTTGAACTGCCCGTTTCCGCGTCTATATCGCCGCTTTCAACCTGCACCCCTTCTGCATCAGAAAAGCCGGTTCCCGTGTTGTACGCTATATACAACGTGTCATTCTTCTGATATACAAGATCAGGTTTCCCGTCGCCGTTCATGTCGGCAAGCATATCACCCGTCCAGCTTTCAGAACTCGTACTAGCCGCCTGTCCCCCGCCCGTAAGGCGCACATCCACTGCGTCAAGTCCGTATCCGACACCTGCGCTCAGGCCCGCAGACACTCCTGTCGAATTCCCGTTCGACACGTGGAGAGGTCCCGCTCCTGTCCACTGCTCCTGTTCTGCAAAATACTGCGGCACTCCATTTGTGTCCTTTTCAAGCCCCTTATAGGTGAACTCATAGCCGTAATCGCGCGTCGTGCTGCTGCCTGAATATACTTCGAACTTCTTCAGCAGGCTTGTCCATGCTGCGTCGTAT
>DCFX01000074.1 GCA_002314445.1 Treponema sp. UBA1793
AAGGGTAATATAGTACTGCTGCGGAAATCAATACCCCCGCCGCAAGCAGCGGGGTATATTGTTCTCTAAAGGTATCGCAGTCGGGATTTAATACCCTTCATACGCCCCAAGGGGCGGGGTATTAAACCCTCCGCACGAATAAAGGTTGATGAAGGAGGTGGTAATAATATGGATGTGAATATTGGTATTATCGGGCATGGTTTTATGGGACATGTTCATGAAGAAATGCTTACCCGTATGGACGGTTATCACGTCGTTGCAATCTGCGATAAAGATGATTCGCAACTTGCCGATGTAAAGACGGGGATTAAAAAATATACAAATCCTGATGACCTCATACATGACGCGGATATCAATGTCGTTCTGATAGCTGCAAACAACAATCAGCATAAGGAGCTTGTCTGTAAGGCAGCACGCGCTGGTAAAAATATTCTGTGTGAAAAACCTGCCGCTCTTTCCGTGAAAGATTTTGATGAAATGACATTTCTCACACAGGAATACAACGTACAATTTACAGTTCATCAGCAGCGACGTTTTGATCCTGATTTCCGTACCATAAAAAATATCTACGATTCAGGAACGCTTGGAAAAGCGTATACGGTAAAATCGAGTCTCTATGGATTTAACGGAAATATGCACGACTGGCATGTTTTTAAATCTGAAGGCGGAGGTATGCTTTATGACTGGGGTGTTCATCTTATAGATCAGATGGTATGGATGATTGACGGGAAGATAAAAACTATTTACGCTGATATACGCAATGTGATCAATAAAGAAGTCGATGATTACTTCAAAATTTTACTGCACTTTGAGAATGGTGTTACTGCTGAAATAGAACTTGGTACTTATATGCTCTCCGATAAACCTGGATGGTTTGAGCGTCATTGGTTTATAGGAGGGGATAAAGGTGCTGCATATACTGACGGATTTGATCCTGATGGAAAAATAGTAAAGACTACACGTTTGTTGCAGAATGTTGCACACAAGAGAACTATGACAGCATCAGGACCGACACGCTCTTTTGGTCCGCCGGAAGAAGGGCTTCTTATAGAAGAAGACATCCCGATTGCGCAGACGAAACATGAAGATTATTTCAGAAACTATTACAATGCTGTTAATGGAAAAGAAAATTTTCTTGTAACAATACCACAGGTCCGGCGTGTATTGTGCATTATGGAAGCAGCAAGAAATTCTGCTGTAACGGGACACAGTATTGATTTTGAATAAGTATCTGAGCTTCTGCAAATAACTAAGTATCTCAGCCGGTTTCTGCGTGTATGGTTTACATGCAGAAACCGGCTTTTTATCACACTCCCAGACTGTTAAGCAGATCTTCTTTGCTCATACCGCCCATTGCCTTTGCGGCCTGTTTGCCGTCTTTGAATAAAATAAACGTAGGAATGCTCATAATGCCGTACTGAGAGGCAAGACTTTCCTGTTCGTCTACGTTTACCTTTCCGACTTTGAGAATTCCTTCTTTTTCTTCAGCTATTTCAGAAACGACAGATCCCATCATTTTGCAGGGACCGCACCATGAAGCCCAGAAGTCGACAAGAACCGGCAGTTTTGAATCGAGTACTTCATTTTTAAAATTTTCACCACTAAGAGTGATTTCCATGTGACCCTCCTGTCAGGTTAAATAGATTGTGTACAATTAAAATATAACACAGATTGTTGTAAAAAAAAAGGAAAATCAGTAGATTAATCGTTCAGTATTGTATGAGGTGTACATGACAAAAAATTTAACCGAAGGAAATCCACTCTCATTAATTCTCGGATTTTCAATACCCGTATTGCTCGGGTATTTGTTTCAGCAGTTCTACAATATTACAGATACGATTATCGTGGGTAAAAGCCTCGGAGTGGAAGCTCTTGCGGCAGTAGGTTCAACAGGTGCAGTGAATTTCCTTATAATAGGCTTTGTTATGGGAGTATGCAGCGGATTTGCCATTCCTGTTGCCCAGCGGTTTGGCGGCAGGGATTATACGACAATGCGCAGATATATAGCAAATACGGTATATCTGTGCATTGCATTTTCAATCGTTATGGTGGTTCTTACCGTTGTGTTCTGCCGCCCGCTGCTGCTCCTTATGCAGACCCCGGACGACATTGTTGACCGGGCAGACTCATATATCAGAATCATTTTTGCCGGTATTCCGCTTATTTTTCTATACAATATGGTGTCGGGCATTATCCGTGCTCTCGGCGACAGCAGAACGCCCGTATTTTTCCTTGTACTTTCATCAGTGCTTAATATTGCACTTGATCTTATTTTTATCCTTATCTGCAGGTGGGATGTGCAGGGGGCGGCTCTTGCGACAGTCATTTCGCAGGGCGTGTCAGGGTTTGCCTGCCTTGTCTACATGCAGAAAAAGTTTGCTATTATACGTCCACGGGGGAATGAACGCAGATTCAATATCAGGTACTGCAGCATACTCTGCGGAGTCGGAGTGCCGATGGGACTTCAATATTCCATAACGGCGGTAGGAAGTGTGATACTGCAGTCGTCTGTGAATGTTCTCGGTTCCGATTCCGTCGCTGCGTGTACGGCTGCCGGAAAAGTAAGCCAGTTTTTCTGTACCGTATTCGATGCGCTTGGAACGACGATGGCAACGTACGGCGGGCAGAATACCGGAGCCGGTAAAATAGACAGACTCGGAACAGGGGTATGGGACAGCATGATAATTGCTTCCGTATATTCTGTTATCGTGTTTTTCGTATATCTCTTTTTCGGAAAATATCTCGTAATGCTTTTTATGGATAAATCAGAAAGCGTTATTATCAGGAGTGCATGGGTATTTCTGCTTGAAAACAGCTCATGCTACATTCTGCTTGCAGTTGTAAATATTGTACGTTTCATGATTCAGGGGATGGGTTTCAGCCGCTTTGCCGTTCTATCCGGCGTATTTGAAATGATTGCACGCTCTCTTATGGGCATTTTCATGGTTCCCCGGTTCGGTTTTATCAGCGCAGGACTTGCATCCCCTTTAGCCTGGCTGCTTGCTGATTTTTTTCTGATTCCGGCTTTCATCTACTGCAGGCGGAGACTTACAAAACAGCCGGCAGTCTGATATGAACAATTGCAGTGTTCGTTCCTTTCTGATAAAATAAAAATATGGTAATTGCATCTATAGACCTCAAAGACGGACACGTTGTCCAGTTAAAAAATGGAAAGACTCTCATGCTTCAGCGTGATGATGCTGATGCGCTTATTGTCGATTTTAACACATACGGTGAAGTTGCCGTAATCGACCTTGATGCAGCGCTTGGAAACAGTGATGAGAATGGTAATACCGTCAATACACCGCTTCTGAAAAGCCTGTTGCGCAAGGGTAACGTACGTACCGGCGGTGGTATCCGCGATGTAAAACGTGCAAAGGAACTTATTTCACTTGGTGCAGAAAAAGTCATCATCGGCTCGGCAGCATGGAAAAAGGATCCTGAGCCGGGAGCGTCTGTCCTCAATACTGAATTTCTTGATGAACTTGGAAAGGCCGTTGGAAAACAGAGGATTATCATTTCCGTCGACTCGATTAACGGCAAAATTGCGGTAAAGGGCTGGACAGAAACTATAGATGTACCGCTTGTTGAAGGTGCAAAACAGGCAGAGCAGTACTGCAGCGAGCTTCTCTTTACCTGTGTGGAAAAAGAAGGCTGCATGAAAGGTACCGATATGCGCCTCGTGCAGAATCTGCGCAAGGCAGTAAAGTGTCGCGTCGTCGCTGCCGGCGGCGTTTCTTCCGTTGCGGAAATAAGCAATCTTGAAAAACTCGACTGTGATGTGCAGCTTGGTATGGCACTGTATACAGGGGCCGTTTCCCTGAAAGATGCATTTACTGCATGCCTTAACTGGGATAAAGTCCCGCTTATTCCGGTTATTGCCCAGAGCGTCAACGGACAGGTTCTTATGATGGGGTATGCCTCGCGGGAAGCTTTTGAGAAAACGTTTGAAACGAAAAAACTTACGTTCTGGAGCCGTACGCGCAGCACGCTGTGGACAAAAGGCGAATCGAGCGGCCATTTCCTTCAGGTAATTAAGCTCCGTGCGGATTGCGACAGGGATACAGTTCTCGCAACAGTCATTCCCCACGGCGGCGTCTGCCATACCGGTTCATTCACCTGTTTCGGAAGCGAACCGGATGAACTGTCGTCCGCGGGAAGTCTGTATGATGTCATTGCCGACCGTTTTGCAAATCCCCGCCCGGGTTCATATACCGCAACGCTCGATGCTAAGCGTGTCCGCGAAAAAATAGAAGAGGAAGCGGGCGAACTATGCAGTGAAGCGGAATCCAAAGAAGATATTATCTGGGAAACAGCCGACCTGTTCTATTTTATGAACGTCCTTATGTATAAAGAGGGCGTAACATGGAAAGATGTCTACGATGAACTTGATAAACGTCATAAAAAATAATGATATTTTTACATACGTGTAAAAATATCATAGCGGGTTCTGTTTCCGCTGCGTTGGGCATCCGGAAGAACCTGCTGTTGGACTGCAGGGAACGGGATGCGCCATCCATGGCGTTTTTGTATAAGCTGGAATAAGGTTATAAAATGATAAAGATACAAAATGCAGATGAAGTGGAAAATGATTTTTTTGCACCGCGGTCGTTTACCGGCTCTATTGAAACTGTCCAGACTGTTATTAAAGATGTAAAGCTGCACGGAGATGAAGCGCTTCATGAGTACAGCAGAAAGTTTGATGTGTCGTCTCCTTTATCGTTTGAAATTCCGGAGAGCGAACTAAAGGCTGCTGCGGACAGGATGAAAAAGGAAAAGCCTGAAATTTACGATTCGCTTGTCTATTCTCATGATCTTGCCCTTCGGTTTGCACTCAGGCAGAAAAACTCATTCGACGACTTTGAGATTGAACTTGAGCCGGGGCTGTTTACCGGACAGAAAACGATTCCCGTTGAGCATGCAGGCGTCTATGTACCGGCGGGACGGTTCCCTCTTGTGTCTACAGTCATTATGACTGTTACGCCTGCAGTCGCTGCCGGTGTAAAGAATATTGTGCTTTGTACTCCGCCTCGTGTACATCCTGACGACAGGCTTTCTGCGGAAAAATCCGGTACGGGCGTTCCCGGCAAACCTTTTGAATGCGGGAAACCGTATGCGGATGAGGGCATCATGGCGGCTGCATATATCTGCGGAATAAAACATGTGTATGCAGTTGGCGGTTCTCAGGCTGTTGCGGCAATGGCTTTCGGTACTGAAACAATTACTCCTGTCGACGTAATCGTCGGTCCGGGAAATAAGTTCGTTGCAGCAGCAAAGAAAGAAGTCTACGGCACGGTGGGAATTGACATGCTCGCCGGCCCGACTGAAGTGTTTATTATTGCTGACAGTTCCGCAAATCCTGAATGGGTGGCCGCCGATCTGCTTGCACAGGCTGAGCACGATATTGTCGCGCAGCCTGTACTTGCTACTTCCGACAGAACGCTTGCCGGCAAAGTTGCAGCTGAAATAGAGAAGCAGCTTGCAGTCCTTCCCACGAAGGCGACTGCAGAAGCTAGTATACGCAGCTGCGGCCGTATCATTATCACCAATTCCCTGGAACAGGCTGCTGAATTTGCAAACCGCAAAGCGCCGGAACATCTTGAGCTTGCAATGGAAGATAATGAAGAACGAAGCAGGATACAGAATCTTGTGCATAATTACGGTTCTCTTTTTATCGGCCACGGATCTGCAGAAGTCTTCGGCGATTATGCGGCGGGACTTAATCATACGCTTCCTACGTCCGGTTCTGCCCGTTTTACCGGGGGATTAAGTGTACGCTGTTTTTTGAAAACGGTAACGACGCTCCGTACAAAGCAGGGGGGCGCAGGTGTCAGAAAAAGCGCGGAAGCAGCAGGACATCTTGGTGATGCAGAAGGACTTGCGGCACATGCACATGCTGCACGCATACGTTTGTAAAATTTAAGGGATATTTCCGGTACTGTTGAATTGTCCGGAAAGTATTCTATAAAGGGGTTTTTGTTTGATAAAGATTTATAAACTTGGTGAAGAGATACTCCGTGAGAAAGCGGAGCCTGTGGCGGAAGTAACTGATGAAATCAGGAAGCTTACCGACGATATGTTTGAAGCAATGATAGCCGCAGACGGCGCAGGTCTTGCAGGTCCTCAGGTTGGAAGGAAACTTCGTCTGTTTGTTGTCATAGCCGACGATGACGTGCGCAGGGTTTTTATTAATCCTCAGATTATTTCGACATCGGAAGAACTGAGCGACTATGAAGAAGGCTGTCTTTCCATTCCGGGTGTATGGGAAACGATTAAACGTCCGAAGCGCGTGACAGTACAGGCGCTCAACGAAAAGGGTAAGCCGTTTACGCTTGAAGCTGACGGGCTGCTTGCACGCGTAATTCAGCATGAGTATGATCATCTGGATGGAATAATGTTTATTGACCGCGGAGATCCGGACGTTGCGGAAAAGACCACGGAGCAGTTTAAAAAACGCGAAGAGAGGGCTGCGAAGAAGCATGCCGAAAAGGAAGCAAAAGAACGCAGTATAGCGGCAAAGATTGCCGCAAAAGAAGCAAAAAAAGCTGAGAAGGTATAAAGGTGATACGTGTACTGTATGCAGGCAGTCCTGAGCCTTCCTCAAAAACGCTTGCGCTCCTTGCGGAAAATGCCGCTCCGGCGGGATTTGAAATTGCCGGTGTCTTAACAAATCCTCCGAGCGCGCAAGGCAGGCACAAGGAACTTGTGCCGACTCCTGTTGCAGTTTTTGCGCAGGAACATAAAATTCCTCTTTTTACCCCGGAACATCTTGATCCCGGATGCCGCAGTCAGATTTCAGCTGTAAATCCGGACATCCTTGTCTGTTTTGCATACGGACATATTTTCGGTCCAAAGTTTCTGCAGCTTTTCAGATTCGGCGGCATAAATCTGCATCCGTCGCTGCTCCCGAAATACCGCGGATGTACACCGGTAAATGCTGCAATTCTCAATATGGACAGGGAAACGGGCATTTCCGTGCAGATAATTGCGCAGGGAATGGATGAAGGTGATATTCTTGCCCAGGAAATTGTCAATCTGACAGGATCGGAGACGGCAGGTTCTCTGCTTGATTACAGCGCGGCACACGGTGCCACTCTGCTCTGCGGAGTGCTTGCGTTTTGCGGAAAAAACGGTGCTCTTCCTGAAGGAAAAACACAGACGGGAACGGCGTCCTATACGAAAATTATTACAAAAGAGAACGGCCGTATTAACTGGTCACGAACAGCCGCAGAAATAGATGCACAGATTCGTGCTTATACGCCGGAGCCGGGATGCTGGACAACAGAAAAGGATACGCCGCTCCGCATTCTCTCCGCCCATCCTTCAGACAGTCCGGAACTTTCCGTGCCGCCCGGAACAGTTGTCTCATTTGATAAAAAGCAGGGAATACTGATTCAGACCGGAAGAGGACTGCTTGCCGTCACGATGCTGCAGCGTCAGGCGAAGAAAGCCCTTGATGCTGCAGCGTTTATGAACGGCGCGAAAGACTTCATCGGAACGGTATTGAAATAAACGTTATCTTTCTTCAGGCTCCGTGAACATAGCCGTAATTTCCTTCTCGTAAATCTGACTGATACGGAATCTCATGATTTCCTGCTTTGCAGAAAGTTCAACGCCGACTTCAAACGGTTTTTTGATGAGAACAAACTTATTAACACGCTCAAACATCTTGAATCCGTTTTTTGAATTAACAAGGCCGTTTATTTCACTTTCGTAAAGTTTTTGTATGTCTTCGGATGCAAGCAGGTTATCATATGTGTCGTACTGAATGCCGTTCTCTGCGGCATACCCTTTAACTTCTTCTTCGTTAACAAGAATGAGAGCGCCAAGGTACCGCTCATCCTGCCCGACGACGACCGCCGCCGTAATATAACGGGATTCCTGAAGTTTCTGCTCAAGCGGCAGCGGCTCTATATTTTCGCCACCCCGCAGAACGATCGTGTCTTTCATGCGTCCCTTGATTACTATTTCGTCGTGAATTGTAAGCATCCCTATATCGCCGGTATCAAACCAGCCGTCGACAGTCATTACTTTTGCTGTGAGATCAGGGCGTTTGTAGTAGCCTTTCATTACAGTACCGCCTTTGACCTGAATAACACCCTGCCTGCACCGTCCGAGCACGTATCCGTCCTGGTCGACAATCCGCACTTTTACACCGCGGATCGGGGAACCTACATTGCCGAAAACAGGAGCGGCAACCGGGCGTACTGAAATAACCGGTGCTGTTTCAGTCAGTCCATATCCTTCCACAACATTCACACCTATTGCCCAGAAAAACTCGTCTATATTCGGAGGATAAGCACCGCCGCCTGCAATACCGGCACGGAAATTCTTACCGAGCATTTCCCTGATTTTATGAAAGACTAGTGCATCTCCAAGCAGTTTAACCGGATAAAGCAGCAGCCACGGAATGACAAATATAACCCACATTGCGCCGATATAATCCTGTCCGAACCGGCTGTTCTGCCGGAACAGAATCCTGTTTATGCGGCTGTGAACGATTGCAACATTGACGAAGAATTTGTATAAACCGTATACAAACCCTCCGGTTTTCCGCATTTTGTAATTGATGCCGTCGTATACCGCCTCAAATATCCGCGGGACGGCAGGCATGAGCTGCGGATTGATTTTCTGGAAATCGGCAAGGAGAATGCTTCCGACAGGTTTTGAATAACAGATGGCAGCTGCCTGAACAAAAATGACATATTCGCATAAGCGTTCAAACACATGCCAGACCGGGAGCACGCAGAGTGCCCGTTCTCCCGGGTTCAGATATATGCGCTCCTGCAGTTCGTCAAGCTGAGTAAGGAAATTGCCGTGCGACAATTCCACTCCCTTTGGAGTGCCGGTCGTTCCTGATGTGAAAATGATGCATGCCGTATCGTTGCGCTGGCCTTTTTCAAGCTCGGCCTCTACTTCCGCTTTATGTTCAATATTATATTTTTTTCCGTCGTTGAGCAGATTTGCGAAAAGCAGCAGTGTCAGCCCCGCTTCATGTGCGTCATTTTTTATTTCGCCTGAAATTTCGTCAAACGAAATAATTTCCTTAAGCGCCGGAAGTTCCTTTTTTATTGATATAATTTTTTTTATCTGTGCAGAGTTTTCTGCAATAACAAGACTGCACTCCGTAACTGAAAGAATTTGCTGCAAATCCATAAGAGTCGCATCGCATCCGCGTGGAACATCGACGGCACCAAGCGCCATAATGCCCATATCAGCCTGCTCCCATTCTTTCCTGTTGTCCGAAATAAGTCCGACTGGCTGATTTCTTACTAAGCCCCTTTGTCTGAGTGCTGCCGCAAAATCAAGTGCAATTTCATATAACTCACGATATGTTATTGGTTCAAATACACCTTCTGCGTTCTTTGAATACTGTGCATATGTTTCCGGAAAATCCGCAGCAGTCTTTCTGAGCATTTTAGGAAGTGTCTGTTCCATGCTGATACCCCTTGTGAGAATGACAAAAATATAATTTTTGTAAGCAAAAATAAGTATAACCGCAACACTATTGAAAATCAAGCAGGAAAAATTTTAATTGCCTCGACCTTTATTCTGTGATATTCTACACAGCACATCATGGGTAAAAAACGTATTGACCGCGACAAAATAGTACAATCATTCCTCTCTTCTGCATTTGACAAAAGTGCAGGCGCGACATCTCTTGCCGACATAGCTGCACTGCTGGATGTAAATAAAGCATCTCTGTACAATCACTACAAAAGCAGGGATGAAATTTATGACGCAGCACTCGATTTTTGCGGGGAGTATATGGGAAAAGTGCAGTTTATCCCGGGCAATATGAATCAGCTGCTAGAACTTTCTCCTGTAGATGCGCTTGCCAAAGTACTCAGGCTGTATTTCCGTTCATACGAGATTGAACCGCTTTTTCAGATGTATACGTTTATTTACAGTTCCAAATTTTTTACAAAAAAAGCTGCCGATATAACAGTAGACGAGAAACGGAAAATAGCTGACGGGATCACTGATCTGGCAGTCAAGTTTGCGGCCGCCGGAAAACTGAATCAGCATCCGCTGAAAGATATTCAACGTCATGCAGACTTTTTTGCAGATGCATTGAGTGAGCAGCTTAATGCCTATATTACCAATAAAAAGGAAAGGGTTCGCCAGAATCCCGAATCCGGGACAGGCAGCCTTTTTGCACTTCCTTCCGACGATAAAGCCCTCAACGGACTTCTTGAACTTGACATCCTGTACTGGAACAGTTTTACAAAATAAAACGTACATTTATTTGGAGAGAGAGAAACCCTCTACTTTCAAAGCGGGAATCCCGGCGAGCTCGTTGTGCGAGCCGGGACAATTCCCGGTAAGCAGGATTTGCATGGATGCAAATCCTGCGACCTACTTTGCTGCCTGTTTTTTGTATGCAGCCTTTATTTCGTCCGCGAACAGTTTGTTCTGATCTTTCCGCTCAGGGACAGAAAAGAGGGGCTTGCCGTCGTCAGCGGAAATGCGGTAAATCTGCATCGGCGGAGCTGTATATGCCGGACTGTCAGGATTATTAATCCACCAGTCCAGTACAGCTACGATACACAGCGTATATTTTAGAAGATTTACGTTGTTTGCATTCGTGTTCGCTCCCTTGTTCTGGGCTCCAAGAAGTACGTCGAGCCGTTTTGAGACTTCATTCGGAATATCGAACTCATAATGTTCCCAGGGATTTTCTATGCTTTGAACGCTCCCGTGATTTTTTGCAGCGGCATCGCATTCGCTTACGACGCCCGAAAGAAACTTGCGGGCAAAATCTGTACGGTGAAAAAGAGGTATGTAGCGGCTTTCATCGGCAGGGTGCTCTAACAGAAGCCGTTCAAATTTAAAATTCGGCAGGAAGTGGTATGTAGTCTGCCAGAGCATCGATGTAATAAGTTTTTTACCGAACTGCGATGAAATAAAATCGGCCTGAGAATACGTCTGATTCACGAGGTTTTTCAGAGGGTCACAGTATAATTTTTCAAAAACTGATTCACGGTATGCAGACCAGTCGTCAAGCACTGCATTTATAGAGTCGGATTTTTTAGTGTCGTCGGCGGGACTTTGAATGTTGAATTTAATATTCCTGCAGCCCTGAAAACAGTCTTCAATAATTCTCAGCAGAACTACAACGAGCTGCAGCGGATTGACCGGAGCCAGCATATTGAATCCGTCATCAAACTTATATAATGGTTGAAAATACGGGAAGAAGTCAGGACGGGAATCGAGTTTCTTGAAACCTGCCTGAGGAAAGAGCCTGTCAAGCAGGTTCAAGCCGGTATTTACTACTTCGTCGCGTTTTCCTTTTATTTCCTTTGCGGTAACGACGGACGGACGTTTTTCTTCTTTTTTTTCTATTGGTTCTTTATTTTGAAGAAGCAGGTCAAATTTGTGCAGACCGACAAACTGTAAAATGGATGCGATTTTTATTGTAAAAAATGCCGGATATTCTTCATATGTGTCGGAACACATGCGCATAAGCAGAGGATACAGTTTGTGGATGATTTCAGTATCGAGATAGAGCCATTCGGTAATTGCTTCTTTCGCCATGCTTGAAAGCTTTTCCCTTGGTGCATCATGATATGCCATCTCGTCTGCATAAATTTCCTTTATTAATTGGGGGATTTTCGTATCGCCGTAATAGTATACAGTCATAAGGGGTTTATAAAGCGCGCGGATGACGGGAACGAGATCGGAGACGAGAACGGGTTCCGGCACATCCTGTAAATCGATATAGGCAAGTCTGAGATTCTGCATTGTCCATCCGGCAACCATACGCAGAAATTTGAACTTTGCCTCGGTGCCGTTTGCAATTTTCGTTTTATATGTGTTCGGTGCAATCTGGATAAGCGTTTTGATGACGGTAATGAAAGCTTCCATGTTTTCAATGTACATTTTAAGCGTTACCTGATAAAACGCCGGCACAATCCGTTCAGTTCCGTCTTTCTGGAATTTGCGGATAAAATTAAAAAAGCCGTAATTTGGTTTTATCTGGTACTCCTGTGACATCATAAGCTTGTCTATTTCGGAACGCAGTTTTGAATTCTGTTCAGGAAGATCATTTACGTTGTGTCTGTGTTTATGCCCTGAATGTTCACTGGTGCTTTTTCCTGCTGCCTGATTTGAGGAAGAACCCGATGAAGAACTGCCTGCTCCTGAATATCCTCCAGTGGCAGTTTTATGCTCTGAATTACCGGATACGTGCGGTGCTCCCCTGTGGGATGCGTGCCCTGCAGTCGATGATGTATTTACAGGTATTGCTCGTTCGTTCAATACTTCTCCTCCAAGTTTTTTTACCATTATTTCAGCTTCTTTTGGATCAATTTGCCCGATAGCTTTTCTAGTCTGATCCAGTGTACCAGGAGCCCATTCGGCTGTTTTGTGATAAGGCAGTTCATTGTCCATTGCACACTCCTATAAAAAGGTACCGGGGATTCGTGCCGTGACAAAACAAATCGGAATTTACGGACGATAAGCCCCGGAATGATATTCGTAGTATAAGTAATTAAACCCTTAACAGGTTCTTTTTTACAATACCGGGGAAACTCTTCAGAGTGATTTTATCACCAGTACTTGTAAGTAATACACCGTCAAACGTACCATATATAGTATTATAATCAGTACGCATAATCAAAATGTTAAGTGTACGGTGGTTTACGGAAATAGGGGTGAACGTGAGGTCTATCATTGACTCTGTATCCTGTATGACCCATTTATTGTTGATTCCGAACGGATGTGTTATACATACCGAAGGCATCGGCGTAATTTTGCCGTCAAGAACCATGATATTTTCGTTATTGTAATCTGCATCGGCTGTATCCATGCTTGTCATGACGAACCTGAATAATAGTTTTTTTTCTTCATATTCGCCGATTCCGCACATCATTTCGCTTTTTGTGTGATAGTTGTAATATTTCCGGTTAAGCATCATAAAAGCCTGGCCATCTGTTTCCTGCATGGGAACCGCCTGCGTCTTTTTCCCGGCAAGAATATTGAGCGAGCCGTGAATCGGCATTGTGGTGAGCCAGGATGCCGAGCACCGCCTCATTGTTGGTGCAGGAACAACAGTGAGAAGTTCTGTATGAAGCGGATCGGTGAAGTGTGCAGAAAAAGAACCTTTTACTGCCGGTCTGTTGCCGCCGGCCGCTAATGTAAAAAGCAGGAAGATGCGGTCATGTTTGCGACTCCATAGAATTCTTATATACCGTGATTTATTGAAACTGACACATACGGCGTTGTCGAGCTTTACGGGAACGAAACGCCGGCGCGGTGTCATGAATGTGTGATATGCAAGTTTTTTTCCTGTTACCCTGTTCCAGAATATGACTTCAGCAAGTCCGAACATTTTATCGTCAAAAAACTCAGCCATACCGATATAGTCGCCTATTGAAAACATATAAGCTAAACGGCTTTTTATGCGGAAATTGGTAATAAAGGGGGGAAGCGGAATCCCTCCAAAAGGAGCTGCCAGTCCTCTGATATCAAGTTTTGCGGGTACGCTTGAAAACGTACCGAACGAAGCTTTGCCATTTGCTACAATGGTTTTCGGGGGGTCGCTCATCGGTCGTGAATACACAGATACCTCGAGATTTGCACCTACTATAATTAGTACAATTATACTGGAAATGTGCAGTTACTGCAAATATTTTTATAACAGCATTTTTACTTGTGAAATCAGTCAAACAGGGATAGAATTAAAAAATGATCAAAAATTTTCTTATATAAAGAGGCATTTTATGGGAATCAGTTTATATTCACTGGGAGCTGCTGAAGAAGTAACCGGTTCCAAGCATATTTTTGAAATAGACGGCCGCCCGTTTATGATAGACTGCGGGGCTTTTCAGGGAAAACGCCGGGAATCCGATGAAAAAAATCGTAATTTTGATATAGCTGCCGATAAACTTGAATCGGTTATTCTGACCCACGGTCATTTTGATCACTGCGGGCTTCTGCCTGTGCTCTCTAAAAAGGGATATACGGGAAATATCTATGCGACTCCGGCGACCCGCGATATCGCAAATCTTGTCATGATGGACAGTGCCCGTATTCAGGCACGCGATGCAGAATACCTTGCAAAGCAGGCTGCAAGGAAAGGCGACAAATTTTCATGGAAACCGCTGTATACGGAGGAAGACTGCATCGCGACGGCCAACCAGATAGTGTCCGTTTCCTACAACCGCAAAATGTATATTGCACCGGATGTTGAACTTGAATTTTTTGATGCAGGACACATTCTGGGCTCGGCCTTTGCGAATGTGACCATAAAAGGTCTGCACGGACGCCTTAACGCACCTCATCCCGGAAGAACGGGAAATGACGAAATCCGTATTCTGTATACAGGGGATCTGGGACGCTGTAATCAGCCGATTATCAGGGATCCTTCGACAAATGTGCCGGCTCCTGATTATTTGTTTCTGGAAAGCACATACGGCGACAGAAAACACGAGGATAAGGAATTTGCCATGCAGGAACTTGAAAAGGTTGTTCATGATGCAGTTGCAAAGAAAGGCAAGATACTGATTCCCTCGTTTGCAATTGAACGTGCGCAGGAACTTGTTTTTTATCTGCATCTCCTTGTTGATCAGAATAAGATTCCGAATATTCCTATTTATGTTGATTCTCCTATGGCAACGAATGCGACAAGCGTGTTCCGGGTTCATCCGGAATGCTATGACGAGCAGGTTACGGAAGCATTTCTTCAGCACCATAAGAATCCGTTTGGTTTCGGAGCCCTCACATTTACCACAAGTGTTGAAGAGTCAAAATCGCTTAACAAAAAAGAAGGCCCGATGATTATTATCAGTGCAGACGGTATGTGCGAAGCCGGCAGAATCCTTCATCATCTTGCGAACGGAATAAGCGACGAGCGGAATACCATACTGATTGTGGGATACATGGCGGAGAATACGCTGGGTCGCAGGATTCGCGACGGCGAAAAAGATGTGAAAATAATGAACGACTGGTACAAAGTGAAGGCTGCTGTTGAACAGATAAATGCTTTCAGTGCGCATGCCGATTATACAGAAATTACCTCCTGGCTCGAAAAAATAGATAAAAGCAGACTTAAGCAGATTTTTATGGTTCACGGTGAGAAAGAGTCGCAGACATTCTTTAAAAAGTATCTTGCGGAGCACGGATACAACGATGTGACAGTCGTCAAATACGGTGAAACATATAATATAGAATAGTATTGTAAGAATTACAGCTCGCTTAAGTCGCTGCTGCAGACGAGCCTGACGCCGGCTTCTGCCAATACTCTTTCCGTTGCCGGTACGTCGGTTGCGCGGAGTATCATGCAGGCGCTGTTTGTCCTTCGTCCGGTGAATCCGTACATGTATTCAACGTTGCAATCCTTCGTACCGAGCAGTTTGAGTATTCTGTTAAGACTTCCGGCTTCGTCCGGAATTTCAAGGGCGAGAACAGGCGTTACTTTTACGACGTATTCGCTTTTCCGTAACAGCGCAGCCGCCTCATCCGTATTATCTACAATAATCCGTGCTATGCCGAAATCGGAAGTATCTGCAAGCGACATTGCACGCATGTTTATGTTGTTTTCTGCGAGTGTTTCCGTAAGGCCGGAAAGTGTTCCCGGTTTGTTTTCAAGAAATACTGAAATCTGGTTAATTGTCATAGGTACATCTCCTTTGCCGGCTGCATGCCGGACTGCGGCTTAAACGTGGTTTTTACTTGCTGTCGTGCAGTTTCCGTGTATCGATTACGCGCTTTGCTTTACCATTGCTGCGCTCAATTGTTTTCGGGGCAACAAGCGTCACCTTTGCCTTTATCTGCAGAATTGTCTGGAGCGCAGCGGAAAGTTCATTTTCCTTGCGGCGGACGTCGCCGACAACATCGGAGAAATTGTTCTCCGTCATTTCGACTTGTACTTCAAATGTATCGTTGTTATTTTCCCTTCCTACGATGATCTGATAAAGAGGCGGATAGCCTTTTGACAGGAGGACTCCTTCGATTTGTGACGGGAAGACGTTTACGCCGCGGATAATGAGCATATCGTCCGTTCTGCCCATTGGCTTGGACATGCGTACGGACGTTCGTCCGCACGCGCACGGAGGTCTGTTGAGTACACCGATATCCTTCGTGCTGTACCCGAGCAGCG
>DCFX01000043.1 GCA_002314445.1 Treponema sp. UBA1793
CATCGCTCGATGTTGCTGTAATCGAAGGATATACGGATTCCGGAGATCTGACTGTACAGGATATCTATACGGACGAAATGGTCCTTATCTGCGGAAAAAACCATCCTTTTGCATCACGCAAATCGGTAAAGCCGGAAGATCTGGAAGGAATGGACTGCATCCTCCGTGAAGAAGGTTCCGGCACGAGAGAGTTTCTGATGCGGCTCACAGAGGAACGCGGAATTCATATAAAGGAAAAATGGGTCTGCCACAGCCTTGAATCAATTGTTAAAATCGTTGCTGAGGGACAGGGGGTGTCTATCGTTTCGGAAGCCCAGATACATGATAATACCGACGTTGTCCGCATACCGGTTGAAACAGGTTCCATGTACAGGACATTCAAAACAGTACTGCACAAGGACAAATTTGTTTCAAAACAGCTTCAGAGCCTGCTTGATGAATTTACCCATGATTTTGGGGAAATCGGTTTCGGACGCCCCTTACTGCCGCTTAAAGGAACAGAAAAAGCAGTAGTATCATAAAACCGGCTGAAGCTCAATGCAGGATGAACCTCAGCAGTTGGTTTACAATACCTGCATATACTTATATTTGGAAATATGGTTTTATAAGATCCTGCATTGTATACAACCCTTTTTCCTGCTTGATTAAATTCCGTGCAGCGAAAAGAGCGCCGTTTCCGAATGCTTCTCTGGAAATTGATTCATGCACCAGCCGAACGGTCTGATAGGGAAAACCGAATAATATTTCATGCTTGCCGACTATGCCGCCGGCGCGTATTGCTTTTATATCCGATTCCTCAAGGTCAAGATGCTTTGCAATAACTTTTGCTGTTCCTGAAACTTCAGATTTTGCTTTGAAATGTTCCTCGAGAATTTCAATGTCGCATGTCGGTGCAATCTGTTTTAATACTTTTGCTGCAATAATCAGGAAATTAATTCCGAGGGTAATATTAGGTGACCACAAAACCCGTATGCTGTTACTCAGTTCTTTTAAATAAGCCTTTTCTTCAGCTTCATACTTTGAAATTGCCGTAACGATGGCTGTATCTGTTTTTTTTGCATACTCGCCATATTCATAAATACTTTTTTCATTGGAAAAGTCAATGATAACATCAACTTTCTGATTTTCATCATCTGTTATTTCATTTAACGTATCTTTTGAATAAATTAAAGCCGGATCATCTGAATTAATACCCAGATACTCTGCTGCAGACCGGTGATCAAACGTGTCTGTTTTTTTTACAATCCATTTTAATGTACAATCCTTACTGGTCAATAGAACAGAAGCAGCAGCTTTCCCTGCCCTCCCGAATCCAAAGAGTCCTACTTTCATCGTGCCTCCTCGTATATATGGTGAATTTGGAGAACCATTCCGCGAGTTAAACTTCCGGAACGGTTCTTTACCGTGAAAAATATAACAGATTAAAAAACATTTTGCAATATTTCTTCTATATAAGTATAGCTGTGTGGTGCATAACAGGCAACAAGAAAATGAATCGGGATACCGGAGGAAAGCCGGTATCCCGAAGTAAACAGACGGTCAGTGTATGTGCATACACCCCTTGTTTCTCAGAATGTATGTTTCCACCGGAGGCCAAGCCGCTGGAAATACCATTCGCGGCCGGCGTATGTCAGAAGTGGTTCTTCATCCTCGCTTGTGTGACTTTCCGTAAAGCTGCGGCGGGCTTTGAAATTCAGCATTGCAGACAGTGTATCACGGTTGGAAAGCGTCAGCTGCATAAGCGGAGAAATTTCGATAGTCATAAAACCGCCGGAAAATGAATCTGCAATGTCACCGTAGTCGGATGCAGCATAGTGGCCGTACAGTTCCGCACTTACTCCTGCAAGCGAAACGATTCCAGGCATCTGATAGCCGAGCAGATAGTACTGGTCATACTGCCATCCGTCTGCACACCCCTTTGTTGTCTGCCAGTCCCAGACTGTACTTGATGTACCGGTGAGCGTTTTGTATTCAACTTCGTAATTTGCAACCACAATAATGTGATGCCAGTCTCCGGGCCAGAGTGCTGCAGTGTCGAACATAAAAGTTCCGTTCGCATATCCGCACAGGTACCATGTTTTGAAAGGCGTCAGGCTGTCATATTTCTGCGTTTCAGTATTATATCCGGCAATTCCCTGTATACCCGATAAATCCCAGCCCGTTCCTGCCGTTACCCCTGCAGAGAATACAAGAAAAGCCACCGGTGTAAATGAGACAGATGCTTTCGGCATAAGAGAGACCGGTGTCAGTTCAAGACCGCCGGTGAAGGTAACATTAGTATCCTTAAACAGCATATTGTCTTCCGCCACGAAGGGAACCGAAACGGGAACACGGTAAGAGGCGTTCAGTACGGTGCGCGCCTGTATCTGGTCATAGAATCCGGTTACAGGTGCGTAATGTGTACTTCCCTGACAGTATGCGCTTGCCGTATACCATGCAAAATCGGTTGTCAGAGACAAGTCCAGGGGTGACTTTTCTGTTTCCTGTGCATATACCGCACCGGAAAGCAGAAATACAGACAGAATGAGTACTATAACATGTCTTTTCATAATTTTTTTCCTTTAATATCTATTTTTACAGACAGAAATGCAGCCGATTTCTATATACCAGCCGTGAGCTTTCTACCGGCTTTCCTGCTTTTTTTGAGCAGCCCGGCAGGAATATCGTTCCTGTTTTTCGTTCCCGGAAGTATCAGCGTTCCGGTAATATGAAATCCTGCATAACTCAATATTTCTTTCAGGGAACGGACAGCCTTTCCGGTCTGTCCGAAAAGAGTACTGAACGGCCACGGTGTTGTACATGCAGTTACGATAACGGCATTTTTTCCGCGGTGCAGCGGAACAGGTATTCCCTGTGGAGATTCACTCATGAGTGAAGGAACGACGCGGTCGAACAACACTTTAAGCTGTCCGCTCATATTTCCCCAGTACACGGGCGTGCCTGCAATAATACCGATGCATCCGCGTATATCGCCGGCAAACGCATGCGCATCGTCATGGGGCAGAACACACGTTCCCGTGCTGCGGCATTTCATACAGCCTGTACATGCGCGGACTGCCATGTCACTAACATTGTACCAGTGAATGTCGCAGCCGGAACCGCACCCGTCTGCCGCTGCATGAAGCAGACGCGCAACAGTTCCGTTACTGCGGGGACTGCCGTTCACCACGATAATGGTCTTAGTCATTTCGTCCCGGCCCATGATGCTTCCACTGTATCAACAATCTGAAGCGCAGTCGTAAGTTTTGCAAGTTCATTGTGCAGGTTTCCGTCGCCGCCGGTTACCGCACCCGTTCCTGCAGGAACCAGTACCGCCCGCAGCAGGTCTTTTCCCTGTGAAACCGCCGGATTCTCCCCTCTATCAACAGGTTGTGTATCAAGAGTCCCCTCATACACAACCGATGGCTGTCCGTTTACACCCGAATACTGTACGCTGCCTTTTTCTGCTTTCTTTGGCCATGACTCGTTGTAATCGAAGCTGTGGTTCACTTCAACTTTTATAATATATTTTTTACCCGCAGGGAGCAGAACACCATACTGCATGGCGTCCGCTGTTCCCGGTGTTGCGGATGTGACTGCGTCTGTCTTTAGTTTGTCCGGTGCTGCCACCATCGTAACAGGTCTGCTGCCAACCGCATGATACCATACCGGCAGGGATTCAGGACGTCCGTCTTTCGGAGCGAACAGCCAGTTTTTCTTCGCAGCACGCTGCGTCACGAACAGCGTCGTTACGTACGTTCCGCCGGCTGTCTCAACCCAGACAGCAAACTGCGGATTGCGGTCCGTCTTCCAGCATGCTCCCGGTGTTATAGTGACAGTAAGCGTTCCTTTCGTTTCAGAATCAGAAGCATACAGTGCGGCAGAACAGAAAAGCAGCCCTGCAATAATTGCAGCTGCAATACGATTTTTTTTCATTCTTTTATTCCTCCTTTCGGAAATATGACCGAAAGATACATTGTTATAAAATGTTCAGTATACGCCTTCCCCGACTGCCAGTATGCCGGATCGGCCCTGTTCAGCAGGATAGCTTCAACCGTTCCCCAGAGCGCAGACACGGCAACAGACGTATCAAGCCGGGGATTATCGGATACGGCAGTATGCTCCCGCACCGCCTGTTCAAGCAGCTGCAGCCCCAGTTCATTGCATTCATAATACATTTTCAGTTCATCAGGAGATGCTGTTGTATTTGCCTTGAGCCTGCCCATTACAAGCAGTGCTTTCTGAGGATTGTCGAAACACCACCCTGCAAATGCCTCAAGAGAGGCTCTGACTTTTGCGTATGTCGTCTGCGCAGCAGCTATTCCGGTCTCCATATAAGTTTTCAAATCTGCAAGACAGTCAAGTTTGACCGCTTCAAGCAGGGCTGTTTTGTCAGCGTAGTAATGATAGATAGTGGTTGCAGATACATTACATGCGCGTGCAATGTCACGCATCCCGATTTCATTTGGTTCATGATCCATAAGCAGGCCGAGCGCTTTTGAAAGAATCATCTGTTCAAGTTCCGGATCGGCAGTCCGCATCAGTTCCTCCTATATAAGTTAACAACGTTAAATTAACAGTGTTAACTTATACACAAGAAGCACACCTTTGTCAAGAACATTGTACAGCAAATAATTTCGTGATAGTATTTCCATAAAAAGAAAAGGAGGAATCCATGATATTCCATATGACAAAACCGGACAGCTCCAGTACGGTTGCAATTTTTATCATGTGCCTGTTTTTTGCAGTACTGTTCATTTTCCTGATCATGCTATTCTTCTCTGCACATTCATATACGCTTACAGTCAGGAATGGTACTCTGA
>DCFX01000013.1 GCA_002314445.1 Treponema sp. UBA1793
ATAGAAGAAGAAAACGGCAGATTTATTATGCCTCTTACGATGCAGATAAGTCATGCTGTAGCAGACGGTTTTCATATCGCCCGTGCTTTTAATGAGACAGGCGAAGATGCAAAAAAACTTGCTGCGGAACTAAAATAAAAGGAGACTTTCTGCAATTTTTTTGCGGAACGGCCTGCCGGATTTGAAAAAGTAAGCCAATGTATAACTTACTTTTTCGAGAATCCCGGTTTTGTCTTTAGAAATGTCCAAAACCAAGTTTTCAGACATACTCTTTTTCATGACACATATGTAATAATTAATAATACAGGATAGTTGCAATGACAATTTATGAAAACATAAACAGGCTTACCGGATATGGACTTACAACGTCGCTTATCACAAAAGAAGATGTAATATACACACAAAACAGACTGCTCGAATTATTCCAACTGGACGGATTTGAAACGGCTGAAGAAGCGGGAAATATACCTCATGTAGAAGTAAACGAACTTGAGCAGATACTTAGTGAAATGCTTTCCTATGCAGCGGAAAATAAACTGTTTACCGACGACGGTATTGTATACCGCGATCTTTTTGATACAAAGATCATGGGAATGCTTGTTCCGCCTCCTTCTGATGTAATCGATATATTCCATACGTTATACACTGAAGCCTCGCCGGAAAAAGCGACAGACTGGTTTTACAAATTCTCCGGCGATACGGATTATATCAGAAGATACCGCGTATGCAGGGACCTCAAGTGGAAGACGCCGACAGAATACGGTGACCTTGACATTACAATCAATCTGTCAAAACCGGAAAAAGATCCGAAAGCAATCGCTGCTGCACGCAATGCAAAACAGGGCGGCTATCCGCAGTGCCTTCTCTGCAAGGAAAATGAAGGATATGCCGGCAGGGTAAATCACGCGGCACGACAGAACCACCGCATCATTCCGCTCACCCTCGGCGGCGAAACATGGGGATTTCAGTATTCACCGTATGTTTACTACAACGAACACTGCATCGTGTTCAATTACAAACATACGCCCATGAAAATCTGCCATGAGACATTCGTCCGTCTGCTTGATTTCCTAACACTTTTTCCGCATTACACGCTTGGCAGCAACGCAGACCTTCCGATTGTCGGCGGTTCAATCCTCACCCACGATCATTTTCAGGGAGGGCATTACACGTTTCCGATGGCAAAAGCTCCCGTAGAGGAAGCGGTTACTCTGAGCGCATTTAGGAACGTAAAAGCCGGTATCGTACGCTGGCCCATGTCAGTCATAAGGCTTGATGCAAAGGACAAGGAAGAATTGATTCATGCAGCTGACCACGTTCTTGCTGCGTGGAGAGACTGGACTGATAAGGATGCATTTATCTTTGCTGAGTCTGACGGTGAAAAGCACAATACCATAACGCCGATTGCACGAATGAACGGAAACGAATTTGAGCTTGACCTTGTGCTCCGGAACAATATCACGACAAAGGAACATCCGCTCGGAGTGTATCATCCGCATGCGGAACTGCATCATATAAAAAAGGAAAATATCGGCTTAATCGAAGTTATGGGGCTTGCCGTTCTTCCCTCCCGTCTGAAAAATGAACTGGAACTCCTTGCAGGTGCAATTCTTGAACATAAGGATTTAAAAGCAGACGAAACGCTTGCAAAGCACGCAGACTGGGTAAACGAATTCCTGCCAAAATATCAGGATGTTAATAAAGACAACATCAACGGTATACTGCAGCAGGAAACGGGAATAGTTTTCAGTCACGTACTTGAACACGCGGGCGTTTACAAACGCAACGACCAAGGACGCTCAGCATTCAGACGGTTTATCGCCTCGTTGTAATTCAGCCGGCCTTCACTTCATTCGTAAGCGGCGCATTTTCCATGTAGGACTTCACATTGCCGAGCGTTGTGTCGGCAATTGCATGAAGTGCGTTCGTCGTAAGGAACGCCTGATGGCCCGTAATTATGACGTTCGGGAACGTCATGAGGCGGGCAAGCACATCGTCGCGGATAACGTTGGCAGACCAGTCGTCGAAGAAATAGTTGCTTTCTTCTTCGTATACGTCGAGCGCGGCTCCCCCTATGTGCTGATGCTTGAGGGCATGAACGAGAGCGTGCGTATCTATAAGCGCACCGCGTCCTGTATTTATGATGATTGCATCATGTTTCATAAGGCGGAGCGAATTCTCGTTGATGACATGTTTCGTATCCTGCGTAAGCGGACAATGAAGGCTGATGACATCTGAAACCTTAAAAAGCTGATCAAGCGGCAGATATTCAAATCCTTTCGCGTCGGCCCAGTCTTTTGCAGGATACGGATCGTACAGCACAATCTTCATACCAAAGCCTGACAATATTTCAGCCATGAGCCTTCCGATTTTTCCGGTACCGAGAATACCTGCGGTAAGACCGAAAAGGTCACGACCAGTCAGCCCGTTCAAAGTAAAATTGCCGGTACGGGTACGCATATATGCCTGCGGAATATGACGTGTAAGAGACATAAGCAGCGCAACAGCGTGCTCTGCGACTGAATGAGGCGAGTATGCAGGAACACGCACAACTTTGATGCCGGCTTTTTCGGCAGCCTTAATGTCCACATTGTTGTATCCGGCACACCGCATTGCAATGAGCTCTACGCCGCCCTCTTTTAGAATATCGATAACCTTTGCATTGAGTGTATCATTCACGAAAGCACACACAACTTTATAGCCTTTTGCAGTCAGTGCCGTGCGCTCATCAAGGTGGAAATCAAAAAAATCGATATTATACAGGAACTGCTTATTAGCCTCGGTAAATGCATCGCGATCGTAAGCCCGGGTATCGTAAAAAGCAATAGAAAAATCTGTATTACTCATATATCCTCCGCTTAAAAGATATCGATTTTTACGTACAGAAGGCAATGTGAAAGCAGAAATTTTATAATATAAAATAATCTTAGATATTTACAAGGTATAAGGGAAAAATATGATACCTACATCCGATTTGCAAATCTATAGCCTTTTCCCTGCTGTTTTGTTATTATATACATATGAAATTCATTTCAAAATTAGTACTTCCTGTATCAATTTTTATGATTACGGCTGCATCGGCTTTTGCGTATAAACCGGAAGGGAACGGAAAGGATTGGGCTGTCACCGTAAGCATTGCAGACCAGAAAACGTATATATATCAGAACAACAAACTCGTGCGCACAATGATCTGCTCCACCGGCATAGAAGACGGAGACAACGACACTCCTGCAGGCAATTATATCTTAAACGAAACGGGGCAGAAACGCGGCACATTCTTCTATTCCAAAAAAGTCGGTGAAGGCGGCAAATACTGGGTCGGCTTTATCGGCGGTGTATATCTGTTCCATTCTGTTCCCGTAACGGAAAACGGCGACATAATTCCTCAGGAAGCTGCAAAACTCGGTAAGGCGGCATCGCACGGCTGCGTGCGGCTGTCCATGGATGATGCAAAATGGTTTTACCTCACCGTCCCCGACGGCGCCTCGGTACATATACAGAAATAAATAATAATTATTAACAAAGAAGGTTATATATGGCTAAAAAAACTGTTCCCATGACGCTGCTCTGCGGATATCTCGGAGCCGGAAAAACGACGCTCCTTAACAAGGTACTCACAAATCAGAAAGGATATAAAGTCGCGGTCATTGTCAACGATATCGGCGAAGTAAACGTCGATGCAAAACTTATTGCAGACGGTGCAAAAATTACCGACACAAGCAGTATCATACCGCTCACAAACGGCTGCATCTGCTGTACGCTCAAAACGCAGCTTGCACAGCAGATTGAGGATCTTATTAAAAGCGGCAGGTTCGACTACATTATGATCGAAGCAAGCGGCGTCTGTGAACCTATGCCGATTGCGCAGGAACTTGAAACAATCTCAACAGGCAGACTTGATAACGTCGTCGGTGTTGTGGATGCTGCGCGGATGGTGCAGGAATTCGGAGGCGGGGATGCACTTCTTAAAAAAGATATGAAGGAAGACGACATTGAGTCGCTTCTCGTTCAGCAGGTTGAATTCTGCTCTACCCTTATCATAAACAAAAAGGATCTTGTCACTGCAGAACAGATGAAAAAAGTACGGGCAGTCGTCACGAAACTCCATCCTGATGTAAAGCTGATTGAAACATCGCACGGAGACGTTCCTGTTGAGGATATTATCGGAACAGGCAGTTTCGATTTTGAAACTGTTTACGGAAGTGCCGGCTGGTGCAGGGAACTTGAGGAAGGGGAAGAAGAAACCGGTGAAGAGCACATGCATAAAGCAGAAGGAACAGGCGGCGGCGATGAAGACGAATATGGTATTTCGTCGTTCATCTATTACCGGAGAATGCCGTTCGACCGTGTAAAACTCGATTCATATGCCAGCCGCTGGCCGGGCAGCATCATCCGATGCAAAGGCGTCATGTGGTTCGCAGACGAGCCTGAGATGGCATGGGTGTTTGAAACATCCGGCCGCCAGATTCAGGCGGGGTATTCCGGCCCGTGGCTTGCGTCCTGCCCGAAAAAAGAACAGGAGAAAGTACGTAAAAGCAATCCTCAAATACAGAATGAATGGGACGAAAAAGTCGGCGACAGGATGATAAAATTGTGCATCATCGGACAGAAGATGGACAAGGAAAAAATCTGCAAAGAACTCGATGAAGTTCTTGCAAAAGAGTAATCTGCATACGGAAAAGATTCAGTGAAATCTTTTCAGGAGCAATGAATGCCAAGACCTTGCAAACGGCGTCGCATCTGCGGCCTTCCGTCCTGCCGGCACTTCGGGCCGACAGACATACGTGCTGCAGATATGCAGGTAATTACCATGACGCTTGACGAATTTGAGACAATCAGGCTGATTGATCTTGAAGGCTTGAAGCAGGAAGAATGTGCCGGACAAATGAAAATCGCACGTACGACGGCACAAGCTATCTATAACAGTGCACGCTCAAAACTTGCAGAATGTTTAATCAATGGAAAAGAACTGAATATTGCAGGCGGCAACTATGAATTGTGCGACGGATCCGCTCACGGATGTATGTGCGGTTGCTGCTGCAGACGTCAGTCCAGGAACGGTACAGACACTGCTGACGGCGGGGCAAATTCAGAACAGGGAAATGAAACTGTCTGAAAACGGTGGAACGGACGGACGCAGGATGTGTTTCCCCGCCCTACGCTTTATGCTGTAACTCCAAATCAAGCAGATATTTTTTTACTGCAATACCACCCCCGAAACCGACAAGCGAGCCGTCGGCACCTATAACGCGGTGGCATGGGATCAGAATCATTACGGGATTGCGGTTGTTTGCATGCCCTACAGCACGAGAAGCTTTCGGGTTTCCCGCAGCTTTCGCAATATCACCGTAGCTTCTTGTCTCGCCGTAAGGGATGAGCCGCAGCTGCTCCCACACTTTTTTCTGGAATTCAGTACCGGAAGCACGTACCGGAATATCGAACTCGGTCCGCTTTCCTGAAAAATATTCAGAAAGTTCCCGTACAGTTTTTTCAAGCAGCACCGTTTCTCGACTATCCGCACTGCCGGCTCCGTTATCCAGATACAGCCCGACAATGAAATCATCATCTTCTTCAAGACACAGCGTTCCGATTGGCGACTCATAATGATAAAAAATTTTCATCTGTTCCCGTTGTCCTATATTATAAAGTTGCTGCATTCATTATATATTCCTTCATAACATAGTAAGTATGCCCCATGATGACAATTTTTTCAACCGGTTGATTTGTGAAAATTCTTTTAAGCCTCAAACGGATATCCGTCCTTCCGAATTTTTCATGTGCATAGCGGCACAGCCCTTTCTTTCCGACTGAAAAAATATAATAATGATGAAAATCATCGGGAACACTCTGGTTCACGGGATTTTTTCAAAATGCTCATACTTTCTCAGAAGCGAATGATAACTCGCTTTTACATCATCTACAGTCACATCGAATACGTTTATAACATTTTCGGAAATAAGGCCGCAGATAACCATACGGGAGCTGTTGCAAAGCTTGTGAATACCGGAAAGGAGCCCCATCCTGTATAGTACCAGATTTTATATTTCGTTATCCCGAATAAAATCCATCCGAGCAGACATTCCATTACCATTATGACGCACATGTAAACCAGTCCACGCAGCAGCAGGGGAAAATCTTTCCTTTTCATCCACCGGAATGCTGGTTCAAGGCCTGCAACGCAGATAAGACCGTAAATAAAAAACATATAAAGACTTGCCTGTCCGTAAAATGTCAGGACAGGAATGTTCCATATTTGTCCCAGATTCAACGCCGGATCAACAAGCCACTGGAACTGAAAGAGATATTTCAGAAGCGGGATTTTCCGTCCGATTTTTATTATTGAATAAAATGCAACTTCTCCTGCGATAAGCAGAGAACCGTTGATACATAATCTGAACAACGCCTGCCGTATACGCTTTGGAAAATTTTTATAAGCCCTTAACGGTGTTTCTCACTGTTCATACTCATTCCTCCCCTGTATCAAATCCATTTTCTTTTCCGAATGCGACAGCATTTTCATATTCCCATTTATACGGGCTGTTCTTCAGCAGCTCTATCGATTTTTCATACCATTCAGCGGCAGTCTTTCTGTCATTCTTTGCAAGCGCAACCATGCCTGCTGCCCGCGCCGCAGGACCTGCCAGCATGACAAACTTTCTGCTCAGCTGCTGCAGACGGTACAGGGCTGTCAGGGAAAGTTTCCGGTAGTACGCCGATTTTTTCTTCGGGACTGCGTCATGCTGAAATGCTTCGCACACAGCAGTTACAGCATCCACATAGGAAATTTTTACATGCGGAATATTAAATTTATATTTGGTGTTTTCGTACATGATTTTTTCGGCATATTGCAGTGCGTGTTCATAATCGTGCTCATGCGAAGCAATATACGCAAGGTGTCCGTAATGTATACAGAGCGTCATGTGATCGTGCACCCTGCTGCTCAGCCTGATTCCATGATGTATCTGTGCCGAAGCCTGTTCTCCGGTGAATTCTTTCCGCAGATACTTTATGAACGGAACTTTATTATATTTCCAGCCGATATGCATGATCGAGTGCAGCTTTTTTGCCAGCTGCCCGCTTTCTTCATAACCTGCAACCGATTTATCAAAATCTCCGGTTAAAAAATAATTCTGGGCAAGCGCCCCTTCTGCTGTCATAAGCTCCCATTGCTCACCTATTTTCCGGAAATAATCGGCCGCTTTCTCAAGCATCTTTATCGACTTCTCTGGATTATTATAAAAAAGGAAATAATATGCATACCGCGCATTGAATATGCTTTTTGTTTTTAAATCTCCCGTATGCTCCAGCAGAGCATGTCCCGTTTCAAAAATTTCCCTGCCGTGCCGGGAAAAGCCTCCGCTTACAAGCGATACCGCATAATCACCGGCAGCAGCGAAAAACCGTTCAGTTTCACTTTTGCAATGCAGCATGTTATTAAAATCTGCAATGACGCTCCACGCGTTTTTTTCCGGAAGTCCGAAATAATATAATTTATTAAGGATGCAGAGAATATCAGCACGTATTTTAGCTGCTTCGAGTTGCTTTCCTGTATATTGTTTTACCCGGCCTTTTTTCAGTCCATAATCAAAAATCTGGATAAGAAACTCTTTTGCGATATCAAAATACACAACAGGCAGATATTTTGGTGAATCTTTCCCGAGCAGTTTAAGCGACTGTTCAAGAGAGAGTACGGCGTGATTAAATCTGCCCTGCTCCTGGCAGCATCTTCCCAGACCGCATAAAGCGTCTGCCCGGATGCGTTTTGCCTTACAGGTATGTATCACGTTTCTAAAAGTTTCGCCGGCCTTTTGATAATTCTCAATCATGCGGTATGCGTCACCGAGTATAAGCTCCAGCCGGAACAGCTGGCTTTCGTCTTTCTTTCCGTCGATTTTATCCCACGCGTTTAAAGCCGCAAGACAGTGCACAATCGTATCCTGTGCGGAAAATTGTTTTTGTGTCTTCTTTGCGGCTTCGCGGGCATATAAAAAGACCTTTTCATAAGCTTTTGCTTCCTGTGCATGATATTCAAGACGCTCTACGACAGGTATATAATTATTTTCATATTTTTTTTCAAGATATGAAAGAATCATAAAATTCAATTCCTTCTTCGTCGTATCAAGAATTGTGTCATAAATGACGTCATGAATAATCATATGCTTAAAAGAATATTCGGAATCACCAGAGTTTTCTTTAACAATAATATCATACACTTCAAAATCGGAGAGGGCTTCTTCGACAGTTGTTTCGGATATGCCGTCGGGCAGCAACTCCCTGAGGCAATCGCAATAAAACGTCTTTCCTATTGCCGATGCAGTTTTACAGACAATCTGTTCTTCAAATTTAAGGGAATTAAGGCGTGAAAGAATGATGTTCTGTATTGACGATGGTATAACGATATTCTGAATATTCCTGAAATTCTGTGACAGGCTGCGTTTTCCCGACTCATCTTCGACGAGTGTACCGCCCTCTACAAGACTGCGCACAATATTTTCTATAAAAAAAGGATTTCCGTCGGAAGTAGCAACTATTTTCCTGACAAGGAGCGGCTTAGGTTCTTTCATATTGAGAAACACTTCGGTAAGAGCAGAAGCAGCATCGGGAGCAAGCTGATCAATATGCAATATGCTGATATTGTGCCTGGAAAACAGTTCAATGATAGCCGGTGATTCCCGGAAAACTGATATAAGCAGCAGCCTTTTGAAACTGTTGCTGTTCGTAAGATATTCAAGCATATTGAGCGAAACGCTGTCGCACCACTGCATATCTTCAAGAATAAGAACCATCGGATGCTGTTCTGCAGCTTTCTGGAGCAGTCTGTCTATAATCGAAAAGAAATGATACTGTCTGACTGATACATCTATGCTGGCCGTTTCTCTGTATTCTGAAAAATTAAAGCCAAGCATATTCAAAAAAACAGGTATCCATGCAGTCTCATCAGGTAAAAAATCGGCGAAAAACCGTCTTATAAAATCTTCAGTTTTGGAATCAGAGAGGCCGTCGGGCATGCTTATAAGTTTTTTTATAATCGGCCGCCAGCAGAAGAAAACGGTTGTCTCCTCATACTGATAGCATGTTCCCGTCAATACCTGAAGATCAGGAATATGCTGCACAGCCCCCGAAATAAACTGTTCAACCAGATACGTCTTTCCCATACCGGCGTCGCCAGCAACCGGTAAAAAATTCATACGTCCGGAAAGGCTCTGCATGAAAAGAACATTAAACTCCTGAAGCTCCCTGCTTCTCCCTATGAGTTTTTCGCCTGCATGACGTTTCTCCTGTGCTTTTTTTACACACGTCACGAAATATGCTGTTTGCGGGCCGTCATATCCTTTACAGGTAATGCCGGAAACGACATTCGTTTCACAAATTGTTTCTGTCTCTTTCATAGTGGCTTTGTCAATAAGGATTGAAAAAACACCAGTATCAGCAGCATAGGACATAAGCCGTGAAGCAAAATTTACAGAATTTCCGATAACGGTATAGTCTTTCCGCAGGAATCCGCCGAATTCTCCGGAATACACCATCCCTGTTCCTATACCGATGCCGACAGACGAAACAGCTGCATTTTGTTTCGAGGCCAGTAAAATTTCAACAGCACAGAGGACGGCATTCCGTTCTTTATTTTCAATGGCAGCCGGAGTTCCAAAAAACAGGGGAAAAACAACCCCCTTATCGGAAATGTCTGGTTTTGTACAATATCCGCCGTAACGACATGCCTTACTCTGCATCAGGATATATATGTCGTTTAAAGTATCAAAACCGTTTTCAATTTTTTCTTCGGCAATTTGTTTAGCAAAAAGTCCGTCGAATTTTGCCATAATACACGTGCTGTCCTTATACTCGCCTGCAAATCCCTGAAAACTGCTTGCAGTCTGCTGCCGTATTACAGGATTAATAAAAGCCGCCATACGGTTATAAAAACGGGGATTTGAAAAATATTGTGCGGTGTCGACATATTCAGGACAAACGGTATTTTCAACAAAAGTTTCGGGCATTTTTTCAAGATGGTAGAATCCGTCCAGCTCTCTGAAACAGTCTTCCAGTCCGACAGAAACTGCAAGAGGCCATGTCTCCGGACTCAGAATAATTTCCTGCTTTTTACATTCCTCTTCGCACATAACTGCAGAATGCACGGTTTTTCCCGAAATAATCGGCGTAATAAATAAATCGCGGGTTCCCAAAAGTATATGATAGATAGTTCCGCTGCTTATGCCGATTTTGGGGCGCAGCACAAATCCATTTGCTTTTCCCGTAAGAGAATTGTAATTATCGCTCAACTCCTGTGTCCGGATCATTGCTGCAAACGCACGTCTGAAATTTTCCTCAGGGGATTCCTTTTCAAGCATTTCAAAAACAATAAGAAGAGAATCTCCGGCAAACTGATACACAGAGCCGCCAAACTGTCTTACAGTCTCTATAACAATTGAGTAAAATTCCGAAACGGTGTTTGAAAGATCGCCTATATCACGGTTCGTATTAATATAATTCAGGACAATTTGCGTAAAGCCTATTATATCAAAATAAGCGGCCGTCCCCTCAAATTTTTCAATTTTATGATCAAATATACAGCATTCTGCTTTTCCGATAAAACGCACAAGCTTGTAAGGAATATACTGGGTAAGAAGTTGCATTTCATCTGTTGTGATTCCCTGTTCATCTCTGAGCAGACATTTTTTGCAACTTTTTTCCATATATTTACTTCCTTGTGCGTAATATATGTGTTACAAGATTTGCATAAAACTGCATCTCTTCCTTTTTACGGTACTTATGCGGCAGCATTGCGGGCTGGAGGATATTATTAAAATCCCACTGATCCAGATGAAAATCAAAAATATAACGACGACTCTTATTTCTGTTCTGGACATTTCCTGCAATCCTCACAAGCATGCACAAAAATTGAACAGTTAAAACATCGTGTTTAAGAATTCCCGTATTTGTGCCGGCACCTGGTATCCAGGTAAAGGGAGTTCCGTTCTGAACACCGGCTGTTGAAGTAATTGAATGAACCCACGAAGAATCGGTAAGCCCGCCTTTAAGTTGGAAAAATAATTCACACACCTGATCATGGAGAGAAGATACAGGTCCCGTCGAAGGAAAAAGAAACGGAGGAAGTTCGTCACCCTGTATTTCTTTCAAGTCATGAACACATACGAAATACGGGCATACGCATAATTCGTCATTTCCCCATCCCGGCAGTCCGTGGCAGAATACTATCGGCAGTGCATTATTAATCATTTATCCCTGAAATCCGTTTCCTTGCCGGATAATCTTAATAAATTTCTTTGTCCTTACGTGCACTGATTTTGCTGCACTTCGTTAATGCATTTTATGCTGCTAATGAAAACTGATACCTTTAAAAAGCACCAGAAACACCAAAAAATCAAAATAGTATACTTAATATAGATTTATTATATCACATATTCTGTGAATAGCAACATTTAAGGGAGATATAATTATCAGTTTATTTTAAAATATTTGCAAAATCCCGCTGAACTCTTACCCGAGTGCGACATCAAGCACCATCATGAGGGCAAATCCGGCTGCAAAACCAATTGTACAGATATCTGTTTTTTCGCCCCGTGTTGCCTCGGGGATAAGCTCTTCGACAACGACATATATCATTGCACCGGCTGCAAACGCAAGAAGATACGGCAGCGCAGCAGATATAATTCCTGTAAGAAGAATCGTAAGAATTCCCGCAGCAGGTTCGACTGCTCCCGAAAGCATTCCGTACAAAAAAGATTTCAGTTTTCCGTTGCCTTCGGTCCGCAGCGGCATGGAAATGATAGCCCCTTCGGGAAAATTCTGGATTGCTATGCCGATTGAAAGCGCGAAAGCTGCAGCGGCTGAAACCTGCATATTTCCGCTGAGCACGCCTGCAAATACGACTCCGACAGCCATTCCTTCTGGAATATTGTGAAGCGTTACAGCAAAGACAAGCATTGCCGTTCTGCTCAGTTTTGTCGCAGGCCCCTCAGGATTCTGGGCGGCTGCGTGCAGATGAGGCGTTACTTTATCCAGTATGAACAGGAATAAAATACCTGCTGCAAAACCAATCAGTGCTGGAACAAATGCAAGCTTACCTGCAGACCCGGACATCTTCATTGATGGGATAAGAAGAGACCAGACGGAAGCTGCAACCATGACTCCTGCCGCAAATCCCATAAGTGCACGCTGCACAGTGTCGTTCATTTCCCGCCGCATAAGGAAAACACATGCAGCGCCCAGAGTTGTTCCTGCAAAGGGAATAAATAATCCCCAGAAAATCGTTGTCATAGTACTATCTCCATTTCGTCTCTCTCCGCGGGGTATGCATTCGACTTCTTCCGTTTTCAAGGAATTCCTTGCGGGTACTGGCAAGAATTTTTTTCGTTTCGTCGGGTTATCTTTTATACGGTTCATTTTATGATAACAATAGTACCTCGTCAAGATTTTACGAATGGATGAAATCATGCTGCGAATAAATTATATTGAACCGGCAATGAGGACTCAACTGCAGTTCTCGTTCAAGCATTCCGATGTATTCGACTCTGAAATGCCTGCTCAATAGATAGACAGACAGGGAAAGCAGCATCAGGCTGGGAGTAATATCCAGGTTTTGAAAATACGGGGGCAGAACGCTTATGCAGACGGAATCCGGCACCGTTTTTAACGCAGCTGCCGGCTGTTGAATCATCATTTTCTGTTGCCCCGCTCCGCCGGTTTATTCCCGCCGGGTTCCGCCGCTTCCTGAGACACGCACTCAATACGGTACAGCTCAATATCAGCGTCCTGAAAATTTGAAAAGCAGAGCAGCTTTCCGTTGGTTGAAACGGCAAGCCCCGTAGGCTGATTTCCGCCGTCGACAGTCTGCACTGTTTTTCCGTCAGTAACATCGATAAGCGTAATCCGCCCGTTTACCGGGCTTCGTTTCGTATACTCGTCGGGATTGTTCGGCCCCCGGGACGAGACATACAGCCAGCGGTCTTCATCAAGTGCAATCGTATTCGGATTGTTGAATACATGCCATACCGCGGTAATTTCAAATGAAGCAAGGTCGACTGCGTATACTGATGCATGATACATGTCGCTCACATACGCTTTTGTGCCGCCGCTGTTTATGACGATATGCCGCATTGCAGATTTTTTCACATCGATTGAAGCTGTTTCCCTTCCGGTCACAGTATTGAATTTCTGAATGGCGCCGCCGTCGAAGCAGAGTACGATGAGGACGTTTCCTTTTTCAGTGAATAAAATTCCCCGGGGAGCTGATTTTGTATGAATCGTCTGTACGACAACGCCGCTTGTATAATCAATAATACTGACAGTATCCGACAACCAGTTGGAAACGGCAATCTGCTGTGTGCCGGAACTCCATGCAATAAACTTGGGCCAGACACCGCCGCACTTTATTTCCCGTCGGAATGCAAATCCCGGATATTCATATTCGTATACATACCCCGTCGTCATCTGTGAGACAAGGAATGCGTTTTTTTCGGGAATAAAAAGCCCTTCCGCAAATCCCTTTTTTTCCGCCCGAGGCGGCAGGACTTTCTGCACCACAGTCCCGTCCTCTGTAGGAATAACGTCGAAACCATTGTCGTCGAGGAGCGGCACGACGATTGAGCGGTTGTCAGGAGAAAAGAGCACCTGTTTCGGCTGGCTGCCGCAGTGAAAGATTTTCTGCCCGGTAAGGACAGGATATCCTGCCGCCTGAGCCGGAACGAACGATATCATAAAACAGAAAAACGGTACTGCGGTAACTGCCGTTTTCAATGAGTGATACAGCGGACTGTTTATATTCATGTCTGTCTCCCCTCTGCTCACTAATAAAGTAACTCATAGTAACGCAGTTGTAAGGGGACGGCGTGTCAGTTCATTACAAATAGTCTGATGCAGTTTCCTGCAAGACTTCCTCTTTTACAGAGATTTGCGCTGTTTTGCGGTCAGCTCCGCAACGTCAATGCTGCATACGGTAACGTTTTGAATCTGTCCGTCAGTAAAATCAAACTCTCTGCCGGTCTGGTGCTTCATAAGAATTTTAAGTCCGGCTTTCCGTTCTTCACCGTTCTCAAGAATCCTGACCAGCCCCGTACCTATGACGCTGCTGTAGTTATACCCGTATCCGCAGGCAGATTCAGCCGTTGTCAGTTCGTGATCCGTATCCATCTCAAAACAGACAAGCGGATTTTTCCGTATCATGTCGAGTTTTTTTCCTTTGTCAGCACAGTGAAAATACAGCGTAAATCGGCTTTCATTGTATGCGTACCCGAAATTGAGCGGTACGATATACGGGGCACCATCGCCGACTATTGCAAGCCGTACAACTTTGCAGCTGTCAATTATGCTTCGAATACTGCTCATATCGGTAATTTCGCGGTCAGATCTTCTCATGTATGATTATTTACTCTTTTTCTTCAAAAACAACAAGTACCTTATAGAGCAATGTATACAGCTGCTTTGCCTCGTCGCCAGAAAGATTGATACACTTTCCCATCTTTCCCGGGATATCCGCAGCCTGCTCACGCAGTTTCATTCCTTCAGCCGTCAGAGCCACGTCGAGCACCCGCTCATCATCTCCGTCGCGCGTCCGTGTTATGTACCCCTTCTGCTCAAGAGTCTTGAGGACCGGTGTAAGCGTACCGGAATCAAGAAAAAGATACTTTCCAAGCTCTTTGACATTCATGTCACCGTATTCCCACAATACTATCATCGTAATGTACTGGGTATAAGTAAGATCAAGACTGTCCAGATAGGGCTTGTATTTGCGTACAACTTCCTTTGCACAGGCATACAGCGGAAAGCATAACTGATTTTCCAGTTTGAGCGCATCATACGTTTCTGCCATATAATCTCCTGTTCAGCAAGGTGAAACTCCAGTCAGTGCTGGAGTTTTACCACAATTGAATGAATTTTCTCCGAAGAATTATTCCATTTCATTCTTCAGAATCAGATGGCCGTATCAACTGTTGATACAGCAACCGGATAAAACAACAACCTGCCCGTTCACATATTCCTGTTCAGGAATTTCATGATGCCGGGTTTCGGCTGGAATCCGACTGTCTCGTCAACTTTCTTACCGTTTTTCAGGACGATAAGAGCCGGAATGCTCTGAACACCGAATTCAGCAGCAAGCTCGGAATTTTCATCGACATCGACATTAAAGAAATCAACCTTTCCATTCAATTCTTCGGAAACATCATCCATTACAGGTGCAAGCATCCTGCACGGTCCGCACCACGTTGCCGAAAAATCAACTACTGCAAATCCGCTGTTTTTTGCTTCTGAAAAGTCATTGTTTGAAATCTTCTTTACCATAATTCAACCTCCATATTATTACGCGTTTTCATTCCCGCGTTTTTTCCTGTCAAGATAATTTACCGCAGATAAGGCTGCAATGTTCCCTTCTCCTGCAGCTTTTATATACTGATACGGTTTACCCACTATATCGCCGCAGGCAAAACAGCCGGGTATGTTAGTTTCCATAAGACGGTTCACCTGCACATTGTTATCCTCGACCTGCACGCCGGGAACAAGCTGCCCCGGCGCCACGCTTTCACGCAGTATGAATACACCATCAACAGCATAACTGCCGTTCTTTGTTTTAAGCTGTTCTACTTTTCCGGAACCGGTTACAGCTTCCGGTATTTCATTAATCACCTGTACTTTCCCCGATACATGTACGTCATCTTTATATAACGGGAAATACAGTACACGGGCGGCAATTTCTGCAAGGAAATCTGCCTCCGCTTCTTCCTGCGGACTGGAAGCAATAACCGCGGCAGTCTTGTTCTTATACAGAGGTGCGTCGCATGTAGCACAGTAGCTTACACCCCTCCCGAGCAGTTCATTTTCTCCCGGGTACGGTTTGCCGGTCACAATTCCTGTTGCAAGAATGACTGAATCAGCCTCATATATCTGCTCTCCCGACTGAATACTAAAATAACTGCCCATCGCATACACTGCGTTTGCCCTTCCTTCGGTTATTTTAATATCCATTGCATCAAGATGAGCACAAAATGCTTTCTTCATATCTTCGCCGCTTACGGCAGGGAGCCCGAGATAGTTCTGTATGGTATGAGCCTTTTGTATTCTTGTACTCAATTCACTGCTTCCGATCAGGATAATTTTCTTGTTCCTGATTTTCGCAGTTATCGCGGCCGATAAACCGGCAGGCCCTGTTCCGATAATTGCAATGTCATATCGTTCCATACATTTTCTCCCTGCTGCCGTTACAGCAATCCTGCTACGAATGTATCTACATCGTTCATTGCCGCAGTCGGCTCAAAACGGGCAACTACAGTTCCTTCCCGGTCAACAACAAACTTCGTAAAGTTCCACTTTATATCAGGCTTATTTTTATAGTCCTTATCGGATTTTTTAAGCATTGTATCCATGACAAGAGCTTTCGGGCCTTTTCCGAACCCTTCAAATCCTTTCTGACTCTTCAGATAGGTGTACAGGGGAAGTTCGTGTTCTCCATTTACATCCGACTTTTTCATCTGCGGGAACTGGGTGTTATACTTAAGCGTACAGAACGCATGTATTTCCTCATCCGTACCCGGAGCCTGCCCTGCAAACTGATTGCTCGGAATGTCTATTATTTCGAGTCCTTTATCGTGATACTTCTCATGCATCTCTTCCAGATCTTTGTACTGTGGAGTAAAACCGCATCCTGTTGCAGTGTTTACGATGAGGAGAACCTTTCCTTTATACTGTTCCAGAGGCACATCAGCACCTTTGCCGTCTTTTACTGTAAAATCATATATTGTCATAATCACTCCTTTATTATTGTACATAATTATATTGTGTTCAATCTTTATATACTAAATTGTACACAATTCAATTCAAAAAGTCAAGGAAATACTTCCCAAAACAGGAGGCAGATACAAAACCTGCCCCCATGTATAAAACCGTTCACTTCACTTTACAGAACAAGTGATGGCGGCGCATATGCGCGGGCCTTAAGTTCGTTATCGAGCATATACAGGGCTTTCGGATCAGAACCGAAAAACTCGAACTTTTTAAGCAGATCATCGGCATTCTTTTCTTCTTCCCCCTGTTCCTTTACGAACCAGTCGAGAAACTGCATCGTGCGATAATCGTTCACTTTTACCGCTTCGGAATATATTTTATTGATAAGAGCCGTTATATACCGCTCGTGTTCAAGAGCGTATGTTACAGGTTCCTTGAGTGAAGCGTATTTTTTGTCAGATTTTGCAATGTCCTCAAGTGTAACATGCTCATTGTTGTTGAGCAGGTACTGATTCATAAGAAGCGCGTGACCGCGTTCTTCCTGATACTGTACCTTATACCAGTTGCCGAATCCGGCAAGTCCCTGTTCGTAATAATAATTTGAAAAATCCATGTAGAGATATTCCGAATACAATTCTTTATTTACCTGTGTATTGAGCAATTGTGCAACATTTTTATCAAGCATTTTCAGCCTCCTGATTTTATTAGCATCAGCTAACAATCTGAATATACTACTCCTACGGCCGGAAGTCAAATTAAAGCTTTATTTTTTGCGCTTCACTGCCCGGCCACAGCATTCAAATCTTTCCGAATGTTTTCCTGTTGTAAGGTATAACACATACAATCAGATCTTTCAGGTTTTATAAAAATCAGACATCCAGAATTCAACACTATACTCCCAACAAGCTATTTGATGTGATTTCTTCAGTGGATAAATCTGTCAGTTGAAATGATATATATATATATATATATTCCGCGTATTTACGACAGCTACAGAATTGAAATATTTTCAATTCCCAAAAAATGTATACTTTTTTCCAGCCGTGATTGTTATTACAACCTTTGTTGAATAGTTGTTTCAGAACACTTACTATTGTTCTCTTCGTCTTTCTACGTAGTACATATCCATACAGCTATTTATAGAAACGTTGTTGTGGTATTCCAGAAAAGACAGACTAAAAAAAGAATTGAGGGGGAGAACTTATAACAATCCCCTCAATTCCTTTGTCTTTGCGTACAATACTCTATAGAAACAGTAGTATAATTTTAGCACTATAAACTACTTTTACTCCTGTATTGAATTTTCAATACCGTGCGGAGTCATTCTTATTGTTTAGTAAATGATGTTCCATCAATTTCCATCGTCGTAGAACCGGTTATAGAGCCACTCGCGACGGAACTACCTGAAGTCATAGAAACCGTAGTACCAGAAACTGTATAAGTACCACTAACAGAGGGCAAAGTAATGCCCGACATAGACACTGTTTCTGTAAATCCTGTTGTACCATCAAAGGTAAGAGAGACTGTCGCAGTCACACCATTAGTGGTTAAACTTCCAGTCCATGTACCGGCTATAGATGCCGCTGTATATGAAGAGGGTTCGTCAGAAGAAGGCTGAGTACATGAAGCAAATGCCCAACTAAGAGCAAGAAGTCCGCCTAATACCAGAAATAATTTTCCCTTGTTTTTCATAAATATTCTCCTTTTTCATAGCTTTTGCTAAATGAAATTTAAATAAGATTATCACAAAACATAAAGAGAGTATATACTTAAGAGCATTTATATTTTTTTTAGTTTTATACCCATCAAATTGCAAATCTCCGTAGAGTGTATACATGGCTATAATATCAACAGTACAGAAAATTAAACAGTGTGGTTCGCACTTCCCTGCCCTGCGACCGCATTCATCTTCTGCTGAATAAGTTCCTGATTCCCCAGATATGCTTTTTTCAGCACTTTGCCATTGTCGTCAAATTCGTATACAAGGGGAACGCCTGTAGGTATGTTAACCGTGAGAATTTTACTGCTGGAAAGATGTTCAAAATACTGAATCAGTGCGCGGATAGAATTTCCGTGGGCGGTGAGAAGAACGCGTTTTCCCGCTTTCATATCTTTCAGAACGTTTTCTTCATAGTAAGGGATAACACGTGCAATCGTATCTTTCAGGCTTTCGCCAAGCGGTAACAGTTTTTTATCTTCATTCCGATACTGTTCCTGCAGTGCCGGATTACGTTTATCAGTTGCATCAAGCAGCGGAGGAGCAACATCATACGACCTCCTCCATATCTTCACCTGCTCTTCGCCATATTTTGCGGCAGTCTCAGCTTTGTTCAGCCCCTGCAGCGCGCCGTAATGGCGCTCGTTCAGTTTCCATGATTTTATTACAGGCAGCCACACCCTGTCCATTTCTTCAAGCACATAATCAAGTGTGTGAACGGCCCTTTTCAGGAAAGATGTATAACAGATGTCAAAATCATACCCGTTTTCCTTCAGCACGATTCCGGCATCCCTTGCTTCAGTTTTCCCTTTTTCTGAAAGGTCCACATCTGTCCAGCCGGTAAACAGATTCTCCTTATTCCATACGCTTTCACCATGACGCAGCAGAACCAGTCTCATAACAGCCTCCTATAAAAACTCCGCGTTAGCGGTGCGCCAGGATGGTGCAGACTGCAGTTTACGCTAAGCGGAAACTGCCTGTGATACAAAGTACACGGACGTACTTTGTATCATTCCTCCTGTAAAAACTCCGCGTTAGCGGTGCGCCAGGATGGCGCAGACTGCAGATTACGCTAAGCGCGGAACGAGTTAGCATAATCTAACCAAATCATAGTATCCACCCATCCGGCACTTGTCAACAGGATTCAGTATGACGCGCATTGCAGCGGCTGTCTATCGAAACGGGAAAAGCTGCTACTTTATTGCGTCAAGGCCGCGCTCTTTTGTTCTTATGCGGATGGCATCGCAGACGTCAGTAATAAAAATCTTTCCGTCGCCCACACTGCCCGTGCAGGCACCTTCGGTTATTTTAGAAACGATGTTTTCAACTTCGTCGTCAGCAACAACTATCTCAAGCTTGATTTTCGGAAGAAAATTATAATCAACTTCCGTTCCCCGTATAAATTCTTTCCATCCCTTCTGTTTGCCGAATCCCATAACCTGACAAACAGAGAGTCCATTGAGATTAAGCTGATCAAGCAGGCCCTTTATGTCGTCAAGCTTTTCCGGCCTGATATATGCTTCAATTTTCTTCATCATAGTGCCACACTCCTGTAATTTTAATCCATGCCGTTGAACGCAGGATAAGCCATTTCACCATGTTCAGACTTATCCAGCCCGATACTTTCATCCTTCGGCGAAACTTTTATTCCCTTCGTAACAAGCATTGTAATACCGTATGCAATCAGCGTACCGAAGACTGCAAAACAGATTGTAATTCCGATTGCTGCAAGCTGCCGGACAAAAAGCCGGTAATCGCCGAAAACAAGGCCGTTCCATGATGCGGCAGGATTAATTGCCTTCTGCGTGAATATGCCTGTTGCAATGCCGCCCCATATACCGCCGACACCGTGACATCCGAATACATCAAGCGCATCATCATAGCCGAACTTCGGTTTTACAACGGTAATAAAGAAGTAACATATAGGACTTACAAGAGCACCTATGACAATCGATGCCCAAATCGGGACGAACCCGGCACCCGGCGTAATTGACACGAGTCCGATGACAAGACCTGTAGAAGCTCCCACGAGCGTCGGCTTTCCGTTTTTAACAACTTCAATGAGAAGCCAGGAAATCATAGCTGCAGCCGCTGCAGTATTTGTTGTCATAAAAGCATGGGCCGCAAGCGCGTTTGCCCCAAGTGCGCTGCCCGCATTAAAGCCGAACCAGCCGAACCAGAGGAGTGACGCTCCCAGAAAAACGAATGGTACATTGTGCGGATGATAGGTCGTTTTACCGTAATTCTTCCGCCTGCCCAGCAGGATTGCCAGAACAAGGGCAGAAACGCCTGAACTGATATGTACTACGTCGCCGCCTGCAAAGTCCACCGCTCCGAGCTTAAACAGAAGTCCGCCGCCCCACACCATATGCGCCATCGGATAATATACGATGATAGACCATAACGTTGTAAAAATCACAAGTGAGCTGAACTTCATCCGTTCTGCGATTGCGCCGGTAATGAGCGCAGGAGTGATAATTGCAAACATCATCTGGAAAATGGCAAAAATCAACGTGTTGGGATACGCAAGAGTCGTATCGTGAAGCGTATCAAAAGAAAGGCAGAACCAGCCCAAATCGCCGATAATTCCGCCCTTTCCGCCGTGAAATGAAAGCGAAAAGCCGATTAAGACCCACAACAGAGATGCAATTCCCATCAGAATGACAGACGACATAATCGTGTTGATGATGTTTTTTCGTTTTACAAGTCCGCCGTAAAAAAAGGCAAGCCCCGGTGTCATAATCAGGACAAGAGCCGACGACATCAGCATCCAGGCAGCATCGCCGGAATTCAGTGAGACCATTTTGTAACCCCCAGAATACAGTTTTACTAATACAAAGTCAGAACCTGCAGACAAAAAAGGGCTGTGGGCATACGTATATCACGTGTGCCCACAGCCCCATTGCTGTCTGCATATAAAATAACAGACAGTATGCTAACATACTGCCCCTGAATCTGTCAATATAAACAGCCGCCGCACTGCACGGATGGACGCAGAACGCTTCCGTCCGCAAAATAACAGACTTTCGTGATTTTTTTTACTGCATTGTTATACTTATACTGTCAGGCGGATAAAAAACCTGACAGCTCAGGAGGCAGTATGAAAAACAGTTTTAAGACACGTTATCCGGTACTGTTGTTTTCCGCAGTCTGTATATTCTTTTTATTTTCCGGATGTGCAACAATTCCTAAAGGAGTTTCTGCAGTAGACAGACTTGACAAGGCACGATACCTCGGAAAATGGTATGAAATAGCGCGGTTCGATTTTTCATTTGAAAAAAATCTGAACAATACGACAGCAGAATATACGCTCCGCAAAGACGGCTATATCACTGTTCTCAATAAAGGATACAACTACAGGAAAAACAAATGGGAATCGGCACAGGGTAAGGCCCGTTTCAAAGGTTCTGACACAGTCGGCGAACTTGAAGTATCGTTTTTCGGGCCGTTTTACGGAGGATACAATATTATAGCACTTGATCCCGATTACAAATACGCACTCATTGCCGGCAGCAGTACAAAATATCTCTGGATTCTGGCAAGAGAGAAAACAATTCCCGACGCAATAAAACAAAGCTATCTCTCTATTGCAGAATCAGCAGGATACGACACAGGAAAATTAATCTGGGTTGAACACAATCAGTAAATCACTTCTGAGACAGTCTCCGGAAGTGCTGAAACTCAGCTTTAATGCATCGATTGCGTGCAGCCTGTAAATCATAGTATACTTGCCGCATGAAAAAGGTTGCAGTACTACGTTTTCTCTCTCTCGTCTGTTTGTGTATATCAATTCTTATTTCATGTGCAAGTCGTCCGGTACTGGATACCACAGAAGACGAACAGGCCGTACCGCAGTCATTGTACGTCCCGGAATCGTTCGACTGGCAGAACGTCTGTACCGGAGTCGACCGCTTTGACTTTGAAAACGCAGCACTCCCCGTACGCTGGCACGCAGTCCGCATTGAGCTTCGGACTGAAGGACTTGAACTTGCCGCTTTTCCCGGAACTGCATGGAAAGGAACAAAACCGCATGCAATACGTACTGCTGATTTTGCAGAGAAATACGGCTGTACGGTGGCGGTAAATACATCTCCGTTTACACTGAAAAAAGAAATTGTCGGCATTCATATAGTCCAGGGAAGACTGTACGCTCCTCCCGTTGAGCGTTACAGTGCGCTTGTTTTCAAGGCAGATTCAGATGGTGGTACCTGCCGCGCCTCAATAACAGGAAATCAGACAGAAGAAACAGTACGGGAAGCGGTATATGCGTTCGGTGGTTTTTTTACCATACTGCAGAACGGACAAAAGAGCGATTTCCGCATCAGCAGGCATGATTCCCGCAGCGGCGCAGGTATTTCAGAAGACGGACGCATACTGTACATTCTCGTTGTTGAAGGAGAACATCCGCACAAAAGCATGGGGCTTTCATATCCGCAGTGCGCAGACATATTCAGAGCGATGGGCTGTACCGACGCCATAGAATTCGACGGAGGCAGTTCCTCCGATCTCTGCATCAACGGAAAAAGTGTCCTCTCATATACCAGCACAACAGTACAGGCGGCAAGTTTCGGAATAAGAATGCAGCAGTAACAAAAAACGGCCTGATTCAGTCATGGGAAAAAACAATTCCCGCATTATATCCGCTCCTTTAAATACTGATTTGAAATGCGCTCCTGCTCAAGCCGGTTCCGTTGCGGTGCGGCGCGAAGCCGCATGAACACTGCACGCTCATCGTCCGTAAGATGCTCCGGGACTTTGTCCGAAGGAAGCGTCTTGCCAAAAACGCGGCAGCCGTCGAATGCAGAAAGCGTCTGCTCATCCATGCAGAAAGAAC
>DCFX01000005.1:0-3653 GCA_002314445.1 Treponema sp. UBA1793
CAGAAAATCTGAATGCACATATTTTTAACTGCACTGCCTGCAGGATAATATCCCGTATACAGCAGGAAGGGCGTATTCTGAATTGCACTGAACGGCAGAAAGTTCAGGACAGCAAGAACCGCCGGCGGAAAGAAAGGCAGGGGGACAACACCCCCGAACAGGAATTCTGCAACGTTGTTGAACAGGATACGTGAACCCTGCGTTGATGTCGTGTAAAATGCTGTTATGAACAGGAGCATGTTGAGCGCAACAACAACCATATGGCCGAGTAAGAGCGATAGTATAAAGAGGAAAAAATTGATTCCTCCGGACGGCAGCGAAAAACCATATGGCGCCGGCAGAAAACCTGCAACAATGAGAATGGGAAGTCCTCTCAGACATACTTTTGCGCATCTTTCAGCGGTGTTTTTTACAAACCACATGGTGTACAAATCCGTCGGACGGCACAATTCATACGCAATCGTACCGTTCTGTATGCTGTCCATTATTTCCGTATTATATGCCCACGGAGCAAGCAGCGTCAGAAAGGCCTGCTGCAGCCAGATATATGATGTCAGAGAAGCGAAGGGGAGCGGAAAGGCGGCAGGATTGCTTTCATAAAATGCACGGAAGAGCAGAATCAGCAGGCTTCCCCACGCGAACTGTGTTACAATTCCGGCGAGAGCTGCAGCCCTGTACTGAAGTGACGTTGTGAAGCGTATTTTGAAAAAGCACCAGTATTTCATCTGCTGTACTCCGTTCAGATTCCGAATTCTGTATAGAGGGAGGCGGTCAGCGTTTCAAGGCGGTTGTCGTCCCCTCTGTCTGCTGCACATCCTTTGTTCTGCTTGAATGCTGCATCAGCCCTGCTTATAAAGTCAGGAAACGTCGTATCCATAAGAATATGACCTTTACCTATGAGAATTATGCGTCTGGCAAGTGCTTCTATGTCGTTCATGTCATGAGTCGTAAGCAGCACGGTCGTGTGCCGTTCTTTATTGAGTGTTTTAATAAAAGAACGTACTGCAATTTTTGAGACTGCATCAAGGCCGATTGTTGGTTCATCAAGGAACAGAATGTCCGGATTATGCAGAAGGGCGGCGGCAATTTCACATCTCATACGCTGCCCCAGACTGAGGCTTCGCACCGGTAACTGCAGAAAGTCTCCCAGATCAAGCAGTTCGGTAAGGTCCTGCATGTTTTTTTTGTACGCGGCGTAATCAACAGCATAAATTTCTTTGAGCAGCTCAAATGAATCTGCCACCGGGACATCCCACCACAACTGGCTCCGCTGTCCGAATACAACTCCGATTTTTTTTACATGCTCACGCCGTTCTTTCCACGGGACGTGTCCGTTGATCAGGCACGTTCCGCTGTCCGGGACAAGAATACCGCACAGAATTTTGATAGTGCTGCTTTTTCCTGCGCCGTTCGGACCGATATATCCGACAATTTCACCGTCCGGTATACTGAACGAAACATCATCAAGTGCGTGGATATAGGTATAATCCCTTTTAAAAAGCGCGCCGACCGCTTTTCCGAAACCTGCATCACGTCTGGCAATTTTAAATGTCTTTGAAATATGTTCTGCATCTATCATGGGGCAGAGAGTATACTCTGTCCCATGTGAAATTACAATAAACAAGATTGACCTTATAGTATACGTTCTGCTGTAACGTCAACCATTGCAGCTCGTTCCCGTCATTCCTCCGAAAATAGTGCGGGATAACACACTTTGATTCCCGTTTCAGGGAACGTGAAGTCCGGCAGGAACCATTCTTCCACCCACTGCTGACTGCCGGTTTTCGTCTTTGTCTCTTTCCTCCATTTTTCCATAGAGCCCCATGTTTCAAACAGGTGCTTCAAATCTGTCATGACCGTCATGTACGTACCTCCCGGAAATTCTTTTTCCTTAACCAGCTTGTCGCTGAATGTCAGTTCTTCGGGGAGTGTAATCATGATTTCATGGAAGAACGGCGGATTCGGATTAAATCCGCTGCCGAACATGAAAATCCGCGAAGATGCAGCATCGAGCTTCTGCTTTTTAGCAAAAGCAAGCATAACCTGCCATGTTTCGCGGGCGACGCTTTCTCTGTCGCTGCCTGAAGCGCGGTAATATGCGGCACGGACAGGTTGTATTGTTTCGGGAACAGGCTGTACTGCGGATATGTTTTTCAGTGACGGACTGCGGACCGGCATATACAAATCAACACCACCTGTATGCTCATTCTCGTCTGAAAATCCTAAATGTTCTTCAAGATACTGCCGCTGATCCCACATATATCTGCTCAGCTCAAGCCATTTGTTGAACCGCTGCCATCCTTTCATAATCCCCGTCCCGACATCGTTGTGTTCATCCCGTTTTATTGAAACGACCGCAAACATTCCCCCTGAAAGTGTTTTACGCATGACTTCAGGATAATTTTCGTGACTGCCGTATACCGGTACATCATTCAGTTTTTTATACAAGCCGTCATCTATGGTGACACATACTTCATACCCGTATGTTTCGTCCGATTCGGGATTTGACGGATCCGGATTGTTGAACCCGAAAATCCTGTACGCACTTTCACCGTTTTCATTTTTTGCGTTGAACCTGATTCCGTTCTGCTGTACCCATTTTTTCATTTCTGCAAATGCATGGTTTTCCGGCTCCGGTCCGAAATATTTAAAGCATGCAACTTTCATATCCGGCAGCTTTTTCAGCAGCTTTATATCCGGGTAGTCCTTTACAATGTCCCTGTCGTTGAGTTCAAAATATTCATCCATGATAGAAATTCTCCTTAAACCTTTCAGAAACAACGCGTCTGCATTGCTTCTGATATCTGACGGATTCATGCCGAATTCTTCCCTGAATGCACGTGTAAATGCATCTGCACTTGTGTAACCGTATTTTACAGCAGCATCGATGATCCTGATGCCGGGAACTGCCTGCAGTTCATCTGCGGCACATGCTATCCTCCTTCTCCGTATGTATTCTTTTACCGTGAATCCGGCAATAGAAAGGAACATACGGTAAAAGTTCGATATGCTCATGAATGCGGCTTCTGCAGCATCCTCAATGGAAAAAGTATCGGCAAGATGAGACTCAATAAACGAAACAGACCGGTCAATTCGTTCGTAATAGTTCATGCCATAACTATACAGGATAATCGGAATGCACATCCGACTTTTTTTCTAAATGTTGCCGGAGGAGGACATTTTTTCTGCTTTACAATACGAACAGGTATAAGTTACACTTATGCAATGAGAGAACTTACAAAAGATATTCTTCTGTATATTGAATTCGGCATCAGTTTGACAGGCATAGCAATAATCGTGTACGGGGCTTTGCGTGCTGTCGGTACATTCATAAAAGTAGAAGTAACCCGTTTCTGCGATGAAAACAAAATTCATGCGCTTATGTCCATCAGGGCAGACCTCGGAGTCTATCTGCTGCTCGGGCTGGAACTCCTTATTGCAGCAGATATTATTACCACTATACTTGATCCCCAGCTTATGGAACTTGCCGTTCTGGCGGGAATCGTCCTGCTGCGCACAATCCTTTCTCTGTTCCTTAACAAAGAACTCAAAGAACTGAAAGCGCAGGAATCACCACCCATTTCCCATGCATAAAACTTTATTCGTGCGGAGGGTTTAATACTCCGCCCCTTGGGGCGTATGAAGGGTATTAA
>DCFX01000005.1:3902-23715 GCA_002314445.1 Treponema sp. UBA1793
CTGCGATACCTTTAGAGAACAATATACCCCGCTGCTTACGGCGGGGTTATTGATTGATTAAAACGTGATTACCACGTCAATTCCGCCTGGTATTGCTTCAAATGCATACGGTTTTGCATGTCCCGCCTCATTGTTCTTCCTTTGAAACACATATGTATGAAGCAGCGGAATTAACAGGCCGGAAACAGTACCGACAGCCGCACCCGCCAGGACGTCGGTCAGATAGTGACTGCCGCTTGCAATCCTGAGTGCGGCAGTGGCGGCGGCAAGTGTATACGAACCTGCTATAACGGGAATTGTCCACGGCGAATCCGGAAAATAACTGCAGAATACAAACGTTGTAAATGCTGCACCCGTAAATGCGAGTGTGGTGTGTCCTGACGGAAATGACTGCATGTAATCTCCTTTTTCGACTTTATCTGCGGGGAAATCGGAAAAGTACATATACGGCCTGTATCGGGATATACAGTCTTTCATCATTTCCTTTATGCCCCATGAGAGCATCAGCGATTCAGCATACATTGTCCCTATAGTGAGCCATTCCTTTTTTTCCGTCGTAAACAGCAGCGCAGGGGTGAGTATTGCTGAGCATGTTAAAATAGTTGATGTGTAATCGAGCGGCTTTGAATACGGACGCATGAGCAGCCTGTCGAATTGATTGACTGATGCAGCATCATATCCGTTTTCGTCCGCAAACGATACTGTCGTCAGTTTGTTTTCAATTATTTTGGCTGTTATATCAAGTGTGAGTCCTGTTCCCAGCAGGATTCCGTCTGTTACGGGATTTAGCTGGAAAATACTATCCGAATCCGGAATCAGCGTATTTGAATCTGCCATATCAAGAGCATGCATCGTAAAAGCCGATGACAGCAGTAGTAAAATTACTGCCGGTGTTTTTCTGAGTCTTACTGTACTGTTCATAGTTTCGTTCTTTTAGTGACAGTTGAAGCGGTGCAACTGCCTTTCCTCCTGTAGTTTTTTGCAGTGGCAGTATGCCGTATACGGGAGGGGGAGCCAAGAAACGATTCGTCACATTTTGTTTAAACGGGAGAATTTGAATGATACTTTTCGTGTCATCTGCCTGTACGGCAGTTATTTACTGTTTTTTTTGAATGAAATACCGATTTTTATGAGAAGTAAAATGAAAAGCAACGATGTTGCATACGGTTCTCTGGCTGCGGCAAAAAGTAAAATAGTTACTGAATGCTGAATCATTGAATATATCCTGATTTTGTGCTGCCACTCTAGACTGCAGGAGAATCTGATGACTGTTTCAATAACGCCTGTTATGCAGAGCAGGCCTGTCATCAGGTAAAAAGATATCCTCATATACGAAGCTGTTGTGTAGTGCAGCAGATTGACAGCTTTTATATAGCTTCCTGTATTTTCTCCGTAGAGAGGCAGGAATATAAACGACAGAACTGAAAAATCGCATAATCCGAAAATAAAAGTTTGTAAGCCGTCTTTATCTCCGTGGCTGTCCTTTTGTTCAATGCTGCTGAGTTCACTGTCAGAAAGCAGATCATCAACCGGAACACTGAAAATTCTAGAGATATTTTTCAATGCTTCGATGTTTGGGAATCCTCGTCCGCTTTCCCATTTTGATACGGCTGTCCGCGAAATATGCAGTTTCTCTGAAAGTTGTTCCTGTGTAAGTCCGTTTTCCTTTCTAAGTTGCTGCAATTTTTTGTTAAATTCTGTCTGCATAGACGTATATAATACATTTTGTCGCAGTGTTCTGTCCAGCTTGTATGCTGTGACTTTTTTATGACATACAGTTGTCGTAATTGGTATGATATGCTTTATAGCAAGGAGGATTTACCATGAAAATAATTACACTCACACCGGAAAATATCGGACAGGAACATATCTGTTGTGCTATTGCGAATGCCGACGATATCCAGGTAGCATCAAAAAAAGCATGGCTTTCCGCACGTATGAATGACGGACTTGTCTTTAAGAAGGGTGATGTCCGCGGGAAATGTTTTATAGAATATCTCCCTGCCGAAAGTGCATGGGCGCCTGTCGCAGCCGCCGGGTATATGTACATAGACTGCCTCTGGGTGTCGGGACAGTTCAAGGGGCAGGGATGGTCGACGCTCCTGCTGGATGAATGCATCAGCGACAGCAAAGCGAAAGGAAAAAAAGGGCTTGTCGTTCTGTCGTCCCTTAAAAAGAAACTTCCTTTTCTTTCAGATCCGTCGTATTTAAAGTATAAAGGATTTCTTGAGGCAGATACGGCGGAACCGTATTTTACTCTGATGTATCTGCCGTTTGATACCGCTGCGGAAAAACCCTGTTTCCGGCAGCAGGCAAAGAATCCGTCTACAGCGGAAAAAGGATTTGTATTGTATTATACAAACCAGTGTCCGTTTACGGCGAAATATGTGCCGCTGCTTGAGCAGGTTGCGGAAAAAAACGGAACGCATCTTACCGCACACCGCTTTGAAAGCGCATCACAGGCTCAGCAGTCCCCGTCGCCTTTTACGACGTTCAGCCTTTTTTATGAAGGCAGTTTCGTAACGCACGAAATTCAGTCGGAAAAAAAGTTTGAAGGAATTATTACCGGTTTGAAGCGGTAAGACGGATATTATTTCCCGTTCTTCTGCAATGCATATGGGAAATCAGCAGGCTGTGATTCTTTTTGCTATTTCTTCCATATGAGATGCGTCCGTTCCGCAGCAGCCGCCGAATATTTTTATGTGTACGTATTTTGCTAAATTCATCATTTCATCTGCCAGGCTTGCTCCATCCGACGTTATTAATTCTGGGGAATTATTCAATTCTTCAGGAGACAGCGCTGACGTATTTGCCTGAATTCCGTGAAACCGTTCTTTTACAAAACGTGTGCAGTTGAACGGATGCGATAAAGCCTGTTGAAGGATTACCGGATGAATACAATTGGCCATATAACACACTGGTTTTCGTTCTGTTGAAGCATCAATTTTTTGTACCGCGTCGCTGATTGTCGTCCCGTCTATCAGCTTTCCGTCTTTCCGTATCATAAAACTTATAATATAGGGAAGGTCTGTATGCTCCATTGCCTTAGCCATACCTTCTGCTTCCGGCAGTGCCGGCATTATTCCTGCATACAGAAAGTCAACTCCTGCATCTCTGAACAAAGATGCCTGCCATGTATGAAATTCATAGGCGTCTTCGGCTGCCAGCGCTTCTGACGCTGTATATGCATCGCCCTTACATCCCATCAGTCCGCCGGTGAACATTGTCGTTCCGGCATTTTTTTGTAAGGTCTGTAAGAATGCAGCGTTTTCATAGATGATTTTTTCATCATACCCGGCCTCTTTTACCCGGATATGATTTGCACGCCGGGTAGGTGTCGTTACTATGAACGGCAGATGGTGCTTTTCTGCAATATGAAGATATTCCGTGTAGATTGAAGTTAATGCGGATCTGCCTTTTTCCGTATAGATAAGGCCTGCCAGCGCCGTTTTTTCGTTAAGTTCTATATTGAACTCGTGTTTAATACGTTCCGCAACGGCTCCTTCCATGAGTATTGCATCAGCTTTGCTGTAACATGTTTCAAAATCCATTTCTGCCTCACAGGGGTGTGCAAACATCTGCGTACGTGCATATCCCTTTCTTTTTCCATTCACAGTCACCGCATATTGTATTATAGACGTCTTCACTCAGCTGTTCTGCTATTATTTTTTCTATGCCGCTGTATGAATAATTCTGTTTGTCCAGCTTCAGGTATTTCACGGTTTCCCGGTCAAGCATAGTGATTTTTCCCTGCGAACTGCATATTCCCCTGTTGTTTTCGGGACACGCGGAACAGATACAGTCCATCCCGGAGTAGAGTTCGACGTCTGCGTTTTTTCTCAGCTGGTTAATGACTTTGCGCATGTTATCAATAAAAACGTCGGAATATCCTCTGCCTCTGAACGAACGTGTACATAAAAGATGATGCGGCCGTATTTTCATAACTCCGGTATAGCATATTTTGTTCAACAGATAAAGTTATTTGTGCGGAGTGGTTATTGACTGGTTTGCCGGACAGTCATCCCTGTTTAGTATATCTGCGCATTTTTCAGCTGACAGAGCCTGGTTGAACCGTCTCATTTCTCTGAACATAAAACATCCATTTTCGGTAAAAAAAGTCGTGACGATTTTTGGAATAATATGTATATTGACTGTATGAACACAACTGAACCCGCAGAACTTTTTCCTGCATCATCTTCCGATCTTCCCGAAATATTTGATTTGTATAAAGCAGCCATTGCGCATCTTGATGAATGCGGCATGCATTTCTGGGACTTCAACCGGTATCCGAATGCTGATGATCTGTCCGGCGATGTAGAACGCGGTGAATTATACTGTGTGCACGACAGCGGAACAGGGAGAATTGCCGCATGTGTCGTACTTAATTCCGGGTACGACGAACAGTATAACAATGCACAGTGGAAGTATCCGTCAGAGCAGCCGCTCATTGTGCACAGACTCTGCATCCATCCTGATTTTCAGAACAGAGGACTCGGCAGGGCTGTCATGTGTGCAACAGAAGAATGGGGAAAGACACACGATTTCCACGTAATCAGACTTGATGCATACTCCGGAAATCCGGCTTCGCTTGCACTATACGGACACCTTGGTTTCCGGAAAGCAGGTGAAGCGAACTGGACAAAAGGTATGTTCTGGCTTATGGAAAAGGAAATCTGAAAAGCTCTGCATGATCTTTGTAATCGTTTACACTTTCCCCCTCTATATATCCGGCAGCCTGATTGCGTCCTGATTTTTTTGCAGTATAAAGTGCTGTATCTGCCTGTTTTATAAGCTTTTCATAGTGCTTGTCAGAGATTTCATGCAAAAAAGAATAACCTGCACTGATTGTGACTATTTTGGGCAGAGAAACTTTATAAGGAATCTTCAGGGCTCTGATAGTTTTGACAAGATTTGCAGCAAGCGTATCAAGCATGATGCCGTTCTGTTCCCTTGTCATGACAAGAAATTCTTCTCCGCCGTATCTGAATACATCAAATTTAAAATCGACTCCGTAATCTCTGAGAAAGCAGCCGATCTGTTTCAGGACTTTGTCTCCGGCCTGATGTCCGTATGTATCGTTGTATGTTTTGAAATTATCAATGTCTATCATGATTGCTCCTGTATATGGATCCTGACATGCCGGTTTTTCACATGCAGCCAGAGATTCAAACAGACTGCGGCGGTTCGGTATGCCGGTGAGCGTGTCGATATTTCTTTCTATCCGGCATATACGCTGATTTTCAAAATCAGAAAGCTTTGACAGGCGCGATACACTTCCGATTATAAGCGACAGAATGCAGAAGACAAAAGCATTTGCAATATCACGAACAGCATATAATCTCGGCTCGAAATAATATGCACACAAAATAAAAATTATTGTTAAAATAATAATATACCCGTTAATGCGGTAAAAATAATCTATCGTTAATATTGAAAAAATGAGAATCATACCGCAGAAAGCTACGGCTGAGCCTTCTCCGTTATTAAGAAAAATGGCATCCTCGCAGGACATCCACAGGGAAATAGTATATAGTATATAATGAAAAGGAAGAGACGACAGCGTATGTTTCTTCAGAAAGAGAACTGCAAAAAGATATAATAATCCGCCGCTGACGGCAGATATGGAGTAGACTATTCTTCCGCTGTTCAGTTCAGAGAAAAGGAAGGTAAAACCAGCAAGAATCGTCATTAATATAAAAAACAGCAATGCGCTGTTTTTAAATATTATATAGTTCTGCTCCCGTATGCGCTCCCTGTTATTTTCAATATCGGTTTTCTGTTTTTCATGTTTCTCTTTGTCAAATAAATATCTTAGCATTTTTACCATAATTTCCGCCGGGCTTGCCTAAACTTTTTTTCTTCACCACAATTATAATAATGGTAATCAGTTGTTGCGGCAATACCGGAAGGGCAGCAGCATGATAAAATGTCTGATATCCCCTGTTTAAAGGGAACTCTTCGTGCGGTATTTATTTACGGATTTTCTGCAGCAGCCGCAATATCTGCAATCATGCTTTCGTGAACTTTCATGTGTGAATAATAATCACTGACAAGAAATTCCAGTGGAAGAGGACTGCCGCCGTTTTCCCGCTGCCAGGTATGTGCAAGGCTGTCTTTCTGTATATTACCGATAAGTTCAATAAGGTATTCGTTGTACAGTTTCCAAAAAAGAATCAGCTGGCCGAATTTCATCAGTCTGATGTCTGACGCAGTCACCCACTGTTCCGCTTCGTAGCCGGGTAGCTCGACATTCTGTGCGAGCTGCAGCCGGACAAACCTCTGGTGGTTGTTCGACGCCGAATCGATAAGATGCGCGACATGATTTCTGATTGTCCACGTGTCGGCATCCGTATGTACGTCTGCAATAGTTGTACAGCGGATAAGTAATCCGTAAAAGTCAGTTATCTGATTCTGATACGCATCTGTCGGAAAGTATCCCATTTTCTGCCTCCGCGGGACATAATAAAAGGTTGCTGCAGGATTGTACAGAGATTGCAGGGGGAACTTACGTACGCAGAACTATACGAAACTATAATATATTTATTTTAACAGAATCAGGCGGTGCGGAAAGTTTGATTTGTATACAGCATGTGTCCGAATATGAGTATTTCGATTCGCCCGTTGATGTATGCGGACTATATTTTGCAGTCAATTTTTATAAAACATAGTACTTCTATTCTTTGTTGCGTCTTCGAGAAACTGACGGAAAGTTAAAGCTGTTTTTGTAAGGAAATGGTCTTTGCGCCATGCGATTGACTGCGTGCGCGTAAGTATTGGAGAGGAAACCGGAATTGCTTTTACTTTTCTGGAATCAATATAAATAAACTTTTCTCCGAGATCTGTAGTAATAGCAACTCCCTTATTGTCAGCAAGCTTTTGGAGCCGGAAAAAGTAATCACACTCCAGAACCTGTTTTGGAGTAAATCCTGCAATGCTGCACAAATCAAGTATATATTGATGTGCGGAAGGATTACATTTTCCCAAAGAAAGGATGACATCATTTTGAAGCTGTAATAAATTGATTGATTTTTCTTTTGCGAGCGTATGTGCAGTAGATAACAATACTACCGGTTTTTCCTCCGGCCCGAGCTGAATGACTTCATAATCATTTACCGGAATATCGTGTTTTACTCCCAGAAAATAATCAACAGTACTATAATATGTCTGTTTTTCTAATTCCTGCGGAGTCATCGAAAAGTAGTCAATGAGAATCTCCGGATGCTGCTTTTGGAAATTTTCCAGAAATTTTGTCCATATCGGAAGGCTGTTTATCCCTATACGGACAATCTGCTCCTTTTCCGTTTTAAGATCATTGATTTCCAGTTTTGCATTTTCTATTTCATTCAGCACTCGCGTCACCCGCTGATAAAACAGTTTCCCGTATTCATTAAGACGGATATTCCTCCCGACATGGTCAAACAGTCTGACTCCAAGACTTTCTTCCAGTTTGGATATTGTCATACTGAGGCTTGGCGACGAAACATGCAGTTTTTCAGATGTCTGTGTTAAATGTTCGCTTTGTGCTACTTCATAAAAATATTTAAGTTGCAGTAATTCCATGCAGATCCTTCTTATGGTTTATTTCTTATTTATTATAATCAATAAATCATTAGATTCAGACTTAATAGCGCATAAATAAAAATGTAATATACCGCCAATTATAACGGGTGTAGTATTAAAAAGTAAATCTCTGCCGGCACATTATGCAATTTTCAACAAAAACAGATTTAAGAAGGAGAATCAGTAATTTATGGAAAAAAACAAACAAAAGGGTAAAAAACTTACCCTGACCGATCTGGTCGCCATTTCGGCGGGACAGGTAATTGGAGCCGGTGTCGTTACTATTATAGGCCCTGCTATAGGAGTCACCGGATTGTCTGCATGGCTGGCATATGGTGCAGCCGTTTTAGTCGGATTTGTGAGTATCCTGCCGTTCATTTTTTTGAGCAGCACGGTTGTCCTGAAAGGAGGGGAATACAGTATCGTTCTCGGAATGCTGGGTGAACGGCTTGCCGGTGCATATGCGCTTGCGTTTATTACGCAGTGCCTGAGTCTTTCTCTTCTGGGCACGTCGTTAGGCTGGTATCTGCATTCCATCTTTCCTGTACTGAATGCCCAGCTTACCGGAATTATTTCGGTAACGCTGTTTTTTATTCTGAATCTGTTCGGCGTTACCGTTATGGCAAAAGTTCAGAAAGTCCTGACTTCTATACTGATTGCCGCCCTGCTTTCATTTTCAATCATCGGCATGTTTCATGTCAACGGTGCTGTATTTGATCTTTCTGCTCCCGGATTTTTTGAACACGGATTTTCCGGTTTTGCAGCAGCAGTTTCTTTATATGCGTACTCCACCTACGGGCAGTATATGGTCATAAATTTCAGCAAAGATGCCGAAAACCCGAAGAAAAACATTCCTCTGGCTATATTGATTTCAACGGGAATTATTTTTGTCATATATGTTTCAATGGCGATTGTAGCCTGCGGAGTCCTGCCGGTAACTGAGGTTGCAGGTAAGCCGCTGACTGTTGTTGCAAAACAGATTTTCCCCGGCATTGCATTTGCGCTGTTTATTATCTGTGGACCACTTATGGCCCTGTCGACAACATTGAACTCTACTTACGGCTCTCGTGCAAATCCCATTCTTCGTGCGGCCCAGGACGGATGGTTCCCGCCTTCCGTAAGCAGATGTAATTCGAAAAAAGTTCCGGTTGTGATTATGGCGTTTATCTATGTTATCGGTATTCTTCCGCTTTTATTCAATTTAAGCATTAAGACTATAACAAGCAACCTCGTTCTTGTCGGGTATCTGCTCCGGATGATTACCGCGCTTGCAATCGTAAAACTGCCGGTTTTATACCGTGAACAATGGAAAAAATCCTTTTTACATATTCCCGATGTTTTGTTCTATGTGCTTATGGTGTTTACGTTTGCGGCCCAGCTGTATCTGGTCTTCCTGTCATTGAAGCAGCTGCCGCTGCTTGTATCAGGAATAAATATTGCATTCATCTTCGTCTGTGTTATCTATTCAATTATCCGCTACAAAAAGGGATCTGTTCATATAGTATCGTCGGTTTCGTTTGAATAAAAAAAAATATATATAATTGGGAGGCACGTATGAAAATTACAAGTATCGATGTCATGCAGGTTCCAAGCGGAAATGCAGGTTCAAAACGCGGTGCATGGAGTCCTGTTATCGTCAGGGTTAATACTGATGAAGGAATAAGCGGATTCGGTGAAGCAGGCCTTGCGTACGGAAAGGGATGGCGTGCGGGATTCGGTATTGTACAGGATTTTGCGGAAGCGATTATCGGAGAGAATCCCATGAAAATCGAAAAGATATGGGAAACGTTATTCCGTAAAACATTCTGGGGAATGGGTGGAGGAACCGTTATCAATGCCGGTATCAGTGCAATCGATATCGCGCTGTGGGATATCAAGGGAAAAGCGCTTGGCGTACCGGTATATGAGCTTCTCGGCGGAAAGACGAACGAAAAACTGCGGGTATATGCCAGCCAGCTGCAGTTTAACTGGGGTGAAAAGATTGACAAGCAGACCCTGATTACACCGGAGGAATACGCGGAAGTTACAAGAAAAGCTGTTGCAGACGGGTATACCTGTATAAAAGTTGACCCGATTATATTCAGCGACAGACCGGACGGCAAAGGGGACTGGAAAATTACCGGACCGCTTGAGAAGAGAGTAATCAGAACGGTATATGACAGAGTAAAGGCAATGCGCGAAGCCGGAGGGGATGATCTTGATATCATTATTGAAATGCACTCAAATACTGATACAACTGCGGCTGTTCAGATAGGTCAGGCGCTGGAGGATCTGCGGATTTTCTATTATGAGGAACCTGCGCATCCGCTCAATCCGGGCAATCTGCTCGAAATTCACAACAAAGTTAATATTCCTATTGCATCAGGAGAGCGGATTTACACGCGCTGGGGATACAGGGAATTCCTTGAAAACCGGTCGCTGCAGGTAATACAGCCCGATTTATGTCTGTGCGGCGGCATAACGGAAGCTAAGAAAATATGTGATATGGCCAATACCTATGATTGTGCAGTCCAGATTCACGTATGCGGCAGTCCGATTTCTAAAGCTGCAGCCCTGCAGCTGGAGGCGGTTCTTCCCAATTTTATCATTCACGAGCATCATCAGCGTGCACTGAATCCTGAAAGCCGGGCAACCTGTCTGTACGATTACCAGCCTGTAAACGGCATATATGAAATTCCGGACCGTCCGGGAATCGGACAGGAACTGACTCCTGAAACAATACGAAAATGTGATACGGTAACGATTGATACACCTAAGAAATATATGTAAACTGTTACCGTATGAGAATGTATTCTTGCGGAGGTTTTGATACCCCCGTCTCCAAGGACGTATGAAGGATATAAAATCCCCACTGCGAGACCTTCCGAGAACAACATACCTCGCCCCCTGGGGCGAGGCTGCTGATTATAAAAAAATCATATAAAAATATATTTAAGTTTGAATATGTCTGTTTTATCTCCGCATATACGGAAATATATAATAGTGGTGATAAGAACAGGATATTCCGGCCTGAAAAATGAGGAGTGTTTTTATGAAAACAGCTGCAACAAATGAACCGAAAAGTTCTATCCCTGCTCTTAAAAAAAAGAGTCTTGTATTCCGTTTTTCGGTATATCTTGGATTGCTGATTGTGGTTTTGCTGAGTGCGTTATGTGTCCTGTCTGTACGCATAGTTTCATCAGGTGCGGGAACAAGCTATAAGCAGAATGTTGAGGTTATGGTTCCTGCTTTTACCAATTCGGTGAGCCTTTGGACAGAACAGTTCGTGCATGAAGTAAATGTGTATGTAAAAGCGGATATCGTCCAGCACGGTACGGAAGATGAAATCGTAACATGGATGCGGAGTATTCAGGACAGGAGATCAAAGGATTTTTATGATGTCATATTCTGCGGACCGGACGCGATTGCACATGTCGACCTCGGTTCCGATCAGCCTGTTGCAGACAGGCCGTATTTTAAGGCAATCATGAAAGAGGGTAAAGACGTCTATATAGGTGATCCTGTCGTTTCCAAAGTCTCAGGAAAAATGATTTATCAGGTATGTGTGGCGGCCTATAATGCCGACAAAAAGAAAATCGGCTTTTTTGCCGGCATAGTAACGGTGGATCACCTGCAGGAAATGGTCAGGGAATTGAAAATCGGTCAGCAGGGATATATGTATGTTATAGATGGCGCCGGCACTATTATTGCGCACCCCGACAAAGATAGGATGCTTAAAAATCTTACCCGCCCGGATAAAGAAGATGCCGAAATCCTGCAGGGATTTATTACGGTGACGGAATCTATGATAAAGGGAAAGACTGGTTCTGCAATTGCATATGATGCCAGATACGGTAATGTATTCGTGTATTACAGTCCTGTAAGCGGAACGTCATGGTCGGCCGCAGCCGTCGTACCGCTTTCGCAGGTAAATGAGACTGCAACTACCCTGACAAAGAAAATAACGCTCGGATGTCTTGCTGTTACCATTATTCTGATTCTTGCAGCCGCTGCAATGATCGTTTATTCACTTACACCCCTCAAGCGCCTGGAACAGGCTATTACCGCCATAGGTTCCGGTAACGCAGATCTGACGAAACGCCTTGATGCAACAAGATCAAACGACGAAGTCGGATCCGTCGTCAACGGATTCAACAATTTCATCGGAAAGCTCCATACAATTATTACCAGAGTCAAGGATTCAAAAGATTCTCTTTCAAATGTCGGAAACGGCATGCAGGGAAGTATTGAAGGTACGGCCAGTGCGATTGCCCAGATTCTTGGAGATATTGAAACGGTAAATGCCCAGATTTCAAGTCAGGCTGCCAGCGTTGAAGAAACAGCTGGAGCTGTGACGGAAATTTCGCAGAATATCGCTTCACTTGAAAAGATGATAGAAAACCAGGCAAGCGGTATTACGGAATCTTCAGCATCGGTAGAAGAGATGATTGGTAATATCGGCAGTGTGGATTCCTCCGTGGAAAAAATGGTACAGTCCTTCAATGAACTGGAACAGAGTTCTAAAAACGGATGGAATAAGCAGCAGAACGTAGAGGAGAAGGTTCTCCAAATCGAAGAACAGTCTGAAATGCTGCAGACTGCAAACACTGCTATTGCGAATATTGCAAGTCAGACGAATCTGCTGGCAATGAACGCCGCAATAGAAGCTGCCCATGCCGGGAATGCAGGGAAAGGATTCAGCGTAGTTGCAGATGAAATTCGTAAACTGTCAGAAACTTCAAGCGGACAGTCGAAGACTATCGGCGAGCAGTTGAAAAAAATTAAAGACTCAATAAATGAAGTTGTTGTTGCTTCAGCAGACTCAAGCAGGGAATTCAGTACTGTTTCGAAGAAAATATCCGATACAAACAGCCTGGTGTCACAGATAAGAAGTGCAATGTCCGAACAGATGACCGGTTCAAAACAGATCAGCGAAGCGCTCCATATGATGAACGACAGTACGTCGGAAGTACGGACTGCAGCTTCCGAAATGACGGCAGGTCAAAAGGCTATCCTTGAAGAAATAAGGCGCCTTCAGGATGCAACGTCCTCAATGAAAGACAGCATGAGTGAAATGACAATCGGAACCAAGAAGATTGAACAGGCAGGGATACAGCTTAATAATCTTGCAGGAGAAATCCGGTCTGCCATCCAGCAGGTTGCAAACGAAGTGGATCTGTTTAAAGTGTAAAATTGTATTTTCAAAAACCGCAGGAACTGTATCATGTTGTAATCAGCGTGTCCCTGCGGTTTGGTTCTGTTTTTACTGCTGTTTCCGCAGCCAGTCGGCTGTGATTGTATGAGCGTTGTCCCTCATCTGTGCAGGTGTCCCTTCAAATACGACCTGCCCTCCGTTTTTACCGCCGTCCGGCCCTATATCGATTACCCAGTCTGCCCTGCGCACAACATCCAGATCGTGTTCTATGATGATCATCGTGTTACCTTTGTCGACGATACGGTCAAAGAGGGAAAGAAGTTTTCCGGTATCCGAAACGTGCAGCCCTGTCGTGGGTTCATCAAGGATATAGATGCTCCCTTTTTTTCCGAGTGATTTTGCAAGCTTGATCCGCTGCCTTTCTCCGCCTGACAAAGTTGAAAGCGGCTGTCCGAGTGCAAGATAGGACAGCCCTGTTTCAATCATAGCCCGGAGCGTACGGCAGATTTTTGTGGCATACTTCGCCGCAGCTTCCTGCTGCCTGGTACCGCCAGTCCCGCTGTCCCTGATTCCGCTGAAAAACGAAAGCGCTTCCTCCGCGGTCATGTCGAGTACGTCAACAATTGATTTTCCGTAGCACAAAGCAGTACGAGCCTTATCACTGTATCTTGTCTGGCTGCACGCTTCGCACGGCGTGACGACCGGATCCATAAACACCAGTTCGGTGACGATGACACCTTTACCGCCGCAGACCAGGCATGCTCCTTCAGAATTGAAGCTGAACAGGCTTTCGTCTTCTCCTGTTTCGGCCGCAAACAGTTTCCTTATTTCATCAAAACAGCCGAGAAAGGACGCCGGCATCGAACGGTTCGTTGCCGTAATCGGTCCCTGATCCACTTTTATGACGCGGTCCGCATATTTTTCCGCAAATGCGTGCGAAATGAGCGAACTTTTACCGCTGCCGGCCACACCGGTGACGACCGTGAGTACGCCTTCGGGAATGTTTACCGACACATCTTTCAGATTGTGGACAGATACATGGTTCACCGGCAGCTGCCCTTTTGCCTGCCGCACATCTTTTTTATACGGCAGCACCGTTTTCATTGCTTTTCCCGTGAGCGTCCCTGAGGAAATAAGTTTGTCGTATGAGCCTTGAAATACAATCTGTCCGCCGTTTCTTCCGGCTTCCGGCCCGACGTCGATTATTTCGTCAGCAGTCGCTATGACGTCGCGGTCGTGTTCGACGACAAGGACGGAATTCCCTTTGTCGCGGAGAGAGGCGAGCAGGCTGTTCATGCGCCATACGTCGCGGGGATGCAGTCCCGTGCTCGGCTCGTCGAAAATGTAGGTAAGCCCGGTGAGCGACGAACTCATGTAACGTACGAGCTTGAGCCGTTGTGCTTCTCCGCCTGAAAGCGTTGACGATTCACGGTCGAGCGAAAGGTATGGTAGTCCTATGCTTATAAGCCTGCTGAGTGCGGCTCTGAGGGAGGCGATAACTGTTGCGACGCGCTCATCTGTTACGGAACCGAGAACGTCATACAGTTCCGTAAATTCCATTGCGCACAGCTCAGGAAGCGTGCAGCCTGCAACACGGCATGTCCGGGCAGCTTCGTTCAACCTCGTGCCGCAGCAGTCCGGGCATGGTTCTTCAACCATAATCGCCGCCTGATGCTCCTGCAGCGATTTTGAGTATGAGCTCAAATCCCGGTGAAGGAACAGCCGGGTAAAATGAGGTACGAGTCCTTCGCAGTATTTACTTTCCCGCGGATTGCCTTCACCCTTGCGGTTTCCGTACATGAGCAGATTATTTTCTTCCGGAGTAAAATCTTTGATTTTTTTATTCATGTCGAAGAAATGTGATTTTTCCAGCTGCTTCCAGTAATAGCTCTGCGGACGGTAGAGCGTGTAAAGGATGGCTCCCTCCAAGAGGGATTTTTTTTCGTCTATAAACTGCTTCGTATTAAGTTTTGTAACTTTTCCCATTCCGCTGCAGGTTTTACACATACCGTTCGGATCATTGAAGGAAAAGTATGATGCCGTACCGACGTGCGGTGTGCCGGTACGCGAGAAAATGACGCGCATCTGCGCATACATATCGGAAATTGTTCCGACGGTGGACCGAGCATTTCCACCAAGAGGAGACTGATCAACAATGACGGAAGCTGTAAGATTTTCAATGCTGTCCGCGTGAGGTTTCGGATATTTAGGCAGTCTGCTGCGGATGAATGCGGAATAACTTTCGTTCATCTGCCGCTGCGATTCTGCCCCGACAGTGTCGAATACGATGCTCGATTTACCGCTTCCCGATACGCCTGTAAATACAACAAGTTTCTGCTTCGGAATCCGCAGATTTACACCTTTCAGATTGTTTTCGTGTAATCCTGTAATAATTATATCTTCGTTTTTCATGCGGTATATCATTATGTGATTAAAAATAATTGTCAAGTGTATAGTAGTTTAATTTGAACTACATTACTTATGTTGACATTGTTGATTGTCCGCATAACAGACATGCAGTTTCAATACTCCTGTAATTCAAACCATACCATATACGGTAATTTACCGATTGTGTTCCCCTGATACTATTCTATACTATAAACACTATGTCGATTAAGTCATAAAATAGTATAAACGCACTGACTACTATAATATCCTGGAGGAATAATGCCGTATACGGTTTATGCATATACAAAAAAGAATGCAACAGAAACAGGTGCTGCCATGCATTTGTCACTTCGGACACCGGAAGGTACTTTTATTAAGTTAAACAACGGATTTGCAATCCTTTCTCCCAAATGTTCATTTACCGAAGGCGGAATGGATGGGCAGACAAAAGGAATGCGGAATCCGGTACTCTTCAGAGAGGCTGATGGAACATTCGGCATAACGGCAGAACGCTGCAATATTGTAAATGGACATGCAGAGCCGGAAAATGTCTCTGCGGACACGGTACTGTATTTTACGTCGCCCGATCTTATTACCTATACAGAGAAAGGTTTACAGACTAAACAAACAGCGCCGCATGATATTGTCCGTGAAAGTATCCCTGCATGGGATTCCGAACCTGCAGGCTCCCTGGTACTTTCAGATGAGGAAGCAGAGAAACTGCTTATTCACTTTACATATCCTTCTGAAAAACCTGTAAAAATTTTTCCCTTCCCGTTTATGCCCTGCCGCGGCGATCCGATGGCGATTAAGGACTCTGGAAGGTATCTGTTTATGGCCACAGATGATGAGAATTCACAGAATTCCTTAAAAATACGTGAGGTACATGCGCTTGAAGATATTCCTTCTGCACAGGATCACGTTCTCCTGCAGGCACACCCCGAAGGTGACCTTTCCGGATGTCTCTGGGCTCCCGAACTGCACCGGGTAAACGGAAAACTCTGCATTTTTTTTGCAGCAGGAAGTCCCTATTGGTATACGGTACAATCACGCATTATGATACTCACCGGAACAGACCCCCTGAATCCCGAACATTGGACGGCTCCTCGCCGTATTATAAGACACGACGGAACTCCTCTTGCCCCTGAAAATACTATTACGCTCGACATGACAGTCATACATGCGCAGGACTGCGATTATGTCGTGTGGTCCCAGCGGTACATTCTTATTAACCCCGTCAGATGCGGAACGGCTGACCTGTTTATTGCAAGGCTTAACGCTGAAGAACCGTGGAAACTGGCATCTGATCCGGTGCTGCTTTCCCGTCCCGAATACGGCTGGGAAAGAATACATAGTCCGGTCAATGAAGGACCGTTTGCACTTATTAAAAACGGTACAATTTTCCTCACCTATTCGGCAGCACTTATTGACGCAACATACTGCCTCGGCATGCTTACTGCACAGAATGGAAGCGATCTGACGGTTCCTCAAAACTGGAAAAAAAGTAATTATCCGGTGCTTCACCGTCTGAGCCATCCGGACCAAATCGGTACAGGCCATAATTCTTTTGTGGAAGCGGAAAACGGAAAGGACTACATCCTGTATCATGCACTTGCAATGGAAAATTATCGTGCCGATTCTGCCGATGGCCGTCGTTATCCGGCAGTACGGGAAGTTATCTGGGATTCCTGCGGATTTCCGCATTTTTAAATTGATCTTCCTGAATCAATACCCCGGACAGGCTGTAAAACGGATGTCCGTATAATCAACAGCATCGGCACAGAGGGCAGGATACGCCCCTCTGTGCTCGAATAGCAGGAGCAACTATTTTTATGACAAAAAACAAAGTATACGAAATACAGGAAAATACGGCGGTTCCATTTCACAACAATGCTTTCTTCTGCATAGGAACGGGAAGGATGGGACTTGCGCTGCAGAAACAATATTATGAACAGCTTGAGCTCGTCCAGAAAGAAATAGGATTTTCACACATTCGCGGACATGGACTTTTCTGTGATGACCTTGCAATTTATCACGAGTTTGAGCGCAACGGCCAAAAAGAAACTGAATATAATTTTACCTATCTTGATATGGTTATGGACAGCTATCGAAAATTGAATTTGAAACCATTCCTTGAACTCGGTTTTATGCCCCGTGAACTTGCCTCCGGCGAGCAGACAGTGTTTTACTGGAAGGGTAATGTAACTCCGCCATCCGACTATCATACATGGACAGCACTCGTGCAGGCAACACTCCGGCACCTCATCTCCAGATACGGGGAAGAGGAGGTTGTATCCTGGCCTGTTGAAGTATGGAATGAACCGAATCTAGAAGGTTTCTGGAAAGATGCAGATATGAAAGAATACTTTCACTTATATGATGTAACTTCCCGGTCAGTCAAAGAGATCAGCAGCTCGTTCCGTGTTGGCGGTCCGGCTGTCTGCGGAGGAACCGATAAAGAATGGATAACGGCATTCCTCGATTACATCCGGGAAAATCATGTACCGCTTGATTTTGTAACCCGTCACCACTATACAACGGCTTTCCCTCAAGAAGAGGGGCACTATGGATACGCAGCATTGCATGCCCAGGATCAGGCTTTAGCACAGCTGGAACCGACCAGACATATTGTTGACAGCTTTCCGGAATTCCGCGGGATGGAAATTCACGTTACGGAATTTAATACGTCTTATATCCCGAATTGTCCTCTTCATGATACAAACTTGAATGCAGCCTACATTGCATACCTTATTTCACGACTTGGAGATAGTCATGCATCCTATTCATACTGGACATTCGGGGATATCTTTGAAGAAAAAGGAGTTCCTTTTACACCGTTTCACGGAGGGTTTGGTCTTGTTGCAAACGGACTTATCCCTAAACCAACGTTCTGGACATTTTCATTTTTTAAGAGGCTTGAGGGGATCTGTGTCCATCGGTCTGACGAATCGGTTATTATGCTCAGGAAAAACAAGTCATATTGTGGAGTTGTCTGGAATCTCGACTGTAACAGATCAGGTTCAACTCTGGACATATCATTTACCCTTCCGGTCTCTGAAAACGAACTGTGCCTTGTACTACAGCTTGTTGATGAAACATGCTGCAATCCCCTTAAAATCTGGCATGACATCGGCGAACCTGCTAATCCAACAGAAGCGCAGAATAAGCTTCTGCAAGATGCATCGCATCCGTATATTACCTCTGCACGTATTGCTGCAAAAGATAAAACCGCTGTTGTTCAGCTGAAACTGTCTGAAAATGCAGTCTGCTACTTTGAACTGAATTCTGCACCCATTAAAAGCGACAGAGGATATTCATATGAAAAGGTGCTGAAAACAGGAACAGCTCCGCAGTAATATGCGCGTGTTCTGATATATTTTATCTGCAGATTTTAAGCTTTGATTGCTTCTCTTGCATATAAAACAAAAACTAATCCCACCACCGCAGGAACCGCATGCACTGTGTACGGTCATAAGGCATAGTGCTTTGTACGTCAACGTATCTGAATTCCGAAAAGCAGATGTATGTTACTGTATCTGTTCAGGGAGTTTGTACCATGCTTTATGAATTCCCATGTTGCTTTGTAATCGCCGGGTACAGCAAATGTCTTGTCTGCAATGAATGAAAGAAATCCCTGCAGGTCTTCTGCGTAGCGGTCATCAAAAGCGTTTGAAAGATTTTCTTTTTCCAGATCTGTAAGGTCTTCTATTTTGTTGTGCAGAACATGTTCGAGCGTACGGGAGAGATAATAGACTTCATACGGAATATTTGCCAGCACTTTCATACTGCATAAGTTACGGAGTATTGCAGCTTTTGTTTCATTTCGCATCCGGATTCCGTTTGCATTTGGTGCAAGTATTTCTGATTCAGTGTAGATAAGTTTTTTTCCTGAGACCTGTTGTACGATATATGAATCGGGAACGAAGGTTCCATCTGTGTCTGCTAAATGAATTATTTTTTGTATATCTCCCAATCCTATTTTTTCAATACGGCAGAATAACTTCACCTGTTCAAATAATTTTCCTTTTATTTCCCCCGGATTGGGAAAGTTCTGAATGGTAATATCGCAGTGCATGACGGCAACATGTACGTCATATGTTTCAAAAAAGGTATCGAGAATACTTTCAAATGAAACTTCATCAGATGTACCTTCTACGATAAAGAGCAGGACTTTCTTTTTATTTTTTGGCATTCTCGCCTGCCTTGCGGAGTGTCCGTCGTATAGCAGCTGTCTTTGCCTGTAGTGCAAGTTCTTCGTCCTGCCCGCCGAGATTAAGCGCACGTATGTAACAGTCCCGGAGGTTATTTGTTGGGCGTACGTTCTTCAGCCGGATGTAGCGGTTTTCGGGGTTTGTCGTTGTAAAGATGACGTTGTTTTTGTTGAGCACTTCAAGCGGCCGCAGGTTGTGGGAAGTGAAAATAAGCTGTCCTTTACCTGTTTCTTCTATGACATGAATCAGTTCACCCAGAAGTATTTCGAAAATACCTGCATCAAGTTCGTCAATGGCGACAAGAACAGATGGATTGTTGTACNNATGTACCTTCTACGATAAAGAGCAGAACTTTCTTTTTAGTTTTTGGCATTCACGCCTGCCTTGCGGAGTGCCAGCCGTATTGCGGCTGTCTTGGCCTGTACTGCAAGTTCTTCGTCCTGTCCGCCTAGGCTGAGCGCGCGGATGTAGCAGTCACGGAGATTGTTTGTCGGTCGTACGTTCTTCAGCCGGATGTAGC
>DCFX01000063.1 GCA_002314445.1 Treponema sp. UBA1793
ACCATTCCTGTCGTGGTGAATGTTTCGCAGGCTACGTGACTTTCGGGATCGTGCGCAAGGCAGGCGTCAAGCACTGCATCGGAAATCTGATCACATACTTTATCAGGGTGTCCTTCACCAACTGATTCAGAAGTGAACAGGTAATGTTCAGTGTTCATTTATTTTCTTCCTCCAATGGTCGAAAAATGTTTACCTATTTAAAGCTGCTATATCTTTCTCTATAAAATCACACATACAAAATTTTAAAGGAAAGTCTGTACCAAACAGTTAAATCATAGTATACTATTTAACGTAAATAGGCAACTGCCTTGAGCATATCAGTTGCCTGCAGTATAAAAACTGGATGGAGGAGTATTTTATGGCTTTAAAAAAGACATTCTCAAAGGACAAGACTAAGTGTACTGTTATTTTCACTGTATTACCAGACGCAGCTCAGGGGGCAAAGGCTATCAATATTGCTGGTGATTTTAACAGTTGGAGCAGCACTGAGACTCCCTTGAAAAAAGGGAAGGACGGTTCTTTTTCTGTGAAACTTACACTTGATGCCGAGAAAGAATACCAGTTCCGCTATCTGATTGACGGTCACAGATGGGAGAACGACTGGAAAGCCGACAAATATATTCCTGCTCCTTATTCCAATGCTGACAATTCCGTCGTCGTTACAAAATATAAGAAATGAACGTTTTATGAAATATAAAGGGGCGCAGTCTTTGCGGAGACTGCGCCCCTTTGTTTTGATAATTATTAATTACGGTACGTGTATGATTTCGCGCGGTTTGCTTCCGTTCGCGGGGCCGACAATACCTCTGTCTTCCATCTCTTCGACGAGGCGGGCTGCCCTGTTGTATCCTATTTTGAGTCTGCGCTGGATATATGAAGCGGAGGCCTTGCCTGCCTGAACGACAATTTCAAGAGCCTGATTATAAAGCGGGTCTTCTCCGTCGCTGAATAAGCCTGGCTCTGCAACTTCATCATCATCGTCTGCGACGAACACCTCTTCGTCAATATATTCAGGTTCGCCGAATTTCTTCACATACTCGACTACGTTTTCAACTTCCTGATCGCTTACGAACGTTCCCTGGATACGGACGGGGAAAGGATCAACTGCACTTGAATAAAGCATATCTCCCTTTCCGAGTAATTTTTCGGCTCCAACCTGATCTATGATGATGCGGCTGTCCATTTTTGACGCAACCATAAATGCAATGCGGCTCGGTATGTTCGCTTTTATAAGGCCTGTTATGACATCAATTGACGGCCGCTGCGTTGCAAGCACAAGGTGAAGGCCGACTGCACGGCTCATTGCGGCAAGACGTGCAACAGTCGATTCAAGTTCCTTGCCTGTCGTAGCCATAAGGTCTGCAAACTCGTCGATGATGATGACGATATACGGCAGCTTTTCCGCAGCGATGTGGCGCTCTTCAATTCTTTTGTTGTAGCTTGATATGTCTCGGCAGCCCATACTGTCGAGCAGTGCATAACGCCGTTCCATTTCGCATAAGGACCACTGAAGTGCCTGAAACGCCTTTTTCGATTCGGTTATGACAGGTACAAGCAGATGCGGTATGTCGTTGTACAATTTGAGTTCGACTATTTTCGGGTCGATGAGTATGAGTTTTACTTCCTGCGGCGAACGTTTGTACAAAATCGAAAGAATCATGCTGTTTACGCAGACAGATTTTCCGGAACCTGTAGCACCTGCAATAAGCAGATGGGGCGTTTTGACAAGATCGAGCAGCTGCGGTTTTCCGAGAATGTCCTTTCCCAGAATAACAGGAACAGCCATCTTTTTGTATTCAGGCAGGTCCTGTTCGACTATTTCGCGAAAGCTCACAATACTTCGCTCTTTGTTCGGAATTTCAATGCCGACCGCACGTTTTCCCGGGATTGGGGCAACAATGCGTACGCTGCTTGCCGCAAGTCGGAGCGCGATGTTATCCTGAAGTGCTACGATTTTACTCAGTTTTACTCCGGGAGCCGGAAGAATTTCAAACATAGTAACGACAGGACCTTTTTTGATTCCTGTCACATCTGCTTCTATATTGAATTCATTGAGCGTTTCTTTCAGCTGTATCGACGCATTCCTTGTTTCTTCGTCGATAATCCAGTACTGATCATCTTCATATGCTGTAAGGAGATTTGCAGGAATTTTGTACGGTCCCTTTATTTGAGGCGCCTTTCTTACAGATTGAGTTCTTTCTGCGGGAACTTTGACCTGCGAAATATCTATCTGTTCCGTAATTTTCGGTACTGCTGAAGCCGTTATTTCTTCCTCTTCCTGCGCATCAAAAAATTTTTCAAGCTCTTCTTTTGATGTTTCTCCTTTTACAGAAGATGCTGCCTTTCCGTCACGGTCTTCAATTACAAGGGTTTGTTCCGGAAGCATTTTGTCCTTCTGCCGGAGATTTTTCCGTATATCATTGTCCATCTCTGCAAATACGTCTTCTGCTATTGTAGTCAGAGGTGCTGCTGCAGCTGACTGTACCGTCACGGCAGTAGGTACCACGGTGGCAACGGTAAAAGGAGCTGGTTCTGCAGGTACGGGTTTTATCTCGGGAGGAACAGTTTTCGCCGCAATTGTCGTCAACGTATCGGGTGTAATATGAGACAGGGCAATATAATCTTCTTCTTTTTCATCCCCGCTGCCGGTGGAAACAGCCTCTGCCTCATCTTCTTCTTTTTCGTCTTCTGTTTCCGCATTCATGTCTATATCGAAGAAATCGGGGTCGAGGCTGTCTTTTTCTTCGTCTGTTTCCTCCTGTTTTACAGGGACAGGATTCTTTTCCTGCTCAGTGTCCGTGTATGAATCGATAAATTCCGCATCTTTGTATGCATCAGTTTCTGCATCCTGCTTTTCTTCATCGCCGGCATCTCTGCTTGTCTGAATCTTGATGTCCGGCCAGTCGAGTTCCTCAATTTCATCAGTATCGTCGCTTTTATCCTTGTCTCTTGATATCAGCGCGGTATATTCTTCTTCTGTTATAACAGAGGCCGGATTGGAGGCGGAATCGTCTTCCGGTCCGGTTTGGTTAGCAGAATCATTTTCCTTTTCTGAAGTGTCTGAATCATGCTCAGTTTCTTTATTTTCTGCGTATTTAAATATGTCTTCAAAAGGGTTCTGTTCCTCTTCCTCATGCTCCGTGGCAGCGGTTCCGGCACCGGATTTTTTTTCTGCAGGAGATTCGTCTCCGTTGTCTCTGTCGTTTTCATCAATCGGAAATTCTTCATTTATCGATTCGGGGGCTTTTTCCTGTTGTGATTGTCCCTTCCGGAATTTGTACGCAATGCGATCTGCGATAATTCCCGTACCGAGGAATTCGATAACGATAAGCATGACACCCAATGCTATGGTGATTCCGAGTTTTATGCCCGTAAATGAGTCACTTCCGAGTGACAGAATGGACTTGCAGATATTTTCGGTTATGACAGCGGTAAAAAACGGTATAACTGCGGTGATCAGCCTTACAAATCTTTTTGTTGTCCAGTTATCTGCTGTACAGGAAATGGCGGCCGCAAACAGAAATAGCGGTATAAGTATACTGGAGAATCCATATACGGAAAAGAGCATCCGGCCCAGCGTAAACAGCAGATTGCCGCGTCCCGGTCCATACGCTCCGAAATCGAGCGGCTGTAGTATGAGTGATATTGAAAAGAACGCTGCCAGAAGCAGCAGCAGTAAACCGGCAGCATAGCCTGCCTTATTTGACCGTATCATTAGAACCTCTTCGTTAGTTAGTCAGTTCTTAATATCGGTGAATTTATAATCATGTTTTAGTGGAAAACTTTGTACTTTTCCTGTATAATTTAGCATATGACTAAATCGGCCGTGAAAACATTCGGTATTCTGACGTCGGGCGGAGATGCCCCTGGTTTGAATGCTGCAATACGTGGTGTATGCCGTTCGGCAATAATCAATTATGGCATGAAAATCGTCGGTATCCGCAACGGGTACCGGGGACTTATTGAAGGCGATATGTTTCCGATGCAGTCTTCTGATTTTTCCGGCATACTTACGCAGGGGGGGACAATTCTGGGGACTTCCCGCGAGAAACCGTTCAAAAATCCGCAGCCTGATGAAAAAACCGGGCTTCTCCCCTTAGATGCAATCAAGATGAACTATAAAAAGTGGGGACTTGATGCACTTATGGTAATCGGAGGAAACGGCACTAATACCACAGGGAGTATGCTTGCCGACGAAGGGCTTAATGTCGTTGGGCTTCCCAAAACGATTGACAACGATATCGTCGGTACTGATATTACCTTTGGCTTTCATACAGCTCTCGACGTTGCGACGGAAGCGATTGACCGTATCCACACGACGGCGCACAGTCACAGCCGCATTATGGTCGTAGAAGTGATGGGGCATAAAGCCGGCTGGCTTGGGCTGTATTCCGGTATTGCAGGCGGCGGCGATGTAATTCTGCTGCCGGAAATACCGTACGATATTACTTCTGTGGCAAAGCAGATAATAAAACGCCGCGATGCAGGAAAGAATTTTTCGATTGTCATCGTCGCGGAAGGTGCACTTTCAAAGTCGGAAGCGGAGCTTGACAAGAAGGGATTTAAAAAATCGCGCCTCGAAATGACCAATTCCATAGGTTACCGTGTTGCCCATGAACTTGAAGCTGCAACAAATCTTGAGTCCCGTGTTACGGTGCTCGGCTATCTGCAGCGGGGAGGCATACCGTCTTCATATGACCGTGTTCTTGCTACACGGTTCGGTGTTGCCGGTGCTGATTTTCTTGCACGCGGTGAATTCGGGAAACTCGTTGCTCTTCAGAACAACCAGATAGTCGGAGTTCCTCTCAGGGATGCGGCCGGAAAAGTAAAAAATATTCCGCTTGACGACCCGCTCCTTCTGGGAGGCCGTTCAGTAGGGATGTGTTTTGGTGACTGAAAATAATTTCAAATGTTCTTCCTGTACCGTTTGCGACGGTTACGGATGTAAAGGCCAGCTGCCCGGCATGGGCGGTGTGAATAATAACCGGAATTTCCAGCTGAATTGTGCAGGCTGGAAAATTTTGAGGAAAAGGGCTGCTGATGAGGGAAAACTGGAGGAAATAACTTCAATTCCCGTCAATTCCTGTGTTATCAGGGAAGGACCTGTAACCGGAGCGGAACAGAATATCGGATATGCAAAAGAGGAAGATTTTTATCTTCCTTATTTTTCCGCAGCGCATAAAGCCGGTATCGGAATATGCGTTGGAGACGGATATCCTGACTGCAAACTGCAGTTCGGGCTTGAAGCCGTGCACCGCCTGCAGATGGATGATGATTCTGTAAAAGCTGCTGTCTTTCTAAAACCGTATCCCAATGAAAAATTATTTGAACGTATTGAATGGATTGGCGATACTGCTGAAATAATCGGTAATGATATTGATTCGTATAATATTGCAACGATGCGCAATCTAGTCCATCTGGAAAAGAAGACGCCTGAAGCGCTTATGGAAATACGCAGGCGCGTTCATGTACCCTATGCCATAAAAGGAATCTTCCGCGAGGAAGATATAGAACTGGTTAAGGAAGTAAAACCTGATATCGTATTTATTTCAAATCACGGCGGACGGATTGATACGAGGGAAGGCAGCACTGCGGCGTTCCTTGCAGAGCACGGAAACGAATTGAAAAAATACTGCTGCCAGCTGTGGGTGGACGGCGGTATACGGACAAAGGAAGATATACAGACTGCTGTTTATTACGGGGCCTCTCAGGTAGTTATTGTACGGCCTTTTATTGCAGCTCTTGTTTCCGGCGGTATCGATGCAATGGCGGATAAAATAAGGGATGTTATTACATTGTAAATAATTTACAATGTGTACTGTTTTTAGTTTTGCCAGATTGTCTATTCAGTGGTAAAATGGTATCTGCATCATGGAGGTACCATTTGCCTGAAAAACAGTACATCATTGCCCTTGATCAGGGAACGACATCGTCTCGTGCAGTTATTTTCAATAAAAGCGCCAAAAAAGTTGCATGCGTACAGCAGGAATTCAAGCAGTATTATCCGCAGCCGGGGTGGGTTGAGCACGATGCGGAGGAACTTTTTCTCTGCCAGCTGTCGGTATTAAAAGAAGCCGTACAGGAATCGCGCATTGAAAACGGACAGATTGCCGCTGTCGGCATAACAAATCAGAGGGAGACTGTCGTTCTGTGGGATAAACATACCGGCATGCCAGTCTATCACGCCATCGTATGGCAGTGCAGGCGTACAGCAGAACTTGCCGACGGGCTGCTCATGAGCGGACAGGGCGATGACATCCGCAAAAAAACAGGGCTGCTTCCCGACGCATATTTTTCCGGAACAAAGATAAAATGGATACTCGACAATGTGCCCGGCGTAAAAAGACGCGCACAAAACGGCGATTTACTTGCCGGCACAATAGATTCGTGGCTGGTGTGGAAACTCAGCGGCGGAAAGTGCCATATCACCGATTATACCAACGCATGCAGAACGATGCTTTTCAATATTCATACGCTGCAGTGGGATGACGATCTGCTCAAACTGCTCGGAATTCCGCGTGCTCTGCTTCCTGAAGTAAAAGATTCGTCATGCATATACACAATGACTGATAAGGATGTATGCGGATTTGAAGCGCCCATTGCATCTGTCATAGGGGATCAGCAGGCCGCTCTCTTCGGCCAGGGATGTTATAATGCCGGTGAGACGAAATCGACATATGGTACCGGCTGCTTCCTGCTTATGAACACCGGAACGACACCTGTTGAATCGGCACATAAACTTCTTACGACAATAGCTCTGGGTATGAACGGCAAAGTGACCTATGCGCTTGAAGGCAGCGTATTTATGGGCGGTGCCGTTATAAAATGGCTCCGCGACGAGCTTGGACTTATTAAAAATGCCCACGAATGCGATATTCTCGCGGAAAGTGTTCCCGATTCCAGCGGCGTGCTGCTTGTACCAGCGTTTACAGGGCTTGGTGCGCCGTACTGGGATCCGTATGCGCGGGGCACAATTGTCGGACTTACGCGAGGTGCAGGCAAGGCACACATTTGCCGTGCTGCGCTTGAAGCTATTGCATACCAGGTGAAGGACGAACTTGACTGCATGAAGGAAGATTCCTGCTGCACAATACCGTCCGTAAAAGTGGACGGCGGTGCATGTGTGAGCGACATTATGATGCAGTTTCAGTCGGACATTCTTGATACACCGGTTTATCGTCCTAAAAATGTGGAAACCACAGCAACGGGTGCAGCTTTTCTTGCAGGTCTTGCCGTCGGGTACTGGACTACTAAAGAGGAACTGCTCGATTTCTGGAAAATCGACAAAATATTTGCCCCGGGAATGGAAAATGATAAGCGCGAAACGATGTATGCACGATGGAAACTTGCTGTAGAGCGTGCAAAAAACTGGGCAAAGAACTGAGGTGCAGAATTATGGCAGAAAGAGTATATGATGTGGCGATAATCGGTGTCGGCATAACCGGCGCATGTGTCGCGCGGGAACTAACGAAAACGCGGGCGAAAGTTGCGCTTATTGAAAAGGAAAACGATGTGTCGTGCGGCAGTTCCAAGGCAAATTCCGGCATTATCCACGGCGGTTATGATCCCGTACCGGGAACACTTATGGCCCGCCTTAATGTGCGCGGCAGCGAACTGTATCCGGAGCTTGCGGAGAAACTTCATTTTGATTACAAAAGAACTGGCTCCCTTGTCATTACATTCGACAAAAAAGGAAAAGAACTTCTTGCGGCGCTGCTTGAGCGCGGCAGAAAAAACGGTGTAAAGGAACTCAGAATTGTGGACAGCGGTGAACTTCACGAAATGGAGCCCAATCTCGGTGAAAATGCACTTGCTGCACTGTATTCACCATCCGCGGCAATCGTAAGCCCATACAAAGCAACGTGGGCGTTTGCCGAGAGTGCCGTTATCAACGGTGCAGAGTTTCTCAGGAATACAGCCGTTCACGCAATAGAAAAAACAGACGGCGGGTTTCTCATCCATACAGGACGGGGCAGTATAAAATCCCGTTTTGTCGTAAATGCAGCAGGTATAGCCGCCGGCACTATCAGTGAAATGGCCGGTGCCCGTAAATACGTCATAAAACAGCGGCGCGGCGAATACTGTCTGCTCGACAATAAATACGGCACACTCGTGCATCATGTTTTGTTCCAGACCCCGACGGAGCTGGGAAAAGGCGTGCTTGTTACACAGACTGTCGACGGTAATATTCTCATCGGGCCGAGTGCCGACGACCAGAGCCAGGATATGAATGAATACAAAGGGACAACTGCTCTTTCTCAGTCTGAAATCCTCGAAAAAGCATCGCTTACCATTCCCGAAATCCCGAGGGGCAATATTATCAACTCATTTGCCGGAATCCGCTCCATCGCATATACCGCTGATTCTGCCGGGAATCCTGATAAACCTGTTGATGACTTCATTATTGAAGAAGACCCGGAGGTAAAAGGATTTTTCAACGCAGGAGGAATCTGTTCGCCGGGATTGTCGTCTGCCCCTGCATCTGCCGAATACATCGTCGGGCTGCTTGGAAAAGCGGGCCTTGATGTAACAAAGCGCACCGGCTTTATTGAGGAGCGCAGGGGAATTGCTGCGTTCAACCAGGCCGATGTACAGACGAAGCTCCGGCTTATCAGGGAGAATCCTCTGTACGGGCAGATTATCTGCAGGTGTGAGACAGTAACAGAAGCTGAGATTGTGCAGGCAATTCATTCACCGCTTGGCGCACGCGACCTTGACGGTATAAAACGCAGGACACGTGCGGGAATGGGGCGCTGTCAAAGCGGTTTCTGTTCTCCACGCGTGACGGAAATCCTCTCGCGGGAGTTGAAAATACCCATGACATCGGTGACAAAAAAAGGCGGTACTTCATATGTTCTTGCAGACAGAACGCGCGGTTTTGCCGACGGGGATGGAGGTGCAGAATGAGCGGACAGATGTACGATGCAGTTATAATCGGCGGCGGCCCGGCAGGTCTTGCGGCTGCCGTCTCTGCATATGACTGTGGCGCCCGTAAAATAGTGATTCTTGAACGCGATTCCCGTCTCGGCGGTATTCTGCTTCAATGCATTCACAACGGATTCGGCCTTCACTATTTCGGCGAAGAGCTTACGGGGCCTGAATATGCAGGGCGTTTTGTAAAGCAGGTTCTGGAACGCAGCATTGATTACAAAGTAAATACGATGGTCGTTTCTATCGATAAAGCCGAAGATTGTGAAGCCTCCGGAATAACGCCTTCAAATCCGGCCGATTCTCATCCTGCAGGGCACGTTGTTACAGCGATGAATTCCACCGACGGCCTTATGTTTCTTCATACTTGTTCCGTTATTCTTGCCACCGGCTGCCGTGAAAGGACGCGCGGTGCGCTTGTTATTCCGGGTACGCGTCCTGCGGGAATTTTTACCGCAGGTTCGGCACAGCGGTTCGTCAATATCGACGGGTATCTTCCCGGCAAAAAAGTTGTCATTCTCGGCTCTGGCGATATCGGCCTTATAATGGCACGCCGTCTTACGCTTGAAGGATGCGATGTAAAGCTGGTATGCGAAGTCATGCCGTATTCCGCCGGATTGAACCGGAATATGACTCAGTGTCTTGAGAATTTCCGTATTCCGCTCAGGCTGAGTACGACTGTAACGGAAATCAGAGGGCGGGAGAGGGTCGAAGGTGTGACTATTGCAAAAGTCGATGCAGGACGCAGGCCCATCCCCGGAACGGAGGAATATATAGAATGCGATACGCTGCTTCTTTCCGTGGGCCTTATCCCCGAAAATGAAATCAGCACCGGAGCCGGTGTCCGTATGGATCCCGTGACAAAAGGGCCGTCCGTAAATCAGCTTATGGAAACGTCTGTGCCGGGTATATTCGCATGCGGCAATACGGTCCATGTGCATGATCTTGTCGACTATGTCACAACGGAAAGTATTCTTGCGGGCAAAAGCGCTGCCAAATATGCGCTGGACGCAGAAAAAAGATTTCCATCCCGGGTTTCAGGCGCGGCTTCCGGTACATTGCACAGCATACCGATACGGCCCGGCAACCGCGTCCGCTATACAGTACCGCAGCAGATTGACACAGATGATACATTCGAAACAGTCACAGAGCAGGGGAATGCCGGAAAAGCGGGGGATGTACCGAAAGTTCAGATTATGTTCCGTAGTACGGATGTATACCGTAACATTACGATTTCCGTGTACAGCGGAAGCAGCAGGCTGTATTCAAGGAAAGTGCGTATTGTGCGTCCCGGCGAGATGCAGACGGCGGATATCCCGTTATCTACACTCCTGGATGTAACGACACCACTTACCGTTTCAATTGAGACACCGGAGGACACGATAGATTAGTATGGAAACCAGCGAAAAAAAAACAATGACATGCATCATTTGTCCTATGGGCTGTCAGCTTGAAGTAACGAAAATTTCAGAGGCTGACGGAAAGTCTGTGTATTCAGTGACCGGAAACTCATGTACCCGAGGAGAATCGTATGCACAGAAGGAACTGACAAATCCGACGAGGACGCTTACCTGTACCGTTGCCGTAAACGGCGGAGTACGCCGGCTTGTACCTGCAAAATCAAAGACTGAGGTTCCCCGTGATATGCAGCTTGAATGCATGCAGGTAATCCGCAGGCTTTCCGTGCATGCACCAGTCCATGAAGGCGATATCCTTGTCGAGGACATTCTCAACACGGGTGCCGATATAATTGCTTGTGACGATGTGGAGGAACGGAAAAGCTTTCCCGGATAAAATTACCGATTCTGCCTCAAACTGCGGAATCGTAAAATCCCTCACAGATAAAAAAAACGCTGACTGTTTTCAGTCAGCGTTTTTTTTATCTCTAGAACTTTGCCTTGCGCAGCCGTACCTGCTCAATATCTTCGCAGAACAATTCGCGCAGATCGTTCAAACCGAGAGCCATAAGCGCCATGCGGTCAATACCTATACCCCATGCAAGAACGGGAACGTCAATGCCCATAGCTTTTGTAACTTCAGGTCTGAAAATACCGGAGCCGCCCAGTTCAAACCAGCCGAGAACGGGGTGTTTTATGTGCACTTCGATTGAAGGCTCTGTGAACGGAAAATAACCCGGCACATATTTGACTTCCGTCGCGCCTGCAATTTCAGTTGCAAACATTTTAAGGAAGCCGAGCAGTGTTTTAAGATTTACGTCCTTTCCGAGCACGATTCCTTCTGTCTGGTAGAAATCGCTCAAGTGGGTGGCGTCTACTTTATCATAGCGGAAACACCGCACAATACCGAAATATTTTCCCGGGATTTCAGCTTTGTGCAGCTGGTGTGCGGAAAGAACAGTTCCCTGACTGCGGAGAATCAGGCGGCGCGTAAATTCCGTGTCGAATTTATAATTCCAGCCGCGGCTTCCAGAATCGCCGCCGTTTTCGTGTATACAGCGCACGTTTGAAAGGTACGGTTCTTCTATCATTTTCGCATGAGTCGGATTCTTGAGCCGGTAAACGTCGTGGATATCGCGCGCTGCATGGAACTGAGGCATGAAAAGTGCGTCTCCGTTCCAGAATTCAGTCTCTACGAGCGGACCGTCGAATTCCTGGAAACCGAGTGAACTCAGCTTATCCTTGACTGACTCAAGGAACTGTACATACGGATTCGTGCGTCCCGGAATGATACGTGCAGGCGGAACTGCAATATTATATCCCCTGAACGTACCATTTTTCCAGTCGCCGGAAGAGAGCATCTGCGGAGTAACTTCTCCAAGCTCGTTTCCTGTAACTCCCGCTTCTTTGAGAGCGGCTACAACTTTGCTGTATTCTTCCGTAAGCTGATAGGTGACTGTTTCGCGTTCAATGACTTTAAAAGGGCTGGCCGCTGCGCCGCGTTTTTTTGCAAGTCCTGCAATTGCTTCCTGTTCTTCTGCCGAAAGAGCATCTTTATCAAGCTGGCCGCTTTCTGCCGTACTTGCTTTTTTGAGAAGTCCGGAAATAATACTGATGCGGGAAGGAAGCTGTTTTCCTGTCGATTCAGCCTCTTTTTCCGCATTCATTTTAAGAACGCCGTCTTTTACAAGTTGTCCGAATGCACTTCCGATATCCTTGTTTTCAATTTTAAGTGCCGATGCAATCTGCGGCAGAGTCTGTGCACCTTTTTCTTTTACGAAATTTACAAAGCGCTCTTCAATCGTGCCGGCCTTTGCAAGTGCACGTCCGAAATCCGTAATTTCGTAATATGTATGGGGAGTACGGTTTGTCTCTTTGACAAGTTCCTTGCCGGCAAGCCATGAAAACGCCTGGTTTGCATGACCTTCCTTGTAATCAAGATCCTTCTGGAGTCTTTCTGAGGTTAAATCGTCTTTCTGCGTATACTTGAGCAGCACCTTTATTTCAAGGGGATGCAGGTTTTTGATAATGTTTGAAATGTCCATTTATACCAAGTCCAAGGTTAGCGTGTGAATTTTATATATGACATATACTGAGCCATGCTGTAACCGCGTTCGTTCTTGAAATATTTTTCCCTGTCTCGGGCCAGATATGTATAATGATAATACTGGTTGTCTTTCATGAAGTCTTCAACACATGCCATTATTGTATTCATCGCTTCACCTTTGTCGTAGGTGACATACATACACGTGTAGTATATACGGGCTTCATCATACATCGGCGTATATTCTATTTTTACGCTTGCGGTTTTATCCGTTGTATGCTGATTTTCCGGTACGATGACACGCATCGTTTTTTCGTCATACCCTTTGTTGTTGTAAGATTCTTCAGGAGTCGACGGTACTGATTTATCTGTGGAAGGTGCCGAATTTGAAGGTGCTGCATTGCTGGCAGCAGCGGCATCCTGAGCGAAAATCGTGCCGGCTGCAAAAACCAGGCAGGTTAATATAGTAATAATCTTTTTCATAAGTCCTCCAAAATCCCTAATACTGGGTATACGATATTATTCTATCAGTTTCCAGAAAAAAATCAAGTTGAACAACGTATCTGCCTGAATTAATACCGATAAAAGGCTCTTTTCGAATAAGAACTTTGCCGGTAATCTCTTTAGGCTTGTTTTTAATTGTCCCGCGGAAATAGCTGCGGACTGCATCTTTTACAGCATCTTTTACAGCTGTTGTTATGCCGTCAAATCCATCAGCAATTTTACCATCTCCTTTTCCGCTGATTGTCGGGTGATTGATTGACGCCCAGAGATCGTAATCCCTCAGCATCTGCGGCGTCCGGGTAAATTCAACCCAGCAGGTTATTTTTCCGTCACAGATCCACGGGTTTGAGTAGGAAATGTTTTCTTCCCCGCTTCCCAGCGGCAGAACATCCGAAAAATCAAAATATTCTTCGACTCCCCGCAATTTATCGGAAGGTGTATAGCTGAAATTCCAGCCGTGCACCATTCCGTTTATAAGGAAAGGTGCCAGTGTTTTTATCCGTTTTACAGGATAATCATAAACACCCGCAGTTGTATCCTGCGCTTCTGCGAGTCCGGGGTACGCATCGGTTTCCGCCCATAACGGTATGCGTATATGCTCAATGATTGAAGGTGTCTGAGCTGTTGCAATACCTGGTGCAGCAGTAAGAAACAGAAATAATATCAGTTTTTCCAGGCATCTTTCCATACGCGAACCGGGTTTACTCCTATCCGTATCATAAAATATGCATATGCCACAGCAAGACCGAACAGGTGCGTCATATGCGCGACGCCTCCATTAAATCCTGAAAACTGACTTACCAGTTCTATTGCTGCATATATAACGACGAGCAGCGGCGACGGTACTGGCAGTATACCCCAGATGTAGATTTTTGACCGGGGATATACGACGGCGAATGCAAAGAGAACGGCATACACCGCACCGCTGGCTCCAATGAGCGAAACATTATAATACCCTGTGAGCATAAACACTGCAAGTGAAAGCGCTCCGCTTACCGTACCGCATAAAAGGTAGAGCAGGGCAAATTCCTTTGAACCGATTGCCCGTTCAACTGCAAGTCCGAATACAAGAAGCCCGAACATGTTGAAAAAAATATGTTCCAGACCTCCGTGTACGAACATATACGTGAATACCTGCCAGTACATTTTTAAGGTAAAAAAGGCAGGCGGATAAAGACCAAGTATGATTTTCCACTTAGGAGATACAGATGTAATGATAAAAACAACGACATTAGCTGCAATAAGGTACAGGGTAATATGTGCGTTTGTATATTTGAACGGCTTTCGTATACTGTTTTTGAAATTCATCTATACTCTTCGCAGGTATCTTTTAACAGGCAGGGATCTGCATACGTGATTCTGTTCCGCCCGTTGTTTTTTGACATGTACAATCCCTGATCTGCCTGGTTTACAAGCTGCTTAGGCATAATCACCGGATTTTTTTCCCTGTCGAATACAGCCACACCACCGGAAATTGTGACATGGAGATGCTGGTTGTTAAACTGAAAGTCAAAGTCGTGAATTGTAGAACGGATCCGTTCCGCCACGCAGCACGCCTGTTCTTTCTGCGTATTGTCCAGCAGTACGGTAAATTCTTCTCCCCCGTACCTGCTTGCAAGGTCTTCTTCCCGAAGGCCTGCTTTTATCAGGGATGCAACCTGTATAAGGACATAATCGCCGCATTCATGCCCGTATGTGTCGTTGAATTTTTTGAAAAGGTCAATGTCGAACATAAGGACGGCAAGCGGTGTTTTCTGCACGAATGCGGCATCAAGTTTGTCGCCGAGTACATTGAAAAAGTAGTATTTAAGCTTAAGCTTCGTCATCATGTCTGTCGAAGAACTTTCGACGAGAGCCGCATTGTTGATTGCAAGCGAAGCAAGCGTCGCAATGGACATAATCTGCTCTTTTTCATATTCCGTATAATCTGCAATACCGTCGAACACAATCCTTTCACCGAGGAATAGGATACCGTTCATATTGTTTTTCTGAATAAGAGGGACAAGCAGAGTCGGATGAAGCGATTCAATCATGCTCAGATCCGTATTTTCCGGCACCTGCCGTTTCATGTAATCGAGCGATATTGCACGTTTTTCGCTGTACAGCTGTTCAATAATCGGATGATCCCCGGGAATTTCATACTTGAGCCCCGGATCAATGTTTATGTCACTGTGATTTGTTTCGAGTATAAACTCATCGGAATCCATGTTGTCACGTACGAAAATTCCGGCACCAAGCACGTGCATTTGAGCCATACAGATATAGACGATTGATTCAAGTAGTTTCGAAAATTCAAGCGTTGAACTGAATGAGCGGGATATATCAAGCAGCTGTTCAAGATCATAGATTTTTTTCTCATACTGAGCTGTGAGTTCCAGAACTTCTGGGTCGGTTGGAATATTTCTTCCCTTTTTGTTACTCATGTTTTTATCTCTTTTATATTGATTATAGCATAATTTTTCATAATCTCAAAGAATATTTCCCAGTTTGGATACTGCTGCTCAAGCATATCCGTATTGTCCCTGTTGCGGGAAGACATCATAAGTACTTTCAGATTGGAAATTATCTCGCTTGTCGGTTTTTTTGCATCAGTAAGCAGCTCTCCGATTTCAATATACAATCTGTGCAGGCTGTTTGTTTCTTCCTGAATAAGCTTTTGTGCGCTGTTATTGGCTGTTCCGACCATGCTTTCCATCTTTGAATAAAAACCTGCGTCTTTATGGCTGTCCAGTATATAACCGTCAAGGACAGCAGCATCATTCGGTTTTCCGTGTCCGAACGAATCTTCAAAAGCCTGTAATTTTTCCCCGCATTCAAGCGCGGCATAGACAGTACCGGAAAATTCTGTTTTATAAGTGGGATTGTTGAAAAAACCTTCAATAACTATGTCGTTTATAAGCATCTTAACAGGCTCAGTCAGGTATGTCTGCAGAAATGTTTTCAGAATCTGAAGCGGGGTGATCCATGCGAATGCAAGCGCAGAATTCATCTGGAGCTTTGCATTCATGTCAGTGTCGTATCCGCTGACAGAAGCAAGCGGCTCTCCGTTGAACAATTTCATAAGTTCGCTGCTGATTTTCTGATCTTTCAGTTCCGTCTTGATCCTCTGTTCGTCCGCGGCATACTGCTGCTGCAGTCGGGCTGCAAAGTTTTGTCTTGCAGATTCCCTGTATTCAGCCGTTTTGGGAGCATATGAAGCATCGCCCTTAAAGATACAAAGAAGTGTTCTCAGTTTTTCCGGCGTCAATATATGAGTAAGAACATAAGCTGTTTTTTTTATGTTTTCTATGTAGCCCGAATTCCGTTTTTCAGAAAGACTCCCTCTGTTTTTAAGCTGCGCAAGTGCTAAAACAGCATTTGCAACAGCCGTGTTCAGGGAAAGGCTTGCTGTCTGATAATATAAATCTTCAAGAGCATTTACAAGATTCGACAGAGGAACTTCCTGATAGGAAGGTTCATAAGAGGAATCAGCCGTGGAGAAATTTTTATCAAATGTCAAAAGAATGTTCAGAAAGCTGAATCTGCAGAAATCTGCAAGCTGATGAACCGTCGTAATGTCTCTGTCCATTTTCTTGAAAGAATCTTCATTCAGCGACTTTATCACTTTATCAAGTGTACGGTGTTGAACTTCAAATATATGTTTTGCAGGCTGGCCGGCTGAGACTATTTCTGCTTTTCGGTTTGTGTAGGATAATGATTCCACTTCTTCCTGTTCTTCTACAGAGAATCCGGTGAGTACAAGCTGCGCTTCAAAACGCTGCCGGCGTGGAATATCGGTACCATCTATTGTTTCAATGAATAAATCGCCGAGAGGTTTTGTGTTTACATAAAGAACGCGTATTGCTTCTGCGAAATTCGGGAGGATGTTTCCGTTACGGTATAGGGCAGGCTGAAAGTCCCGGACAGTATTTTCCAGTTTTTTGAGCTGGATTCGTTTCTGCACTTCAGGAGATGATTTATTAAAGATTGATTCAAAAAAATCAGCTATAGCCTGAAAAAAGCTCATACGTTATTGTAACTTTCACTCCTCATATATGCAAGACGTACAGTCTTGTACTTGATCCAGTATTGTGTGATAATCAGCTTCCGTCGATGCATGTACGAGCTTAAGTCTTATTTCCGCACCACCTTTTATCCCTTTTGTGTATGCACAGAAGCGCTTGCGCATATCCCTGCACGCATTTTCTTCACCGCATTCATGTATAAGGAGGGAAAGTTCCCGGAATCCGGTTCTGATTCTTTCTTCCGTGTTGACATCCGCGTATGTACCAGTTTCAAGCAGCTGTTTCGTTTCTGTAAAGATGAAGGGATTTCCCATAGCTCCCCGTGCAAACATAACGGCGCTGCATCCTGTCTGTTCCAGCATGGCCTTTGCGTCTTCGGGTTTGAATAAATCACCGGAACCGAAAACGGGAACGCGCCCGGCGGTAAAACCGACAAGTTCCCTAAGTAGTGTCCAGTCGGCTTTTCCTTCGTATCCCTGAGCCCGTGTGCGCGGATGGAGTGTTATGGCGGAAACTCCTGCCTTCAGCGCGGCATCAGCAGCTTCTTTCCATGTTATGGAATCCGAATCCCATCCGGAACGTATTTTTACGGTTACGGGTACTTTTCCGCCGACTGCATCTACGACAGCCCCTGCAACGGCATTAAGTCTGTCCGGTTCCCGGGTAAGGGAGGAACCGGCCCCTGTTTTTATTATTTTAGGTACAGGACAGCCGCAGTTTATGTCGATGCACTCACATGGTGCTTTTTCAAGCACAATGCATGCCGCTTTTGCCATTGTTGCAGGATCTCCGCCGAAAATCTGGACAGCGTATGCTTTTTCGTTTTCAGCTCTTTTCATAAGCTGCAGTGTTTTGCTGTTATCGCGCACAAGAGCCTCTGCTGAAACCATTTCCGTGTAGGTAAATGCGGCACCGTGCTCTATGCATACAGTCCGGAATGCGCTGTCGCTGTATCCTGCGACAGGTGCAAGAAAAACGTTTCCGGGCAGTTCGAGAGTTCCTATTTTTACTCCGTGGTACAGCATCTATTCCGGCAGATTAAACACTTTACAGCTGTTCTTCCACAGCTGCACACTGAGTTGTTCTATGTCCATTTCAAGCAAATCCGCAAGAAAATATGCGGTGGACGTAATGTATGCCGGCATAGTCCGCTTTTTTTCGCGGAATTCAGCCGGAATCATGAATGGACTTTCGGTTTCTATCAGAATGCGGTCTATAGGCACGTTAAGCACCGTTTCGTGCAGGTTGCGTGCATTTCTGTAGGTAAGATTGCCTGCGAACGAGAACCACACATTCATATTTGCATCGAGGCATTTTTTTGCATATTCGGCGTCCTCGGAATAGCAGTGAAAAATGGCTCCAGCGTCAGGAATACGCTCGGAAAGGACGTCGAATACGTCTTTTCCTGCATCACGGTTATGAATGATGACTGGCAGATTGTGTTTGCGGGCAATTTCCAGCTGCGTAATGAACAGCTCAATCTGTGTACGTTTATTGCCGAATTGTTTAAAATAGTCGAGGCCTGTCTCTCCGACTGCTACTACATTCGGCAGTTTAAGATTTTCTTCTATTGTGCTTGCAAAATCCTTTCCGGGATTTGTCACTTCCGATGGGGCAACACCTACAGCGTGGTAAATGCCGGGTACTACCTTTAGATTGTTGTACTCACGGGTAAAGTCATGAAGGCTGTTGTTAATTGAGACAATGCGGGTAACTCCAGCCTGTTTTGCCTGCTGAATCACGCGTAACTGTTCAATAGGATCATCATAGATCAGCCCGATATGGGCATGAGTATCAAAAAACTGCATGGCTTTTCTTCCTAGTAAGTAATAGGGAACCGGAAACGTTCCGATATTATAAAAGATAGCATAGCTTTCCCGTGAAGTCAACTTATATTTGTTTGACAGAGAATGATTTGCTGTGTTATACTAAGCAGCGTAATATATATTCTGTTCATAAAAGAGTGAGATTTCAGGCAGGGACGATATTGTGGCTCGGACGCAAAAATATAAGAAAATAGAAAAATCATTCGCATCAAAAATACAGTCCGGTTTCCTGTCTTTTTTTCATATGATAAAAAGTGCAGCTATACGTATATTTAAAGTCCTGGACAGTAAACTTACGATAATGATTGTTCCCCACTCACAGGGGAAAGTAATTAATTTTCAGACAAACGTATTTGCGCTGGGGCTTGGAATTGTCCTCATTACAGGTATAGTATCATCTTTTTTCTATTTTGACCGCAGGGCGATTGATTCAAGCTCGGAAATTTCTAAGCTTACATCCACAAACCGCGAAACACAGGCGAGCCTTGATGAACTGCGTGATGAGAACACGAATCTGCTTCAGGTTGCAAAACGGTTTCAGACATCTCTGTCGCAGTCTCTTTCTCTGCTGGGGATAAGCGAAAGCGGGCAGGTTTCCCAGGCATCTGCGTCAGGCAGCGATCTTTCATCATTCTTCAATACTAAAGAAACGGTAACGGGTTCACTCCGGGAAACGGCGGATGTGAAGGAGCTGACATCATATCTTGAAAATGCAGTTCAGCCTGTTGAACAGATTGGAAAGATGCTTGAAAATCAGAATACACTGTTTACGGAAATTCCAAGCATCTGGCCGGTAAGCAATCCGAACGCGCATATTTCCATGGCATTCGGGCCGAACGTTCATCCTATTACCGGCCAATGGTACATTCATAAGGGACTTGATTTTTCGACGTATCGTTCAGGGGATCCTGTTATTGCAACTGCAAACGGACAAGTGGTGACAGTCGGTTACGATGCGAGTTTCGGAAATTATGTTATTATCAAACATAAACATGGTATTTATACACGGTATGCACATATGATGTATTCTATTGTGACGAAGGGGCAGTTTGTTTCACAACGTGATGTTATCGGTTATATCGGTAACACCGGCGTTACGACAGGTCCTCATCTTCATTATGAAGTTCATATTGGTTCCGATGTTGTTGATCCTGCAAAGTACATCAACGTCAAGCTTTCCGACTAGCGGGGCTGTATGGCATTGCGTTCAGATGATATTTCAATTAATACAATTATAGGTGATGGTTCTGCCGTAAGTGGTAATGTCCGCGTGAACGGTTTTATCCGTATTGACGGTGATATTAACGGTAATCTGGAAACTGACGGTAACGTGATTGTCGGAGAGAAAGCCCGGCTGCTCGGCAGCATAAAAGCAAAATCGGTCATTATCGGCGGAATCGTAATCGGCGACATTATAGCAAAGGAAGGTGTTTCTTTGCTGTCGACTGCAGCTGTCATTGGTGACATCATATCCCGTAAAGTTCAAATGGAAGATAAGGTTGTATTCCACGGATACTGTATTTCGCTTAATAATGAAGAAAAATTTACGGCTGAATCGGAGCGGTATCTGCAGGCAAAGGCGATACGCAGTAAGGTTTCTCTTGCATGAGTTCTATTGACCAGATTAATTCGTCATTATATTTTTCTGCAGTTTCATCAGCTGCAGGTGAATCCGCAAAACAAACAAAAAGAAAGGAAAAGTCTGCCCAGAGCGCGAAAACAGGCACGTTTACAGCAGTTTTAAAAAAAAGTGAAGAGATAAATGAGCTGACATCTGCCGGGCTTCCTCCTGATATTGCCGGTCTTTCAATGGAAGATGCGGTTGTATTTTTGAAGGATCGTGTTACAATGGCGGGTGATGAGCTTACGGAAAAGATGTCAGGCGAGGCGTTCGCGAAGTACCGGACAGCTGTAAGCCAGCTTATGAAATATGTTGTGAAGTACAGTTTTGAGCTTGAACAGCATAAACGGATTCCCGACAGACGTACACATAGGGAGAAGGCTCCATTTGTTCAGATAGAAGTGATAAACGGTAAACTTGATCAGCTTGCTTCCGAAATACTTGCCAATCAGGCAGATAAATTGAAGCTGCTGAAAAGAGTGGAAGAAATACAGGGTTTGATAGTCGATATGTTCGCGTCGTGACCTCTGCAGGAAGATATGATAAAAAGTGCGTCCATGTACTTTTTATCATATGTTGTTTCCTCAGCGCGAAAGTCGTGATTTGCGTTCTTTTGGCGCACCGCTGACGCGGAGTCTTTATAGGAGAAATGTATGGGTGATATTTTTGAGAACGATATAGATAATGAAAATGAGAATCTTGCTGCACTGGAAGATTCTGTATATGAAACTGAAGAAAATAACGACGGTTTTACGTTTGACAAACCGCTGTATCATCTGAAACTTATGTATTCCTGCGAAAGTGTATATGCTGCATCAAGCAGCATTGGCGAGCTTAACCCGGGTGAAAGTGTTATTGTCCCGACGCGCTATGGTAAAGATTTGGCAGTCGTACTCGGACAAACGAAGAAACCTATTGGTGTAAAACCTTCAGATATTGTTGAAGTCGAAAGAAGGGCTTCAAATGATGATCTGGAACGTGTGGAAACTTTGAAGAAGAAGGAAGCGGAGGCATTTGGCATTTTCAAGGAAAAAGTATCTGCACATCATCTTGATATGAAACTGATTTCCGTACATTTTCTGCTTGACGAACAGAAAGCGCTGTTCTTTTTTAGTTCTGACAACCGTGTTGATTTCCGCGAGCTCGTAAAAGATCTTGTATCTGTGTTCAAAATGCGCATAGAACTGCGGCAGATCGGCGTTCGCGACGAATCCCGCATAACGGGCGGTCTCGGAGTGTGCGGGCGCCCGTACTGCTGCCATTCCGTATCCGATAAGCTCAGGCCGGTTTCCATTCGCATGGCAAAAGATCAGAATCTGTCGCTTAACTCAATGAAAATTTCAGGACAATGCGGACGGCTGCTGTGTTGCCTTTCATATGAATTTGACTGGTACAATGAAGCCCGCAAGAGCCTGCCTTCCGAAGGTATCCGCCTTTTTTACGACGGAACAAACTTTAAAATTACGGAAGTTAATCCGATAACGTCTATGGTGAAGCTGCTCGGAGAAGACGGCCGGCTTCTTGAAGTTAATGCAAAACGGTTTACTAAAGATTCCAGCGGTCACTGGAAAATAGGCTGAACCGTCCGTTATTGTATTATACAGATAAGATTTTTGCTTGTTTGAGAAAATTCATCCATGTCGAACGAGCTGTAAAATTTGAATTCCCTGTATCCGGCTTCAGTCCCGAAAGAAATAATTTCTTCTTTTGTTAAAGGATAGACTTCTTCGTTTTCCATTACTTTGAGAATTCTTCCGTTTCCTGTTTCAATACTCTCGTTCAGATACATCAGCTTGCTTCCACTCTGTTTTAGAGACGACATCATCCTTACCCGGATGCTGCTTCGCTCTGCAAGCGGAGTAACGGGCGCCTGCTCTGCCAGATGAAAGTTGAACAGCTCAAGAACAAGCGTTCCTTTTTCCGCGAGCAGAATCCGGCTGTCGAAGAAAAATTTCCTCAACAATGTTTTGTCGTGAATAAAGGCAATCCGATTGTTAAGACACGAAATTACATTGTAAAAACTTTTTCCAAGAAAACGCGTCATATCAAGCGTTGAAAGCTGAAAAAAGCGTACTGCTGTAAGCTGTGTTCGTCTGCGGAGATTTGCGGCAGCTATAAGCTCCCTTGAAACCTCAAGACCTGTAACATCAGAGCCGTCTTGCGCCAGTTCGTGCTCAAGTGCTCCTGTTCCGCATCCTATCTGCAGAAATTTTACCGGTGGCGTATATGTTTTTTTAACACTATTATAAAATTTCTTTTTGGCTTCCGTGACAGGATAAAGTTCATCATAATATTCGACCACATTCTGTATGAATTCCATACTATTTATTATAAATCATACCGTCAGAAAAGCAATGAGAAAATGATAATATAAATGAATACATGGCCGGATACTTAACTTGAAATGTCTCTACTATTTACGATAAAATGTCTTAATATGAAAACTTCTCAAACTATTATTTCGACACTGCGGGATGCCCCTGCAGACGCCGTTATTGCAAGCCATCAGCTTATGATGCGTGCTGGACTTATCCGTAAATTAGCAAACGGTCTGTATACATATATGCCGCTGGGACTTCGTTCTTTCCGCAAAGTAGAGAATATTATCCGTGAGGAACTTGATGCTGCCTGTTTTCTTGAAATGAAACCGACCGTTGTCGTTCCCGGCGATCTCTGGAAGGAAAGCGGCCGCTGGCAGACAATGGGTGAAGAAATGCTCAAGGTAAAAACCCGCAGCGGACAGGATATGGTTATAAGCCCGACTGCGGAGGAAGCTTTTACTGCTGTTATTCGTGACAATCTTACTTCATATAAACAGCTGCCGATTATCGGCTATCAGATAAACACGAAATACCGCGATGAAATCCGTCCGAGATACGGCGTTATGCGCGGCCGCGAGTTTGTCATGATGGATGCCTATTCATTTGACGCTGATCAGAAATCTCTGGATGAAAGTTATGAAAAATTTGCAAAAGCATACCGCCGTATTTTCAAGCGTATGGGAATTTCAGCGATTCCTGTACGTGCTGATACAGGGGCTATGGGCGGTTCCGGTTCTGAAGAGTTTATGGTTGAAAGTGAGGTCGGAGACAATACGCTCATCCTCTGCCCGAAATGCGGATACGCTGCAAACGTAGAGAAAGCTTCCTGCCGGCAGGATACCGCACTCGGCGCAGATGGAAAGCCGGAAGTAAAAACCGATAAACCTGTCGAAAAAGTTCCATGTCCCGGTGTAGAGACAATCGGGCAGATGGAAGAATTTTTCAAGATGCCGGCAAGCCAGTTTATAAAAGTTCTTATCTACAAAATATACAACAGCAGTCTTGAACTTGCAAAAGCTCCCGGCGGTGCATCGTTCAAACAGGAAAAAAGTGAATCCGGCTCTGTATATTATCCGGTAAGTTTCTTCGCTGTTGCAATCAGGGGCGACTTGGATGTGAGCGAAACAAAACTTGCAGCAGTGCTAAAAGCGAGCGGTGCAGAGCTTGCAGGAGAAGATGAGGTAATTGCGTATTCCGGTGCACCTCACGGATTTGTCGGTCCTGTAGGCCTTACAAAAGTGCCCCTGCTTGCTGATGAAAGCGTTATGATACTGCAGAACGACGGAACGTACGATGTCCGCGTACACGACACGGTTACCGGCGGCGGTGCAAAAGACATAGACAACATGCACGTTGAACCGGTACGTGATTTTGTCCCGTTCATGACTGCTGATGTAAGGACTGTAAGGCCGGGGGATAAGTGTCCCGACTGCGGTACGGAACTTTATTCAAAGAAAGGTAACGAACTTGGACATATTTTCAAGCTCGGCGATAAATATACAAAGTCAATGCATGTGACATATCTTGACGAGAACGGAAAGGCTCAAATTCCGCTTATGGGATGCTATGGAATTGGGCTTGACCGCACACTTGCCTCGATTATTGAAGAGCATCACGATGATAAGGGAATTATCTGGACGATGAGTACCTGTCCTTATCAGGTCGCTGTCGTTCCCATTAAGTATCAGGACAAGATGAAAGAGACCGCCGATGCTGTTTACGCGGAGCTCACAAAGGCAGGAATTGAAGTTCTGCTCGATGACCGCAATGAGCGGCCCGGCGTAAAGTTTGCAGATATGGATCTGATCGGAATTCCAGTACGGATTGTTGTAGGAGAGAAAAATCTTCCGAATGTGGAGATCAAGGAACGTGCGGCAGTATCGCCGGTGCTTGTTCCTGCACATGAAGCTGCGGAGTACGCAGTAAAAATTGTGCGGGATGCGCTTGCCGCACTAGACTCCTGAAACTAAAGTATGTTTAAAACCAGAAGAATTTCTTTCGTTTTTATTTTCGCGGTAATCGCTTCAGTCTGGTGTATCTCATCTGCTGAAGCATTGCCTGGTTTTACGCCGTACATCGCCGATGTTTCCGGCGAATATGTATATTATCAGGATAAAACATTTGGCAGAACGTCATATATCGGTTTTCTGTACTATAATAATTCAACGTATGCTGTCCGGTATTATGCTCCCGAAGATAAGGATAAGCATCTGCCCGAGAAATCGATGGAAATACTGTTTTCGCTTGATCCCGCTGCCGACCATATCGAAATGACGGGGGAGAGAATCGTAAGCAGCATCACTCCTGATGATTCTGAATTTGTTAATTATATCCATGATATTTTTTATGAACTTAATGCACGGCGTATCAAGGCCGGAAAAACATTTCCAGTGGGAAATTCCGGTAAACAGTATGATATTTTTTCCGGTTCCGATATTGCTGTAGTAGATAATTTTCCACAGTTCGGCGGAAAAGTGACGATGGAATATAATCATCTTGTCCCATTGTTCAATTTAAAGACCATCGTTTCCGATGAGAACATTGTGCTGCTGCAGATTGTAACAATTGGAACTCTTCGTACTTCTGCTGATACTTCGTTTACTGATTTTACCGGTATTCCTGAAAAATATTTTGACGGCAGTCACGCATTCGTTTATAATAAGAAAGCTGAAAGGAAGGTATTTACGACTTCCGACGGGCAGACTGTCCCGCTTGATTCTCAATGGACGCAGTCAATGGATAATCTCTGGCTTTTAGGTAATTCTGCAATAGTATCGGCGGCGGTGATTCCTCCTCTTGGAGGTATGGAGCCTGATAAAAGTGTGGTTGCCGTTTTGCGCAGAATGCTTCAAAGTACACAGGGATCATATATCAGCTGGAGAGATATTTCGCTTACGTATACTGGAAACAGGTATATAATAAACGGTGTGTTTTACCAGCCGGAAAGTAATACTGTGACGCGTACATTCAGAATCCTTTCTGAAAAAGACGATGGAGGTTATTACTTTTTTACGTTATCCGTATTTAATAATATTTACCAGACCGGCCATTTTTATTTTGATAATATAATCGGAGGATACGCTGTTCCAAAACAGGGAGCTTTGCATGAATAATTATTTTGAGTCGATATTCCTTATAATTATCAGTTTGTTATGTTTTCTATATGCTATGTATTTTATGCAGCATAATGAAAAAGAGACAGCTGATGTTCCTTTTGCCGCGGCAAATTTCTTTATGGGAGTCTGGAATCTGCTCAGGGCCATCAATCAAATGGTTCCCGAAAGATATCATTTATCAATCAGTTCAGTAACATATCTTGTGATTGAATTTTCTGCATATACTCTTTTCTGGTTTTCATATCGGTATTCCATCCCTGTTGAAAAACAAAATAAAAAAGTCGTATTCCTGCCGCTCATTTTTCCTGTGGCGACATTCATCGGTTTGTTGTATAAAAAAACAGCACTGTTTGCTTTTACAGGGAGAAAGGCCCTGCATCTTTGGGATTATCTGCATGCATCATATGGATATATCCTTATAGGTATTGCTGCAGTACTTTTTGTCATGCGCTGCATATCGTCCTTCCAGCAGAATAAAAAGGCGCTCATAGTGCTTACGACGGCTCTGATAGTCTTTATTATTCAGAATTTTGTTCGATATCTGAACACGATCGGATATTTGCGTTATCTTGACGGTAATATTAACTTTTTTTACGACATATGTGTTTTTCTTCTTGTTAATCTTGCTTTTTTTGCAATGTATAATGATATGAACGGGACTCTGATATCCCTGTCCAAGGAAACATTTTTTGACAGGACTGATCTTCCTTTGTTCGTTTTTAATACGAGTGATGATTTTTTAATCGCAAATGAAGCCGCCCGCAAGCTGTCATTTAATAATAACAATTTGAAATTGTGCCAGTATATGAAATACAGCGATATATTTCCTGCCGATGAATTCAGACGACTTGGTGTGCCGCAGGATAATCAGGAAGCTCAGATGTTTTATTTGTCGAATGTATCGACCGGAACGATGTATCTTTGTACTAAATTTCCTGTCAACCGGGGGTGCAGTGCAAAGATGCTTGGTTATTGTTGTACGATGTTTGACCTTAATTCATACAACATGCTTCTGAAGAATATGGAATCGAGCGCATATTCAGATCCGTTGACGGGCTGCCTGAACAGCAGCTCGTTTTTTATGAACATCAGGCTGGAAATAAAGCGCATGCACAACAGGAGTCTGCTTATTGTTGCAGGGCTTGATAATCTGTCGGAAATAAATTCAGTACTTGGCCACCATGCCGGTGATGCATATATTGCAGCGGCTGCGCAGATACTTCATGACATGTTTCCGAGCAGCCGTGTATTTCGTATGGAAAGTTCCACCTTTTCGGTGCTGCTGTCATCGTCGCAATTGTCTGCAATGCCGGAATTGTTTGATTCCATCAGAGCTGCATGCAGCAAGTATTCGAAAAACAAATCGTATCCGCTTGTGATGTCAACCGGATACGCAGTAATAGAGGACAGAAATGTTGATGTCAATACTTATTATGAAACTGCACTTGGTAACATGATGCTTGACCGGAGGGGACATGCATTGCGCGTTTAACGGAACGTTGACCGGGACAAGGGAGAGCCTATCCATTCACCTTCGCTTCCAAGATATTCTTCCCGCTGTCCTTCAACGATAAACTGGACGCTGTTTACAGTTGTAAAAGATGTTGCCGTATAAACAATCTGCATAAGTTGTCCAATGTAGCCTTCAACACCGACAGGATTATATTCAAATTCTTCGCTGAAATTAAGCGTTGCAATTCCGTTCTTAACATTTGCGCTCAGCAGTTTTGTTCCTGCAGGAATAAGAGACATACAGTTTTTTGCCTTTTCGTCGGCAGTTGGCCCGGAGAGAAGGGCTTTGATTGCGTCTGAGAGAGGGGAATCCGATTTTTGCAAATGTCGTGTCACAATTTGTCTGCTTACGGAACCATCAGAATCAATAATGACAAAACACAATTGTGTGTTCGTTATCTCTGCTGCGGGTTTACTTTTTTGTACTTTTTCGACTGATTTTTCACTCTTGCTGTCAGCTGCTGGTGTTTTTTGATCAGAGGAGGCTGCTTCAGGGAGCTTTTCTGCTGCATCAGGTTTTTTCTGATCTGTAACTTTTAACGGCTCTTCTGGCTGTGCCGCCTGTTCCGGTTTCTGCTGAGTTTGTTCATTTTTCTGCTGTTCAGCCGTCTCTGCAGGCTTTGTATCTATTTGAACAACAGTACTGTCACTGTTGTCTTGAGGAGCTGTTGCGTCTTCGTGTTTCTGGACAAATTCGGGCGTTTTACCGAATACACGGTTAAAAAAATCAGTATTTTTGAGATTTAAAACGATTGTATCTTTTTTAACGAAAAAGAAAACAAGGAGTATGAGTGCAATAAGCAGCCAGCATGCAAAAGCGAATCCAGTATTTTTCCTGTTGTTTTTTTTATCAGACATAATTCTATTATAGATTATCGGCAAAAGAAGGACAATGTTTAATTATGAATAGTACAGTGTACCTGTACCCGCATAAAAACGGGGATACGGACGCAAAAAACTGCCGGTATCCCTGTTTTTATATAAGAAAGGCGCCGCCGATTACTTTGTCAGATATTCGTTTATGCTTGCAGCTGCTTTTCGTCCTTCACCCATAGCCAGGATGACTGTCGCCGCCCCGAGAACGATATCGCCTCCGGCCCATACTTTTGCTTTGCTTGTGGCCTGTTTTTCATCAACCGTAATATGACCCTTTGTATCTGCATTCAATCCTTCTGTCGTCCGCACGAGCAGAGGATTTGAGCCGTTTCCGAGTGCCACAATAAGTGCATCACATGCGATTTCGTGCTCGCTTCCCGGAATTGCAACCGGACTTCTCCGTCCGGAAGCATCAGGTTCGCCGAGCTTGTAACTAAGTGCCTTAATGCCGCGGACACGTCCGTTGACAGCTCTGTCGTCGCTTTGTATGCCAATAACTTCGATCGGATTTTCAAGGAAACGGAATTCGACACCTTCTTCCTCTGCATGTCCTACTTCTTCTTTCCGTGCCGGCATCTCGTCGCGCGTTCTGCGGTATACGACTGTCACGTGTTCTGCACCCAGACGAAGTGCCATACGGGCCGCATCCATTGCAACGTTTCCACCGCCGGTAACGATTACGTTCTTTGCTTCGTAGTACGGTGTGTCGGCCTTATCCTTTATGTACGCCTTCATCAGATTTGCGCGTGAAAGATATTCGTTTGCGCTGAATACACCGATTAAGTTTTCTCCCGGAATGTTAAGAAATTTCGGAAGACCCGCTCCGGTCCCGACGAATGCCGCATCAAATCCTTTTTCTGTCAGCAGCTGATCAAGTGTATCTGTGCGTCCGACAAGAAAATTTGTCTCGAATCTGACACCGATTTTTTTGAGATTTTCGACTTCATCTGCGACTATCGCCTTTGGAAGCCGGAATTCCGGAATTCCGTACAGCATGACGCCGCCCGCCTTATGGAATGCTTCAAACACTGTAACTGCGTGCCCTGCACGTGCGCAGTCGGCGGCGACCGTAAGACCTGCGGGTCCTGAACCGATAACCGCAACTTTCTTTCCTGTTGCTGCTGCTATAACGGGCATGGTGACTTTATTGTTCTCCCGTTCCCAGTCGGCCACGAACCGTTCAAGGCGGCCTATAGAAACGGCATGTTCGGCAGATTTATATGTCTTGCCGACAGTACACTGTCCCTGACACTGTTTTTCCTGCGGGCAGACACGGCCGCAGATTGCAGGCAGCAGGTTTGTCTCTTTGATAATATCTACAGCAGCTTTGAAGTCGCCTTTCTGAATTTGTGCGATAAACTGCGGAATCTGTACGTTTACCGGGCATCCGTTGACGCAGGGTTGGTTTTTGCACTGGAGACAGCGGCTTGCTTCAAGGACTGCCATTTCCTTTGTATAACCAAGCGAGACTTCGCTCATTTCGCGGGCACGTTTTGCCGGTTCTCCCGTCGGCATATTCTGCTGAGGAATGGCCATCCGGTCTTTTGGAGAAAAAGAACCATCATTGATTTTTGCCCGAAGTTCTTCGTATTCCTTTGCTGCTTTATTTTCAAGCTCAATTGCTGAAATATACTGTTCTGCCATGTTTTACTCCTGTTGCTGTGATGCAAGTTTTTCGACCTGTGCCTGCAGCTTGCATTTGTGAAATTCTTCCTGCTCCCGTGACTTGAACGACCCCATGCGCATCATCATGTTGTCCCAGTTTACTTTATGACCGTCAAAATCAGGACCGTCGACGCATACGAATTTCGTCTCTCCGCCGATAGTGACGCGGCAGCCGCCGCACATACCTGTTCCGTCAATCATGATTGTGTTAAGGGAGACCGTCGTCGGAATATTGTACGGTTCTGTCGTTTTGCAGGCAAATTTCATCATAACAGGAGGGCCAATCGCTATAACCTCTGCCGGCGGTGTCTGTGATTTGCAAAGTTCTTCAAGCGGAATAGTCACAAGCCCTTTTTGCCCGGCGCTGCCGTCGTCAGTCATGATAATGACTTCATCCGCAATTTTTTTCATTTCGTCGACGAAGATAAGTAAATCCTTGTTACGGGCACCGATGATGACAATGACCTTATTACCTGCATCCTTTAACGCCTGTACGATGGGATAACAGGGCGCAACCCCTATACCTCCGCCCACAACAACGACAGGTGCGTTTTTCTTTTCTATAACGGAAGGATTACCAAGCGGACCAAGAACAGCCTCCAGTTCGTCTCCTGCAGTTTTCTGTGAAAGTTTAAATGTAGTTGCACCGACTGCCTGAAATACGATTGCAATCCAGCCTTCAGCAGCGTCGGCGTCGGCTATAGTAAGCGGAATGCGTTCGCCGTAGTCAATATCGACCTGAACAATAATGAACTGTCCGGCTTTGCGGTTACGGGCGATTTCCGGCGCCTCAAGTTTCATGTAAAAAACGTCAGCAGAAAGCTGTTTTTTCTCAAGAATTTTGAACATAGCACGTCCTTAAAAAATACAAAATATTAAAAAATATTTTACTACATTGAAGAATATCAGTCAATTTACCGGAAAAATAAAAAAAGGCGCTCCTGAGAGCGCCTTATTCAGTTTTTTTTACGATTTAGAAACCTATGCAGACTGAAACTTCTGCACCTGCCCCGGTACCGTTGAAGCTGTTTGTAAATTCCGTTCCGAAGTCTTTTACATTTGTCGCTCCGCCGGAACCGGCAAGCATTGCTGCAACATTCAGCTCAAGAACACGGCAGTTGAGCATCATGCCCACTTTATGGATAAAAATCTGTGACAAATAAGAAGTTGAAAGTGATACTCCTATAATCTTAAAGAGATCAACGCTTACGCCCAGACTGTATTCAGGATACAGTTTGTAATCAGCCGTATAGGGATACTGGACACCTATACCAAGCAGCGTACTTAAAGTAAACCAGTTTCCGAAGGGCCGGAATGCCGATTCACCACCAAGTCTCAGCGGTCGTGAAATGTAGTAATTACCCGTGCCGTACTGGATATCTGAAAGCGTCGTACTTGATTCTCCTGCTCCGTTGACTATGTCAGAAAGAGAAGCAGCCGAATACGTCATTGTGGCAGTTCCCGAAGTTGTATATTTTAATGAACCTGGTACTATCGGAATACGGGCATAAGCACCGACCTGAAGATAACTGAGAACCGGCATTTCAACGGCGCCTGCAAGGTCGAATCCTGCACTTGAAAGCGCATCTCTGGTAATTTTTTCCTGATCTGCCGGGTCAACACCATTTCCATATGTAGAAAGATCGGTAAATGAATAGACTGTGCCGACTGCGTTTGCCGTAACTTTGACGGAACCGTCAGAAGGATTGCTCAATGATGCATTCATTGAATCAGTTTGTGCATGTATAATCGGGATAAATAATGATGGTTTTACCGTAATGCGCATTGAACCGAGTTTGAATCCTGCAGAAACATTATAGTATGCGAAAACATCAGCATTGGCGTAACCGTCCACAGCTATTGAAGTATCGTCGACATTACCGTAACCGATAAGTTCAAACAGATTTTTACCGATATTGCCGCTCACGTTTCCTTCTATTCCGCTGGCCATACCCAGGTGAAACCCGTTTTTGAGGTTAAGGTTCCAGTACGTTTCCGGCCCGCTCACAAACGCGTTTATGAGCAACCCGTTTGAAGGCATTTCGTCTGCAATCTTTTTCAGATCAATGACTAAGTCTTTTACAAGCAGACTTTTTGCGTCAAAGTAATTGTTTGTTGCCATCGCCTGTGCATCAAACCCCATCTCAAAGTAGCGGTGAGTCGGATGAAGCGGGTCAAGGTCTGCGGCGGCAAGCGGAAGGGTGACTGAAAGAAGTGCTGTAATGATTATAAGTATCTTTTTCATTAGTTATTCCCTCCATAGAGCTGAATGGTACCGTCCGTAGCGATACTGGCTTTTATTCCTACAGATGCATTTCGAGGCATTATGAATTCAGCCCCGGATGGAATGCTGAGCGTGATAGTAGGCATGTACGGATACGTTGTGAGTACCGAACTGATCTGCGTTCCTGTCAGGCTGATTGTTGAGTTGTTTGAGAACTCAAACGATTCTCCGGTTGGCCCGAATATGCCTGCGGTATCTGTTACTTTGATATTTGCACCCGACAATCCCATAGAGTCACTGAAGGTGACCCCCAGTGTAATGCTTTTTATTGCATCAAGGTATTTCTGATAGTCGGAAGTATTGAGTGCTTCTGTACGGCCAAGCAGGTCGTCTGCAGACGTTTTACCTGCAATCGACATAACGTCGAGAGAAACATCGCCGGTAAATTTTATTTTAAGAGGAATTGCGATGTATACCGTCGCTGCAATGCTGACGCCGCTGTCCTTTATAGCTTCATAATCTGCATAAGAAATATCTACGCCGCTGCTTCCTCCCGACGACGGCGAAATATCATAATAAAGTTTAATGGAAGCAGGCCTTGCATTGAATACAGTTGCCAGATCAACTTTTGTGAGCCCTGCTGTTGCAAGGTTTGTAGTAACTACGTCATTTTGCGTTGTCAGAGAAATATTCTTCGGAACCAGAGTGTCTGTTGTTGTTGTTGAGCTTGTTTTTTCTCCGAGTATATCAAAATATTCTGTTGTACCGGATGTATACTCAAGGTATATATTGCCGGACAGTGATAACCCGCTGAGGGCTGAAAGATCCGGCATCGTGACGCTGAGATAGACCGGCAGAGAATCGATCTGTACATGATCCTTATCAAACGCTGTCTGGACATCAGTCGGCAGACTGCTCATGATTGAATCAAAGTTTATGCCCGTATCTATGCCTGACGGTTCAGAGACGGAAAGGCTTGATGTGTTTATGTTGATGTTTGTCCATTCAAGTTCCGGCGTAAAATCGGAAGCTGTCAATGTGTACGTCGTGTTCGTTGCAAGGTCTTTGAATTCCGCAGTGGAACCGCTTGCATTCGGCAGTGTGATTTTTACTGTCGTGTCGATGTTCGCTGCACCAGACACATTGATTGTTCCTGTTCCTGTCTTGGCCAGTTCCAGTGTCCCGTTCGTTGTGTTTGAGCTGACGGTGCCTTCTGCCTCTGTTCCTGTTATGGAAAGGAATGTCGATGTCAGTGTCAGCTTGATATCGTTGCCTGCGGGAAGCGTGTTTGTATAGGAGCTTACCTTTACTCCGGCTTTAGAATACGTAATCGTATTGACAAAGGAAGAGAGTTCTTCAGGAACGGCTGAACTTAATGTCTGCGAAAGCGTATAACCTGAAGTATCGATTGTTGCGGATGCCAGCTTTGAAATCGTGCATGCTGCTGTCGTTGTAAGGCTGATGCCTGTTGAAGGGAATATAATCGTGGCGTTGTTAAGAGTAATCGACAAAGTCCCCTGGACAGTGAGTGTTCCCGGCGTAAACGTAAGGTTTGCAAGATCAAGTGCTTGGTTCAGCAGATATCCCGTGCCGCCGTTGTTGGTAAAGCCTGTTGATGTTAGTGCGCCGCTGAGCGCAAATCCTGATGCTGTAGCAGTAACACCGCTCCATCCTGATGGCAGTGCGCATTGCACGGACAGGGAACCTGTTCCGATTTCAGCGCTTGTAAGAGGTGCTGTACCGCTCAGGTCAACAGAAGTATTAATAGATTCTATTCCACTTGTTCCAAGCTCTGCTGCATCCATTGTAAGTCCTGTAATCTGCGAAAGCGCTGCATTAGAAACTGCAGGAGCTATTGTATAACTGAGAGAGGTTCCCGGCGATGTTCCCGTGATTGTACCGCTGAAGGAAATCTTCATCGATGGAACAAGCGTTTTACCGGCTAGAGGAATTACGAGCGTGTCTCCGGAAGCAACATTCACGGCGTCCGATGTCGAAATTGTAGCGCCTGTCGTACCATTTTTAAGCACTGCTGTAACGGTCAAGTCCGTTAATGTAGTCCCGGCCGGTGCTGTTACAACGATATCAAGGCTGCCGGCACTGTACGTAATCGTGCTGAACGTCGGGGAAGAAACGCTGAGAGTTAAATCCGGGACATACGTGGAATCGACTTCCACTGTAGTACCAGGATCCATTACAGACAGGGAACTTGATGTAAATGATGTTTTGCTGATTATCTGGTTGTTCAGATCAGAAAAGGCAATGTCCTGTGTAAACGTTTTATCCAGGTCTGGAATTGCGAAACTCTGACTGATTGAAGTCGAACTCCCGGCGGAAGTCAAATCGATGTTTGAAAGTGAAGAGCCAACATCAATTGTTTTGTCGATTACCGGATACTTAACCAGAAATTCCTGATAACTTGCCGAAGAATCCGGGTTGTAATCATAGACTGTAAAACCGTCCGGATTGACACTGGCAATCTGCTCTTTAATAGTATCTGCCGAAATATAATCTGAAAGACTGAATGATCCGAAATTTGCAGAATAGGTTGCATCGGTTTTTACAGATACTGTCTCGGGAATCTGCATGCTTGAAAAATTGCTGCACGATACAAGCATAAAAATCCCGGCAGCCGCAAGCCCGGCTGTTCTTAAAATTCTGTTGTTCATAGACTCTCCTTACGGGGATACGCCCCGAAAGCAATAAATGTCGCGCGTGTACTGTTTTTAAATGATATATGAAGAGTTTTGCTCCGCAACACGGGAATACAGAGCATCGCTTATTTATAGTTTAACGTATTTTAATAGAAAAAACAAGAAATAAACTTATATGTTCCAGTGCAAACGCATTATGGCCTTATTTAATAACTCTCCTTCAGTAACTTTTTAAATAAGGCCATTGAAGTCCGGTTCCTGAATATTTTCATCAACCATGCACTTTCAGAGTTACCTCTGAAAACTGAAGTTTTTAGAGATTCCCGCATGTTATAAATTTGCGTTTACGTGTCAGTTTCCTGATGTACCGCAGAGGAGCGGAAGCGATATTATACCGTGCTATTCTTCTTTTATAATTACAGGCGATGAGCTCATTCCTGCATTTACTTTTTTCTGTATGGTACCTTTGAGAGATACATCCGACGCCACGCGTATGTAGTATCGTTTTCCCGTTTCTGTTCCGGAAGGAATGTAGAATCTGAGCGATTTTGGGTAATTTTCGATAACCGTATACCCCGGAACGCGCAGCCACGAATCTTCATCGGCGGATGGTATTTTCTGTTCTGTTTCCGGTACGAAATAAATACCCGACGAATCTGTTCCCTGTTTAAGCCTGCTTCCTCTGACAATTACAATGCGGTTGCGCAGTAGAACGCCGTCAGTATTTGAACGCGGTGCACTTTCCACGCTGGAGATACGCGGATGTACATCAGAATTATCTACCTCTGCAATCCGGATACGCTGTGCCGCATCCTGTGCTTCCTGTGAGACTGTAAACCGTGCTTCAATACAGTTTGATTTTTGTACGGTCATATTCGTACCGCTTTTTACTGCGGGATACAGAATGCCTGTGTCGAACAGATTTATAGAATATCCTTCAGAAAGCAGCGTAAGGATTTCTTCCCTGAAAATCCGTGCACAGTGGAGCATCATTCCGGGTGTAACTCCGGTATTAGAGTCCTGAAGCCGGTTGATGATATCCGGAACGGAAAGCGTTCTGCGGTCTATGAGTCCGTATGTCTTCGCAGGTGCAAGATTGCTTTTGTACAGTGTAACCCGGACCTGTCCCCGCAGGAGGTTCGGGTCGCATGTCCAGTGGTGATAATTTCGTCTTTTTCTGCTCATTTTGTAAGTATACCACAGATTCTGAAAATTATAATAATTTTTTTATTCCGGAAAGTACGTTCCTTGTTTGCGGGTGATGACCATCCTTGCCGGCGGGTAGTATCCGTCTTACTTTGCGGGAAGACACCTTCCTTGTTAGCGGGTAATGCGATGCAGGGCTGTATTCAGGGACGATTACGGGTACAACAGGGAAATGATTACGTACTGTGTGTACCCGCTGTTACGGGCGCATACGGGACGCTCTTACGACACAGGCGGGGTTGCATTCAGGACACAGCAGTATACTGATGCTTAAACAATCAACAATTCCGCAAGCAGCGGGGTATTAAACCCTCCGCACGAATAAAGGTTTAAGCATCAGTATGTTTCTTTATGTCTGTTATTTTTTCAGCAGCTGTGCAAACGGATTGTATGTCATTCCGTCGTCGCTGCCCTGATACTGCCGGTTGTTGTTGTCACGCCGAGGCTCATTTGTATGAGGCCGTCCGCTGTGCTGGCTGTTTGCAGCGTTGGGGGTGCCTGTACCTTTTTTTACAACAACAATACGCCGTGAGCCGGATTCAGCATCTTTTGCTTCGGCAGGCTTTCCTCCGCCCATACCGGTGTGCCCTATGCGGCTTGCAGCATCACTTTTAAGCGACAGACTGATTCGTCTGCGGTCGGCGTCAAGGCCTATGATTGTAAATTCCCGTATATCACCGACTTTTACTACTTCCATCGGATCTTTGACGAACGTGTCGCTCAGTTCGCTTACGTGGATGAGTCCCGTTTCATGCAGACCGATATCGACAAATGCGCCGAAGTCAACGACATTCTTGATTTTGCCGGTAACTTTCATGCCTTCCTTGAGGTCTTCAAACTGGACAACACCTTTCTGCATAATCGGTGCAGGATAACCGTCACGCGGATCCAGATTCGGTTTCTTAAGTTCGTCGACAATGTCGTTGAGCGTCATTTCGCCGATGCTGTATTTTTCCTCAAGCTGTTTTTTGAGAGCTGCGGAAATCTGTTCGTTTTTCTGGACGAGCGGAAGAACTTCACGCGCTGCATTATAGTTTTCCGGGTGAACCCATGTATTGTCGAGCGGATCGCTGCTTTCCGGGATTTTAAGGAATCCCGCGCACTGTTCGAATGCTTTTGGTCCAAGACCGTTTACTTTTTTCAGTTCCTCACGGTTTGTAATTTTGCCGTGCTCGTCGCGGTATTTGACGATTTTTTTTGCGGTTGCCGACGTAATGCCCGAAACATATTTGAGCAGCGAGTAGCTTGCCGTGTTAAGATTTACACCGACCTGATTTACGACAGAACCGACTACTTCATCAAGCATATCGGAGAGTTTTTTCTGATTTACGTCGTGCTGGTACAAACCGACTCCGATTGCCTTCGGATCAATCTTTACGAGTTCTGCAAGGGGATCCTGGAGACGGCGTCCCATGCTGATTGCACCGCGGATTGTTAAATCGAGCTCGGGGAATTCTTCACGTGCAATGTCACTTGCAGAGTAGACTGACGCTCCCGACTCATCAACTACCGTATAGCGTACATCTTTGTAATTATCGTTTATGACTTTGCTTACGATTTTCTGTACTTCAGGGCTGCCTGTTCCGTTGCCGACAGCGACGACCTGTATATCATACTTGTCGATTGCTTCGTTGAGTGCATTGTATGCGCTGTCGGGATCTGCAACCTGCTTGATAAGGAATGAACCGAGGTACTTTCCCGTTTCGTCGAGTGCTGCACATTTTGTTCCCGTGCGGATACCGGGGTCGACGCCAAGCACGCGGCTTCCTTTAATAGGCTGCGTCATGAGCAGATTTTTAAGGTTTTCGCTGAAAATTCCGATTCCGTGTTCGTCCGCTTCATCTGATTCATTGCTGCGTATTTCGCGCACGACAGCGGGAGAAAGCAGCCGTACCATTCCGTCTTCGACTGCGTCCCCGTGATATTTATTGTGAAGCTGTACTTTCTTTTTCAACATGTCTACAGCCGAATCGACGTCAACGTCGACTGTAACCTGAAGCACGCCTTCGCGTTCTCCGCGGTTGATAGCAAGAATCCGGTGCGGCTTAACCTGATTAAGCGGTTCCGTGTAATCCCAGTACATCTGGTAGACTGACGTCTTAGCCGCTGTGTCATCCCCGATTCCCTTCGTAATGATATTTCCCGTTGCCATGTACAGTTTGTGCACATCTTCGCGGTTTTCCGTATCCTGGGAGACCCGTTCAGCGACAATATCCTTGGCACCTGCAAGGGCATCTTCCACTGTTGCAACTGACAATTCCGGATTTTCATCATTTTCTTTGACGAATTCTTTCGCTTTTACTTCCAATGCGGCTTCGTCAAGTTCCAGCATCGCGTCGGCAAGCGGATCAAGACCTTTTTCGATTGCAGCCATTCCGCGGGTCTTCTTCTTTTTCTTGAACGGAGCCCAAAGGTCTTCAAGTTCGGTGAGTGTCGTTGCACTCATTGTTGCCTTATACAGCGATTCGGTAAGCTTTCCCTGAGCAAAGATACCTTTGACGATTTCAAGCCGGCGGTCTTCAAGATTTTTGTACGATTTGAACAAGTGGTCGCAGTCCCGTACCTGTACTTCATCAAGCGAGCCGTGTTTTTCCTTGCGGTAACGCGAAATGAACGGGATGGTACATCCTTCGTCCACAAGACCGATGACAGCGCTGACCTGCTGAACACGTATGCTCAGTTCATCAGCGATTTTTTTCATAATGTCGATTTCATTGACGGTTAAAGCATCAATTGCTTCCTGTGTAAATTCCATAGAAGGATATTCTACGAAAATATCGGCGGGCTTGCAAGTGAATACAAAAGTTTACTATGCGGGAGAAGAAACATCTGCACTGTTTGTCATATCTGTTTTGTAGAAAAGCCGGTTCAGAATGCTCTTGCAGTTTTCTGACATGATTTCGTATAATTTGGGAGTGAGCAGCTGTTTTACAAGAATATCGAGGCCGTTTTCTCCCTGCTTGTTTTTAAATGTAAAAATATAAAGAGTTCCTGTATCTGAGGGACGTATCATAAACAGGACAGCGTCGCTCCTGATATGCAGTCCTTTTATATTGAACTGAATGAAACTTATTTTTTCATATTGCTTGAGGTTGCAGTATTCCTTTATCGTACATGAAAAATGGCTCAGGCTTATATCGGTTACAACACCTGTATACTGTTTTCCTTCATACATAAACGTAAGCGAACAATTGCTCCCGCAGAGTGCACGAACATGTTTCCGGCGTCCCATCGCCTGATTCGCATAGAGAAGCTTTTCAATAATGCCGAAATTTGCTTTTTTGCGGTATTCGAGCTGAATGCATCCGCATTGAATGCCTACGTCGTACAAATAATGTTTTTCAAGAGCCAGACGTTCTTCAAGTGTCTGCCGTTTTACATATAAAACACCGAGAAGTGCATATTTTCCGTACTGTTTCTGAAGTTTTGAAATGAATGCCGACCAGTTTATTCCGGGAATGGTTGAATCTATGTAAAAGAAAAGAATTGAGTCTTTGAATATACGCAGAATGATATCTACTTTTTTTTCCAGAGGACACGCCTTGTCGTTTTCAATGAAATATGTTTCGAATCCTCTTGAAAGATATTCTTCCAGATAATTTTCAGGGAGAAGTGATCGATCGGGTACAATAAAAAATGTTTTTCTTCCGGAAATAATCTCGGCCAAACGTGTATTCAAGAGTTTTCCTCCTTTTTTATTGTAACATAACTATGTACAAAAAAGAAGAATTGAATAAATAAATTTTTGTACTAATTCCAATTTTTTATTCGTGCGGAGAGTTTTATACCCCGTCGCTTGGGGCGTCTGAAGGGTATTGAATCCCGACTGCAATATCTTTAGAGAAATCCATACCCTGCGCCGCTTACGTCGGGGGTGGTGATTACACATTCCACTTTCTATCTGTCCGTGTAGTACATGCCGAAAAGGGAGAAACTTCGTATTGTTAATTATCTGTCAGATAAAATGCGGGATGGAGTGGTGCTCGATCATCTGTGTTTTTACACCGACGATGTAGCTTCCGAACATTGCAGTAAGGACATCGAAGGCTGCTGCAAAAGAACAGATAATCGGTGCAGCAGGTTTAAGCAGGAGGTAGCCTGTTTCAAAGCCTCGTCCGTACATGGTGCAGAGTACCGTCAGCGCTATAAAGGGACCTCCTGATGGGAATCCTCCGAGCAGAAAAGACAGTGCGAACGACATAAACATAATCCACAGAATGTCCCTGAAAGGGATGGAAAGATTTGCATAAGAACGCCAGATAACGATAAAACTGACAGTTGTAACAAGAGCCGCTCCGCCGCGTGCAAAAATTGAAAACAGGGGATACGTTACTCCGTTGATACGTCGGCGTATACCGAGGCTCTCCTTTCCCGTACGGATATTAATCGGCAGAGTAAGATTTGTATCACCGCTGAAAAATGAAACAATGATTGAGCATGCACTTGCATAGAGTATACGGAAAGGATGCGGATCATTGCATATGTAATGCAAAACAGCCGGATAAATGCCGAACGCGGTTATCAGGAAATCTCCTGTCAGCAGAAGGATAAGCGGTGTAAACGTGCCTCCTGTAATGACAGAACGGAATTGAATTGTCCAGCTGCACATGACGGCAATCATCCCGATGGAAAGAACTTCAGTAAAGAGTGTCGCAATATTATAACAGAGTTTTGAAAGCGCATCGACAATCGTAACAATCGGTTTAAAAGTAACCTGATCTCCCGTACATGCTCCGCCTGCAAAACAGGCAAACAGAAAAGAAGCGAGCAGAAGCGAGCCGTTGTTCAAAGTATCAAATGCGGAAGAGGGGAACAGGGACCGGACCATGCCGGCCAGATTGAGTACGGCTGTATCTGTCGTTTTGTCCACCGTGATGGGAATGCGTGGCAGCCTGATAATCAATATGGAAAGAAGCCCGACGAATATGAGCAGGATAGCAGAGGCTACAATAATAATAAGAGTCCATATTCCTGTTTTCAGAAGCATTCTTGTATCGCGCAGTTTATTAATGGCAGTCATTGCCGTAAAGAACAGAAGCGGTACAACGATGTAACGTCCAAAACGTATGACGATGTCGGTGATAAACGACAGTGCGCCTTCTGAGCCGGTAGAATTAAGCGGAAGAATCAGTGCAAATGCAACGCCGAGCACGGCTCCAATCAGATATTTTAGCCAGAGTTTCATGACTGACAGTATAACACACGCGCTTTGCTTTGCAAACAGGTTTTTATGCTTTTGCTTATTGCTGTGCATTATGATATACTTACAGCTATGAAAAAAACGATTTTAATAGCCGGCAAAGATTTTCCTTCAGGCGGTGATTTTGCTGACGGTATGGCTCATGCAGGATATAACGTAGTTATAACGGGCAGAGCTGAGGCCGGGAATGAGTCCGGTTCTTCCGGTAGTATTGTCGTTGCTTCATGGAACAGACCTTCTTCCATTTCTGCGCGCTCGCTCGTGCTGTTTGCTGAAAACGCTTTTGGTTTTGTTAATGAAACAGTCCTTTACTTTGATGCATCTGCATATGCCTCTCAGTTTACAGTCCTTTCTCCGGAAGAATGTACGCGCTCGCTTGATACAATGATTTCCGGTTACGAATATCTTGCCATGGAAACGCTTTCCCGCCTTGATCAGCGGAAAGCGGACGGAAAACTTGTGTTTTTATTAAAGAGTCACCCGACGATGGAAGGCGTTCTGCGTTCTTCTTCCCTGCGCAGCAGTACTGCAGTACCGGCTGGGCCGTTTGTGAGTGCTGCCCAGGCGGCATTTATTTCCTTTGCTGAAAATATTGCGGCGCTTGCAGGGGACAAAGCCGACGTTTCGGTAGTGCTCGTTTCCTGCGGCGAACAGAACGAGACCTCTGCTAAAGACGGTTCTCTTGCATTATGGCTTGCCGGGTATCTTAGTTCGATGGATAATCTCAAGAGTAAAACAGGGGCAAAGCAGGCTGTAAACTGGGTGAAGCCAGGTGCAAAAGGATTTGGCTTCTTGTCCCGTTTTCATTCATAGTCGGTATTATTTTATATGAGGTGCATGTGAGTACCGGAAATTTTTATTTTGACTGCGTTATCCGTATCGCTGCAAGTTTTTTCTGTGGTTTCCTGCTTGGACTTGAACGTAAGACCCGGCAGCATACGGTAGGTCTTCGTACGCTTATTCTTATCAGCATGTCGTGTACGCTGATGTGCATAATCTCTTACTATTCTGCATCGAACTCAGATGTCCCCGGCGGAGATCCGACCCGCATTACTGCCGGCGTCGTAACCGGTATCGGTTTTTTAGGCGGCGGTGCAATTATGAGGCAGGGGCTGAACATCCGCGGACTTACGTCGGCTGCAGTTATTTGGACAGCGGCCGCATTAGGGCTTGCCTGCGGCACCGGCCTTTTTATTCCGGCAGCAATAGTTCTGGCCATAAGTCTTTCATCCCTGATTTTGCTTGAAAAAGTTGAATGGCGTTTTTTTCCCGCTGAAAAGACAAAAACAATACGTTTGGAATACAGCGGAAGCAGTGTTAATACAGCACTTGTAAGGAAAGTTCTTACGGAAAGCGGCTTTGTGATGCGCGATATGAATATTGACCGTTCCCTTGAAAAGGATCGTACCGTTTTTGAGTATTCCGTAAAAGCTCCGTCGGAAATAGATTCGCTTGCTGTGTGCAGACGGCTTGAAGATACTGGCTCGCTGCTCAATTTTAGAATTTCCGACTGAAAGACGCGGTTGCGGCAGACAGTTCTTATTCATTCAGGTGGTAATACTCCGCTCCCGGGGCGTATGAAAGATTTTAAATCCCGGCTGTAAAATCTTTAGAGAACGATACCACGCTGCTTCGCTCGGGGGTGTGTTTGTTAATTAACTTAACAGGCAGAAAAAAATCCCTCCCACGACTGACAGCCGCAGGAGGGCAGGATAAAGTGTATGAAAAAAACTATGAAAGCCTTATTCTTTTACACCGCCGGCTGTAACACCACCGATTATTAAGCGTGACATGAAGAGGTATATTATAAGCAGCGGGATTATGGCGATGCAGATTTCCATATAGACAGTGCCAAGGTCAAAATTCTGATAGTCAGCGCTTCGGAGCTGGGCAATGAGGATAGGAATAGTCTTTTTGTTTTTCTGACTTATAAGCAGTGCCGGCAGAAAGTAGTTGTTCCATGAACTGACGAATGAAAATATTGCCTGAACAGCGATAGAAGGTTTCATCATCGGGATGACGATAGAATTAAATGTACGGAATTCGTTACAACCGTCGACGCGTGCCGCCTCAACTATAGAGAACGGTAAAGTTGACTCCATCGCCTGATACATATAGAAGAAAACAATTGGGGCTGCAATGGCCGGAATGTACAATGCCGCAAGATTATCCATCATATGCATTTTCATCATGAGCCGGATGAAACCTAAGGCAGAAACCTGTCCCGGAACCATCATGACCGCCATGATGAATTTGAATACAAAGCTTCTTCCTTTAAATTTGTACATGTAGACGCCGTATGCTGTCATGGACGAAAAGTATGTACAAAGGATTGCAGTCGCGAAAGAAACGTATAAGCTGTTGAATAAAGCACGTACGACCGGAATATTGTTGACATCTGCGCGTCCGAAGAAAAGGTGTTTGAGATTTTCTATAAAATGTGTTCCCGGTATAAGTGTAAACGTTGTCTGTATTGCAGAATGCAGCCGTGTTGAATTTACAATCAGAACAAGAAACGGAAAAAGAGAAAGAAATGCCAATATTATAAGGACGATATAACACAGCGGTCTGCGGATTGCAAGACTTCTGCTTCTGCTTTTTGTTTTATATGGGGTAGTATTTGCAGTTGTTTCCATAATTAAACGTGCTCCTTATTTGTATACTGTGCCATAGTAAACTTATAGACGATGCCGCCGAGAACAGCCGTAACAATGAACGTAAGCACTGATATTGCACCGCCCATACCATAATTTTTGCTCGCAAGATTTGCATTAAGGTACATGATGATAGTCATAGAAGTGCGGTTCGGATTTCCTGTGCCGTTTGTAAGAATCTGCGGTACATCGAACATCTGAATACCACCGATAAGACTCGTTATGAGTACATAGACAAAAATCGGGAGCAGCATGGGAATCGTTATTTTGAAGAATATCTGAAACGGAGAAGCGCCGTCTATACGGGCAGCCTCGAACAGGCTGTTGTCAATACCCATAATACCAGCCATAAGCATGATTGTTGTATTGCCGTACCACATAAGGAAATTCATTGAAGCAATGAGCGCCCGAGTCCAGCCTGCCGATGTAAAGAATCTGATGTGTTCCGGATACCATTTTAAAGTATTTGAGAACAGGATGTTTATAGGACCGTCTGCCGAGAACAAAGTAAAAAAAAGCATTGAAAATGCCGCAGCCATGATCAGGTTAGGCATATAGATTACAGTTTTAAAGAATTGCTGACATTTCAGATGAAGTTCGGTATTTGTAAACCAAACAGAGAGCAGCAATGAAATGAATATTTGCGGGATAAAGCCGATTATCCATATGAAAATTGTATTCCATGTATATCTGAGGATATCACTCTGGAATACTTTTATAAAATTTGCAAAGCCGATGTAATTCGGGCCGACTGTCGTAAGTCCGATACGGTAATTTTCAAAGAAACTATTAACAAACGTTGAAATAAGCGGGATAAAAGAAAAAATAATATAGATGATAAAGAATGGAGCTATAAAAAAATATCCCCACTTGTCATACTGAACTGTATGCTTCTTTCTCGGTTTCGTTTTTGTTGTCTTTTGCATAACATCCTCTTGATACAATTTGTTTTTTATTAGGAAAGAATAAGAACGGGAAGCAGGGCAGAAGAGCGGCAGGCTTTAACCCCTGCCGCTCTTAGTATCAGCCGGTAACGACTATATTACTTTGTAAGGTTCGGATACAGTTCAAGCACAGCAGTATAGAAGTTGTTCCATGCCGTGTCTTCATCAACTTTACCATTATAGTAGTCAGCCATAGCTGCCTGCAGTTTTTCTGCCATACCCTGATCATAAGGACTCATGTTGCTCTTATCAATTGACTTTGCAGAGTCAAGGAAAAGTGCAAGATGGTTCTGTCCGCCAAGGAATGCACTTGTATAGCTTCCCGTTGCGACTTCCTTCATAGCAACTTCATTGTTCGTGAAGTCACCGGTTTTGTTCGATATGGCAACCATTGTATCTTTGTCGCATGTCATAGTATACATGATGTCGTGGATGAGCTGAATGTTATCAGATCCAGCTGCACCGCATATCCAGGTCCCACCCCAGCTGAATCCCTGCGGGCCTTTGCAGAATGCCCAGTCACCGTAGCTTCCGTTTCCAACAGCATTCGGGCCGTCAGGATCGTCTTTTGTCCAGCCTGCAAGGCAGAAATCAATGAACCAGCCCGGTCCGAAGTAACCGAATACTTTTCCATTCTTTTTAGCACCGTTGCCGCTTTCTGCAGACCAGAGGTTAGCTTTGTTGTTGTATCCTTTATCTGTGTACATCTTAGTCTGATCGACCCAGTGTTTGATTGACGGATCAACATTGATTTTATTTCCGACAACCCACGGTGATTTGATGTTGTCTGAGAAGACACGGAATGAATCATCAAATCCGGAAAGCATAAAATAGCCGTGATCCTTCATTTTTGCAGCTGCAGCGTCAAATTTGTCCCAGTCAGAAAGCATGCTCTGTACCTGTGCCGGATCATCAGTTCCAAGAACTTCTTTTGCAAATGAGCGGCGGTAAATGAATCCGCCCGGGCATGCCTGCCATGAAACACCTTTCAGTATTCCCTTGGAATCAGTCATGATATCTTTTGTGTATTTGTACTGATTTGCAAGGTCTGCATCGGTAAGCCCGATATCTTTCTTTACATCAAGAGTATACGGGGTATCAACATATTTAAGAGCGTAGTCGGCTTCAACGAGGAAGAGGTCAATCTTGTCGTCAGCAGCAGCATTTTCCTGCTGGAGAAGGGCTTCGTCAAGTTTATTTTGATAAGCGTTACCCTGATTCGGTGTCATAACCCAGTTTACTTTTACATCTGCGGGAACTTTTCCTGACGCTTCAAAGAAATCCTTGAAACGTGTCTGGAATTCTTCATTCCAGCAGTAGATGTTTAGTACTTTGCCCTGAGCTTTTGCACCCTTCTTTGAGCAGCCAGTAAAAATACATGCCGATGCAGCGAGAACTGCAAGAGCCGTTAACATTTTTTTCATACAACTTACCTCCTGTTTGGTTCTGTATGAATAACCACAATTTAATTCCATCTACAACGTTGTAGTTTAACTACAACGTTGTAGATTATTATAAGTCATCCGTGCAATTTGTCAAGTAAAAAATATGAAAACAACAGACTTGTTATTTACCAGGTTTGTAGATATACTTATTTTGTGTCAACACTTTATATTGTAGGAACGCCGATTGGAAATTTAGGGGATATTACATTCCGCGCTGTGGAAACATTAAAGAATGCGGATGTAATTGCCTGTGAGGATACCCGGCATACGCTTGAACTGCTGACACATTTTGAGATACGCAAGCCGCTTATCTCCTGCCGTGCGCAGAATGAAGAGAGCGCTGCAAGGAAGATAATTGGTCTGCTGAAAGGCGGGCAGACTGTTGCGTATGCAAGCGATGCCGGTACACCCGGCATAAGTGATCCCGGTGCAGTGCTTGCGGAGCTTGTACGGAAAGAGGGGTATCCTGTAGTTCCTGTTCCGGGGCCTTCAGCATTCGCAACGCTGGTGAGTGTTGCCGGTGCAGGCGGTAAAACGCTTGTTTTTGAAGGATTCCTGTCGCCGTCACCGGGAAAACGCCGCAGACGGCTCAAGGAACTGATTGAAACCGGGTATGCATTTGTTTTGTATGAATCTCCGTTCAGGATCGTAAAGCTTCTGACGGATTTGGCCGATATAGATGGAGAGCGCCGTGTGGTGGTCGGAAGGGAATTGACAAAACTGCATGAGGAAATAGTTGACGGCTCTGCCGCGGATATTCGCGATGATTTTTCAGCAAGAGAGTCAATAAAGGGTGAATTTGCCGTTTTTGTTTCAGGTATAAAAAGGATTCAACTTTCTGATGAATCTACCGATAATTAAGGGGTAGAGGGGCAGGACGAAATGATGATAGACAAAATAGGGGGAATTAATTCTCTCAACAACGTACAGAACACTCACCGCACTAATGGAACTGATAACGTAAGTGCAGGGACCGATTCTATCAACGTGTCTGAAGAAGCAAAAGAGATGGCTGAAGTTTATTATATGAAGCAGGTTGCAGCCAATACTCCGGACGTTCGTGCAGACCGTGTTGCAGAAATCAGAGAAAAGATAAAAGATCCGTCTTACCTGAACGATGCTGTAATCAATTCTACAGCAGACCGAATTATGACAAGTTTTGGGCTTTGAGCTATAATACTACTATAGAGAGTATAGCGTTGTTTTTATGAACTAAAAGACGGAAGGTTATTCCGTCTTTTTTTTTACCGGATATAAAAAAGAGATAAATAATGGCAGATTTTATTTTTCGTATTTCACCAAACATCGTTCTTGGATCTTATACGGTAAGCCGGCTCGGGCAGTATGCCCGGGAATGGGGCTCCCGCTATATGGTTCTTATGGATCCCATCCTCAAAGAAGTGAACCTCGCAGACAAAGTGCTCCAGCCGCTTATAGACCGCAAGGTAAATTTTTTTGTATTCAACGAATTCGGTGAAGGTTCAGATACAAAAACGATAGACCGCGCGCTGACTCTCGCGAGGGAAGGCCATATCCACGGGATTATTGCGGCTGGCGGGGCTAAAGCGCTTAATACAGGTTGTGTCGTTGCATCTTTGTATAATGAAAACCACGATTTGTACGATTTTGTCGACGGAGCTGTTCCGACAACGGCCGCTGTTCCTCTTATCTGCGTTCCTACAACAATACGGGAACCGTTTATTTACACATCGTCGACTCCGGTAATCGATTCCCGAAGTCATCAGATAAAACTTCTGAAAGGCCAGAACGGATTATGCAGGCTTGCGCTTCTTGATCCGAACCTGACGCTGACACTGACAGAGAATCAGAATACGGCTATGTCACTGGAGACGCTGTGTCTTGCGTTTGAAGCTTACCTGTCTCAGAAAGCAACGTTTTTCAGCGATATGCTTATTGAAAAAGCTGTGGAACTTATGGGATATGCGCTTGACGGTGCCCCGTCTCTTGAAATTACAACTCCTGCAGAAATTCTAAAATCTCAGTCAGGCTGCATGGCGTCCCTTGGAGCTGCTGTCAGTTCGCCGGGAGTGGGAACGCTGCTTTCAATGTGCATCAATGCGAGATTCAAGATTTCGAGGTCGCTTATTGCTTCTATCCTTTTTCCGTATATTATTGAAGATACTGGTACATTTAAAACAGACCGTGTGGAAAAATTTGCCCGTATTATGCGCGCTGTCCCCGATGATGTGAAAGGCGTTGATGCTGCCGGCGGATTTGCGGAAAGTATACGCCAGCGGCTTGCAAAGGCGAACCTGCCGACCCGCCTTAAAGACTTGTCTGTTTCAATAGAACAGCTTGCTCTTGCCGTAGAAGATGCAGGCCAGCTTGAATTTGTAAACTCGCTGCCCCGCAGTATGACAACAGACGATTTGTTCGATCTTATCAAGCTTGCGTACTGAATTATGATAGATCCTGGAAAATTGTTTCAGCTTGAGAGCGGCCAGAAACGGCGCAAACTTGCCCTTACATTCGGCGCTCTTGAACGGGATATTGCAGGTATTGCAGAAAAAGGGGCGGAATATACCTTCCCGTCCATGACACGGAAAGAATACACTAAAAAACTTGCGGAAATAGTTCTCACGGATACAGCGCTGCCTCCGGCTGCCGCAGACGAACTTCGTGCATTGGTGAAAACTGAACCGTTCGACGAACTGCGCGTATGCAACTGTGCGCGTAATCATCTGCTTAGGATTATCGGCACATTTCCTGCGGAGTGGGATCTTGTCATAGCGCCGCACGCGTCTCCTGCGGATGAAAACGGGATTGTGAGGAAGCGCTCCTTTTTTTCCGGTATGTGTGTGTATGCGGAAGATATACGCTCGCCGTTCAATATAGGTTCCATATTCAGGACTGCCGAGGCAATGGGAGCGGAAAAAGTATTTTTGTCTCCGTTTTGCGTAGATCCTGAACAGCCGCGTGCCGTGCGCAGCGGTATGGGCTGCATAGAGACGATGGGATTTGAACGGAAAAGGCTTGATGAACTGCCTGAAAGTCTGCCTGTTTTTGCGCTGGAAACAGGCGGTACCCCTGTACAGGATTTTATATTTCCCGAAAGGGGGATCTGTATTATAGGTTCCGAGGAACTCGGAGTGAGTCCTCAGGCTCTTGCACGGGCGGCATACGGACGCGTAACAATTCCGATGAGAGGATTAAAAGCGTCTCTTAACGTGGGTGTGGCGTTCGGTATCCTTATGCAGAAATGGATTGAATCGGTTTCGTAACCGCTAACGGCTGTTTTCCCTGTCGAATGCAGCCTGAAGCCTGTCGGAAATCTTTTTGAACTGTGATTCTGTGGAGATTTTGAACATGCTGAGCATCGCACTGTCAATCTGGTAAAAATCAACTTCTTTCTGCTGGTAGTGTGCCATGAGGTCGGAAAGGCATACGAGTGATGTCAGCTTCCGCATTTCCACGGGCGCATTTTCGGGATCATGATGATACCTGATGACGTTCGTTATTACATCGGGGAAATTCCATTTTTCTGCTACTTTTGCACCTATTTCTCCGTGATTTACACCGGAAATAAGCTTTTCAAACACTTCCTGAGATGCGCCTTTCATTTTGCAGATTGCCATGACTTTTTCAAGCAGATCAGGATGTGCAGTTTCAAATATGATTTTACCCATATCGTGAAGAAGGCCGCATATATACGCATCATCTATGACTATACGATCCGAAGCACAGAGGTTGCGTGCCATGTTGTATGAATAGAACGCGACACGGTATGAATGCGTCCACAGCTCTTCCTTGCTGCCGGAGACATTCTTGAACGAATTTACCGAACCGATGCTGTACAGCAGGTTTTTTATTCCTCTGAGTCCGACAAGCTTGACTGCGTCGGCGATGCTTGCGCATGGTGTTGCAAGCGCAAATGCCGCCGAATTGACAAGTTTGAGCAGTTCGCCGGTAAGCGTCACGTCGTTGCTTATCTGCATGGCTATATCAGACAACTTTGAATCAGGATCGTTGAGCAGTCTGTTGAGACGCGTGATGTTTTCGGGGAATCTCGGCAAATCATCAATAGTTTTGATGAATTCCGCAGAAATGATGGACATTTCTTTCTGCGTTTCTTCACTCAGAGGGAGAATGATGCGTGTGATTGTTTCACCGTTTTCGCATAATGTCTGGAAATTTTCTTCAGCAAGCCCGATTTTTTCGAGCATGAGAATCATAATCACAAGGCCAAGTCCTGCGCCTTCCGTATCGTCCAGAATTTGTGTGAGAGCTTCTTCCACAGATGTGTACTGCTGCGCTCTTGCGAGTTTGTCGTGCATCCTCTTATATTCAAAGACGGTGAGCGCCGAATTGTTGCGGACTTCCACTTTGATTTTGTTGCTGCGCATCTGTAGCAGCAGTTTTACATACAGGCCTGCCTTTTTCTGGAGCTGCAGGTAATAGTTGATGTTGTTAAGCGTATCCTCTTTGAAAGTCTTCATTCCCAGGTTGTAGTCTTTCTCGTTTGTGATATCGAGACCTTTTTCTTTAAAATAGATACGCTTTGTATTTGCTTTTTTTGCATTAGTAATAAGTTCGTTGAGACAATAATTCAAATATTGAATCATCTGGTCCTGATTAAGTTCCGAAAGAAATGCAGTAAGGACATCCCCCATGTAAATTTCCATTTCATGGGGCAATGTGTATGTTGTGATTGACAACGGTATCCCAGAGCGAATTGCCATTTTAATTTTGTCCAGATCAACAGACATCTTTTTTTCAGTCATACACACTTCCGGTTACTTTATAAACTTTTTACCAATTAATAATATTCTAAGTATAACACATCTGCATAAGAAAATAAAGATACTATATTTGTTGATGATTTACTTTTTTTCAGGTACTATATGGCATGTCGTATTCTGTTTTAGGTGAAATGCTGGTTGCATTTCTGCTGATTGTAAACAGCAGCAGGATTTTTTTTCTGAGATATGAGCGGATTGATACGCTTGCAGTCCTTTCTCCTGTTGCACTTTTTATTATACTGCTTCAGATTATTGCATGGAATGCAGATGTTATTTCGGTATTGCTGTTGGTAATCTCCATTATCTCTCTTTTCACCAATATGCACGCACTTGTACGTTCTGCATCAAGATTATATGTGGATCATTACAGTCCTGTATTTATTATTTTTTCTGTAATCATTTTTGCCGGTTCTTTATTTATGACATTCATTCTCGTAAAATATTCACCGGTCAGTATAAAGGCGTCTGATTTTAACGTTATTGAAACTAAAATCCGGTTTAAGGGATCTTTCGCAGGCGGATTTACGGAAGCCGGATATACTGACGGCACTGACGCGGAATTGTATGTATACGAGCCGGCCAACGGGAAAAGTGCTCATGAAATTGTGCTTGTAGGCTGCGATAAACGGGGCGATACGGAAAGTTACCGCCCGTACATGATTCTTCTTGCAAATGAAGGCTATACGGTTGCTGCATGCGATTTCAGCGCACAGGACGGAAAGTGGTTCAATACGATTGCAGACTGGCATATAATACGGCGTCTTGCGATGTGCATATCGTACCTGAAGGATAAGGATCAGTTTGAACGGCAGAAAGATTTTTACACTTTCGGCATGATCCGCGAATATACGGCGATGGAAAATATTGTATCCGCCAAATTCGGCAGCAGGCAGTTTTTTCTTGTGAGCGACAGAATGTCCGGGACAGCTGCCGGAGATGTGATGAGAGAGTCCGGCGGAAAAGTGAAGGGAATCTTCGCGCTTGACAGCATTGCGGAATATAAAACCCCGGGATTCGGCTGTATTGAACAGACTGATCCGCTGCTTGCCTCATTCTTTGGATATACACGTGATAAAACATTATTTATTCCGCGGTATCTTGTTTTAAAGACAGTGAATGTGGTGAAGGGAGGTAAGAAATGACGCTTGCAGAACTCGATTCATATTTCAATTCATTTTTGCGACGGGAGGATTTTCCCGCAGATCCGTCCCGTAACGGCATTCAGATTCAAAACAGCGCACCCGGCGAAAAAAAAATAACGAAAGTCGCATTTGCCGTAGATGCGTGCGAAGCAACAGCAGAAATTGCAGCAGCCAGAGGTGCTCAGGTACTGTTTGTTCATCACGGGCTTTTCTGGGGCGATTGCAGCGTAATTACCGGCGTGCAGTATAAAAGGATTTTCGCTTTTTTAAAACATGATACAGCACTGTGCGCATATCACATTCCGCTTGATGCGAACGCAAAGGTTGGAAACAATGCAGGTCTTGCGGAACGGATAGGATTGAAAAAAGTTGAGCCGTTCGGAGAGTGGCGCGGAATGCTGATAGGATTGAAAGGTGTGTTCAGAAATCCGGTGACCCTCGATGAACTTTTGTCGAGAGTACTGATTTCAGGAGAGAGGCCTTTGGCTGTATTTCCGTTCGGAAAGAAGGAAATACGTACAGCCGGCATTATTTCCGGAGGAGCAGGCGAGGATGTCGTTCAGGCTTCCGCTGCGGGGCTGGATGTATTTATAACGGGTGTTTTTGAGCATGAACAGTATCACTTTGCGGAAGAAGCAGGTATCAATGTAATTGCCGGCGGTCATTATCAGACAGAGACAGTCGGTGTAAATCTTGTGCGTGCAAAACTTGAAAAGGAAAAGCATATCGAAACGACGTTTATCGATATCCCTACTGGTCTTTAAAAGGATGCGTTTTATCAGTATACTTTTACGATATGGAAAAGAATAAAAATCTTGCGGCAAAATTACTGCCGCTTCTGCTTACTGTACTGGTCATGCTTGCTGACCAGATTACAAAATACATTGTTGTGAAGACAATTCCCCCGTTTACAATCGGGAAATCGTTCTTCGGGAATCTGCTGCGGATTGTCCATGTTGCAAACACCGGCGTTGCATTCAGCGTAGGGGACAGCCTTCCTGATACAATCAGGCACTTTCTCTTTGCCATTATTCCGCTTGTCATAATAATTATTGTTTTTGTTATTTATTTCAGAAACGACAGTTTTACGCCGCTTCAGCGGTGGACTATCTGCGGGATTGCAGGCGGAGGCCTCGGAAATCTTCTTGACAGGTTCCTGCGTCCGGAAGGCGTTGTTGATTTTATTGACGTGAAATTTTTCGGTATTTTTGGATTTGACAGATGGCCTACATTTAACGTGGCCGATTCTTCAATAGTTGTTTGTGGGATAATTCTTATTATTTCATTTATTATTTCTATGGCACAGGACGAAAAGGCAAAAGGCGGTAAATGATGGAAGAAAATAAAGCAGAATTCGACAGTGTTGAAAATTCTACCGAGAAAGCAAAACGTGCTGCTGTAGTCAGACAGGCTGAGATGAAGCACAATTCGGTATTGTTTATGATTGCGGCAAGCGTCGTTGAAATTATTGTGACGCTTGCCATTATGGTTGTGTTGTACATTCTGGCGGCATGGCTTATCTATAAAATTTTTAAATCATCTTCTCCTCTTCCGTTTCAGATTGTATATCCGCTTATTTTCATTGCAGGAATGATTCTCGGCTTTATTGTATATAAAAAAATCATGCGGTTCGGAATAGATAAATTCAAACTCAATGATAAAATTCGATCCGATATTATTGAACACTATCTTACTCGTAAAGAATGGAAAGAGAAAGAGCACAGAAAATAAGAGAGGCTGTATATGAAAAAGATCGGTATAATCGGTGCTATGGAAGTTGAAATACAGACAATCGCTGCTGCTATGACTTCCTCCGGCGGAACAGGCAAGGCAAGAAAAATAGAATCTGCAAAACTTACATTTTACGAAGGCGAACTTAATGGAATAAGCGCCGTTGTCGTAAAAAGCGGTGTCGGAAAAGTGAACGCCGCACTTTGCGCCCAGCGTCTTATGCTGGAATTCGGCGTGACGCATATTATTAATACAGGAATCGCAGGAGCAATGGCACACGGTCTGGGAGTGTTCGATATTGTAGTTTCAACGGATGCGATGTATCACGACGTTGACGCTTCGTGTTTCGGTTACAAACCCGGGCAGATTCCGCAGATGGACGTGTATCAGTTTCCTGCAGACGAAGGGCTTATAAACTGCGCGGAGAAAGCTTTTGAGGCAACCGGATTTGCAAAGGAATATAAACTTGTAAAAGGCCGGATTGCTTCCGGAGATCAGTTTGTGTCGAACAGAGAGGTAAAAGACCATATCCGTGAAATATGCAATCCTGCCTGCGTCGAAATGGAAGGAGCTGCCATTGCACATTCATGCTGGCTTAACAGCGTGCCTTTTGTCGTTATCCGGTCAATGTCCGATATGGCTGACGACGGAGAGGAAGCGGCAAGCACCTTCAATGAGAAAGTCTGTGCAGAGGAAAGTGCATCCATCGTTCTGAAAATGTTTGAAGCACTTTAATAATTTTTGATTTTACAGGAGTCTTTCAAATGGAAACGAAAAAATATAACGTTGATTCATTCAATCTTGATCATACAAAGGTAACGGCTCCTTTTGTCCGTCTTGCTTCCAAAAAAGTCGGACCTAAGGGAGATGTGGTAACGAAATTCGATATCCGTTTTACGCAGCCGAATAAAGAATTCATGTCGACCGGTACAATTCACACGCTTGAACATCTTGTCGCTGAATATATCCGCGACGAGCTCAAGGGCGTTATAGATTTTTCTCCCATGGGATGCCGCACGGGATTTTATTTTACGATTTTCGGGGATCACGAAGAGTCGTACATTGCGGAGCACATGAGTAACGTTCTGAAGAAAGTTGCGGTGTGGGACAAGCCTGTCCCTGCAACAACGGAAAAAGAATGCGGCAACTATAAAGATCACGATCTGGAAGGAGCAAAGGAAATGGCAGCACGCTGGGTAGAGGGTATCGGGAAAAATGGCTGGAATTGTTATAAATAATCCGGCGTTGTATGACATATGAATATAGTTCAGAAATTCAAAGAGACTGCTTCATCCGTTCTGCCGATAATGATAATCGTGTTTGTTCTTGGTCTTACCGGAGCGCCGCTGGAGCGGGATTTAATACTGCGTTTTCTCATCGGCGGCGTAATGCTCATTATCGGGCTTACGATTTTTCTGATAGGCATTGATGTCAGTATTCTGCCTCTTGGCGAGCGGTGCGGTTCGGAATTAACAAAAAAACGCAATCTGCCGCTGTTGCTCACAGCATCGTTTATCATCGGTTTTTTTGTAACTGCGGCGGAACCTGATATTCAGGTTCTGGCCGATCAGGTGCGGAGTGTATTTCCGTTTGTCAATAAACCGCTGTTTATCGTAATGATTGCCGCCGGCGTCGGACTGTTCATTATGTTCGGCCTTCTGCGCACGGTGATGCATCTTTCGCTTAAAATCATTCTTGCAGTTTCATATCTTGTTATTTTTTTTCTTGCATTCATGCAGCCGGATGGCTTTGTCGGCATTGCCTTCGATTCCGGCGGTGCTACGACAGGTCCGATGACAGTACCGTTTATAATGGCGCTCGGTGTCGGTGTTTCCGCTGTCCGTGCAAAGTCTGCCGGTGGAGACACGGATTCGCAGAGCGACAGCTTCGGCCTTACCGGTATGGCTTCCGCAGGGCCTGTTCTGGCAGTGCTGCTGTATGGAATCTTACTTTCGGAGCACGCCGTGACCGGAGCTGCGGCACAGGTTTCTGCTTCGGAGATTTCCGCAGTACATGGACTGGGTGCATTTGTGCAGATATTTCCTACCGTTGCGGCAGAGGCTGCTGTGTCCCTCGTGCCTGTTGTAATTTTGTTCGTCGTATTTCAACTCCTGATGCTGCATATGCCGCCGCATCAGGTTGCCCGTATCATAATCGGTCTTGTATACAGCTACATAGGGCTTGTTGTTTTTCTCGTCGGCGTTAACGGCGGCTTTATGGCAGCCGGACGCAGAATAGGCGAGATACTGGGAGCCCGTGCTGTTCAGGACGGCGGATGGTGGGTTGTCCTCCTTATTGGAACAGGACTACTGATTGGTGCAGTTGTCGTGTGTGCTGAACCTGCCGTATGGGTTCTTACGGATCAGGTTGAATCAATTTCCGGCGGTACTGTAAAGCGAAAGGTTCTGCTTGTATTTCTTTCTGCGGGAACGGCAGCTGCAATCGGGCTTGCAATGGTGCGTGCAATAAAAGGTTTTAATCTCATGTACATTCTTGTTCCCGGATATGTAACTGCCCTGATTCTCATGATATTCAGTCCGAAACTGTTTACGGCTATAGCGTTTGATTCTGGCGGAGTTGCGTCTGGGCCGATCAGTTCCACGTTCGTTCTTTCCTTTGCGCTCGGTGCGTCTCAGGCGGCCGGCAGTAATTCGGATGCGTTCGGAGTTATCGCGCTTATTGCTATGACTCCGCTTATCGCAATTCAGATACTTGGCATCGTGTTTAATCACAGAAAAGGAGGTTCTGCACAATGACGTCCTACAGTCTGCTTATGTGTATCGTTCCGCACAACAGCGGGGAACTTATTACGGGTACTGCAGCGTCGGCAGGCGCCGGCGGAGGTACAGTCATTATGGGGCGGAACACCGCATCGAACGGTCTGCTTCAGGCACTTGCACTTGGCGATACGTCGAAGGACATTGTGTGCATACTTCTGCCCTGTGAACAGAAATCAGGAATTATTAACGCGCTCGTGTCGTCGGCCGGACAGAAAAGGAAAGAATTCGGCGTGCTCTTTACAATTGATGCGACACATTTTTTGAAAACCGGTGCTTTGACCGGAGGAGAAGACTATATGGTGCAGGATACGGCATATCAGATGATAACGGTGATTGCAAATAAAGGATACGCAGACGATATCATGGCTGCCGCGAGAAAAGCAGGTGCAGGCGGCGGAACTGTTATTAATGCGCGGGGAACGGCAAAACCCGGCGACGCGAAATTTTTCGGTATGGAGATTGTGCCGGAGAAAGAAATGCTTGTCATTGTTGTTCAGACAGAAAAAGCGCAGTCGATTCTTGAGGCGGTACGTACGCTGCCGTGTCTTGCAAAACCGGGAAGCGGTATTGCATTCTGCTGTCCGGCAGGCGATTTTACACTGCTCGGAAAGAAACCATGAAGACAAAAAATCTGGTATTCCGCGAACTTTCCGAAAGCTGTACAGGGGACGGTTTCATGTCCGGGGAAGAACTTGCTGCCCGCTGCGGTATTTCACGTCAGGCAGTGTGGAAAGCCGTTAATGCACTACGCGCGCAGGGCGCGGAAATTGAAGCCGTAACAAACAGAGGGTATCATCTGGCAGGGACGGGCGGAATGCTCTCCGAGGAATCGATAGCTTCGCTTATACCTTCAGAACTTGGCGTGCGGATATACGTATATGAAACGATTGACTCGACAAATACGGAGGCAAAGCGGCGCTGCACGGAATCGTCCGACGTCCGCAGACTTGACCGTACAGTCATCGTTGCTGCACAGCAGACTGCAGGCCGCGGACGTCTCGGACGTGCGTTTTATTCCCCTCCCGGATCAGGTTTGTATTTGTCGATAATTTACGCACCTGAAGGAGGCATTACATCTCCTGCGGTACTTACCGCGTCCGCTGCTGTCGGCGTCTGCCGTGCCCTTGAAAACGTGTACGGTGCGGATGCGCAGATAAAATGGGTGAACGATGTGTTCATGCACGGGAAAAAAATATGCGGTATTCTTGCGGAAGGCGTTACCAATTTTGAGACAGGACAGATAGATTGCGCCGTACTGGGAATCGGAATCAACATCCTTCCGGGTAGTTTTCCTCCGGAACTTGCGGACACGGCAGGTTCCGTGCTTACAGACAAAAGCGCAGATACAAAACGAAGTATGCTTGCAGCATCAGTCGTAAAAAATGTGCTGGGAATATATAACGCAGGGAAAGACGGAATCGTCCAGTCAATACAGGAGTACCGGACTCGTTCGCTTCTTACCGGCAGAACTGTAACGGTATATCCGGTGATTAATCAAACGGGGGAAAAATATACCGCCGTTGTACAGGGAATTACTGACGATGCAAAACTCATCGTAAAGGATTCGGACGGGCAGATAAAAGAACTTGACAGCGGAGAAGTGTCACTTCATTCCGGTTCTTTTACATTGCCGTAACATAGTCCGCATGTTATACTATGACGATAAAAAGAGTGGGGTAAAAATGGGCGAACAAGATATTGATCCTTCTATTGCAGCTCTTCTTTCAGAAGCAGAAAAATCAAAACCGGAAGATATCCCTGATATTAAGACAGTTGAAAAAGGAGCCGGAAATTCTTCCTCCGCAGCAAAAAATCGTTCTGCTGGTACTATTGATTTTTCCAGCAGGAATATCCACGATGTCGATTTGAGTGTGAGAGAATTCAAGCCTGAAGGAAAACTGCTTAATGATGTACCGTCGGCCGTCTTTGATGACAAATCATATTATAAAACCGCGCTTTCAGGGGAAAATGAAGCGGCACAGCGCGTGCATGTACAGTTTTCCAAATATTTAACCTGCCAGGATCCAAAAGACAGGACTGTGTACAGACAGAACATTATAAGCGCATACTGGGAACTGCTTCGGGGTATGGCGCCGAAAACAGGTAATGTGTCTATGCCTCTGCCGAAACGCATGCTTATCAGATTCGGCGTTCTGCTGCCTTCTCTTTTTAAACCCGAACAGAAACTGTTTTTCTCAAAAATAATAGTGGAAAATCAGACAGGCGAGCCTATCCTCTATATGGACGAATGGTTCAAAGAGATTCTGTCAGGACGTATGAAACCTTCCATGACCGATGAACCTGCACATACCCATAAGATTGTAAAAAATAATGACGATGCAGCACTCGCCGAACAGTCGCGTCTTGCCCAGCTTCAGTCAAAAAATTCAGGCAAACTGCAAAGTGCCGAAAATATGCTTACGATGAAAGAGCATGAACGGGAAATGCTTGAGGTGGAACTGAAAAGACTTATCGATGAGATTTGTACGCACCAGCAGTGCCTGGGGCTTGAGCCCCATAAAGAGGCGTATACAGAATCGCAGAAAAGGGAATTTTCAGAAATAAGCGAAAAGATGCATACTCTTTCCCGTAACGATAAAGAACTTGCAAAAGACCTGAAAGAGTATCAGGAAGCAAAAGCCGTTTATGACAGCGTAGAGAACAAACTTTCCGAAGGTCCGGAACTTGTCGAGATGAATACCGGAGACCTGAAGACCGAATTCGATACTGTACGGCAGATGGCTAAAATGACCGTAGGCCGCCAGGGAAATCAGTTCCCCATTTTTACGAGGGAATTTTATCATTGTACGGAAGACGGGACCGGTTCAAGGGAAAATGTTCTTGAAGTTCTCCGCTGGATTGAATCAATAGATCCGGGGGCGTTCTGCCGCATTCATAAAAATATCCCGAACAGGATTATTCCCTATATTCTGCTTGTCCCGACTTACGGTGACCGGGGCTTCTGCTGGCAGCCGTTCGACCGTTACAATCTTGTGACGAGCCGCGGCCGTATCATCATCCCGATGTATCCCCGTGATCTGCGTATCGCGGTACTCACGGCCGTTGCGGATCTGCGCTGGCAGGTTGCAAAGGAAAAGGCATCATATTACTGGATGGAAGAAGGCCTTACCGGTCAATACTATCAGTTCATAGACAGGCAGAAAATCAAGGGCGATCTCAGGCAGTTTTTTATTGAAGATTACATTCTGTGGATGACGAAAGAATCAACCGGCGTTCAGCGGCTTGATAAGGAAGTCCGCGGGATTTTCTGGCGCAATATGCCGTTTCCGAAAGCGCTTAAAGAAGATCTCCGTAAGCGCAGTCTCGTATACGATGAATTGTGCATAAAGGACAATAACCGCGAGATGTCTGACGGCTATTGATATGCAGCTGCACCGGCAGAAAGTTTCTGCCGGTGCAGCCGCTGTTCTATTTTGCGAAGATTCCCATGAACCATGTTCCGATTTTGGAAAAGAATGCGCTGAGTGTTTTTATGATTCCAGCGCCCGCAGCGAATGTTCCGATTGAACTGCCGATTGAAGAAAACAGAAACACAAGAAGTACTCTGAGAATCCTGTTGCGGTACCAGCCTGTGAATGAAGAAGCATCCTGCTGTATCGTTTCCATGTCCGAAACTTTCGGTTTGCAGAATATGGCCTGAACAATGCCGGTGAACATTCCTACGCCGATGAATGGACATAACGACGTAATAGGTGCGCCCACAAATGCAACGAGAATTGTGAGAGGGTGTCCGCCTGCAATGAGCGTGCCGATTGCAGCGAGCGCGCCGTTCCACAAAATCCAGCTGCCGACCATCGCGCGTCCTGCATTGCGCCCGCCGAAGATAAATCCCAGCGCAATAAGCGCTATAATAAGTACGGGAATAATCCAGCCGGTGTATTTTGCTGCCCCGTGTTTTTCCGGAATTTCGCTGATTTCCGTTGTGTCTGTTGATTCTTCACCGGCCGCTATCTTTTCAAGATGTGCCTGTACACCCGGAAGATGTCCCGCTCCAAGCACTGCAATCACATTGTTTCCGCTTGTATTCCATATGTGGCATGCAAGATAACGGTCACGTTCGTCAATGAGCACTTCCTTTACAGTCGGAAGATAGCTCGAAAGTTCATCCATCATGGAATCCATCTCATTTGATTTTTTGAGCGCTTCGATCTGTTCCTGTGAAATTTCCTCTTTATCGAAAGCGCTCGCGATCATTGCGGAGATAAGTTTGGATTTACCCCAGAAAGAATTTTTTGCCCATGCGCGCCGCAGCGTCACGGCAATGGGTCGGTCCACCATGACTGAAGGAATTCCGAGTTCATCAGCGGTGTTCATAGCCGCAAGCATTTCGTCTCCCGGCTTTACGCCGACATTCAGTCCCATCCGCCGCTGAAATGAGGAAAGGACGAGATTTGCAAGCAGAAGAAAACCTTCCTTATGCCTGAGCACCGCAATGATATCGAGCTTGCGGTATGCGTCGGGATTTGTCATTGACTCCCTGCGTTTTTCATCAAGCTCAATTGCAACGCAGTCGGGGTGCTGCGCTTTTATTGTATCGGCAACTTCCGTTATGCTTTCGTGTGAAATATGTGCCGTTCCAAGCAGCGTTATGTTTCTGCCGTTAAGAGTTATGATTTTTTGTGTTTGACTCATTTTCCTAGACTCCATTCTGCAAGCTCATATTCAAAGAACATAGGCGTCTGCATATTCATGATTTTTGTGAAGAATTCCGTTGCAAGCTGAGGGGCGCCTTTGATCTCATAGTAAAGCCCCATGTAGTACCACATTTTGCCCCGGGGTGTCGTTTTTTCGATTTTATCTAGTTTGCTGAGAATATCGTTTTCCGCGTTGATACCGCCCTGATCGTTGTAAAGCCGAAGCATGGCATATTCAATAGAAGACGTGTCCATATTCCGCATCGCATTTTTCAGGAAACTTTTGCATCCCTCGGTATTATTTTCCTTGAGATACGTGGCTGCTATCATAAGCTTGTAGGAATAATTGTCTTTGCTGATTTCAAGTGCTTTTTTGAATCCATCCCTCGATTTTTCCCAGTTCTGTTCATGCCATTCAAGCATCCCTATTTCTTCGTATGCATAATAATACTGCGGATTTGTTTTTACGACGCTGTAATAGTCGGCAAGGGATTCCTTATATTTTTTTAGCTCGTTGTATAATCCTGCACGATAAGCATATGCAAGAAAATAGGTGGGATCAATCGTTATTGCTGTTGTCCATGCACTTTCCGCTTCATCATAATTTTCCTGCTTTGCCTGATATGTTCCGAGGTCAAGATAAAAATCGTAGTTGCCGGGATCGCAGCTGATGGCTTCCTGAATATACTTCGTTGCCTGGAGATTGTTTTCATTTTCAGCTGCAATTTTTCCCATATAAGCGAGCGCCATGGCATTTTTACTGTCTTTATCAAGTATCTTCTGGAGCGTTGCCTTTGCTTCAGGGATGTTGTCGAGGTAATATGCCATTTGTGCACAGCCGAAGAGTGCGTCGGGATTGTCCGGTTCATTTTTGAGCGCTTTTTTATAATAGTCGTACGCCGGTTTGTATTTATGCCAGAGAACCTGCTGCCCGGCTTTCTGGATGTTCGCTGTTGTGTTGTACGGATCGACGGTGAGAATCTGTTTGATTAATTCATTTTCTTTATTTTTATCGCCGTTTGCAGCCGCTATCTGCGAATTCAGTTCAAGGACAGCAACGTTGCTGCCGTCTTTTGCCTGGAGTGCATCTCCGATTGCGGCAGCTTCTTTTCCGCGTCCTGCGGAAACGAGAATCGACGCGTGAAGAATCTGCAGCTCGGTGTCGTTTTTCAGCGAGTCCGGCATCGTTTCAAAAGAAGCCAGCGCTCCCTGCATATCGTTTTTATTCAGGCTGTCCTGAAGGTTTTTTACAAACACAACATCAGGCGGATCTTTCTGTTCGTTTTTTTCTGCTTTTTCTGGTATCTGTCCGGCCTGTTTTACCTGTTCCCCGGCTTGCTGTTGTTCCACCACCGTTTCCTGCTGGACAGGCTTTTCCTGTCTGGGAGTACTGATGCATGATGACAGAACGATTGCAAGGGCCGGAACAATAGTAAAAAGTAGAATCAGTTTCTTCATTATATTTTCCTCATGTAATCATGTTTATCTTGGATGAGAACAGTTGAAATTCCTGCCGTCATTAGCTAAACTGATGATAATGTATACGAATATTGTAAAGAAGTCATTAGGGCTTCTTCTAGTTTATGCTGCTATTATTGTCGGCATTTTTGTCCTTCAATTTAGAAGTGATTCAGTTATATCAGAAAAAATAGGAAATCTCCACGTGGCGCTTGCAGAGGCAAAGACTGATGATGGAAAAGCGACACTGAAAAACAGGATGTCCGTGTCTTTTAACGGCATTTCATTTTTTTCAGATGATGAACACTCTGCGTCCGTTACTTATCTTGGAAAGAACTCCAGAAAAAATATTTCCCTTGTTTCCTGGGAGAAAAAGAGCCCGCTTTCCTGTGAATTTACATTTACCGACAATGTCATGCTCCGTTTTTCATTGACAGATGAGACGAACAAGGCACATCTGTCCGTAAAAGCGGTCCTTCCGCCCGACGTTTTTGCTGTTTACCTGCCGTATCAGCTGCTGGGAGGTTCCACCGTCGTAAGCCAGACAGATACATATCTGCAGATTGACGTACACGGCAGCCAGTGGGAGCTGGCCGCCGCCGGTATGGATCCGAGCATGCTGGCCCTCACCGATGATGCGGATACGGCTTCATACGCTTATTACGATAAAGCGAAGGCTTTTTCGTTTGAAGCTGCTGCGGAACTGGAAGGTGCCGATATTTCCGAATACAATGATACGCTCAATGCATTTAAACAAAATCTTATAACGGCGTTTAATTCGCTTTCTCAGAATGCATCTTCTGTAACGGAACAGGAAGCCGTTTCCTTTGTTGCAGATATGGCGGAAAAGGGGCGTTATAATGAAGCCCTTGATGCAGTCCCGTCGTCATTTAAAAAAGGATTACAGCGCACATATCTTTCCGCGCCTTATTTCGATTCACTTTCCGCTATGTACAAGTCCCTTGACCGCCAGATGAATAATTACCGCGATATAATTGCGCAGAATACACTGGCTGCATTCGATGTTGCAGGAATTTCCGACTATATGTACCTGCATCCGAAGTCAACAGCAGTAAAGACGCTGCTGGCAACCGGCGGAAGTGTTGATGAAGGTATCCTTACGGTCATGCAGGCAGCAAACATCCTGCGTACGTATAATGCGCTTTTCAGCAGGGACAACGAACTTGCTTCTGTCCTGCAGCCGGCAGTTGAGAAATGCGTTTCTAAAATAGAATCGTCCTGCGCCATTGACGGGAAAAATATTACCGTTTCGGAAAACGGTACGTTCCTTTCCGTCATTCAGGCTGCGGCTGTCGGAGATGCGCTTATCCGCTACGGCAAGGCCGCTGCAAACCAGACGCTTACAAACAGCGGGTATCTTATTATCAATTCGTATCTGGCGGAAAGTTCATCATTCGATTTACGGACGCTCGCTGATATTTATCCGCTGATAATCCATACCAACCCGTTTTACCCGCACTTTGTACTGCTTGGATTTGAAAACGATCAGCCTGAATATGCATGGACGTGTTCATCGAATATAAAATATGAGAAAGATGGAAATGGAATGGTCATGCTTACGATTGATTTCCCCCAGTCGTATACTCATTATCTGATTATAAACGGAATAAAACCGTTTAAGTCGATTTATATTTACGATATAGCATTCAGAACGGATCCCCGCTTCGAGACGTACAACTCTTCCGGATATGTCTATAATCCTGATACAGGGACGCTGCTGCTTAAATCAAGGCAGAAGTCTCAACTTGAGAGTATACGGCTTATGTATGCTGTGACGTCAAAGGATGCAGAAGAAAAGAACTCGTTTACGGAAACGGATTCTGCCGGCAACGTGATAAAGGAACCGGAGCCGGCAGCCCCTGTAAACACCCTGCCGGAAGGCAATATTCCGATGACGGACAACAAGACATCGCCCGAAGAAGCGGATTAAGCAGAACGGTTATTTTTCCGAATACATCATACCGTATGTTTCCATAAGCTCGTCCAGTTCGGCAGGGCTGTCGGCTATAAGCGAGCATGCGAAATAAAGCGCTATGGCTGATTCCGTGGAGAGATAACCCATCGGTACAGCTCCTTCCCGCCAGACACGCAGCGATGTAATGTACTGCGAAAATGCGACATTCGTTTCCTGCTGTGACGTGCAGTAGAAACGGATGTTTTTTTGTTTTCCGTACATCAGAAGCGGTTTCAGTGAAAAATCGTTCGAACGCATATTGCCTGTTCCCGCTTCGTATAATTCCAGAAAAACAGTGTGTATTTGTTCGTCAAGCATCTTTTTGAAGAGGTCCGACCGGAATCCCGGATAGAGGCGGCAGATAAGCATTTTACCCGATGCGTCAACAAGCAGCCGTTCCATAGCCTCCCTGTCGGGATCGGTGATATCCGAGAACTGCGTTGCAACAGGTCCGCTTTCAGTGAATACCGGCCTGCTGAGATTCCAGCTGCGGAATCCGTCGCGGGTCGGACGTTCAAAACGCAGGTTGAGCGGTGAGAGTATTTTTCCGCCGAACGCAACGTATACGCCTGTTTTCTTTTCAGCTGCAGTCTTTACTGCAAGCGTAAGGTTTTCTTCTGCTTCGGTCGATTCGCCCGGAAGTGATGATGAAGCGGTAAGCACGATAGGAACCTGTGTATCCGAAAAAAGCCAGTACAGCAGCGCCGATGTGTATGCAAGTGTATCCCGCCCGTGCGTAATGACAATACCGTTCGCAATGCCGGCACTGATACGCAGCGAAATTTCGGCAAAGAGCGAAGCCCAGTCTCCCGGTTCTATCTCCTCACTTAGGAATTGTCCGACGGAAATAATCTGCACAGGAATATCGGGAACACATTTTTCTGCCATCGTGTGAAGTATGTTCGAGTTGCCGCTTGTGACCGTTCCGTCTTCGTGCCGTACTGCGGAAATAGCGCCGCCCATTGCGAGTATATAGACTATGCTTATGTTAAGTTCCTGCTTGATGAGCGATTTTACAATCTGCGGAACAGCTTTATTGTTCGTCGCTTTCATGACGACGCCCGTAAGGAATTCAAGAGGCGCCATATCGCCGTTTTTAAGCCGGTCGCACAGTTGAAGGTTTTCGGCTATTGCATTGCGCACATACGGGAGCAGTTCTTTTTCGTCCGAAATCTCAGTAAGGTGCAGTGTTTTAAGCAGGCTTGCAGGTTTTGTCCCCGTTCTGAATGAAGCCTGCAGCAGCTGTTTTGTTGTTGCGCTGTGTATTTCTCCTGCTGCAAACTTTTTTATAATATACGCATAATGCTCCGGCGTAATTTTCATGCCGGAAATTTTCTGTCCGCTTTGATTGAGCATCCTTGTTATTTCCGATGCAATCCAGTGAGCGGCAGTAAGCGGCTCAGCACCTGCTTTTACGGCAGCCTCGAAAAAATCCGCACGGTCCTTGTCGTCGCACAGAAATTCCGCACGCAGCCGTGAAATACCGTACTGCTCCTTCATCCGTTTGCGGCGGGCTTCCGGCAGTTCTACAGGAGATTCTTCTTCCTTCAGCTGCTTTTCAAGCGGTGCGAGCAGAACGATTTGAGGAGGAGTAAGCTGCTCAAATCTGCGCACCACCTCCGCTCTGGACTGAAAGAATTCCGTACAGGATTTTGTCTCATTCCACAGCCGGCTTTCGCTGTTTACTGTCTCACCGTTTGAAAGCAGATTTTCCTGCCGGGTAAGCTCATGATTGATTGCTTTGCGCACAAAATTGAACGAATTGAGATTGCGGAGTTTTACGTAGTAATCGGGCAGTTCCGGATATTCCGAAAGCGCTACGAATGCATTACAGCGGATTGCACCTTCTGTCGCCTCTTCGTTTGTAAGATGAAGATATTGTGTAAGACGCCGCAGTTCATCAAGGAAAAGCTGCGCTTCTTCTCCTGTTTCAAAAGACGGAGTCGTATGCACGCGGATACTCGGACAGCCGGCCCTCATAAAATCCATGTGTGTATTGCCTTCCGCATGAGTAAGGCGTCCCGTATCTTCTTCAATGCGGACTTCTTCAATGTGTATCATTTTTGAGCGGCAGTGGAACATGATGTTCATGGAACCGCCTTCCGCAACTTTTACAGACAATCCTGTGAGTGTACGGCCGTTCGTCGGTTTTACGATATTGCCTGTAAGGTGTTCAATCGGCGTATTCTCCGGAATGCAGCAGCCGAGCGAGCGCGCAAGCGTAAAAACACTGCGCATAACTTCGCTGTTTACGGAAATTGTCTGCTTTTTTTCATCGACGGTGAAAACTTCTGATACTGGCGGCAGCAGTATGCGCGTTTCAAGGTATACGAAAGATTGATACATAAAAACCCCTTACGTTATACGTTGCAAAAAAAACTACAAAAGTGTAACGTTTTTTGTTGAAATATGATATACTGTTAGCAACTGTCTATATTAGCAGTTTGTAGGAGTTTTTGTGAATAAGCATGATTTCCCCAAAATCCATTTCTATGATCAGGATTTTGTAGATATTTACAACAAAACATGGGCTATGCTTGCCGACTATTGGATTGATCCAGCTGCGGGAAAAGTGGCTCCGAATGGTTATTTTCTCTATCCTGAAGGAAATAAGTATATTATTGACCAGTTTGAATCAATCTTTTCATCATTCTTTCTCGTTTATTCTAACCGAAATTATAATGCAAACCAGAATATAGATTATTTTTACGAGCGGCAGGAAGAAAACGGAGCAATCCGCTGGAAATATGATGTAAAGACGGATCAGCCTGTCGTATCGCGCAAAAATCCGGACGGCATCGGTATGCCTCTTTTTGCCTGGGCGGAATTCAATCTGTACCATAAATCCGCGAATAAACGGCGTATCAAGGATATAATGCCGAAGCTTCAAAAGTACATGGCGTGGATAGACCAGACGTTCAAGCAGCCGAACGGGTTGTATGCCGTTCCCCATGTTGCAAGCACCATGTTCAATGCACCTCGCGACAATTGCTGTTATCCCGTTGATTTTAACGCGGCTATGGCGATTAATGCATCTCATATGTCAGCACTCGGCGATATTCTCAACGACAAAGACCTGAGCTTTCAGTACCGCCGGATGTATTTTTCAATCAAGACAAGGATCAATTCGCTCATGTGGGACAATTCAACGGGATTTTACCATGATCTTGATAAAGACGAAAAACGCCTGCCTGAAAAAACGATTGCCGGTTTCTGGCCGCTTCTTGCGGAAATTCCGAATGCTGACAAAGCTGATCAGCTTATTGCACATTTGAACAACCCTTCGACATTCGGCACGGATCATCCGTTCCCGACTCTTTCTGCAGACAGCTTCTCTTTCAGGGAAACGGGCGAAGGATTCTGCGGAAGCGTCTATCCGGCGTTCAATTTTATGGTGATTAAGGGACTTGAAAAATACCAGCATTTTGAACTTGCACGCGAGTGTTCAATCAGGCATTTGTATTATATCCTTGAAGCTCTTATCCCGAACGACCCGAAAGAGAAGGGCGATTTATACGAAGCGTATCTGCCGTGTAAAGAAGGCAAGGCTTCAATGGCAAAGGATCCTGATTTTCCCTGCCCTCATTATTTAATTACGACGGGACTTTCGACGATAGCCCTCATGATTGAGAATGTAATCGGACTTTCAATAAGCCTGCCGCGCAAGACTGTCGACTGGATTATTCCCAACCTGGAAATTATGGGAATTGAAAACCTGTCGCTCAAACGCAACCTTATTACGATATTGAGCAACAAAAGCCCGCGGGGCTGGGAAATCCAGATGGAAAGCGAAAAGCTTTATTATTTCACGATTAATATTCTTGATCAGAAGAAAAAGACACTGCCTATTCCTTCCGGCAAGTGTTCAATGCTTATTGATAAACTGTAATATTCGGAGTTAATGATATGGTGACCCCTGAGGCAGTCATTGAAATCGGCTCTACAGGGATTCGTCTCCTTGTTGCTGAATTCAC
>DCFX01000077.1 GCA_002314445.1 Treponema sp. UBA1793
TCAATCATGTTGTACATGTCCATCGAACGGTGTGCGACGGCGAATCCTGTCGCTGCAGGCGGATGCGCGTGAACGACACTATTAACATCCGCACGCTTTTCGTAACAGCGCATATGCATTTTTATTTCACTCGACGGACGGTATCCCGCCTGCGCTTCCAATATTTCAAGATTCTCATTTACCCGGAGAAGTTTATCCGGCGTAATAAAACTCTTGCTGATGCCTGTCGGCGTAACAAGGAACGTTCCGTCATCAAGTTTTGCCGAAACGTTTCCGTCATTTGCCGCGACCCAGCCAAGCTGCCACATGTTATGGCAGACTGAGCATATCTGTTCCTTAGCTTCATGTATTTCCATACTGTCTGCAAAAGCTCCTTCAATTTTTACTTATCTTACCATCGTATTTTTTTATCCTCTCTGTTGATTATGACAAAAAGTATGATAAAATTGACAAAGAGGAACCGGTGTATGAATTATCTGGAATATCATGAGAAAGCGGTACGAGGCACATTTAATTTTCCCATTCAGCTTTATTATGTTAATCGTTCCAACCCGCGGTACGAGATGCCCTTTCACTGGCATATGGAATGCGAACTGGTGCTGGTACGAAAAGGCAGCCTGCAGCTTTTGCTCGACAGCAGCCCGGTCACGCTTCATGAAGGGGAATCAGTTTTTATTCCCGGAGGCGTACTGCACGGCGGCTCGCCTGACAACAGCGTGTATGAATGCCTTGTTTTTGAGATGGAAAATATTCTTCACGACACAGTTATCTGCCGCGAAAAATACATGCCGCTTCTGAACGGTTCAATGCATATTACGGGCTGCTTTACACCTGACAGCGAGCCGGGCAGAATAGTAATTTCGCTCATGGATGAAATGAAAAAGGAACTTTCCGGTTATGAATTTATAACGACGGGATTATTGTGGCAGTTTTTCGGTATTATTCTGCAGCAGCATCTGTATACGGAACAGACTGAATCGGAACGCAACGATACCAGATACTCACTGCAGATGAAGAACGTACTCCGCCGTATCAGGATTGATTACGCATCACCATTAACACTGGAAGACCTTGCAGACGAAGCCGCAATGTCGCCTGAGTATTTCTCGCGCGTCTTTCATAAAGTTACGGGAAAGGCCCCGATAAATTATTTAAATTATTACCGGATAGAATGTGCGGCCGAACTTCTCCGTGCGACGCAGAAGCAGGTCATAGAAATAGCGCTGCTCTGCGGATTTAACGACGTCAGTTATTTCGTAAAACTTTTCAAGCGGTATAAAGATGTACCGCCGAATATATTCCGCAGGCAGGTGGCAGAAATAACCGCCGTCCGGCAGAACTAATCAGCCAGAATTCTGATTACGACAGGTTTGCTGCTTTTCACACTTTCCGTTCTGACGACAAGCGCATCCTCTGTGCGCTTCCAGCCGGGCCGTTCATCAAAACCGAGTACGGAAACATTTTTTATTATTCCGTGAAAATGCGGCAGTTTTGCTGCATCTTTTTCTGCAAGCGATTTGATTCTTACAACTCCGTCTTCCGGATATTTTAATATGAAGGCATAGATATACGAACCATTAACCGTAAAACGGATATCTTCGGATGTAAATCCTTTAAACTCTCCATCGGAAAACTGTCCTTCAACAACTTCAGTAGGACCTTCCGTCGAAATTCTCCAGACACTGCTGCCGTACACAGCCTCTCCGTTTATCTTAAGCCATTCACCGATTTCAAGGAGTATTCTCCTGTCCTCTTCCGGAATTGTACCGTCAGCCTTCGGTCCTATATTAAGAAGCATACGGCCGTTTTTGCTTACGACGTCAACAAGGTTGCATAGTATTTCATTGGCCGTTTTATACTGGTTGTTCTCCGTATAGCACCAGGAATTCCTTGCTACGGCTGTATCGGTCTGCCATATATACGGCTTCGGGGAAGCAAACTGTCCGCGCTCAATATCGACTACAGCGCATCCGAACATGAATGCGTCGTGTTTGTAATTAATAATACCTTCCCTGCCCTGTTCTGTCATACGGTTGTAATAATAGGCGGCAAACTTTTTAAGATACGGCTTCAGCGCACTGTGCTGTATCCACCAGTCAAAATAAACGACTGCCGGACAATACCTGTCGACAATTTCGCACGTCCTCACAAGCCAGTCTTCCATATACTCCTCTGTCGGACAGGATGCGGACAAATCCTGAAGATCCGGCTCTGGCATTGCAGGCCAGTAAAAATCACCGCATTTCAGCGGCTCTTTTATATCGCTCTCGAATTCTTTCCCGTGCCCCATAAAAAACCAGTGTTCAAACCGGTGCGAGGAAGCCCCGTAAATAATTCCTTTATCTTCAACCGCCTTTTTCAATTCTGCGGCAATGTCACGGCGGGGTCCCATCTCAAAGGCGTTGTAATGGGATACTTCGCTCCGATACATCTGGAATCCGTCATGATGTTCCGCTACCTGAACAATATAGTTCGCACCGGCCGCTTTAAAAATTTCCGCCCACTGGTCTGCATTAAAATTTTCAGCCTTGAACATAGGGATGAAATCTTTATAGCCGAAATCTTTCTGTTTTCCGTAAGTCTTTATATGATGCTCGTATTCGGGAGAACCCTGGATATACATGTTTCTCGGATACCATTCATTCCTGAATGCAGGAACGGCATACACTCCCCAGTGAATGAAAATTCCGAATTTTGCGCCCCTGTACCACTCCGGAACACGATACTGCGACAGAGAGTCCCATGTATCATGATATTTTCCTTCGGCAACCACCTTATTAATTTCCTGAATATACTTCTTCTTATCCATAATCCGTTCTCCCTTTTCAAGCAATGTTCCTCAGCCGTGCATTAACATCATCAACAATATTATTTTAATTCCTCATCAAAGCAGACCGCAACTTTTCCGCATTTTCCCGAAGCCATAAGGGCGTAAGCTTCCCCTGCTTTATCAAGACTGAACCGGTCCGTCACCAGTTTTTCGGGATGTATGTTCCACCTGACAAGTCGTTCTACAAGATCTTCCATACGCCACAGAGACGTCACCCACGAACCGTATATTGTCTTCTGTCCGTGAATAATATCCGGACTCGGATGAAACGTTACCGTATTCCCTTCTCCGACCATCGCGATTTTTCCCCATTCACGGGTTGCCCTGATGGCAAGCTCCCGTCCGGCAGGATTTGCGCTGCAGTCTACTGCGCGTTCGGGACCGTATCCGTTCGTAACCCCGCGGATTTTCTCAAGCGCATCTTCTCCGGGTGCGAACACGTAATCCGCAAGACCAAGTTTCTTTGCGACTTCCGCCCGTTCGGGAATGCCTTCAACACCAATCAGCCTGTTAGCACCCATTGCCTTCGCAAGCATAAGGGCGGCAAGGCCGACAGGTCCGAGTCCTACGACAAGGACTGCATCATCGCCGCTTACGCCTATTTTTTCAAGGCCTTCGTACACTGTTCCAAAGCCGCAGGCAACCTGAGCACCGTCAGTATAAGTAAGCTGGTCGGGAAGTGCAACAAGATCCTTTTCATCGGCAAGAATATACGGAGCCATACCGCCGTTGCGCTGCCAGCCGTATGCGGCACGGTACGGGCTTTTACAGGAAATCTGATAGCCCATGCGGCAGTCGTGGCACACACCGCAGCCGGAAATATGATAAATAATCACCCGATCCCCTTTTTTAAAGCGCCTGAGTCCTTCACCTGTTTTTTCAATAATGCCGCTCGGTTCATGCCCCGCAATAACGTCCTGATACGCCTCCGGTCCTTTTCCCAGGTGTTCGCGGTAGATGCAGCGTATGTCGCTTCCGCATATTGTGGAAGATTTTGTCCGTACCAGAACCTGACCGTATCCCGGCTCAGGAATGTCATATTCTTTCAGTTCGACGGAACTATTCCCCGGCAGTACAGCGCCAGTCATTTTTTTACCATTAATAAAACTGCTCATACATTTCCCCCAAAAATTATTATTTCCACAAATCGTGCCAGTCTGACGCACCGTCCCACAGGAACACCTGACCTTTAATAAGACGGCAGTTCCTGTCGACCGTTTTCATCTCCTCCATATCATCTCCTGACAGAGGTGCTTCCATAACTGCCTTGAAATTTGCATCGATGTTTTTCTGATTTACGGAAAACGGAATCGGGACGGCACCTGCTCCTGCTTCCCATTTCAGGCAGACCGCCGCGGGATGAACTCCGTATTTTTTCGCAAGTTTCTTAACAACAGGTTCTTCCATATCGACTGCATCGTCCGGCGTTTTATCACGCTCAGGACGTCCCGGTGAACCAAGCGGACAAAACGCTACCGGAATAATTCCGTTCTGTTTAACATATGCAAGAAGTTCTTTCTGCTGGAATGTCGGATGAAGTTCCATCTCGTTTACATACGGCTTAATCCGGGCATACTGCAATACTCCGGAAAGTTTTGCTGTTGTCATATTGGACGTGCCTATATGCCGGACCAGTCCCGCGTCGACAAGCTCCTCCATTTGACGCCACGTCTTCATATACTCATTTATATCAAACGGACGGGCATCAGGACTCCGCGATGTTACGCTGCATTTCGGAGGATGGTAGTTCGGGACAGGCCAGTGGACGAGATACAAATCAAGATACTCAAGCTGTAAATCTTTGAGCGACTGCCTGCACGATTTTACGACCTCGCCTTCTCCGTGCATGTCGTTCCACAGTTTTGATGTAATCCACAATTCTTCGCGCGAAACAAGGCCTTCGTCGAATGCGGTTTTCAGTACAGCGCCTATCTGAGCTTCGTTTCCGTATACCGATGCACAGTCGATATGACGGTATCCGCAGCGCAGTGCATGTAAAACAGCCGATGCGACCTCATCCGGATTAACATGATCTGACCCGAATGTACCAAAACCGATTTTCGGAATATCCATGACTTTCATAACCGCTCCTGAATCAACAAACGTTCTGCATTACTCACTGCCTCACAGCAACAGTAGAATGATGCGTCATGTATGCCGTAAATACAATTCCCATTTTGCGTATATCATGTATCGTTTTACGCAGCTTATTCGTGCGGAGGGTTTAATGCCCCGCCCCCTGGATCGAGGTTGTTGATTCCGCACAAATAAAAATCCCGGCAGCAGCCATTCTGCCGGGATTACCTGCCGTTGCAAAAGCAGCAGTTTTTCTTTCAGTTGAACCTGAATTCCGGCAGAACCGGAATGACTCCTTTTTTTAATATAATGTTGCCATACGGAACGGTTTCTCCCGTCATAACAACCGCAAACGCGGATTTTGCACGCTCGTAAAATGCAAAGCGTTCAATCCGTTCAACGGTAGGTGTACCGGGCCAGTGTTTATCGATGACCTCCCTGTAAGACAATTCAACAGCAGGATCAAGCGTATCTCCCGGCGTTGCCGCCATCATCATGACAGGAGACGGTACATACGGATCAAGATTTATGAGACGCAGGATACCGTCAAGCAGCCGGGGAAGGCGGATGCCGTCAGCACGGATAACCCGGCTGCTGCACGTTCTGCCGGGGAAAAAAGCGTCTGCCAGTATGATTTCGTCACCGTGGCCCATTTCGTCGAGTGCAGTCAGCAGTTCCGGACTTATTACCGGAGAAATATTTATCAGCATAGAAAGCTCCTTCAGTAAATTTTATTTTACCAGTATCTTTTTGAATCCGCTCAGCCGATTATGAAAAATACTATGATAAAATTGACATACACATTCTCCGGCTCATACAAAAAAAAATATCATCTCCGGCATATAAATAAAGGGAACCTCTAAAAACTGAAGTTTTTAGAGGTTCCATAAATTCCATTTCCGCTGATAATGATTTATACTTTTCTGCGTATGAAAGAATGTAAAAAAATCGGTTTGTTCATCACCGTCGACGATGCGTATACGAGAGGCATCGTACGCGGCATCATAAAATTCGCACGGCAGGAGACAAACTGGACGCTGCTCGGCCATGACTGGATGTTTTCGCCCCTTGACGGAAAAGATACGCAGCTTGACGGCATCATTTCCCGCATTGAAAATAAAGCGGACGGATATACGCTCACGAAATCCGGCGTCCCCGTTATTGATGTTGCCGGTGCGTATACGGGATGCGGATACTTTGAAGTAAACAACGACGATTATGCAACCGGAGTAAAAGCCGCATACCATCTTTCGCAGCTGGGACATACCAGCTTTGCGTGGGCCGGTGCAGACGGCGTGCAGTGGTCGCGCTGCCGCTACAACGGATTCATCACAACAATTCTGCATGCGGATGCATTTGAAAAGCCCCTTGAATGGTGGGAACAGCTTAATCTGGAAACTGCCGAACTGAAAAACTGGCTCCTCTCGCTTCCCAAACCAGCTGCGCTGTTCGCGGCAAACGATACTATCGGATTGAAAATCATTACGGTATGCAAAAATTCACGCGAGGACGAAAAACTGTCCGTTCCCGCCGACATCGCCGTTCTCGGCGTAGACAACGAAGACATTCTGTGCGAACTTGCGACACCGCCGCTTTCAAGCATCGCGCTGAACTGCGTAGAAATGGGATTTTCCGCCGCCGCCCTGCTCGAAAAAATGCTCCAGCCGGACCATACGGTTCCGGCACACTGTATTACCATTCCGCCGCTCGATATTATAGAACGTGAATCGACCAGAATTCTGGTAACGCCGGACAAACTGGTAAATACCGCGCTGAACTTTATTATAAACAGCGCTCATACCGGAATTACGGTTGAAAACGTACTTGAAAAAGTACCGGCATCGCGGAGGAATCTTGAACAGCGGTTCAGGAATATTACGGGCAAAACGCTACACGAAGCAATCATAGATGAAAAAATCCAGTACAGCAAAAAGCTGATGCGCTATTCTGATGCCGCGCTTGCTTTCATTGCTGAACAAAGCGGATTCGGTTCACTCCAGCGTTTTCACAAAGAGTTCAGAAAAAAAGAAGGCTGTACACCCTCTGCATGGAAACGGAATAATCAGCCGCCCCGTGGCACTAATAACAACTATCAGTAACCGCCGCAGGATTTGCATTCATGCAAATCCTGCTTACCGGGAATTGTCCCGGCTCGCGCAACGAGCTCGCCGGGATTCGTCGCAGGATTTACCTTATGTAAATCCTGCTCTGCGGGAATTGACCCGGCTCGCAGAACGAGCTCGCCGGGATTCCCGCCGGCATAAGCTGACATCAATGGCGGCATTGTAATAGTAATTCAATATGCGCACCTGCTTTGTCCGTGCCTCTCAAAACCACTTACTTTTCCCAGTATGACCGTGGAACTCCCCCCGACTCTCGTCAAGTTATCCTCAAAAACGATGTTCGTTATTACATACTATTTTTGATAAAATAGTATGTATACTGTGTGTAAAAAGGAATGCGGGAGCATTCATTTTTACAAATGCACAACAATGAAGTTTCTGCAGAAATACAGGGTATAATAAACGTACAGCTCAAATACTTTCTTTCGGCGTATGGCCGGTTACTCTGCGGTACTGCCGGTAAAAATTTGCTATATTACGGAAGCCGCATTCAAGCGCGATATCCGAGACATTCATATCTTTTGACTGAAGCAGTTTCTGGGCGTGACGGACGCGGATTTCCGTCAGATAATTAATAAATGAAGAACCCGTTGCCTTACGGAAAGACGATGAAAAATAAACGGGACTCATGCAGCAGAGTCCGGCGACCGTATCAAGCGTGATTTTTTCATTGTAATGGTTATACATGTAGATAAATGCTTTTTCCAGCCGCTTTACCGTCGTCTGTTTTACCGTAAGCAGCTCCTGCGATTTATTCTGATCGGTAAAGTTGCGGATAAGAAACGTAAGCAGTTTAAGAATATCCGACTTTATCATAAACTGATAGCCGACTGCCTTTGTGTTGTATTCGCGGTATATTTCGTTCAGGAGATAGCTCATATCGGAACAGAAAGGTTCCCCCGCCTTAATAAGGTTCCGGAAATTACTTCCCCTGTCGACAAACGGCTTCAAATACTGATAGTCAAAATCGCCGACGCGCTCGGAAATAAAGTCGATTGTAAATATGGCGACGAGCACCTGCATCGCCGCGGAAGTGACTTCCCAGCCGTGCGGTTCAGTCTGATTGAATATGACGATATCGCCAGGGCCGACCGGATAGTCCTTTTCGTTGACATAATAAATACCGGTACCGGCCTTTACAAGCGTTATTTCAAAACACGAATGCCAGTGAAATGACTCTTTCGTATTTTCCCGCTGTTGCAGCGTATAAAGAGAAATCGTAAACGGGAATGAGGAGTCCAGCGGTATGATTTCTTCATAGATGCGCATACATACGTGTTTACCGCAATCCGGAAATAAAAGCAATAAGTCCGTCGACGGGTGTCCGTTCCTCCCCCGGGATTGCGATGCGGAACGTCGGCGTACCTTTTACACCTTTAATAAAGTATGTATCGGTCTGTATTTTGAAAAACGGCCTTGCAAGCGACTGCAGGTACGTAAAATTTCCAAGCGGACGCAGCGAGAGTATGAACTTATCATCAAGAGGCCCGGACGTAAAACAGTCCCATGCGGTCCATCCCGATTCAGTGCACGGTTCGAGCGACGGGCGGCAGTCAGTTATCGTTATGCGCGGCATATATCCTCCACTGCGCTCACGAGCGCATCCGTTTCCGCTCTTGTCGTCCAATCGGAAATGCTTATCCGTACGGTGCCGCCGGGAGCCGTGCCGAGCGCTTTGTGCATAAGCGGCGCGCAGTGAAGGCCTGTCCTGACGACAATGTCGTAGCTGCCGTTCAGTATATAACCGGCATCCGCAGCACTCATGCCTGCAATCGTAAAACTGAGCACAGGCCCGCATGCATCCTTTTTTCCCGCATACACTTTTACGCGGTCAATCCGCCGGAGCCGTTCAGCAGTCTCCGTAATAAGTGCCGTTTCCTGCCGTCGTATCAGGGATATGCCTCTTTCCTGCAGGTAATCGATTCCCGCTGCAAGCGCCGCAATGCCGGGAACGTTCTGCGTGCCCGGTTCGTACTCCCACGAATCCGGCGTATACACGAGTCTTGCGCTGTTCTGTCCCGTGCCGCCGAATTTAAACGGACGCAGCTGTATACCCGCTCTCAAATACATGCCGCCCGTTCCCGGCACCCCCAGAAGACTTTTATGTCCGGTAAAAATCAGTATATCGATATGCGCTGCCTGTATGTCTATGGGAATGCAGCCGGCGCTCTGGGACGCATCGACAATAAAAAGGATACCGCGTTCTGCAGCAACAGCTCCGACTGCCGCTATATTCTGAACAGCACCCGTCACATTAGAACAGTGATTTACGATAATCGCCTTTGTCTCCGGCCGCAGTGCCGCCTGTATGTCGCAGGGAGACACGTATCCGCAGTCATCGCAGGGAACGAACGTCGTTTCCGGTGCTGCAGAATGACAGTTCATGAGCGGACGGATAATGCTGTTGTGTTCCGTTACCGTCGAAACAATGTGTGCGCCACCCCAGTCAAGGCCGCTTATAACGGTATTCGCCGATTCGGTGGCGCCGGAAGAAAATATGATACGTCCGTCAGCCGGTGCGTGAAAAAGAGCAGCAAGTTTTTTACGTGCAGCATCAATAACGTCACCAATTCCTTCGTCTGAGGAGCTGCGGAACTGTCCGGCCGGCAGTGCATAGAGACACGCGGTATACGCGTCAACAACGCACTGCGGCTTCGGCCATGATGTGGCCGAATTGTTCAGATAAATCATTATCCTTCCACGACGGAAAAATGCATGATTTCCGCAAGCTGTTTTATCTGTCTGCTGTAGTCGCCGAATATGAGCACCTGATGATGGCCGAACCCTGCAAGCGCATGCATATAATGGCGCACGTCATCCATCTGGATGTAATAAAACGGACTGCAGTATACCTCTTCATATTCGGATTTGATGACCTTACCTGTCTTTATGCAGATCGTATCGCCGGCAGGATTAAACCGCCCGAGCGTTACTTTATCTGATTTGTTCTCGGTAAAATCAACCTGCATCTTTCCCCCGAACCCCTGACCGGTGAATGCCCAGAGTTTGAATGCAAGCGGTTTTGAACCATACCCGTTCATGCAGAGCGCGGGAACGGCATGATGTATCTTGAGCAGCTCATCAGTTTCGTGCGAAGGATTACCCATAAACGCCGGACGGTCTGCCGTGTACTGCATAATCGTCATTGCAAGCAGTGCATTCAGATCCTCTTCGCAGCCGCTCGGAATGCCTTCATCCTTTAGCAGCGTATGGCACGTGCACGGAGTAAATTTGCGCGCCTGCGGAATTTCGGACGTACACAGTTCATGGCATGCCGTTGAAAATGCGTTGCAGTCGTACTTGTCCATCATCTTTTTTGCGGCAAGGTAATACTTAATGTCATTAATGAACCATTCCCTGTTCACTTTTACATCCGCTGCAGCTGCCAGAATTTTATCGGCAACAGGTTTTGCTTCTGCATCCGTAATACTGTCCATATACGGAACGATTGACGTATATGGCAGTTTAACTACTTCAAGACCGTATTTCTGACGGATAATCTCCGGATCGCGGATAAGACTCTGTATGCCGAACGTCGGCTGACTGCCGGCTGTCAGAACGAGCGCGCGCGTCTGTGAAACTGCCTTGCGTACCCACAGCAGATGGGCAATTTCGTTCAAATCCTGTATATCCATTGCAACGTACGCTTCGATACCGATTGAACGGCAGTACGCTGCAAAATCGATTCCCTCGTTGCCGTTCTGCATGATGACGACGGGTTTATGATACCGTTCAAGCTTCGGAATGCGCCAGTTCATGCAGAGAAAAAAATCGACTTTATCTATATCACTTTCAATCTGCTCGAAAACGTCACG
>DCFX01000010.1 GCA_002314445.1 Treponema sp. UBA1793
TCAGCATCAGCCGTCTGTCAGCAAAGATTTATATCATCAGGAAGTATATGTCAGATACATCAATTAAAGAAAAAACAGGTACACCAATCCGTGGCGCGGATGTTCTGGGAACGGGGCGGATTCTGCCGCTTATTGTTAAATTTTCGATTCCGGCAATTATCGGTATGCTTGTCGGCTCTTTGTACAATATCGTAGATCAGATTTTCATCGGACAGAAAGTCGGCGTACTCGGAAATGCGGCGACAAACGTGGCATTTCCGCTTGTGACCATATGCATGGCGGTTGCACTGCTCATCGGTATCGGTACGGCAACAAACTTCAGCCTTGAACTCGGACGGGGCAACAAGGAAAAAGCTGCATACTTTGCCGGAAACGGAATAACGATTAACATCATCTGCGGTCTCTGTATTGCCGTTCTTGCAAAAATATTTATCATTCCGCTTCTTCATGTATTCGGCGCAACTGCCACCGTTTTTTCCTATGCGAAAACATATACCGGCATAACAATCGTAGGCATCCCCTTCCTGCTGTTCGGAGTTGCAGGAAACAATCTTGTCCGCGCCGACGGTGCACCGGCAACTTCCATGTTTGTCATGCTTGCAGGTGCAGTTGCGAATGTCTTTCTGGATGCACTGTTCATGTACGGATTCAACTGGGGTATTGCAGGCGCCGCATGGGCAACGGTCATAAGCCAGATGCTGTCTGCACTGCTGCTTGCAATCTATCTTATTCATACAAAGAGCGTCAAACTCAGCCGACGGAATTTCATACCTTCATTCGCGTATATTAAATTGATCGCTTATATGGGTTTTGCTTCGGCCATAAATCAGATCGCAATGGCGTCGTTCCAGATTGTCATGAACAACGTTCTCGTATACTACGGCGCAAAGTCGGTTTACGGCAGTGACATTCCGCTTGCCTGTGTCGGTGTCATCACAAAAGTAAACATGCTGCTCATGGGTATCGTAATAGGCATTTCCCAGGGATGCCAGCCGATATTCGGATTCAATTACGGAGCTAAAAAATATCACCGCGTAAAAAATGCCTATAAGGATGCCGCTGTGATTGCAACGGTAATTTCAGTCGTCGCATGGATATGCTTTCTTGTCTTTCCCCGGCAGATTACAGCTTTGTTCGGAAACGGGAATGAACTGTATTTCCATTTTGCCGAACAGTATTTCCGCATCTTTATGGTACTGACCTTTCTCAACGGTATCCAGCCGCTCACTTCAAATTTCTTTGCTTCAATCGGCAAAGCGAAACTGGGAGCAGCCATGTCGCTCACCCGGCAGGTACTCTTCCTCATACCGCTTATCGTGATTCTTCCGATTTTCTTCGGAATTGACGGAGTTCTGTATGCAGGGCCTGTTGCCGACTGTGCAGCCTTCATATTCGCAGTTACGTTTGTTTCCCGCGAAATGCATCTGCTGACAGTGAAAGAATAATCAGGGTGAAACAGCCGTCATTTACTGCTAATTTTGTTTTTTTTCTCCATACTATGAGATATATTTCATAGTATGGAACAGCCTGAAAAAAGAAACATTGAAACTGTAGCGGACAGCCGATCCCCTGTTATTTCATTGCTCCCGGACCCTGCAGCTGTCTGGGAATGGCAGCAGAAACTAAATTCTTTTGGTCCCCGTTTTACCGGTTCTGCGTCACATAAATCCTTTATAAATTTTATTGAAGAACAGCTTGAAAACAGAGGGCTGCAAGTCCATCGATCAGGCCATCGGTTTACAAGATGGCAGGCCCAAACATGGTCGCTTTCCGTTCCACACGAAAACGGAACACCGGAAACAATCCCGGTATCTTCATACTTTCCGTATTCCGGTTCAACAGGCCCGGACGGCATCTGTGCTCCGCTTGTGTTCTGCGGTAAAAATTTTCGTGGTGCCCGCGGAAAAATCGCTGTCATAGAAGTCCGCAATATAAAACTGCCGTCCGTATTACTTTTCAACCAGCGGAAGGCAATCCCAAAAACAGCATCCCTGCCGGCACTAGTCTTAAATCCTGTAATAGGATCCGTACTTTCAGGCCCCAATCTGGAGAAAGCACAGAAGGCAGGAGTACTGGGCATTATATGCATATGGAAAGGTTTATCAGATGAAGCAGCGGCAGGACAGTATCTCCCATTTACAACCGGCCCCCACAGTTGCCCTGCTCTTTGGGCAGCAGGTTCTGCACGAACAAGACTGCGGCAGCTTGCAAAAGAAGGATGCATGGTGCGGCTTGTTCTCGACGCTGTAACTGACGAATCTGCGGAAAGCGACAGCCTGCATGCAGTTCTGCCCGGGGTAAACCACAAAAAGACGCTCATTATCAACACGCACACGGACGGTCCGAACGACTGCGAAGAAAACGGTTCTGCGGGTCTGCTCGCTCTTGCACAGGCCTTTTCGCAGATTCCGCAGGAATCACGTAAAATCGATATCGTTTTTGTGTTTGTGACCGGCCATTTTCAACTTCCGCAGTTCGGCATTAACGGACAGGCAACAACGAGATGGCTTCATGAGCATCCTGAATTATGGGATGGAAAGGGAACGCATGCAGAGGCTGTTGCAGGATTAACGATTGAACACCTCGGCTGTATGGAATGGGAAGACGACAAAACTCACGCATCGTGCAGACCGTCAGGACAAATCGACAGGGAACTTCTATACACATCGTCCCAACTCATGGAACAGATTCTTATGGAATCAATTGAACACCGGACAAAGCTCCGTATTGTCACGCTAAATCCTGCCCGTTCACGATATTTCGGCGAAGGTGAACCTTTATACAAGGCAGGGATTCCGACTATATCGCTTGTCCCTGCACCCGGTTATCTATGTGCCGTATCAGACAGCGGATTTATTGAACGCATTGACAAACAGCTGCTTTACGAACAGATACAGATGTTTGCCTGTATAGCCGGAAAAATTCTGTACAGCCCGTCAAACGAAGAAAATTAATATTTTGCAGTAATGATTCAGTATCATTATGATGGTACTTATTTACCTCCACTCTGCATCATGATACACTGTCCCGCATGACACGAGAAGAAAGCCTGGGGAAAGAACCTGTCCTTCCCCTCATGATGAAGATGGGTCTGCCGACGCTTGCCGCGCAGGTAATAAACCTTTTATACAACATAGTCGACCGGAGTTACATCGGGCATATAAGCGGAACAGGAGCTGTTGCCCTGACCGGCGTCGGACTCGCGCTGCCGGTTATCATCATCATTACGGCCTTTGCTTCAATAGTCGGCGGCGGCGGCGCACCGCTTGCAGCCATTGCGCTCGGAAGCGGAAACAGGGAACGGGCTGCCCGCTTTATGGGCAACGGTTTCGTTCTGCTCATACTGATGACTGTCGTTCTGTCGGCTGTATTTTTCCCGCTGAAAGACAAATTCCTCTATCTTATAGGAGCAAGCAGCGCTACTTTCCCTTATGCAAATCAGTATATAAGCATCTATCTGTGCGGCACACTGTTCGTCCAGATTTCCGTAGGACTCAACACATTTATAACTGCTCAGGGGAATGCAAAAACGGCAATGCTGTCAGTTCTCATCGGTGCCGTACTTAATATACTACTCGATCCGCTGTTCATTTTCGTCTTCGGGATGGGAGTACGTGGAGCGGCGCTGGCAACAGTCATATCGCAGGCAGTAAGCGCTTTCTGGGTGCTCAGTTTCCTGTTTTCCGACAGGGCAACGCTGAAACTCGAAAGAAAATACATGAAGCTTGATAAAAGTATCATAACGGGTATGGCTGCGCTCGGAGTATCACCTTTCGTCATGCAGTCGACGGAGGCGCTCATTTCCATCGTCATGAACAGCGGACTCCAGAAATACGGCGGAGACCTGTATGTCGGCGCGCTTACCGTGATGCAGGCTGTCATGCAGTTCGCGACAGTTCCTGCAAACGGTTTTTCACAGGGTGTACAGCCTGTCATCAGTTACAATTACGGAGCCTGCCGGACAGAAAGAGTCAGAAAAACGGTACGCTATCTTGTAATTCTGCTTGAATCATCCACGCTGCTGATTGTTGCTGCTGCAATTATCTGCCCGTGGCTGTATGTCCGTATTTTTACAAATGATGCGGCGCTCACGGCGTTCATCTGCCGGACGATGCCGCTGTTCATGCTCGGCATGGCACTGTTCGGCATACAAATGGCGCTGCAGGCATCTTTCGTTGCACTGGGACAGGCAAAACTGTCGATTATCATCGCACTTTTACGAAAAGTCGGGCTGCTCGTTCCGCTGGCACTTATACTGCCGGCTGTAACGGGAAAGGCTGAAAGCATTTACATTGCCGAACCCATATCGGACTGTATATCAGTTACAGTCTGCGCGATTCTGTTTATTGTAAACTTCAATAAGATTCTGAAAGACTCTTGCAAAATTTAAAAACTGCCGGCATACATTTAAAACTCCAGAACTATGAGCTGCAGTGTTTTACTGCCGGCATTCTGAATCACACACGCAGACAGAGAATCACGCCACAAAAAACCGCCGGCAGTCAATTCTGTTTTTTTCCCGCCTTCCTGAACAACTGCAGAATATCCGCAGGAAACAATACAGAAGGGATTACCGTTTCCCGATTCTGTAACAGTTTTTCCGGAAGGCAGAACGACGTGTTTAATGCAGACTCCGTGAATAAAAAACTCCCGGCGCCCACCTTCTTTCCGTCCTTTTTTACAATGTACAGATTCCTTCCCGCCGTATAATTCTATGCCTATCAGGTTCATAGGACCTGCATTTGTCCGGACTGCTGTTGCTGCGTGTATAACAGGATTCGCACCGCTTGGCATATAAAACATAAAACCAGCGTGAAGATGAAGAGCGCCAGTGACCAGTTTTGCGGCAATAAGCCGAATCTTTTCGCAGAGTGTAATCCATCCCGGCAGAATCGTGGAACACTTACCGCTTCCAGGAAACAATTCCGTTTTTATACCGCCGCCGCTGCAGACGATATATACCGTGTCCTGAGAATGGCGGTGATATGCTGTCCGGGTACCGGGCATCAGGACTGTACGATACAACCTGATTCTGCTGTTTTTAAGAATTTCTTTATGAAGTGGTTCCTGTTCTACCGGCACGAATTTTCTTTCTGATGATTTCATACTGCAGGCCCTTCTATAAGCTGCTCCTGCAGCAGCCAGTCATATGAATCCTGTATCATCTTCTTTATGGACACCGTCGAAAAGCCTAATTCGCCCCGGGCTTTCGAGTCATCACAATACAGTTTCTCTGTAAGACGTCGGTACCGGGGATAGGTAACAAGCGGTTCTTTGCCGTCAAACAGTGATTTTATTTTTAAAACCTGCATGACAATGAATAATACCCACGACGGTATAATTCTCAGACTGACACTGCTCCCCGTTATGTCTTTTATCAGTGCATACATATCGCCGAAGGAAATTTCATTCCCGCCAATAAGGTAATTCTGCCCGGTTTTTCCGACCTCTGCCGCTCTGATGTGAGTCCGGGCTGCATCCTGCACATGTGCAAACGTACCGACACCGTTTGTAATTTGAATTGTCTTTTTTTCTACAGCGCTCTTAATAAGAGTCGACCATCCTTTCACATCACAAGGTCCCATCATATTACAAGGATTCAGTATAACAGCGTCCAGTCCCTGCTGTATGTATTTTCTGATTTCCTGTTCCGCAAGATATTTTGTACGGTTATAATTCATCCGGCAGGTCAAGGCATTGGAAACAGTATCTTCGCGCAGCCGTTCCTTATGCACTCCGTATGCAGAACTGGATGACGTATACACAAGACGCTTTACGTGTTTTTCAAGTGCCGCCCTGCACACATTGGCAGTTCCCGTAACGTTTATTTTATACTGCCTGTCTGCATTCCGATACCACATTGTCGTATCACCTGCATTGTGGAAAATAATCGTTTCGCTGTCATCGGGGAGGGCTTCAAGCAGCGACTGATAATCCAAAATGTTTCCCGCTGCAAGAGTTATGCCGGGTTTCTGAAGACGGGAAGTATCCTCCTGCGGCAGATGAAACGCAATAACCTGCCAGCCTTCCTTCAGCAGTTCTTCTATCAGATTCATACCAAAGAATCCGCACGATCCTGTAACAAAAGCTTTTTTCATATTCTGTACCTCTGTAAAAAAGATAGTACGGAACAAAAAATTAGTAATTAACCTATGTTAATAAAAACTGACAGTCCTGTTATCCGCATAAAACAGGTCTCCCTGTCCGTGCAGGTATCAAAACAATCGATACCCCCGATTCCTGCAAAAACTTACTTCAGACGGGCTCTGATCCGGCTGAGTGAAACAGGAGAAATTCCAAGATACGATGCAATATAATACTGCGGAATATGCTGCTCAATACCAGGATATTTACCGGTAAACCGGCGGTATCGTTCCGCTGCATCATCAAGCAGGAAAGACCTTTCCCTGTCTTCCTTTTCTATGTACAGCTGAATTATGTAATTCTTTATGAGAATATCCCAGCAGCTGTGATGCATTATCAATTCTTTGTAATCAGCGCGGGTAATGAACAAAAGACTGCTGTCAGCCAGCGATTCTATGGAATACCACACTTCTCTTTTCTCTATTGCAGGTGAATAAGTACAGAGAAATTGTCCCCCTGTTCTGAATGCCAGAGTCTTTTCGCTTCCGGAGAAATCCAGGCAGGAAACTCTGAAAATTCCTGTCAGAATAAGTGCAATATCACTCTGGGACTCTCCCTGCCGTACAAAAAAAGAATTTCTGCCGATATCTTTTACGTGTACCATTCTTTCCAGTTTTTCTTTTTCTTCGTCAGAAACAACCGTATACTTCTCCAGTGTTTTAAAAAGAAATACCTTCTGATCAGCATTCATGGCAGCCTCCTGTTTTCACAGCAGAAAATATTTCTGCATCCCGTATTCTTTTTCTACTATAATATAAATGATTAAGAATACGCTGTACAGGCAGATACTCAGAATTAATTATAACAGTGCGGCTGCAGTATTCTTGCTGCGGTTCATCTCAACTGATACGGTTTCTTTTTTCTCCCACTGCCACCGGCAGCCCGGTTTTGCAAAAGACAGGTTCAAATCTCCGGGAACAAAGTCGCAATGATAAAACGTTCTGTAAAAACAGTCTGCTTCCTGCTTTATATCAAAATTGAAAAGTTCGGGATGCAGGATATTTGCTGCATTCAGCAGTCCAAGAATCCACCGCGGGCTCCCGAAATCTATATTGGGATACGGCGGTTTATAAATCTGCCGGCTGCGTACAGCTTTGCAGGTAACTCCGGCTTCCTGACATTCTTTGTAAACAGTCTGCAGTGAATTGCTCAAAAAAGAAGAAATGAACATGATGTCAGGATCCAGTTTATTAAGCGTTTGTGCAGATATAGTTTCCCCCGGACGGCCGTCAAGATTCAGTTCTTTGTTAACGGAAATACCGCCAGACCATTCAATCAGCTGGTTTTCAAAACGCCCGCCGTTAAAGCAGAACAGCGGCTTACCCATAGCATAGTAGACACGCGGTTTCTTCGTCGTACTTCCCAGTTTTTCCTGTATCTGTACTGTAAATGATTTCATATACCGTATCAGCCTTTCCGCTTCAGTCTCCCTGCCTGCGATGCTGCCGAATTTTTGTATAGAGCTGAAATATCCGGGAATGTTCTGTATTTCCTTATGAAAATTTTCCAGACCACCGCTGCTCAGTACGGACTCCCACACATTCAGAACATCTTTTTCTTTCGTTATTCCCAGTGCAATGAGAATGGCCTCTATCATTTCAAGCGCTCTTGTAAAAGGATAGCCTCCCATGAATCCCTGTTCCCTGAATGAGTCTCTGGGGCTGATTCCCTTTATGGGGACGGGATGACCGCAGCAGGGACATTTA